>CAYFTL010000078.1:0-2561 GCA_964346145.1 uncultured Oscillospiraceae bacterium | reverse complement strand
GTTCGTGGTGCAGTGGTTTGCCGCGCAGGGCATCGAGGTCTGGAGTGCCAGGGAGATTGACGAATTTCTTTCCTGGGCTGAGTGCTTTGATGCAGCGAATATCGAAACAAAACATATGATCGTCGCAAGGCTGATTGACCGGGTGGAAGTCAGTCACAGCTATAAAATCCACATCAAATTCAAGATTTCCATCGAACAGTTCCTCGGACAGAGTGCCTGAGGATAAAAACATACTCCACTCCCGCGGGCTGCGGGAGTTTTTTTGTGCCGTGGTATGGTTGTCTACCTGAGAGGTCATATTGACCACATAAAGCGCCAACAGGCTTTAACCGCAGTCGTGTGCAAATCAGTTTTTGCCTTTCGGGAGCAGGAAGATCAGACAGTCGGGGCGAATGAAACATAGGAACTCTTCCAGTATACAGACATATGGCACTGACCACAGAATGCGGCGTGCACGACGGCGATGAATGGAACTGAAAGTATGGAGATGTGGGTATGATGAATCATTTCAGACGATCACTATGCGTAGTACTCGCAGTGTTTTTCGTTACGCTGCAGGTGGTTTTTCCCGTAGCCGCTGAGACGGTTAAAGATACCGTCATCACCGAGATGAATCCGTATGTTATCAAAGCCGATGTACGCGCGTACATGACGGAAGAGGACATCAGACTATACAAAACGCTGGTGGACGCCGTCTTTGCCAGGGCAGAGATTGTGCACCTATCGGACGATTATGATGCCAACCTGCGCGCATTCGGTGCATTGCAAGGGAATCCGTATTATTTCTTTCTGGAAAAGCTAACCTTCACGAAAGATCACGGCAGCGCGCGCCTTACCTATGCATACACACCACAGGAGCAGGAGGAAATGCGCGAATACATCGATTCGCAATACATCGACCTTTTAAATGAGATCATTGATCCGGGTATGAGCGAGCTCGCAAAGACACTGGCGGTATATCGCTACTTTGCATCCAGAATTGAATATGATTACGATTGGCTGGATGGACGAAATCTTTCCGACGATATGTTCCTCTATCCGGAGATTGGGATTTATCAAGCACTGAAAACCGGACGCGGTGTTTGCCACAGCTATACGTATCTGTGTGAGTTTGCGCTCCAGCAATTAGGCATTGAATGCTTGCGCTTCATCGGCGAGATGGTCGATAGTGAGGATGAGCATATGTGGCTCGTGATACGTATAGACGATGCGTATTATCATTGCGATCCGACTTGGGACAATGGTGACTTGCTGGTAGGTCTCAACTATTTCGGTATGACCGATCAGGAACGCCGTGATTCGGGCGTGGTGAATTTTGAGCAGTCTTATGATGGTGCGTACGGCAAGATTGTATGCGACGGCAACCGGTTTGCTATTTTTCGCGGCGTGGTCAACTTCACTTTTGTTGAGGGAGACAGCCGCAAAATCCTGCTTGACTACGGCGCAGAGACAGTCGAGTTCGATGTGAGCGAGCGCGAATCCGCGGGCGCCAAGAAATGAGCCTACCCATAGTCCATGGTCGGACGAGTTGAGCATATAAGTAATGCCCGAAGGCACGCGATTATCTCTTCTATGATTAAGAGTCGTTTTTGTGATATTACATGAAAGAAAACCGCCTTAACACAGGCGGTTTTTGGTCAGACTGTCTCGAAACGGTACAATCCAAGAGGCTGGGACACCCTCAGGCGGATTCCAGTCCATCAAACTTGCCCTTATACGCACATACCCAAGCAGGATAATAGCCTACGCGGTGCGCAACTCGCTGGGATGCGATGTTAGAGGAAGCTGTGCCATAATAATAGGGTACATACCCACGGTTCAATATTTCAAGAGTCAACCAGTTTACAAGATGTCGTTCACATCAACACGACGGATAGGGAGAGGGTATCCTTATGGTCTTTGGAGAAAAATGCGTATGCGCTGATCCTGCTTCTGTCCATGAAAACTGGTAAGACGACAGAAGTGGGCTATGCCGCCAACCTGCGCAGCACTCATTTTCGATGTGAACAGTTTGCTTGCACCGGATGATATTTCGCAAGAATTAACACAAAAACGCCCGCAGGCACACCGTTCACATCGATAGATGAAGGGGCGGTTTTTGTGCGAAATGCATAAGAAAACCGCCCGATTTGGGCGGTTTTTTGGTGGTCTGCACTGGACTCGAACCAGTGACCCCATCGATGTGAACGATGTGCTCTACCTAGGTGGTAGGATTAATCAAAAAACCATGAAAGAGGCGGATCTCAAAACCCAGTGTATATAGGAAGCCGAGCCTATTTTTATTGTGCACACCGTGTGCGTTTCTTATTTTGCGCACCGGTGTGCTTGGGCGATCGTCACCGTACCACCGTTGTTCGTTAGGATTGATTGCAGTTCTTCAGGCACTGCCAAGCTGCCACCTCTACTTGACTTTTATGCTCTTATTGTACCCGAAACTCGCATGAAGATCAATAGAGAGTTTGATTTCCATGCCAATCCGGGAATTTATAAGGGCATGAAAATAAAGATGGTTGGTTGTAAAATGAAGTTGGACACTTGAGAAAAAGAAAGACCACAGTAAA
>CAYFTL010000077.1:0-2675 GCA_964346145.1 uncultured Oscillospiraceae bacterium | reverse complement strand
CTTATTTGCATTGGGTCAGGTTGAACACGCTCTGTTTCAACACTCCCTTGCCGCCTACTAGGTACACGTCCTTGACCTTGGAGCCCGGTTTAGTGATCCACTCTGACACCACCGGCTTAGGGATACAAGACCCGTTAGAAAGCACCAACCTGGAAGAAAGCTTCCCAGACGGAGCCGCAGCACTAAGAGCATCAGGGAAATCAGCACCAGTAGCCACAAACACACTAGAAAGCGCAGTAGACTCAACCTTCCCATCCACGTACTTGTTCACAGCCGCATTAGTCGCATACCGGTTAGCACCAGACAACCGCTCCACCGTAAACGACTTCTTCAAGTTGGTTTGGATCGTGTTGTTCACAGCCCCCTTACCACCAGAAATCAACACCCGCGAGGTCCCCTTAGCCTTCAAAGAAGACACCAAGTAAGAAGACAAACTAGAAGCACTCTTCCCATCCACCAACAACACCGGAGCCTTCAGCGCAGAACCAGCAGAAGCAGCCGAAAGCGCGTCAGGGAAATCACGACCAGTAGCCACAAACGCACTGGCAACGGGGCGGCTTTGGTCCACAAAGAACTTCTTAAAAATCTGCTCAGAAGTGTCATACCGGTTCTTACCCGACACCCGCACCGGAGTCCGACCAGTCGCAGACCCCACCTTGCCCATCACACCATCAGAGACCGCGCCCCTACCCCCAATAATGTAAACCGCGCTAGGAGACAACGCCTTCATCGCATTCAAAGTCTTCTGATCCACAGACTTACCAGGAACCAAAAACAAGGTCCCCCCAGTAATCCCCACCACCGGACCAATCGAAAGCGCATCCGCAAAATCAGCACCAGTAGCCACAAACACCGGCTTACCCTTCACACCAAACTTCGCGTTCACAGCATCATTCGTCCCATAACGAGAAGAACCAGCCAAACGCGAAACAGAAGGCTCATTCGGCAAGGCTGCGACCTTGTTCAAGAATGCTTGAGCGTTGATGAGTCCAGCTCCGTACACCCGACTGTTTGGGGTCCCCGCGACCGCGTAGGGGTTGGTAATGCTCTTGTCCGCGGTGTCTTCCATGAGGTCGAGCAACTGGTTCGGGGCCATGTTTGGGTTCATCTGGAGCGCGAGAGCAGCAATACCTGCGGCGGTGGGTGACGCAGCAGAAGTCCCGAAGAAGAAGTAGCCGTCCCAGTAGCCTTCGATGTAAATGTAGGTGCCAAAGAAACTTGTCGCGATGCCATCGAGCCCCGTAAGCACTGGGCCTGGAGGAGTTGTCTTCTTCGCCAAAGGCGCGGCTACCTTCGTCCCGTCAACGGGCTGGAACCACTGTTCGTTCCCACCCAGAGAGGAATAGACCTCGATCTTGTTGGGTTCGTTGAAGGGCGCGGCAGCAACTGGCCAGCTGCTCCCGTCGCCGTGGTGCCCGAACTGACTTCCCTGAAGAACGTTGTTTCCCTCAGTCTTATGGAACTGACGCCAAGACGGACGCTCAGCTGTGGAAGGGTTGAACGGAGTTATCCGAACCATGGGACTGCCGTAGCCGGGCTTCGAGGTGTCGCGAACCACAACTAGCGCCAGCGAGTAGGAGTCTGCTTGGGTGGGAAGCGAACAGTCTGGAAACTCAGTCCACTTCGCCGTGGCGCTGGGGCTACCTTTGGTCGAGGTGGCAGACCCTCCTCCAAAACAGAAGGTTCTGGGGTTCGTGTAGTCATAGACTCCGTACAGCTGGAGTTCCAGCTGAGTCTTCACTCCGTTCACGGGCTCCGACCAGTTAATCACCTGGCTCATCTGACCGATCCAAGCGATGCCTCCCTGAACATTCGGTGTCCCCAGGAAGTTTCCGTAGGGAACACCGGCCCCGTTCGGGGAGAAGTCCATGCAGTCGAACGATGTGGCACCCTCTGGAGCCCTCACCCAAGACGGACACTTCGTCGGTACGTATTTGTTGCTCTGGTGGCGGCCAATCGGGTAGCCGATACCGCTGTTGAAACCAGCTGTTTCTTGGACCCCATTGTTGTTACCTGAGGAGGCGAAATATCCCACGCCTTTGGATTTAGCGAGGTCAACCTGCTTTGAAATCACACCCTTTTGGAAAGAAGGCTCATTCGACCAGAAGATGTCATCAGCGATCACGTCGGCGCCAGCTTTCACCAGGTCAGAAACATTTTGAGCAGTCTCTTCTTGGCTTTGACCCAAAGTCGCAACGACGATGCTAGCTCCGGGCGCGATTCCGTGGACTACCTGAGCCATCGCCCGCCCCTCATCGTTGCGTAGGTAGTCGGGAGCATCCCCCTCATTGAGGACCCTCACCGTCTGGGTGTAGCCACAGGGATTTCCCTTCCCGGGAAGCAATCCTCTTCTGATGTCTTCCGCAGCGTCCGTGCGGGCTCCCGAGTCCTCATCGTAAGTAGTGGAAAGGATCCCGACCGTGACGCCAGTCCCATCGACGGCCCACTCTTGCCGCGCTTCTGTGACTTTCAGAGGTCCGTTTGCTACCGCTGGGATCGTGCGACAATCAGTCCGAGTTCCCGCCGCCCCAGCCTCCGACTCAAAGTGCTCAGCCTGCTGAACCGCGTCTCGCAGCTGTCGCTTTTCTTCTTCTGTCAGTTCCTTGTCAATGACGGCTGTGTCGGGCATCAGGTTGACCTCGACCTCAACGACGCCCTGAAGGTCCCGTAGCGCT
>CAYFTL010000076.1:0-2820 GCA_964346145.1 uncultured Oscillospiraceae bacterium | reverse complement strand
CTCTTCGTCGATATGCATCCCGTCGCGGTGCGGCATTGCGTCCTCCTAAAAGTTGGTGGGCAGGAGCGTCGGTCTCGCCGGTCGCTGGCTGCTGCCTGCCCCATTGTCTCTCAGACCCGAAGAAGTTTCTGTCTGGCCCGCCCGACGCGTGGCTTGCCCGTAGAGGACGGTTCCGGAACGGGACTCACACTTTCGGGGACTTAGCGGTTTTGGGTTGCGGCACGGGCGCCTGGTTTGAGGTCGTTCCAGTTTGCTGTTGCTGCGAGGGTGGTGGCGATGAGGATGATGATGCAGGCGGTGACTTCTAGTGTGCTGGGGATTTGGCTGAGGAGGATGAGGCCGAAGATGATGGCCCAGGCGGAGTAGGAGATGTTGAGTGCCATGCCTCTGGCGGCCCCGATTTGGTTGATGGCTTTGTAGTAGAAGAGGTAGGAGACGGTACCGGCGATGGCGGCTAGGAAGACTACTCCTGCGGCGGGGGTGGTGATGGCTTTGGCGGTGAAGCCGAGGATCCCGAAGATGGGGGCGATGATCAGGACGTAGACCAGGGCTGAGGTGGTCTGGCGGATTTGTAGGGCGGTTTCGTTATCTACTGCGTCATCTCTCATTCCCCAGGCCAGGATGACTGCTTCTGATCCCCACCCGATCACGGCGGCCCCTGCGGCAATGATGCCGAGCAGGGGGTTGCCGGGTACTTCTGCGTCCATTGAGCTCCACCCGATTAGGACGATGCCGGCTAGGGCTACGGCCAGGGCGATGAGTTGGCGTGGTTTCATGCGTTCGCGTAGGAACACGTAGGCCAGGAAGGTCCCAAAGGCGGGGTAGAAAGAGGAGATGATTGCGGTGTAGCCGGGACCGATGTTGTCGATGGCGATAAGGTAGCCGGCCATACCTAGGGGGCCTCCTAAGATGGCGGCTCCCACGACTGCGCGACCGCTCTTGGTTTTCAGTGCGGCAACTGTGTCTTTGAGTCTGCGGCGGATTCCCATGTAGACCAAGAGGATCAGTGCGGCTGAGACGTCGTGGAGTAAGGCGCTGGTTAGGGCGCCTTGTGTTGATCCTAGGAAGGGGATCATGACTAGGGCGATGCTGAGAACTACTGTGTCTAGGCCCCAAAGGGCGCCACTACCGATGCCGTATTTCATGGTGCTTGCCTGATTTCTTTGCTCTGCTGGCCGATTGGGGGCGTTTCGGGGGTTCCTTGGGTGCTGCTGTCTTGGTAGTCCTGGAGCATTTTGTTGATGTTGGTGGCGGCTGCCTGGTAGTAGATGTGTTTCCATTCCCCCACGTGATCCCCTTCGGCTTCTTTAGCAAGCGACCACACGTACCACGCCCAACCAGCAAAAACTTGGTAGGCGTTGAAGTGACGTTCCTCGGCGGGGGTTGGTTGCCGCCCGAAGTAGTAGACAAGCGCGTCGTGGGCTTGGCTGTCGGTGAGTTGGGAACAAACGGGACTGCTGCACGGTTAGGTGACAGTTCCTAGTCACGCTGCAATGGGGGCAGCAGTGGTCATGATTGTTTCGTATTCGATGGGTGTCAACTTTCCCAGGCCTGCTTGTCTACGTCTGCGGTGGTAGGTTCGTTCGATCCAGTAAGTGACTGCGGTCCGGAGTTGGTCTTGGGTGTCCCAAACGCCCTGGTTGAGCACGTTCTTTTGCAAAAGTGCGAAGAAGGATTCCATTGCGGCGTTGTCTCCGGCTCCACCGACGCGGCCCATGGATCCGACCAGGTGGTGGTGGGTTAGGGCGCGGCGGAACTTGCGGCTACGGAACTGAGATCCCCTATCGGAGTGCACGATGCAACCGGCGGTGCCGGTGCGCATGAGCACCGCGTGGTTCAAAGCCTGGGTTGCGAGGGATGCTTTCATCCTGTTTCCCATGGAATAGCCCACAATCCGCTTGGAGTAGGCGTCCTTGATAGCACACAAGTAAAGCTTGCCTTCCCGCGTGGGATGTTCAGTAATGTCGATAAGCCACAACTCGTTGGCCTCTTGGGCCCTGAAGCTGTGCCGTACCACCCCGTGAGCGTCCTGGTAAGCACACAGGTCATCGTGGACTGGGGGCCCAACCTTTTTGGCTGCGTGCCTGCGCTTCTTCCCGAAGCATGACCACCAGTGGTTTTGGGAGGCGATCTTCCACCCACACCGATCTGACATAGGTTCTCCCGCTTCGCGGGCTTCATCAACCAGTAGGCGGTACCCGAACTGAGGATCATCCCGGTGAGCGTCAAACAAGGCGTTAGCCCGCTTAGCTTCCACCCACTCCGAGTCGGTCACTGGGTTTTTGAGCCACCGGTAATAAGGGGCCCTGGAGAGCTTCAGAACCCGCAAGGACACCGAGACAGGGATCCCGTCTGCGGCGAGCTCTCTAACTAGCGGGTAGAGCCTTTTCCCGGCAGATGCGCCTGAGACAAGTAAGCTGCCGCCCGCCGCAGCACTTCGTTTTCTTGTTCTAACAGGCGGTTTCGTTTCTTGAGTTCTCGCAACTGGGCAGACTCAGCGATCGTGACACCCTCCTGCTCACCAGACTCGATACGGGCTCGGCGCATCCACTTATCCAACGTGCCGATATGGATCCCGAAATCCTTGGCGATCTGCGCCAAGGTCATATCCGGTTCCCGGTTAGTGGCAACACGGACCACGTCTTCGCGGAACTCATCGGGGTATTTCGTAGGCATAACAACATCCTCTCAGGCCAGCCTTCAAACTAGCCACAACAGATGTCACCCGAACGTGCAGCAGTCCCCTGGGGGCGCCAACAGAGCAGCCGATGCTGCTAACGAGAGCAAAGGCTTCTTTGCAAGCAGAGGCCAGGTTCGGAA
>CAYFTL010000075.1:0-3333 GCA_964346145.1 uncultured Oscillospiraceae bacterium | reverse complement strand
CGCCGTAGCGCTTCGCCTGGACGTAGATCTTTTGCAGGCCGAGTGCATCCTGGTCAATGACTCCGTCGATCCCCCCATCTCCGGTCTTGCCCACGTGCCGCTTCTGTCCATGGGCTCCTCCATAGCCCATCGCCCACAGCAACTCGACTACCGCCTTCTCGAAAAACTCCGGTGAGGAGGCTTGGAGCCGCCTACGGAGTTCGGTCTCAACCTCCGCAGTCAACGTTTGGGCAGCTTCCTCGATGACCTCCACGGGGTCCGCGGGTGTCGAAGGCTCCGAGAGCGCGATGCCCTCGTCAGCCTTCCGCTGCGCTACCTCATTCTGGTGCGCGCGGAAGGCAGGCCACTCCATCATCTCCTGCTCGGTGTAGGAGCTGAGGCGGCGATCCGCAACCTCACGTCCCTGCTCCGTTATTTGGTACCAGCCACGCTTGGGGCGGTCTAGGAGCCCCGCGCTGGTGAGGGTCGAACAAGCCCAGTTGATCCTGTTGACGTAGCGCAGCTGGCCTGAGGGGACCTCCTGGGCTCGCGCCTCTTCAGACAGTCCCACAACCTCGGCCGCGCGCTCACGAAGGCTAGTGAGCGACCGTTGATTTCCGTCCTTGAGGACTTCCAACACCACAGGCCGGAACTCCTCAAGCGTAGGGACAGCGCCTGCAGGCATCGACTCGACCTCCACGTTTCCTCCTACGTTAGAGACAGCGACCAGTCCTCACGCTACCTTGCACTGCCATCTGGACGCATTGCGACCGCGCCGGGATGCCACCGAAGACGGGACACCTCAGTTGGGAACGAACTCTTGGGACTGGGCATCGTAGCTGTAGTTGACGATCTCCCCGCTCACGATCATCTCGGCAGCTTCGCGAATCGCGTGTAGAGGAACCTGGAACCACTCGGTGACGTCGTAAGGCCTCCCGTCGAGGCCGGTCTGGCTAATGTTCAACCGGGCTCCAGCGAAAACGCGGTGGAGCAAATGTTCCAGAGACGAGGCTCTCATGTTGTAGGTCCGGTAAGTCTCCACGACCTCCACAGGAGCCATAAGATAGGTCGGCTCTCTGGTTGCGCTGGCGATGCGTTCCTCCACTGGACGCTTTGTGAACCCGACCTTGTAGAGGTTTTCGAGCTCAGCGATCTGAGGGTCTTCACTGAGCGAGCGCAGAACGTACACCCAGCCTGTGGAGACGTCATCCTCAAGAATCGCCTGGTAGTCCGCGTCCACTACCTCCCTCGCCGTCGAGTCTTCCAGGAGCCGGATTGCAAAGGACTGACGGTACATTGCAGACTCCGTGCCATTCTCGAAGATCAGCCTGAGTCGCTCACGCCTGTTTTCCCGGACAGTGGTGGTCTTGTACTCGGCGTCATGAACCTCCGCCACGAAAGCCATCATGCCTCGGAGCAAGAAGAATGCCCCTGGAACGATCCTCTGACTCCCGTTAAAAGGGATGGCCTCGGAAGTTCCGTGTTCCAACTCGTCGTGCTTCTGTTTGAACAAGTGCTCAAACTGGTCAAAATCCTCGCTCTTGTGGCGTTGCGCGCCCGGGCCAGTCTCGTTATGGCGGCGGCGTGGTGCCGGGAGATCTGTAGTGTCAAGGATGCCGGACTCATCACTGAGCAAGTCGAGCCCACCGTCGCTCCCATCCAAGTCGAAGAGATCGTCGAGTGTCTCAGGCGGTTCTGGCTCTACAAAGAGGTTGAGTTCATCAAGGCCTGTCAGAGCCGCCACCTTTTCCGGGTTAGCCCGTATCCCCACCAGCCGAGCCCCTAATCTTCTTTCAGCTATCTCCGTGGTTGTCGGGTCGGGCTCCCGACCTTGCTCGCGAACGAACTCGACGATCTCTAGGAAGGAACGCTCGAGTCTGTCGATGTTCGTTAGAGGTGCGGGTTTCTCGGGGAGTTCTAGAAGCTCGTCGTTAGTGTCGAAGATTTCCTGCAGGCTTCCGTATTCGGGCAGATCTTCTCCTTGCATGCCGGGGTTCAGAGGAGTTCACCCCGTCTCTCACGCTCGGCCTGTTGCGCAGCTCGGTTCGCCTTCTCCTTCTGCAACCAAAGCAAGACCTCGGCATAGCGCTTTTCTACCGGATCATCGCTCCGCAGATCTGGTTTCCGACCGTTCAAGCGAACAAAATCCTTGATCTTTGGGTACGTGACAAGCGCTTCCTCCTCCGTGACGTCGACACGCGTCGCGGTAATCGCATTCTGGACTACGCGGAGGACGTTCGGTGTCACAGACTTTGACAGAATCTCAAACGCCCGCTGGAAAGGGTTGACCTTGTCGATCAGGTTGATGTTCAGCTCGTTGACGTTCACGAACTTATCCTGCATCTTGATGAACCTGAGGTCCCCAACGGTCCTTACTTCTCCGTTCTTGATCACAGAGTCCACCACGATCTGCTGACGAAGCTCTTCAACTTGAGACTCATCTAGGTCCGGGTATTTTTCACGAATGATCTTCGGGATCAGGACCTTGTTCGAGACCTCAGGGTCCAAACCGCCCGAGGCAGCGCGGGCGAAAGAGTCGTCTTGAAGGATCGTCGCCTTAAGGTCGTTTAGGTCCGTCTCGACGATCTGTTTGACCCTGGGCGTGGAAGGCTCCCTAAAGCCTTCAATGTGGAGTTCGCCGGGCTTGGGTGCGTCGTCGTTTCCGACCTTGGTCCGAAAGTTGAAGTTCTCAGCGAGGACCTGCTCCATCAGAAGCGAGGCGGTTATGGCCTTCAGAATGTTGTTGACGGCTACCTTCACGTCATCTTGAGTCGCGTCCGGTTCCGCGATCAAGTTCGTGAACTGCGCGTGGTGCTTGCCTTCGCTATCACGTGTCACCCGTCCGATGATCTGGATGACCTCTGTCAAAGAGGCGCGATATCCGACCGTCAACGCGTGCTCGGCGAACGGCCAGTCAAACCCTTCCTTCGCCATCCCGAGCGCGATGATGACGTCGACGGCGTCTGGGTCCTTGGAAGCTTCCTCCATCAGGTACGCGAGAGTCTTAGATCTTTGAGCTAGGTCCACATCATCGACTAGGTCCGCCACACGCAATAGCTCACCGTTGTCACGGCGCTTGACGGTGAGGATTCCCGTCTCCGAGTCTTGACTCTGAACCTCCCCTATCGTGTCAAGGATGTGCCCAACTTCCTCCATCTTGTCCTTGGTGGATTCTCCGCTGTTGACACTGGGAATGTGCAGGATCGTTTTCTTGTCCAGCTCCAAAACTTCGTCGAGAGCTTCGTACCAGCGACCCTGGTAGAAGTGGTGGCCGATCCCCAGAGACTTCAGGAACTCGTACCCATTCAGCTGGTCATAGTAGTTGAAGGTAACCGGAGTGAAGAGCGCTTCAAC
>CAYFTL010000074.1:214-3455 GCA_964346145.1 uncultured Oscillospiraceae bacterium | reverse complement strand
CGCGAACCTGCCGCAGCCACCCGCTCACGGCCCGCTCCGACAGGGTTTTCTCTTTACCGTAGACAAGTGCTATCGGCGCCGGCGCCCCTTTGCCTGTGCTCACGCGTCTCCTCTCGCTAGCCCTACCCTGCCCCCACCGGACCCAGCCTGCCCCATTATCCGCTCTGCCGCCGACACCGACCTGGGAAAGCAGCAGAGCAGCACGCAGCCGCCACGAGAACAACCGGGGCGAGCCTCAATGACGCTCTCGGCGCGGTCCGCGCCGCCTGGAAAAGCGCCGACTAGCCGCAGGTTTCTTCTCTATCGCGTGCTGGACGCGGCAGCATTCCTGAGCAGTGCTGCTGCCTCTTCTAATGTGCAGTAATAGGGGGACGGGTACTCCTGCCAGGGAGTGTCCCGCGTGATCCCCTCACCATTTTGACAGACGAAGGAACCTGCAAACTCGGCTGACTTGGAGTACCCGACGAAGTACCCGGGTTCCGGAGCTCTCGCAAACAGCATGTTGTCGTACAGGACCACCGTCTCACCGCTCCCGTCAAGCACGTCTGCTAGCAGCCGTCCCTCGTACTGACGAGAAGTGTCCACAAGACCATCTCGGAGGATCATGATGTTGAGCTCTTCGCCTGGCTGCAAGTTTATGGTGGCTGGGGCCCCTTCAGGGATGTCCTGAAACCCGTACCCGAACTGGTCTGCTACAGAGACTGCTGGGGACCCATCCACGTTGAGCGCGATCCCTTGAGAGCCACCGCCACCGACACCGCCCCCCCCCGGGCACTCGAACGCTATGACCGGATCTGCAGAGGCCTCGACTCCCTCAAACCGTAGGTTTCCAAGGGACAGAGCAGAACCTGAAGTCGCGTCGTTACGAACAACCGTCCGGAAGTCAGAGCTGAGATCGCCGCCGGGCATCTCCACCGGTGTTGCGTACTCAGTAAGCCACGCGAGCTGCTCGGCACTGCAGCTCTGCACGTACCCGTTCGGACCTGGCGTGAGTTCCAGAGGAAAGGTCTCTATGGGTGCGTCGACGGGAATCCGCCACGACCCCGCGTACAGAACCTGGTCAGCTGTCTGTAGTTGAGCTACGCCCACTACGCGGAACTGCTCCTGGGTCTCCTCCTCTGCCTCCGCGGGCTCAGACTGTGCCAAGGACGTTGGGGCTTCCTGAACAACCAATGTTTCGGCTGATGAGGACCTGCTTGAGAAGTGGTTGTACAAGGTCACTCCGAGTGCCGCGGCCGTAACGACTCCACCTACGACCGCCAGCAGAGTCATCAGGGGCCGCTTCGGCTTCGAACCATCCACTAGGTTGCTTGTTTGGGATCCTTGGACCACGATTCCTCCGTTTGTTTCGTCGCCGCCACTAGTTCATCGTGGAGTTCTTGCAGGCTGCACGACTCGAGTGCTCCACGGTCGACACGTTGACACTCGAGTCCTTCAGGGCCAACAACCAAGTACATGTCACCGGAGAACAAGAGCGCAGGCATCTGGAACTCACTGCCCTCAACCTCGAGATCGAGACGCGCATCGGAAGTGACCACAGTCGTCTGAATGGCCCCAGAAACTGGGTTGCGTGAGTAAAGATCCACCGGGATGACCCCTGTTTCGCCGGGTGCCAGGTTGAAGCTCAGTGGAATGATCGGTGAGGAACCTGGGGCGGCCCCGGCCTCCAATCGAATCACGGAAGCAACCGCGCCAGGGTCGTCTGCCAGCAGCTTCGCGTAAGTCACTGACTGCGGGACAACCCCGGAGGGATCACACCGAAACAGCGTGCTAACTGGGCCCCGTTCAGACTCACCCGCGGTCGTCGAACGGAAGTCCTTTAGTGCCAACATTGGCCCCTCTTTAGCGGTGTTGCGCACTGACAAAGAGAAGTGGCGTTGGACTTGGGTCCCATTTTGCGCGAGCCAGTTGGCGCCGCTGGAATCACAAGCCACTGCACCTTCGAAGGCGGCGACGAACTCCCCAAGCTGTTCCTCATCAAGAAGGACTGCCGGGGGAATCGCCCACTCAGTCACAGCGGACTCAACCGGCGTTGCTGTCATCTCAAGGTGTTTTGCATTGGAAGGATCCGCAGTGAGAATCGGAATGATACTGATGATGCCGGTGACCGCAGCCACCAAAGCTAAAGTCCCTGAAGCGATGACTTTGGTGCGGCTCCACAAGTGACCGGAGGCTTTCGTCGGGGCAGCAGCCTCAACCGACGCCAAGGGGGTAGCAGCCTCAACTGACGCCAACGGAGCAGCAACCTCAACCGACGCCAACGGGACAGCAACCTCAACCGACGCCAAGTGGTTCTCGATCTCTTGAGGGTCGACCGGACTCTCATCGCCCGTCGTTAAGCCAGCCATAACGCTCCCCTCGCTGGCCGCCGCAACCGGCTTAGAATAGCATGGAGATTCGCGCCGAGCGGCGGACTAAGAAGTCTTTTCCCGCCCTTTTTGAGGTAGGAGTTTTCCCCCTTCTTAGGTAGGGTTCCCCCCTCTTTTTCTTAGGTAGGGTCCCCCCTTTTTCTTGAAGTAGGGCCCCCCTTCTTAGGTAGGGTTCCCCCCTCTTTCTTGAAGTAGGGCCCCTTCTTAGGTAGGGTTCCCCCCTCTTTCTTGAGGTAGGGGTTTTCCCCTTTTTAGGTAAGAAACAGTCGTCAAGTCCGGTCGAAAAATGGACGCCGCTCTTATTGCCTCGTACGGCAGCTTTCCGGGCTGCTTCGGCTGCGGCCCCGTCGCCCTCCCTCCGGAACAGAGCGAAGCCCAAACAGAGACCGGGGCCTGCCCCGAGTAGACCTGACAACCAGAATCAGCGCCACACTGATTTAGGTGCCAGGCACGGATGGTTAGGAAGCAGGTCAAGACCAAGCAGAAAGTCCTGACACCTTTGCCGGCGCGACCCACCAGCTTTGCCGGCGCGACCCACCAGCGCAACCCAACAGCTCTACCAGCGTGCTACGAACGAAAATCGACCAGGATTGCGACTGGGACGCCACAACCTTTCACTGGAGCACTGGCAACTTCTTCCGAAGGTAGGTCGTGGCCAAAAACAAGGCCGTACAGGCCCCCACCGCGCCACAACCTCACATCCAAACGAACTCACCGCCTCCCGACAGCACGTCGTGGCAGATCACGACCCAAAACAAGGCCGTACAGGCCCCCACCGCGCCACAACCTTTCACTGGAGCACTGGCAACTTCTTCCAAAGGTAGGTCGTGGCCAAAAACAAGGCCGTACAGGCCCCCACCGCGCCACAACCT
>CAYFTL010000074.1:0-114 GCA_964346145.1 uncultured Oscillospiraceae bacterium | reverse complement strand
CACATCCGAACGAACCCGCCCGAACCGTCATGTATGTCCTCTCTGCCGAACCGGCAGACGCAACGCGCCCACCGAACCGGCAGAAGCAACGCGCCCACCGAACCGGCAGAAGCA
>CAYFTL010000073.1:0-3628 GCA_964346145.1 uncultured Oscillospiraceae bacterium | reverse complement strand
TTACGGGTTCGAGTCCCGTCGGCTCCACTCACTTGGCTTCGTGGGTTGCTCCACGCGCAGGCGGGGATGATCCCGGACTTCGGCCAATGGCCCCAATCGGAGTGACATGCGCTGAACAGCAGCAAAGAGGGTGGCCCCGCAACTAGAATCCAATCGCAGGGCCACCTGGCCTGTGTCATCAAGGATGAGGCTCTACTTCGATTCCTTGACTGTCGTATCTGGGTGGCCCTTCCCATACCTTTCGGTTACGTATCGTCCGGTTTTCGCAGAGCGATAGCTGCCTTTGGCCATTGTGTTCACCTCCTTCCGTCGGGCGTCGTTATGAGCACGAGACGCCCGTGTCTATGACACGCCACGATCAGCCCCATTACCACTACATGTAGTGGTATGACATCCCTACTACCCCCACATGTAGTAGTAACCCTGCGCCTCACACGGGTGGATTGGGCGCACACCCACGCCCCTGCGTGTGCAGCAGCCCTAAATCCGAGAGCACCGAAGCGCCCAGAGCATGCCCGAAACACTCCGCGCCACCCGCCCCATCGCTGGCGAGCCGCTACCCACCCTCGGGATAAACCGTCTGCCAAACAGCCCCTATCGTCCTCCGCTCACAAACTAACGACCTCTGCGGACTCATGGCCGATCGCGGACGCAGATTCGCCGGAGAAGCACGACCCAGAAAGGCGATCCAACGCCGCCCACAACCCCAATCCACACCTCAGATCAGCCTCGGACTACGCGACGCAATCGATGAAGGCCGCGAGGCGATCTACGCGTGGGAGTGGCACATCATGCAGCACATCGACCCGGCCTGGCGGATACCACCAGGCCGCCCCTGGCCCGCGATCCAAGCCATCTACCAGCAACACCGCCCCCACCTCTCACAGTGGGAGTACGCGCCCGCCATGATCGAGGACCTCAACCGCGTGCTGCCCCACCTGAAGCGGCTCGCCGGCTACGTCGAGCCACCCGCAATTCTTACCTCAGTTGATGACCTCCCAGACAAGCGTCTGACTATCGGTCCCGCAGTGCAATCCGTCAAACCCGCCACGGGCCGCCCCATGTCGAAGAAGACCGTGTACTAGTGGGAGTCCCGAGGCAAGATCCGGGGTCACGGCAACCCGAAGAAGTACTCAATGCGTGACCTGCTCACACCGGCATCCGGCGACACACCCAAGGATGCTGCCCTTGCGCTATCGTGCTAGTCTGATGCGCGGACACCGCTCAAGGGAGCAGCAGAGACTTCACCCATTTTGAAGACGCCATCACATCAGCGTCATACAATCGTGGGCATGAGCGACACAGCAGCGCCACACGCGGACCCAGCACGACCAGTTGCGAAGAAGCCCTGGTACAAGAAATGGTGGATCTGGCTCATCATCGCAATCGTCGTGATCTTCATCTTCGGGGCATCACAAGGCAGCAAAGACGACACCTCCCAGTCAACCGCAGTCGGGGAAGTCCTGGTGGGAGAAGAATCCGGGCAGACCGCGGAAGAACTCGCCGAACAACAATCCCGCGAAGCCGCAGAGGAAGCAGCAAAGGCTGAAGCCGAAGCCGCCAAGAAAGCCGAAGAAGAGGCAGCTGCACAAGCCGAAGAAGCAGCTCGCCTAGATCCCGCCACATACTCAGCAATCAGCGATCGTGATTGGCAACTAATTGAGAAAGACCCCGACTCACACGCCGGCGAAAAATACGTCATCTACGGGTATGTGACACAAGCCGACGCATCAACCGGCACAGAAGCATTCCGAGCAGATACTTCGGGAGAATGGAAAGAAGCATGGTACGACTACGACGTCAACACCATCGTCATCGCTGATCCCGAGATCGTCAAAACCGTCGTCACTGACGACCTCGTAACAATGTGCGTACAAATTGTCGGAGCTCTTGACTATGACACCCAGATAGGCGGCAGCACAACAGCCGTGTCGGTCATAGCCAACATAGTAGAAGTCACAGGCAGCAGCTCTTAACAGCCCCACAGCCTTGGCGCGCACCCCGGGGAAGCTCAACTACGGGAGGCGGTGCCAGCAGCCACCAGCCGCACAGGAACCGCCAAATGGAAACGCATCGTGCAGCTGGCACTAAGCCCGGGCCCTGATTAAGCGGGAAGCAGCGAACCGTTTGATAAATCACCGGCAACGAAACCGGTTACAGGGGCGTTCGTGTCAGCCTCGTTCGTGGAGATGATCTGGCCGACGAACTCACCCGACTGGAGGCCCACAGTCACGACACTCGTGAAGCCAGTGTTCGCCTTGGGGGGTTGGCCACCGAAACCGCAGCGCCACCACTCACCGTAACGTTGATGGGCTTCCCCGTCGCGTCCTGTGCAATCGCAAGAACCGTGTTCTCTGTCGTGGTGCCACCACCGTGCGCCGCGACACTAGGGATACCAGCACCACCAGTGACTGGCGTGTTCTCCAGGGTCAGCGAACCGGCGCGAATCTCGATACCAACCGACGTGCCCTTCACCGTTGAGTTCTTGATCGTGACGTTCGCCTCGCCGGCGAGGTACGCACCCAGTTCGCCGTTTTCGAGGGTTGCACCATCAATCGTGATCTGCGGCAAAGGATTGGCATTGGCGCTGGTCACAGTGCCATTCACGTGTACTGCCGCTCCGCCAGACGCGCTTTTGATCGTGCCGCAAACATTGGCGACCATCCCGCTGTTATTGCCGTCGTTCGACGCCAAGAAGAGCGGCCACTGACCTTGAAGCGTCACGCCGCTGCCCACGGTCACGGTGGTGCTTGAGCCAGTTGTTCCGCCGCGAAGCTGGACTGCGCGAGACTGACCGTCAAGCGTGCCGTCACCGACAAGATTGAGGTTGCCGCCGCTGGTGACCCGAAAGTACGCCAAATTGTTGTCCTGATCAGTGAGCGTCACCGTGTGCCCGTTCAGATCAAAGGTGATGGTCTTGCTGACTTCGATGATTTGGCCTGTGACCGTCGTATCGGCGAGCAGCGTGATGGTGTCACAATCCGTCGCAGCAGTGAACGCATCCGCCAACGTCGTGTAGTAAGTAACCGCGCCGTTGGTGCTCACAGACGCCACGTTTTGCCCAGTCGTCAGTGCCGTCAAAGTTTGAGCAGCGCCCCGCAGCGCAGTAGCAGCAGGGGCGGGCTGGGTGGCCTGGTCATCACCGCTCGCTATGGGATCAGAACCAGAGCCAGAACCAGTAGTCACCACCCCGGCGCGCGCATCCACCTCCGACGTGTCTGGGGTGGAATAACGACGTACTTCGGGATGAATCTGGGTTTGTCGCAGTGGGCGGACAGTTCCCGCCTCGATCCGCGCCGCGAATGGGGTCGTGCGCGACGTCTCTAGTACGTAGTAGCCCGAGTCGCCCAGCCACGAGCCACCACTAGTTGCGCGGTCCACTTTCAGCCTTCGAGTGTGTCCCCCGCGTACACCTCCGTGATCGTGTTCATGGATGCTCGCGCGGTGCTGCTCCGTTTCCCCGCGTTGCTCCTCGGTCGGTGCGGCTGGTTGGCCCTCCGTCATGGTGAGGAGGGCGGTGTGGGCCGCGTCGCTCAGGGTTGAGGATTTAGGGTCTTTGCTCGGTCAAACACAGGCGGCAGCTACGCGAATACGCCGGGAATCTGCGTGCCACACCGCCCGCACAGGG
>CAYFTL010000072.1:0-4012 GCA_964346145.1 uncultured Oscillospiraceae bacterium | reverse complement strand
AATATGCTCAAACAGTTTCCTTTGTACGCAAATGACATCTTAGGGTAATGAAATATGAAAAAAGGCACCGCAGATTCTGCGGTGCCTTTTGTTAAATGAAATCTCAAGTAGCAGTCCAAACTCAGGCAAAAACCGGCTCGTACCCGGCCTCGATCGACAAGGCGACCAAACGGTGCGTAAGGGCTATACAGGCACGCAGGGCTTGAGCGACGTCGTCATTCAAGCTATGCTGCCCTTGTCCCAAATATTCGTCGTGAGTGCGAGTAAGTTCGCCTATTATGGCCTTAGAGTCAACCGACAGATCATACTCTTCTTCGGTTGCAGAGGACACAATAGACTGCTTATGTTCGCGAAAGTAACAATCCAACACCTTTTCGTATTTTAGATGATTGCGCAGCGTTCCCTCATAGTCGTCCCTATGCACCACACAGAAATAATCGCACAAATAGTGGCAAAGAATACCCAAACGCATGGAATAACGTATTCCACAAAAGCCATATACAGGAATTTGTGCCAGTTCGCGAATTTCCTGCAACAAAAACTCATAGGATTCTTTTCTCGTGTGACCAATGCGGCGATACTTGATGGATAAATCCGGCCTGATGTTGCCCAACAAAAATGCTACCCTGTTCGGTACTGCATGTGCGCGGCGTACAATTTCGCGGCGCAAAATTCTGCCCATTCGCAGATGGGAAAAGCTATGCATCGATTATCTTACTCCGTTCCGATGAAAATATGCGTTACTCTAAAAGGCAAGTAATTATATCATACCCCCGATTTGTTAGCATTGGGTTAATGATTGCTTTTTGTGCGAAAATTAATCAAACTTTCTCAAGCAAGAAAACCAAATCAAAAAATCACTACAAAAGACCGGTCTCTAGCCGTAGGGCTATGTAGAGCAAGGATCATCCCCAAATATCATTTGGAGCAAAGTTTTGTTCAGGCACTGCATACATGGCATCTGCCGCATATTGCCCTCCAAAGACCATATCATATTGCATTAGTTTCAGATTCTTGATCGCCTCCGACAGCAAAGGCGCGCTCACTTTCGTAGGGTTCAGCAAGGCGTTCCCTTCCGCATCCCGCATTACGAAAGGATTGAAACCGTCAATTAGCTGATTGGCCTCATAATTCAGCTTGAAATAGTCGGGCGCTTCTATCCCCGCATATTTCAATAGATTGCTCGCGAGGAAGCTGGAGCCCATCAGTTTGTAAGGTTCAAATTCAACCCCATAGTTGTTCCACATATACAGCGGAGTTGAATATTTTTTTATTTCATATTCTGCTTCATCTTCAGGCGCACCCGGACTCCCTGCTGAATCCGGTTCCACTGCCAAGCGCGGATGATGATCTCCAAATCCTATAATCAACGTCGGCTTGCCTGTAGCATCAAAATAATCAATCAAGTCGCGCACCAGCTGAGCCGTATCCTTGACACCGGCCGTATGGGTTTTTAGTTCGTTTAACTCTACACCATCAATTTCTTCCGACACTTCCAGCGGATAATCCCGGAAAAAGTCTTCCCCACGATAGGTGCCATGGTTTTGCATTGTTACCGAAAAGCAAAAAAATGGTTGTTCGTGATTGCTGTTTTCATATACTTCCACAATTTTTTTGTAGACGTCCTCGTCGGATATGTATTGGTATTTCAGTTGCGGATCCTCAAATGTGTCCATCGCATAAAAAGCGTCAAAACCCATCTTGGGGTATACCTCATCCCGGTGCCAAAAATCGCCCTCGTAGGAGTGCACCGCAGTTGTTTGGTATCCCAGCTGTTTAAGAACATCGGCCAAACCATAAACCCGATCTTTCTTCAAATAATGCTGATATGGTATGGAGCCCAGCGGCAAATGAGCCATAGAGCTGCCTGTGAGAAACTCAAATTCCGTGTTGCAGGTGTTGCCCCCATAAACACTAACCAACAAATCACCTTCCAAAATAGTACCAGTTTTCACCGTATCCAAGGGCTCAAAGGGATCCTCTAAGAAGGCAATATTCTTGTTTAGCAAACGGCTATCCGCCCACGCTTCTCCCATGACTACAATAATATTAGGCAACACATCCACATCGGCAGCTTCATAGCTATAATTGTCAAATTCTGCCAAGCGATTAACCAAGCGTTTAGAATACAGATAAGGTTTTTCGACCAGGAGGGTACGCAGGTTTACTGCTGTGGCCATGTTAAAGCCATATTTTCTATACTGCACCACACTGGCCGCTTGAGAGCCGGGGTGTTCATCTAATACCCGGTTTAACAAAGAACGACGGCCCCAGGTTTCAATAATCATTCCAAATACGCAGCAAATCACCAAAATTCCCGCAATCAGGCGAATCCACAATCGATGAAGCCGCAGCTTAGGCACCTTAATCTTAAATACACCAAACGCCATCGCTCCGGTTATCAGTACTGCTACCACCGCCTGCCAAGTTACCCAAATGGTTAGATTGGGCACAATCGACATTGCCGCGCGATAGTTAAGCACATCGTTGGGCAGCAACACTTCAGCTCTGAGCACATACATATAATGATTTACAATACCAATCGCCAAACTAATTCCTGAATAGATCAGCGTGGCCACAAAAGCCCTGCCTATCATCAACCAAATTCCCCAGAAACATAATCCAGCAAACAACAGGTTCCACAAAAAAGCCATAGGTTGCGCTGCCGCCCACCGGATAACCTCTACTATGCCTTGTTGATTCAACAGCTCAATGACAAACAGTGTAATAACCGGCACCAACACCGCGCACAAAAAGATACGGATGTTTCCACCCAACTTGCTTTCAACAGTTCCGGACTTTTTCATGCTTTTTTCTCCCCGATTTCGACTCATAGTACAATGTGCCAAATCTATTTGCCAAATTGGCATAGATGATTTATTATAGCATATATTTTTTGTAACCAAAGGTCTATGTTTTGTGCAAAAGGTTAAATGTTTCCGATTGATTTCTTAACCATTTCTTTGTAAAATTCATTTCTGAGAACGGATGTCATATTTTATAGAAAATTCATTTATGCTGGTTTTTTCGATTGTTGAACAGCCACGCAAATTTGTATCTTTAGAATGAAAGATGTTTCTTTTAATGGTTGAATGATCTTTCTAAAGCACAGCCCGATCACCTTCTGTATGGACTAAAGCACTACTGTATGGTATAATAAACTAGATAAAGAAATGTTTGGAGGAGTATTTATGCCGCCAAAAGGCGTTAAGGTGTTAATACAAAACCGCAAAGCGCGGCATGATTACTCTGTGCTTGAAACTTACGAAGCCGGCTTGGTACTCCACGGAACAGAAGTCAAATCCCTACGGATGGGGCGTAGCAACCTAAAGGACAGCTATGCCGCACTGAGCAATGGCGAGTTATGGGTTTATGGGATGCATATCAGTCCTTACGAAAAAGGCAATATTTTCAATGCCGATCCCATGCGCCCTAAAAAACTGTTAATGCACCGGTCCGAAATCCTTAAATTAAGCCAACAGGTTGCTCAAAAAGGTCTTACGCTTATTCCTTTGTCATTATACCTTAAAAATGGCAAGGTGAAAACCGAAATCGGGTTATGTAAAGGCAAAAAAACTTATGACAAGCGCGCGGATATCGCCGAGCGCGATGCCAAGCGCGAGATCGACCGCCACGTACGCGATATGCAGCGTTCTTAGATATGGGGGCGTATTGGTTTCGACGGGGATACTCGAGAGTCTGAGAAGCGAGCGGCGGCCCCTGTACCGCCTAAAAACGGGGAAAAACAATAACTGACGAAAATAATTTCGCATTCGCGGCCTAGTGCCGCGCATCGGCTCTACGCACCCACGGTGTAGAATCCCGGTGTCAAATTAGTGGGGAACGAATCTGTCTAAGCTTTGCCACAGATTTGTATTGATGAAGCTACTGAAGCCTGAACCCTGTCTGCGGGGGTCTTGTAGAGGGAATGTTTAAAACACAGACTGCGCTCGGAGATGCTTAGTCTACCGGATCTTCGGACAGGGGTTCGACTCCCCTCGCCTCCACCATA
>CAYFTL010000071.1:0-4222 GCA_964346145.1 uncultured Oscillospiraceae bacterium | reverse complement strand
TGTGCTGTTGACCATGTATCTATAAAGTTGTAGAGTAAATAATAATGTGTTTGTCAAACTTAATAAGTTTGGACAGATTCATACGTGTGGAAACTTTTTTCGGATCTGTACGAAGAGGCACAAGTATATTTTGAGGAGGCGGAAATTTTATGTATGATTTTTTTCGAAAGGGCTCAGCCTTTTTTATTTGTCTAATTCTATTATTTTCTGTTTGCAGCTTTGTGCATGCGGAAGAAGGAGAAACGCACGTTTTCACAGATGGGTTGGGCCGGGAAGTTTCAGTGCATCTGCCTAAAAGCGTAGCAGTGGTAATGGGTAGTTTTGCCGAGATGTGGGAGCTGGCAGGCGGAGAAATTGCTGCCGTTACCCAGGATGCGATCGATGAAAACAGGATAAGCAATCCGGATGCCGTAGCAATTTTAGGTAGCATGAAGAGCCCGAGTGTGGAAAAAATCATCGATTTGGAGATCGATTTTGTAATCCTTTCATCCAATATTTCGGAGCACGTAGCGTTGAAGGATCAGCTTGATGAGCTGGGGATAACGGCGGCCTATTTTGATGTAGAAACCTTTGATGAGTATCTATCGGTATTAAAAATTTTCACCCAGATAACCGGACGAAGCGATTTGTATACGACAAACGGAACCGATGTGCAAAAGCAAATCGACGAAGCGATTGGGCGCAGCAACGCGCACGAGGATAAGCCGACGGTGTTGTTTTTGCGGGCGTTTTCTACTGGAGTGCGCGCCAAGGACAGCCGAAGTATGACTGGAGCGATGCTAAAGGATCTGGGGTGCATCAACATTGCCGACAGAGGAGAGGAACTGCTGGAAGATTTGAGCATGGAAGTCATCATTCAAGAAGACCCTGATTTTATTTTTGTGACCACGATGGGCTCTTCGGAAGAAAAGGCGGTCAAGTCTTTAAAGGAGCTTGTAGAGTCCAGCCCACTGTGGGGTGAGTTGAGTGCTGTGAAGCAAGGGCGGTATGTGTTACTGCCCAAAGAGCTGTTTCACTTAAAGCCCAATGCGCGTTGGGCGCAAAGCTATGAAATGTTAGAGGATATTCTGTATGGCGAGTAGCAAAAAACGACGCAAGTTGACCTTCTTTATGGTGATTAGCCTGTGCGTGGTGGTGCTGCTCGGCTCTGCATGGTTGAGCGTGGCTTTGGGGGCAGTGCATGTGGAGATGGGCGCGGTGGTCGATGCCATTTTGAACCATGGCAATCCAAAGAATGCGCTGATTCTGTTGCATGTGCGTCTTCCCAGGATGCTTGGAGCGGTGCTTGCGGGTGCGGCGCTTGCAGTGGCCGGAGTCATCATTCAAACGGTGCTGGATAATCCGCTGGCCGGCCCTAATATCATTGGCGTCAATGCCGGCGCCGGTTTTTTTGTGGTGCTGTGTGCGGCGCTGTTTCCGGCTGTTTTTTCCTTTATCCCGGTGGCCGCTTTTTTAGGGGCATTGTTTGCGATTTTGTTTTCATATTTGGTCGGCTATAAGGCGGGCGCTTCCCGAATGACCTTAATCCTGGCGGGGGTTGCGGTGAGCAGCTTTCTAACCGCCGGGGTGGATGCGGTAACCACGCTATACCCCGATGCATTGATGGGCACCAACACTTTTCGGGTGGGGGGGTTGGCCGGGGTGACGCTGACACAACTCTTTCCGGCGGGGTATATTATTCTTGCCGCCATCGCGTGTGTGTTGATGATGGGGCAGGAGATGGACGTTTTAAATCTGGGGGACGATACGGCCAAAAGCTTGGGCCTCTCGGTTGGTATATATCGGTTTGTGTTGCTGGCGCTGGCGGCGGCTCTCGTCGGTTCGGCGGTCAGCTTTGTGGGGCTAATTGGATTTGTCGGACTCATCGTTCCTCACGTGGGCAGGATGCTGGTCGGGCAACAAAGCCGAAGGCTTATCCCGGTGGCGGCCCTTTTGGGCGCCATATTTACCGTGCTGTGTGATGTGCTGGCTCGGGTGCTATTTGCGCCATTTGAAATTCCGCTGGGCATCGTGCTATCCTTCATCGGTGCGCCGATTTTTGTGATTATGCTGTTTCGGATTCGGAAAGGGAGGGCTCGGGATGCGGCTTGAAAAGGTTTCGGCGGGCTACCGGGGCGCAGCAAAGGTGCACGAAGTATCGCTGGACTTCTTAAAGGGCAACATAACGGCGCTGATTGGGCCCAACGGCAGCGGCAAGAGCACGTTGGTGAAAGCGGCTTGTGGGCTGTTGCCGCTTATTGGTGGGCGGGTAATCTTGGAGGAGAGAGACGCAGCAGCTTACAAAAGATTAGAATGGGCGCGAAAGGTATCTTATCTGGCGCAAACCCGTAACGTCCCCGGGATTTCGGTGCGAGGCATCGTGCTCCACGGGCGGTTTCCCTATATGGGCTATCCGCGCCGCTATCGCAAAGAAGATATACGAGCGGCGGAGGCCGCCATGGAATTTGTCGGTATAAGTAATTTGGCTGACCGCAGCATGAATGAAATATCGGGAGGAGAGCGCCAGAAGGCATATCTTGCGATGACGATTGCTCAGGATTGTGAATATGTGTTTATGGACGAGCCCACGACCTACCTAGATATCGGACATCAGCTGGAGATTATCCGGTTGTCTACACAGCTCAAAAATCAGGGCAAGTCGGTGGTGATGGTGCTTCACGATTTGGGCATGGCTTTGGCCCATGCCGACAGCGTAGCGGTTTTAGATGCGGGACGGCTGGTTGCGGCTGGCGCCCCGCAGAAGATATACGAGAGTGGAATTGTGGAACAGGTATTTCAGGTAAAAATGAACCGGGGCGAGGCCGGCGGACAGCAAGTATTCGCCTTTGAAAGACGATGATGCGTGGGTCGGCAAACGAGGAAGAGGGCTAGCGACATCGGTTAAAAATATTTGGCAATTGGGAGGAACGATGGATAAGGCAATCTTGGTTACAAGTTTTGGTACCAGCTATGATATGGCGCGCCAAAGGGACATTGAGCCGGTGGTATCGACGATCCAAAGCAAATATCCTGCTTGGCAAGTCTGTCAGGCTTATACCAGCCGGGTTCTGCGCGAAAAGCTGGGCCGCCGAGGGGTTGTCGTTCATTCTGTTGAGGAGGCGCTGGAGCGTTTTTTAGAAGCAGGAATACGAGACGTAGTGATTCAGCCCACGATGATTGCGGCCGGAACCGAGTTTGACAAGGTGAAGCAAGCTGCGGCGGCGTATGAAAATCGGTTTCACCGTGTAGCGGTGGGATCGCCCCTGCTTGTCTCCACGGATGATTTGCTGCAGATGGCCAATGCGCTGGCAAACAGTTATGCGTGTGCGGTAAATCAAGCGCTGGTGATGATGGGGCACGGCACACCCCACGGAAATAATATGGTTTACGCTGCGTTGAATTATGCTTGTACACAACAGGGCTATTCCCATATTTTTGTGGGCACGGCAAAGGCTTATCCGAATATTGACATCGTTGCAAGAGCGGTTAAGCGAGCGGAATACAGCCGGGTCCGGCTGGCACCGTTGATGCTTGTGGCCGGAGAGCACGCTCTTGAAGATATGGCTGGAGCCGATGAGGACAGCTGGAAATCTTGCTTACAAGCCCAAGGTTTGGAGGTAGAAGTTGCTCTGGAGGGGTTGGGTAGCCTTGCCAAGGTGCAGTCTATATACCTTGCTCATCTGGCCGATGCGATGGAGAAAAGCGCTATCTTTTCACAATGGTAATGTGCTAAAATCGATACTTTTTGTTTGCTGTTTTCAAAAGATAGTCATACTTCAAAGCGTCCCTTGAACACATTCAAGGGACGCTTTGAAGTATCGGGCATTTCGTTCGGGAAGCTTTAAGATTGGTGCGCTCTTTTAAGATAATCATCAATCAGTTTCATGTCTTTTTGATCCTTTGCACGTCCCAACTGTTGCTTTTGTTTCCTAATGCTTTCTAAACTTGCAACGCGAAATCCGCTTATATCGACAAGCGATTCGGCAAACCAGTTTTCTATCATTTCTACATTTTCCATGATACTGCATATTCTGCTGCCCATGGACATTTTGCAGTGATTGCTCTTGAAATAAACATCGTAATCGCGCGTTGTGCAGCCCAGATCAATATCTCCGGTTTCGTTTTTTACGTCGTGTAAAACGAGCGCAGCTCCTCCGGACACCCAAAATTTGTCTTTTGGAATTTGTAAACCGCTCAAGACATTTAAAATTTCTGTTTTATTCATAACTTGTTGATGACCTTT
>CAYFTL010000070.1:0-4363 GCA_964346145.1 uncultured Oscillospiraceae bacterium | reverse complement strand
CAACACAGTTAATTAAAAAATATTAAATTTTATACGCCCCTATTTATTCCATAAAAATAGCACCTCCATTTTTCATAAAATTTAGAGTTTAAATCCAAAGGACTGATTTACATGATACTTTTATGGAATTTAACTATGGAATTTAACTATGGAATTTATTTTTTACAAATAATCTTCCCTTATAACCGCTTTATAAGTTTCTGGTAAAAGTTTTACTAAATCTATCATGGACGTTTCACTTATTCTATCCTGGTCCTCTTCACTTAAATTAATAGAATTTTGAGTCATCCTATCTAATACCCCTAGGGTATCATATCCTTTAGATATATCAAACTGATACCATTCATCGAATTGAGTGAATGGAGAAAAGGGGTTATCATATGTAGTGACCATTATTGGACTTTTTTCACTCATTTTATTTAACCCCCCTTGACGCATCGATATACTGTCTTATAGTAGACTCGGACCGACCTAATCGTCTAGCTATATCTGCTGTTGAATAGTCGCCTCTGTACATAGTTTTAATTAAATTTATTTCGGCAGTAGACAAGGCCACTTGTTTCCTTGGAGTAGATAACTCTTTAACTCTGTCTTTATCGGCAAATCTTACAATTTCACTTTGTTTATTATATGAAAACGCTCCAGCTTTAATAGCCTCCCATTCTCTATCTGAAATATGTATTTTAGAACCTTTACCGTCTGCGCCTACTTGCAACCTGGCGTCATTCAGCTCTTGATTGCGAATCTTTTTTATTTTATCCATATCATCTCCGCAACCAGACTCTTCAATTCTAGCTTTACTTTTTGCATTAGCTATAATTTGTGCTTGCTTTTCTAATGGTACGTTTTTTTTAGCTTTTAATAATTGCTTTTCTAAAGAATCCACTTCTGCCGCATACTTTACTTTTGCTTCCTTAGAAATAGGAGTTGTTGTTGGAGTATTGTAGGCCTCTTTTCTAGCTTCATTAGCCATTGCTTTTAATTTATTAGCATAATCAGCATAAAGTAATTCTTTAGGATTGCCACTAGATAAAGATCGTGCATCTTTAGTTTCTGCCATTTTAGTGGACTTAACTAACCGTTCTGTTTGACGTTCATCTACAATTTCTTTATCAGAATGCATTTTATAATATTTACCTTTTGTCACCCATTCCGTTTTTTCTTTACCGGTTTTTTCATTAGGAATTTTTATTTTGTATTCCGTATAATATTCTGGAGTTATTCTATACATCTTTTCTCCAGTTTCAGGGTGTGAATAAAATACTTTAGGCTTTCCATTAGAATTTAATACATAATCCTTTAATTCTTTTTCCGTTAATTTAGAAATCTCTTCTGCCGGTCTAGTATCAACGGTTCCGTCTTTTTTTAAATATCCGCCAGCTTGTCTTTTTGAAATTCTTTCTTCTGATTTAGCTAAAGATACTAATGTCGAAGCACCACCATATTTACCGTTTCCTTTATTTTGATATTGCTTCTCTAATTGTTTTATATTATTATCTCTATAGCTTTGCGTATAATCATATTGATGTTTCTTAGAATCTATAACTACCATTGAATGCTTTACGGCTCTTATTACTTCTTGAGGAGGCGCACCTTTTAATGTCATATCAGTTATTAGATTACTAATTTTACCCATTTGATTATTCTTTGTAGCATCTGTAATATTTATTTTCGGGTCATAATATTTTCCAGCATCAAAATTTTCTAATTCCTTTAAATATTTACTAGTAATTATACTAGAATTATTATTAGGAATTACTAAAACAGTATCTCCATCAAAATCGGCACCGGATAATTGTTTAGCCGTTTGCAACGATATTCCAACCGCGTCTTTAGCATCTAATCCTATAATTTTATTAGCATCTTTTTGATTATTATTAACTATTAACTCCGGTATTTCAAACGTTCCAGCATGCGGATATCTTATTAAAACTACGCGCTCTCCATTTTCAAAATCTGGAGCAAATATTTCATCATTTTTCATAGAAGAAACTGGTAATAAAACCCTAGAACTTTGTCGTGGCATAGCCGCTGCTTTTAAATCTACCGATGAAGCGTCACAGTCATTTGCAAATTGCTCTAATAAATCTTTTTTTACAACTGGTAAAGTAAGACTTTTAATTTCTTCAAAATCCTGCAGTTTATCCGCATATGCTAAATCAAGCTGTCTTTTTATTAAAGCTTTATTCTGTTTAGACAGCATTTGAGACGCTAAGGTTCTACTCCAAGTGTCCCAGTCACCTTCTTCATTAACTTTATTTACCACGGATAAAGAATACGATTTAGTCGGGTCCAACCCAATATCGGTGCCTTTAAATTTTCCTTTAGTATCTTCATAATATGTTTGCCCGGTTGCTTTAATAGTGGCGCCAAACATTTCATGAGGTTTTCCTTTTAATTGTTCTTCTTTAATAGGTTTTAAAACTTTTTCAAAAGCGGTCCCTTTAGGTTTATTAGTATTAAATACTACGTCATACCCGTCTGGAATATCGTCACTATATATAGCCATACCTTTCAAATATAAGTTGTCGTCTACTCTTATTCTTACTTGAGCATACTTTGAATTACCTAAAGTTAAATCAGGAACGCCTCTTCTTAATTCTATGACGCCATCTTTTTCTTCACCATACTCCCCTTTTTTATTTTGTTCATTACCGTATAGAATTTTAACTCTAGAAGCATCTAAAGACACTGGGGTTTGCATTTTATAAAATGTTTTTCCTCCATCTTTAGAATGAACGTCATCCGGTAATTTAATATCAGCCATATGATTGCTTTTTAATTGAGAATATGTGGTTCCTGGAGGACATAAAACCTTTATTGTTGTTTTATTACTAGTTCCTAATTGATCAACTTGTACATTTATTACTGCATATCCTTTTTCTTTTAACAAGGCTAATGCCGCTTTCATTTTTGTAGGCGTTATTCCAAGCCGAGCTTCAACTCCAGCACCGACTTGAACAAACTGCTTTTCTTTTACAGCATTTTCTAAAACGGAAGTTGTTTCATCAAGAATTTTTTGTTTTCTACTTTCTTCTTGTTTTAACCAATTTCTAATATTAGATTCGTTAGTGCCCATTAATTCAGCAATTTTAGTTTTTGTATATCCATGTTCCCTTAAATTTTTAGCACGAGCTATATTTTGAGCTTCTAATTTGGCCGTATAAATTTGTTGCTTTGCGTCTAATTCGCTAGTAGTTATTCCCCACATCTTAGCTACGTCGGTTCTTGACTTTCCATAATCTTTTTTTAAAACTCTATACGATTCTGTAAATGCTTCTGGAACTGTAATTCCCCATACCGAAGCTATATCTTCATCCGTCATTCCTTCTTTTTTTAATTTTTTATATGCGGACATAAAAGATTCTAATCTTTGATACGGATTTTCGCCGGAACCCCACGGATATCTTCCAGAATTTCCGCCGTCAAGGTGTCCAACACCAACATGCTGAATATAATTGTCCATAACTACTCATCCTCTCGTTTAATTTTTTCTAATTCTTTATCTAAAAATATAATTTTATTCATAATAGAATTAATATCTTTCGGATCCGGATTATGAACTATTACTTCATTAGTATGGTATAAACGCAGTTCTATAAAAATATCTTTTGGGTCTATTGCATATTCTAAACAAAACAGCGCGGCATACACTTCTAACTGTTTCATTGACGATGGTGAAGTGCCTGTTTTTAAATCATGAATTCTTAATTCGTTATTTCTAAAACAGATTGAATCGGCAGTTCCAAAACAGTTAATAGAATAAAATAATGTTTGCTCAGTTTTCATTCTAAACCCAATAGCATCATTTACATAAAGATTTAATGTTTTTTTTGACTTTGGTAAAGGCTGTCCTAAATCTATACACTCTTTAGCAAAGGCATGTAAACGAGTTCCCAATTCGGCCATTCTGAAATTGTCGTATGTAAATTTTAATTTATCTAAATCATAGTTTGTCCAATGATATTTACTTGGACTTAGAAATGCGTGCGCGCCTATTAGCTCGTAATGCTCGTTCCATTTCATCCAAAACTCTCCTTTCATTTTCTGGATAAATAAAGCTAGCATATGACATTTTATTCATCTTTTGAATATAATATTCTTGATTCGGTTGTCTACTGGCATTTTCATTTCGTTTACATTCAAGAGCTGCCCAATTATTATTATTTAAAATTAATAGGTCGGGTATTCCTTGAATATAATTAGCATTAGATTTTAATACAATAGAATCTGGAAGCTTTCGTTTTATTTTTTTTATTAATTTTTTTTGAAATATATTTTCATTCATCAAAAATACCTCCACTATAAAAGAGATATAGCCAATGTTTAAAAAACACTGACTACATATTTCTTCTTTTTTCTC
>CAYFTL010000069.1:0-4800 GCA_964346145.1 uncultured Oscillospiraceae bacterium | reverse complement strand
TTTCTTTGTCCACATAGGCGATGCTTTGAGCGTTTGCAAATGACAATATCGAAAATCCCATATCTTCATATCTGTAGCCTTCTGGGAAATAGACTTCCCCGCTTGCAAACAAGGATTTCCGCATCAGCTTGGCGCTGGCCATATAAGCGTTATACCTTTTTAACAGCACGTTTTTGATGGATTCAATGTTGGAAACGCCGCTGGATTGTGGGGGGATATTGCGGCTATAGAAATCGCCATTCAAATAGGTGGTTCGGCCGCCGACAACGATGTCGTTATCGGCGATAAACCGATAGAGGGAAACAGTAATCGTTGGTGATCATATCGTCGCTATCGACGAAGGTGACATATTTTCCGGTGCAAATCTTTAGACCCAAGTTTCTAGCGGAACCGATTCCGCCATTTTGTTGGTACGCCGAGATTATGTTTTTGTGCTTTTTCGTATATGAATCTATAATATCCTGGGTTCCGTCGGTCGACCCGTCGTTTGCGATAACAATTTCAATGTGGGATAATCTTGAGCCAATACGCTATCCAAGCACCGCGCAAGGTATGATTCTGAATTGTAGGCAGGAATAATTATGCCGATCCGCTCATTTTCCATAGTGGTCTCCTTAATGTATTGATGTGCACTGCGAAGCAAAACAAAAATTGCAGACCTATGCTGCCTAAAGATGCAATTATTTTTTTGTTTGCCATATCGTTTCGGCAAAAAGGGATGTCTATTTGTGCAGCCGTCAATTGCTCGTGTGGTATTTTTTATGCGGACGTATTTTAGCAGTGATTATTGGAGGAATTTTGTTGTGATGCCTTTGATAATGTCGTTGTACACAGAACCTCCGTCCAAAATCGTTCCAAAGGTATCCACCCATAAAGGTATGAAACCACATCGGCTCGCGACCATTTGCGAGCCGATATTGGTCACCGAAGCGGAGTAAAAGGGAACAATGTTTCGCGATAACAGCTCTTGGGTCAAAAGGCTCACCAAGTGGGTTGCCAATCCGCCTTTTCTGTACTCTTCTGCCACTTCTACGCCCAGCTCCCACGCACCTTCTATAGGCGATCTTTCGGCGCCCGCAATGCCGATGATTTTTCTATTATCCTTTGCGATATAAATAGCTTTCGTGGGCGTAGCACCGTGTTCGTCAAACTCCAAAGCGTTTTCAAAACCTGTCAACCCGTTGAATGATAAAATATCTTCGTCAAAAAGAAGTTCATACGCATAGGTAGAGAGAGGTGATGTGTGGCCTGCATGATCAACACTTGGAACATAGTGTATGGTCTGCCCATAGACAAACGGCAACTCAAAGATTTCATCTGTATTTTTACCCTGCAGCAATGCTCGTATTTTTAAGTGTAAATTTTTTGACGTGCAGACCACTACGCAATCTTTATAGGCCATTATTTTGACATAGGGTTGCTGTGCATGGGGATTGACAGAATATATGGTTTCCTTTCCGTTTAATTCTATCAAGCTGCAATGGTATTCTTTCATCAACAACTTTTCTATTGTATTTCTGATCAGTTCTTTCATATTATCTTATTCCTTTATCGGCGCTGATGATCGGCCGGCGTTACACAACCATTGGACCCCCCGTCAAACTCAGTACAGCAAGGTGCTGTAGTCTTGTTCTTGCGATCTGATTTGGCTGTATGTTACTGGCTCTGACATATCCTCTCGAAACGGGTTGAGCTCTAAAACATAATATTTTATATCGCGCCATGAACCGAGTTTGTACCCTATATCCGAAAGGGTAGCCGCCAACGTGAAGCCCATTTTTGTGTGAAAGATTTCACTGCCTTGATTGGGGCAACCGAGCACCGCATACGCTTTTACGTACCCTTGCCGCTTTAATGCGGGCAGAAGTTCTGCATACAACATGGAGCCGATTCCCTTTTGTGTGCAGCCGATTTTTGTATAAATGGAAGTTTCGCACACCCATTGATATGCTTTTCGTTCCTTGAATTGATGGGCGTAAGCGAAGCCCAGGACTTCGCCGTTGTCTTCACAAACAAAGAATGGAAATCTTTTCACAATGTTGGTGATTCGTTCGGCGAACTCCTCGGCGGAGGGCGCAACATATTCGAACGAATAAGGGAAATTTTCGACATAATACTTGTAGATTTTCGACAATGCATCGGCATCGCCGGTAGACGCTTCCCTGATGATCATACGTATTGCCTCATTTCGGTTTTTCATAAGGGTCAACACTACTTGGCAAAGAACACATGTTCCGACTTGCATCTTTTCACGAAAACACACCGATTTACACCGAACAAGAGAGTCTTGCCAAAAATCCAGAACCCCCGCAAGCCTTGTATTTACTAGGGTTTGCGGGGGTTCTTGTGTGGTGGAGCTAAGGGGATTCGAACCCCTGACCTCTTCGTTGCGAACGAAGCGCGCTACCAACTGTGCTATAGCCCCTCAATATATATTGGCAGCCCTCGTAGAGCGGCCAAGTATCTCAACAGAGCTAAGCGTATTGCCAAGCTCTGACGATTACCAAGTATAGCACAAACCCAAACAGAAATCAAGCAATAAATTGCTGCGGGCGTACAATGTAATATTCGGCAGAACTGCATGAAAGCTTTGTCCAAGCAACTTTTTAAGAGAAGAGTTTGAAGCCTAGCGCCGGTGTTAAACGTGCGCGCGCTGCAATGCTTGCCGCAAATGGCCTTACACGTTTTTTTCAACGAAATGTACGGGGTATATGTTCCAATACCCTTTGTAAACGCGTTGGGTTTGCCCGTCTAAGTTTAGCTGATACATTCGAAAGGTGACCAATATGTCTTTGGGCTGCCATTGCTCTTCGTAGGAGTAACGATAAGTCATTCCAATATTTTTCATAACGTTGCCGCTTCTGGGGTTGTTGACATCGTGCGTTGCGGTAATATAAGGAATTCCAGCCTTTTTTATTTCCTTGATCACCGCCTTGCAGGCCTCCGTGACAATGCCCTTGTGCCAGTATTCCCTTTTCAATCCGTAACCAAAGTCGTAACTGTCGCCGTCGCTCATATTCACATAGCCTATCGGTATGTTGTCGGATTTTAAGCAAATGGCGTATCGAAAGCCGATGGGTTTTTCATAGCTTTGGAGATAGTTTTCCAACAAATACCTTCTTGCCTCTTCTTCGGTTTCAAAAGGGAACAGGGGGAGATAAGCGTTCATCTCCTTATCCTGCATAAAGTCGAAAAAAGCGACCGCATCACTTTCGGTGAACCTGCGAAGGATTAAGCGTTCGGTTTGAATTTCGGGCGTGTTATACATATTGATTGATTCCTTTAATCTTTATGGTTTTTTTTAAGATGGTAACTTTAGTTGTCTAAAAACAAGGTTTCCATCAATCGCCAATCGCTTTTTAATGAATTTTCCTTTGAACAGATACTCTTTCGGAAGTAAGCTACTATTTGAAGTAAATAAAGAAACATTTGCAAAAAACAAATCTGCAGGCGAGCTTTGTTTGCCAAAGGTCAAAGAATTCCAATCCGAGTGTGGGGGACGCTTCCTTCTGTGAGTGCATTCAAGGAATACTTTGCATTGCCGATGATGACCGTCGTACCCTTTAAAGCGGCTTTTAACGAATATTCGAGTTTGGCCTTGGCACCGTTGGCTCCGGCGCGGCTGGCGCCGATGCAGTTTTCCTGCAATTTGCGCACCGCTTCCGTTAAGCGCTGGGCGTCAGGGTAAAGCACATCGCGCACCAAGGTGCTGGGATCCTTCGGGTCGCGGTAAATACCCTCTGTAGAAGTTAGAATAACCAAAAACTTTGCCTGCACCAAATCGCAAATTACGGCAGCGGTTTCATCATTGTCCACGCATTCGACGATGTTATCGTTGGTTTTTCGAAGGGAGTTGAGCTCCAGCTTGCGATTCTCTTCCTCAGAAACCGGGTCGTTGTAGTTGACGATAGGCACGGCATTTTGCTGGGCCGCACGCAGCAACAGCCGGCGAATGTGCTCCCGTTTTTCGGCATCATTAAAATGCTGGTGTTCCACCAACACTTGGCTCAAAGAATATTCGGGGCGCATAAACTGGCGGTAAGATTCCATGAGAATAGGCTGCCCTTGCGCAGCATAGTCTGTCTTAATGTCATTGATTGAACCGGTCAGCTCGCGGCCGGTGCGCTTGATGTAGTCCAACCGACCGATCTCGGTGGCGCCGCTGGTTACCCAAATCATGCCGGGGTGCAGCTGTTGCGCAATGCGCGAAATCACATTATAATCTATATCGCTTTCCTCGCGCCGAATTAAGGCCATGGAACCGATTTTTCCAACTAACTCACATTGAAACTGTGTCAATTGTATCCCTCCGAACGGCTGACTTTATGGTAGATATTGTACCACGGAACTTTTGCCAGTCAAACAATTAAACAAAGTTCTATTTTTGTGGTTTGGATGATAAGTAACGGGTTATATAAATTTCAGTATATATTTTGTTGGGTTTTACGAAAAAATCTATCTATATGTTAAGGGGAGGCGAAGCCGGCACACCAGCAAGGTAAAAACATATTGTATATTATCTTGAAAAATGCAAAAAAATGCTAGGTTTTTTATTGCAAAATGGCATGTATAATTATATTTACACAAGAATGCTGGAGTTGTATTTGTTGACATTAACTAAAATAAATGATATATTTTATGAAACAGACCCATTTGTGTAATTTTATTTTAAAACCTCATCGTGGGGCCTAGGTTGCTGGATGACGGTTTGTTGTTATGTTCCCCATTTTGGAATTTTGTAGCGTTCTTATGGTGCTAAATTGGGTAACTACAGGCAACGCCTGTGAGTATACAAAAATA
>CAYFTL010000068.1:2403-5375 GCA_964346145.1 uncultured Oscillospiraceae bacterium | reverse complement strand
CGCTTTTTCTTATTGTTTATTATGTGTTTACCTTTCGGCATTACTTAACTTCCTCGAAAATAAACTATATTGATAGTCAATAAATTAGCATTTCTTGGTACAAATATGAATGCATTTTAATTAAGCAAAAACAAGAAACACATGCTTAATAATAGAATTTAATTCATTTTGTTGCAAATAAGCTATAAATTTTATTTAGATTTTCTTTATATAGAGAAATTAGCTGTATCTTTGCCAAGAGAAATGATTACTATATGGCAAGTAAAAATTTAAATAGGCTAAAAGTAGTTCTTGCAGAAAAGCAGCGGACGAACAAATGGTTGGCTGAACAATTAGGTAAAGACCAAACAACCATATCAAAATGGTGTACCAATTCAAGTCAACCAGACTTAGGTAATCTGATGCAGATTGCTAAAATATTAGACGTGGAACTGACCGACTTAGTGCGGTTCGAAGAATTTAAGGAAGACAACGTATGAAACCAATTATCAAATATCGTGGAGGGAAAAGTAAAGAAATAAAGAATTTCTTGCAGTTTATTCCTCATGATTACGATAGATATGTCGAACCATTTGCTGGTGGTGCTGCCCTATATTTTTATTTAGAACCACAGTTGGCATTGATCAATGACATAAACCCCAAGCTCATAGATTTCTATTTGGCGGTTCAGAATAACTATGAACAGTTAAAGAAAGAATTGGTCGGTTTGGAAAGTATTTATCAATCCAATCAAATAGATTATGAAATATTGAAAAAATCTGAGGATATTCAAGGATTTGTTGAAAATAAGAATGAAGCTTTGTATTACTTACTCAGAGATATGTATAATGGTAAGATTGAAAAAAAATATTTAGATGCAACATTGTATTACTTTATAAATAAAACATCATATTCGGGAATGTTAAGATTCAATTCTAAAGGTGAGTTTAATGTTCCTTTTGGTCGATATAAAAATTTTAATACCGAAATTGTATCGGAAGAGCATAGGGCATTATTAAGAAGAACAGAAATAACACAAATGGATTACTCTAAAGTGTTTGAGAGATGTTCAACCAAAGACTTCGTTTTCTTGGATCCTCCATATGATTGTGTGTTTACAGATTATGGTAATGTTGGCGAAAACGACTTTTTGGAACAGAACCAAATAAAATTGGCAGAAGATTTCCGAAATTTGTCAGCGAAGTCTTTGATGATAATAGGAAAGACCGAACTCACAAAAGAATTGTATGGACCATATATTAAAGCAGAATACTCTAAGAAGTATGCGGTAAATATTAGAAATCGCTTTAAAGCAGAAAGCATGCATTTGATTATAACTAATTATAACATATAAATGGACTCTATATCTCGCATAAAGGAATATATTAAAGAAAATTTCTCCAATTGGGTAAAAATTGACTATTCTGAGTTTGATGAAAAAATCGATTTCAGAAAAGATTGGAGTGAACTTTACAAAATAAATGATGAAGAGATTATACTAATATCATACACTAATATTAGTATAACAGGTACAGATCGTCCTAAACCACAGCTAAGAGTCTTTTTAGACGAATATAAAAAGCCATTTTATTTCGCAAAGAAACATCAGTTTCGTTACTATTTGTTTTCTATATTTACAAAAGAAGATGAAATGGCAAGAGGACTGAATAACTTCAACCCTAAGGAGTATATTATTTCAATTGAAACAAATCTTGACAAAGAAGGCTCTCGAAGAGATTTAAGAAGTATTTATGATTATGCGAATGATCAACTTAAAGGAAGAAAATTTCTGAAATGTTCTCGCGCGAACTATAAAGCTGATATAAATCAGGCTTCATTTATTTATATCGGTTCACAAAACCATCCGGAAAAAGATATTTTCGAGAATTTTGTGAATATGTTTGACTCAAGACCTTATTTGAATTCTATAAATGAAGAGACTGAGAATATTAAACATGCAGAAACTTTAGAAAATATAGTAAATATTTATCGTTCTTATATAGCAGCGATTAAATCCAAGCCATTCCTCCTGCTTGCCGGAATATCCGGCACAGGCAAAAGCCGAATAGTGCGAGAGTTGGCAAGAGCATGTTGGGAAGAAGGCACAGATGAATACAAGGCACAAAAGCCAAAGAACTTCCAAATGGTGCAGGTGAAACCAAATTGGCATGACTCAAGCGACTTGATTGGTTATGTGAGCCGTGTCAGCGGAAAGGCTGAGTTTGTGGCAGGAAATTTCTTGAAATTTATCGCCAAAGCATGGGAAGATACTGAAACGCCATACTTCTTGTGCTTGGACGAGATGAACCTTGCACCTGTAGAGCAATACTTTGCAGAATATTTGAGTGTGATAGAGTCTCGCAAGAGTCATGAAGATGGAACAGTGACAACAGACCCTATTATTTATCCTGAATACGAGTCTGAACGCAACAAAGAAACAGAAGAGCTTGTGCCAAAACTTTGGTACAAAAATCTTGTAAGTGAACTTCTTGCTGACTGCCCGCCAGAAAAGGCTTTTGCTTTAAACAAACAATTTATCAATGATGGAATCAGCATCCCTCAAAACCTCATAGTCGTAGGAACGGTGAATATGGACGAGACAACCTTCTCGTTCTCTCGCAAGGTGCTCGATCGTGCCATGACTATCGAAATGAACGAGGTTGATTTGCATGGTGGTCTGACCAAACGCCACGAAAGCATTGGCAAATTGGGTAATGCAGAGCTTGTCGGCTCTGCCGTGGAAGGCGTGGATGTTTACAACGACTACACCGATGTTTGCAACATTGCACTTGGCTATCTGCAAAAGGTAAATGACGTGTTGGAAGGTACTCCATTCAAGATAGCCTACCGCACCCGCAACGAGTTTCTGCTCTATGCGGTGAACAACTTGCCGTATTGCAAAGATGAAAACGGCAATGATTTGGAGCAAGGCTATGTTATAGCTCGTGCCTTGGACGAGATTACCAGCATGAAAGTATTGTCGCGCATTGAGG
>CAYFTL010000068.1:0-2303 GCA_964346145.1 uncultured Oscillospiraceae bacterium | reverse complement strand
ATAGCTCGTGCCTTGGACGAGATTACCAGCATGAAAGTATTGTCGCGCATTGAGGGTGACGACACGAAGGTTAGCGACGAACTACTTGACAATTTAAGCAAAGCTATCGAGGACGGTTTGAAGACCGTGTCGGGAGAGGAGAATACAGTAAAATCCATATCTTTGGCGAAACTGAAAGAGATGAAAGCCAAACTCGTTTCGGGATATACAAGTTTTTGGAGCTAAAAAGCAATACGGATGGAATTATTGACCATTGAGCATAAAGATTTCACGATGATTGTCGAATGTACGAAGTTCGACGGCATTTGGAACAAGGCTAAGAGTAACGTGGGCGAGGACAAACTCGACTCCACTTACTCTTGGTCGGAAGGTGTCGTGTCTGTTAAGCGGACATTGGATGCCGACCATGAAATAGACATTGAGCAAGGTGTTCCTGCTCCCGCCACATTCTTCGACAATGCCGACTATCCCATCTGGATAGAGTTCAAAGACAATGTGAAAGACGCTCAGTTTGGTTCTATCCTGCAAAATGACAACGACCGCTTTTCCTTTCGTCGTCACATCTTGGCTGGTTTCATCAACTACAAGAACGAGATAGGACGAAGCGAGATACAGATTATATATAAGGTAGACAAAGAAACAAGGGCATTTCGTTTCGGTTTTGAAGTTCTGAGCACGAAGCTCGACTATCACGAGCATTGGCGCACAATCGTGGAGGATATAGAGCGAGAATATCGCATGTTGTCGCTAGACTATATGCGACGCACGTTTCATGGTTTCTCGCCCGACCAAAACGGCGAGCATCCCGATATCGTCTGGTGGAGCGTGTTTGAGGGAGAACAACAGAAATTCATAAAAGCCTGCAAAAGCATCATTGACCGACCTCGCCACAGACTTCACGGTGAGGAGGTGTATCTGAGAGCGGACAAACTGAAACAAACTCCCCATAACATAGAGAACAGACTGGCAGAACATCGCAAGGAGCCAGCATACCTCTATCGTGTGGAGCAACATATACTATCGAACGACACGCAAGAGAACCGCTTCCTGAAGTTTGCACTTCATCAGATAAGCAAGCGGTATGAGGATCTGCGCCAACGCATTGAGGCGGTAAAGACTGCTTCAGGCACGATGAAGTCTGCCATGCTTGCAACCTCGGAAACATTGAAACGGCTGCAACATCATCCCTTCTTCCGAACCATAGGAAGATTCAAGGGAATAAGCCAAGAGAGTATGGTGCTGCAAAAGGCAACAGGCTACAGCCAAGTGTACCGTACATGGAACTTGCTTAGAAGAGCCTATTCGCTGAATGACGGCTTGTATCGCTTGCAGACGAAGGATATAGCAACGCTCTATGAGATATGGTGTTTTATAGAGGTGAGCCATATCGTAAAGGCACAATTGCATCTTGACGATGAAGATGTGGAACATCGCAACCGTATGGAGATGAACGGCATCTTCTCTTGGGAGCTTGGCAAAGGCGAGCATTCACGCATATTGTTCCGCAAGGATGGCGTGGAGCTGGCAGAATTGGTATATAACCCAAAGAACGCCGACAAGGAAAACGACAATGTGGGCATGAAAGACTTGGTTGTGCCTACAGTGCCGCAGAAACCAGACATCGTGTTGCAACTCACCAAGAACGACTTGCAGCAAGGCATGAAGATGACCTATCTCTTTGATGCGAAATACCGTATAGACGGCAAAGACAAGGGCGTGGATGTACCGCCGGAGGATGCCATCAACCAGATGCACCGCTATCGTGATGCCATATACTACAAAGACTATAACGCCAATGCGTTGAAAAAAGAGGTCATTGGTGGTTACATTCTCTTCCCTGGTGACGGCGAGCCAAATGATGTGGCTGTATCGAAGTTCTATAAAACCATCAAGGAAGTGAATATCGGTGCCTTTCCTCTTCGTCCTAAGGATGTAGAGAACAGAAAACTTTTGGAGAATTTCATTGATGAACTTATACATACCAAATCATACGAGACCATTGCACATGTAATACCGCAAAAGGGTGCGTATGTGGAGGTAGGCAACCGTGTACTTATTGGATTGGTGAAAGAGGACAACAGGCTGTTTCAAGCGTTTATGGACGGAACTGCTACCTTGTATTATTCAGGAAAACAGTTCCCAACAACCATCGCCCTGCAAGATCTTCACTTCTTCATGCCATACATCAAAGGGAAAGGAATACGTGATGTGTATGAGATTGTCAAGGTGCGGACTATCACAGGCAAAGAGGCAAAACAAACGGATGAAGATGATGCCGACAGCAAGGCTCTCCGCCTGGCTTT
>CAYFTL010000067.1:0-5392 GCA_964346145.1 uncultured Oscillospiraceae bacterium | reverse complement strand
TCAAGCCGCGTGCTTTAAAATCGGTGAAGAGCCCCAAATTGCGTGCAGAGGCATAGGGAGTTATTTGATTATCCCGACAAACAGCTTTCCATTATTCCGACAGAATATTGGCCGCACTTTGAGCGTTACCGCAAGGTGGCCCGCGCGGGCGGCGAGAAATTTGAGGGATTGTCGGAGTTAGAAGAGCAGGCAAAGGATTTTATCGAAACCAATGGTGCCGTGAGCTCCAGCGAGTTGCCGCTGCCCGGCAAAATGCGTTGGCATTCGCACATTCATTGGAGCGGCGAATGGGGCGGCGAGTCGAACGCTGCCCGTTCGGTGCTGGAACAACTCTATTCGACGGGCGAGCTTGTGATCCATCACAAAAAAGGGACGCGCAAGTATTATGACCTGGCGAAGCGGCACATTCCTTCCGAAATATTGAGCGCGCCGGAACCGTTTCCGGAGGATTTTGAGCACCAGAAGTGGCGCATGCTGCGCAGGATAGGTTCGATAGGGTTGATTTGGAACCGTCCGTCTGGATTTTGGATCAACGTATGGAATTTGACGGCCGACGATCGCAATCGCGCATTTCAATGTTTGGAAAAAGAGGGCGAGATATTTGAGTTAAGGATTGAGGATTTAAGGTATCCGTTCTATGTATTGAGCGAAGATATGCCGGTGCTGGAACAGGTATTGGCGAGCCCGCGCCCACAAAAGCGCTGCGAGCTGATAGCGCCGCTCGATCCCCTTCTCTGGGACAAGAACCTGATAAAGGCAATATTTGGGTTTGAATACCGGTGGGAAATATATACGCCGGACAAGCAGCGCAAGTACGGTGCATATGTACTGCCGATGCTCTATGGCGATGGCTTTATCGGCAGAGTGGAGGCAATCAACGATCGCAAAACAAAGAGACTCCTCGTTAAAAACATATGGTACGAGGGCGGAACCAAAGGCAGCAAAACGCTGTTGTCGGCCGTTGAAAATTGCCTGAAACGCTTTGCTAAATTCAACGAATGCGAAACGGTGGACATGGAATGCGGCATGTGAAGCCATTAGAAAATTACAGGCGCTGTGTTCTAAGATTTGGGCAACAATATGGTCTTGACCGCCATAAACATTTGGTTTAAGCTGATTGAAGCAATGTTATATGATTTGGGAGGGATTTATTGTGTTGTTAAACAAGGCCGATACGCTACTGATGATTGGAGATTCCATTACCGATGTGGATCGAGCGCGACCCGTAGGGGAAGGCTTGGGCGGCGCGATGGGCAATGGATACCCGATGCTGGTAGATGCGCTGCTCACATCGATCTATCCGGAGCTGGGTGTGCGTTGCATCAACATGGGGATAAGTGGAAACACGGTGCGGGATTTGAAAGAGCGGTGGCAGACCGACGTATTTGATTTGACTCCCGACTGGGTGAGCATTCTTATCGGGGTAAACGACGTTTGGCGCCAATACGACCAGCCGCGAAATCCTGCGCTGCATGTGCCGCTGGACGAATATACCCGAACGCTGGATGAATTGGTTGCGCGCACTCTGCCTGAGGTAAAGGGGATTGTGCTGATGACACCGTATTACATGGAGCCTTTAAGCGAGGATGCCATGCGTGGTACAATGGACCGGTACGGCGATGCGGTGAAGAAAATCGCCCAAAAATACGGGACGCTGTTGGTAGATACCCAGCAACTGTTCAACGACCTTTTGACGCACATGCATTCGGCCAACATTGCCTGGGATCGGGTGCACCCCAACAGCGCCGGGCATATAACGATTGCGCGGGGATTGTTAAATGCCTTGGGATTTGATTGGAGCCGGGCGTAACAAAATTTATGTTTAAGAAAAAAGTCTGCCACGGTTTAATAGCAAACCACGGCAGATTTTTTTGCATTTATTGCTCTTTATCGGATTTGATTTTGAGGTAGTCTTTTACTTTGTCGACGATGTCCTCGGGCAGTTTGCGGTCGATGGGGAGCACTGCCGCATTGACGATTTTCTCTGCGATCAGCTTGCACATTTCGCCCGTGTTTTTAAGGGAACTTGCGCTGATAAACTCCATTACGTCAAAACGGTTATGACCATAGTGCTGCCCGCCGGTGCCGAAGCGGCCCATGTTGATGCAGGGCACACCCAAGTTTGCAAAGGGCATGCAATCGCTGGAATAAATATCTTTGGTCACCTTGGCGGCAAAACCGGCTTGCTTGAGGGTGGAGTCGATATACTGCCGACCGCTTTCTTCGCCGGTTACAATGACAAAATTGCTGCCCATTAAAGTGCCGGCCAGGTCCACATTGAACATGAGCTTGCAATCCTTAACAAAATCAGGGTGGGCTTGCACGTCGTATTTGCTGCCCAAGAGCCCTTGCTCTTCCGAGCCGTACCACACAAAGCGCAGCGTGCGCTTGGGCGGATTTGCCAGAAAATAGCGTACCAGTTCCACCAAGATGGCGCTGCCGGCAGCGTTATCATAAGCGCCGCTGGAGAAGGGAACCGAATCGTAGTGGCCGCCGAAAGCGATGGGCTGGTCGTCAAACTCGGTGCCTTTGATCTCTACAATGACATTGTGGGATGTGCGATTGGTGAGTTGGCCCTGCAGGTTTACACAAACCTTGGTAGCGCCCTTTTGAAGCATTTCCTGAGCATAATAGGCGCGGGTGTTGACTGCGGTTAAAAAGCCGAACGCCTCCGACCACTGGGGGCGCACTTTCATTTCGTCCAGGTCGGTTTTGTCTTCTTCATCATAATACAAGCCGCTGTAGGTAAGCACTCCGGCGACGCCGGCTTCAGCCAGCTTTTTGTATTTATCATAGTTTAAGCGTTCGTTGATCAGTACAAATTTGCCTTTTGCGTTAACCAGGTTTACCGGGAGCGCATCTTCCACATAGAGGAAGTCAAAAGTCTGACCGCCCTCGGCAGTGTTTTTAGCGCGCTTAAAGCCGGAAACCGGATAGCTTTTCTCGTAAGGCTCTATGACCCTCAGTTCGCAGTGAGATACATTTCCATCTTCCACATCAAAGGATTCCAACACCGGGTTGGCTCCGATGGCCTTTAGTTCATCCATCAGGATTTCTGCAGCTTTGCACTCTTCATCGGTACCCGATACGCGTACAAAGCTAAGTTTTTCCACCAGATCATACATGCGTTGTGCTTCCACGTTGCTACCTCCTAAAACCTTGCTGAAATTGCCCTCAAACGATAGACAATAGTAGTATAGGCAATTCGGTATTTGATTGCAAATGTTCCGTTGTTGTTTGGCGATTTTTTTTGTGATAAGATGAAGTCAACAGGAATTGAGCTGGGGGTGCACTTATGGGATTGGTGCGGCGAGGATTGAAATGGCTGCTGTTGATTGTGATCATACTTGTGGGGCTGGTGGGGATTTATGTGCTGTATATGCAATTGCAGTACAGTCGAATTCCTGACCGCTGGGCGTTGGCGGCAGAAGGGGAGAGCGAAGACACGGAAGGGCTCAAGGCCAATCAGGCGTACACGGCGCTGACCTACAACATCGGTTTTGGAGCGTACAGCCCCGAGTTTTCCTTCTTTATGGATAGCGGAAGGATGGAGGATGGAACGCCGGTGTCGGGGCAAAGGGGGCGGGGCATAAGCTGTGCGTCGGTGGAAGCAAACACATTGGGCGCCATTTCCGAGATAGGGCTACAGGGCAATCCTGACTTTGTGTTTTTGCAGGAAGTGGACACCGATTCCACGCGCAGCTACCACTACAATCAGGCGGAAGCGATCAAGAAAGCTTTTGAAGAACATTCGAGCGTCTTTGCCTCCAACTTTCATTCGGCGTACTTGCTGTATCCGCTGCACGAACCCCATGGCAGCGTGAATTCGGGGATACTCACATTGAGTCGTTACCCGATAGCCGAAAGCGTGCGCCGAAGTTTTCCGGTATCGACCAATTTCCTAGACAAGTTTTTTGATCTGGATCGCTGTTTTATGGTACACCAGTTGCAGGTGGAAAACGGGCGCGAGTTGGTGCTGATCAATTTGCACATGTCGGCTTACGACGAAGGCGGCAAGGTGCGCCAGCAGCAGCTTGAAATGTTGAACGCTGTGATGGCAGAAGAGTATAAGAAGGGAAACTATGTGATTGTGGGGGGCGACTTTAACCATGCGCTGGGCGAAGGGCAAGTGGATATCCATTTAGGGGAACAGCAGAGGCCCGATTGGGTTTTTGAGCTGAGCGAAGACAATTTGGCCGATCACTTTTCTATAGTTAAGGCGCTGAACGCGGAGGAGGTTTTTACCTGCCGTGCATCCGATATTCCCTATGTGAAGGGTGTTAATTATGAGGTGACGATAGACGGCTTTATGGTATCGGACAATGTGCGAGCGCAAGCGCAAAATGTGAACGCTGGGTTTGGCTACAGCGACCACAATCCGGTGCTGCTGAATTTTGAGTTGATGCCTTGAAGTTTAAGATTAATATTAGAAACAAACGCTGTCGGATTTGCGCGGACAGCGTTTGTTTTATAAAGACAACGGTTAAAAATAAGTGACGGGGAAAACGAATTTCCAACCGGCAGGAGGGTTTTGATATGAAGAAAGAAATCGTTTATGCGGGAGGGTGTTTTTGGGGCGTTCAAAAATACTTTGACCTGATTTACGGAGTGGTGAGCACCCAAGTGGGGTATGCCAACGGAAAGACGGAAAACCCCAGCTATGAAGAAGTGTGTACAGGGCGCACGGGCTATGCGGAGGCAGTGAAGGTGGAATATGAGTCCGAACAGATAAGCCTTGAATGGCTGACCGAGTTGTTTTTTGAGGTGATTGATCCGACGGTTTTAAACCGTCAAGGGTTTGATATAGGCACCCAGTATCGGACCGGAATTTATTATACAGATCCAGCCGATGAGGGTGTGTTGAGAAGCGGACTAGATGGGCTGCAGCGGCGGTATGAGCTGCCGGTGGTGGTCGAACTAAAGCCCCTTGAAAACTTTTATGAGGCCGAAGCGTATCATCAAAAATATTTGGACAAAACGCCGCAGGGCTATTGCCATATTTCTCCAAAAGCTTTTGAGCGCGCGGCTAGCGCCAACCGTACGAAGCTTGCCTTCCCCGTGCCTTCCCAGCAAGAGCTTATGAAAAGGTTGACACCGATGCAGTTTGAAGTGACCCCAAATGCGGCCACCGAACCACCCTTTGTAAACGAGTACAACGACAACTTTAAGCGCGGGATTTATGTGGACATTACTACGGGCGAGCCGCTGTTTGTGTCCAGCGACAAGTTTGATTCCGGATGTGGATGGCCGGCCTTTTCAAAGCCGATCAATAACGCGTTGATACATGAAGTGGAAGATTTTAGCCACGGGATGCACAGGATTGAGGTGCGAAGCGCTTTAGGCGATGCCCACTTGGGCCACGTGTTCTCCGACGGACCTGAGGAATACGGCG
>CAYFTL010000066.1:0-5771 GCA_964346145.1 uncultured Oscillospiraceae bacterium | reverse complement strand
GGCGCATCTGTCGGCTTGTCATTCCTAGGGCGCGAAGTAAACCGTTTTCTCTGGTCCGCTCCGCCACCGATAGCGACAGCGTGTTGGTGATGCCAACAAGGGCGACCAGCACTGAAACACCCAGCAGCGCCAAGACGACCAACAAAATCATGTTGATCACTTGATCCATGGCCACGCGCATCGCGACGGGGCCTTCTAAGGCGCTGTCAGGTGTGATGCTTTGAATCTCAAGGACCACCGGAATGTAGTTTTCTGGGTCCACTAGCTTCAGCCAAACCTGGGTCGGCTCCACCTGCACACCCAGGTCCGTCAACGTGCCCTCTGCCACCACGAAACTGAAGTCCCCAACGACGCTCCCGGGGATCCGGGTGAGCTTGAGGCAGTTTTCTTCTTCGCAGAGTGTGAAGGTTTCTGGCCCCGTGAACTCACTCCAGGTGGCCACGATTTCTCCTGGGCCCACCTGCGGCAATTGCCCTCGCACCACTGCGGATACGTCCCCAATTTCCAAGACGGGAACTATGTCCGACCAGTCGGCACTTGGATCCGCAACTTCAACCGAGGCCCCGGAAATCACCAAAGAAGCTTCAATCCCGTCAATTTCGCTGAGGCGAACCAGCTCATCTTGCGTAAACCCGTCCATAGGGGCATTGACCATGAGGTCAAGGGGAGCTTGCCGGTCAACAGAGTATTTAGCTGTCACCCGCACCGACTGCGCCCCTAAAGTGACCATGGCAATCAGCGCCACGCCAATGAAGATCGCAACTCCTGTTGCAGCCGTTCGTCCCGGGTTGCGCCCAGAGTTTGCTGCGGCCAATCGGTAGGTTTCCGACTTGCCCAGCCTGCCAAGCGACCGGGTGATCTGCGGCAGAGCGGCAGCAACGAAGGTAATGATTGCTGCCAGCAACAAAACTGACAGGCCCAAAACAGCCACGAACTTTTCTTCTTTGAACTCCTCGGGAGCCGTCGCTAAATGCCAGGTGAATGCGCCCAAAAGCACTGAGACCGCCAGTGCGATCCCAGCCGTAATTTTCGCGCGCCTCGAAACAGTTTGAATCGGTTGCACACGGCCCGCTAATGCACGTACCGGGGGAACCTTCGAAGCCCGCAGTGCGGGCCGGAATCCAGCTAGCCCCGTCAACAGGGTCGCCACCCCAATGAGGACTACTACTTGAAGAGCGCTAACAGAACTAAGAGCCAGCCCAAAAGAGGGGACCACGCCACCCCACGTAGTCACACCGGCGCCACCAACGACGCCGACCGAAGTGCCTATGGCGGAGCCAATCAGACCTACGGCTAACGATTCCACCATCATCAGTCGGCGTGCCTGTTTGCCGGTAGCCCCAATCACGCGCAGTAGTGCCAGCTCCCGTTCCCTTTGTTTAAAGATGACTTGGAACGTTGTTCCCACCACAATTAGTGCTACTGCTGTGGCGATAAGGGGAAACACCAACAGCATCAAGGTGAGGGCAACCTGGCTGCTGTTGAATATTTCTAAGTCTTCATCCACCTGCTGCCAGGTGGTGACCGTGTCCAACCCAGTCAAGCCAGCCGCAGAAAAAGCTGCATCAAGACGCTCTTTCAAATCTTCTTGTACGGCTCGACTTGGGTTTGGCTCCTGGACCGCAACCAGCACACTGTAGGGCTCCAACGTCGGGTCCAGAAGATCTAACCCAGCTTGAGGTAGCAGAAGGTCCGTGGTGCCAAAGTCCAGGTTTTGTGCGGCAAAAACACCGGTAATCGTCAGTTCCACCGCATCCAGGTAGCTGGCCTGCGCTTCAGCTGCAGGCAGGAGTGACACCTGATCGCCCAACGACCACTCCAACCACTGGGCGGAGTCCTCATTTACTGCCACCTGGTTGGCACCTTCAGGAGCAGTACCTTCAACAATGGGAGAGGCCCCCAAGCGCCCGTCGCTGAACAGACCAACACTTACCCAGTAGTCCTGATCTTCCACCTCAAACGCCGCGCCCAGCCGCCCGTAGGTTTCGGTAACGCCCGCTACGTCACCCGCAACTTCCTGGACGCGCTTCATGGATTCCCAGCCGGCCTCATCAGCGGGGGAGACCACGGCAGCAGAACCCTGGTAAGCGCCTGCCACTTGCTGCTTTACACCCACTGAGAGTGCCCCAGCAAAAACCAGGGTTGCTGCCACAAACGCCGTTGCAATGCCAACAGCTAACATCGTGGCGACGTACCGGCGCGCGTGATGACGCAGGTTAGCTTTGAGGAGTTGGCGCATCAGGCGACCTGAGCAATCCGCTGAGCTGTGGGCTCCGTGATGTCTGCAGAGATTTTTCCGTCACGCACCACAATGACCCGGTCAGAACGAAGCGCGACATCGCGTTCGTGCGTCACCATGATCACTGTTTGCCCCAGCTTCTTCACGGCGGATTGCAATAGGTCCAAAATTTCGTCGGTAGCTGCTGAGTCCAAGTTTCCCGTGGGTTCGTCGGCCACGATGATTGCGGGGGCACCGACCAGTGCGCGAGCCAGCGCAACGCGCTGCTGTTGCCCACCAGATAGTTGCGAGGGCAGATGGGTGAGACGGTCACCAATTCCCAAAGTGCTGATAACCAGCTCGTATAAGTCTGGGTTCACCTTGGTGCCGGCTAGGGCCGCAGGCAGCGTGATGTTTGCTTTCGCGTCCAGTGTTGGAATCAGGTTGAAAGACTGGAACACGAACCCAATCCTGTCGCGCCGCAACTTTGTCAGTGCGTTGTCCGACAGTTCACCCAAGGTAACGCCTTCTAGCTGGACGGTTCCGAAGGTGGGGTTGTCCAGGCCAGCCAGAATGTTTAGCAGCGTCGACTTGCCGACCCCGACGGCCCCATAATTGTCGTGAATTTGCCGGCTTCGAACGCGACAGTCACGTCGTCTAGTGCGTTGAAGGCGGCAGGTCCCGTCCCGTAGGTTTTCGTGACGTGGTGGAGAGCGGCGATTGGTTCCATCTCATCAGCTTCTCACCCGCTTGCCCTTGGCCTGCGCAGATGTCCGCAGGGACAAGCAGTAGTGCTATGTCTCACGATGGGGGACAGTTGCCTGTTGACCCCGCGACCCGGTCACAACGTGGCTTCGTAGGGATCGAAATCCTCAGCGACAGCGCCAATGGGGCCGGGCGAGGATTCCACGTCAACGAACTGTCCCAGTTCCACACTTTCTTCAATGGCTAGCAGCACATCTAGTACGTGGAAACCGAAGTCCCCGTTCGCGATATGGTTCCGGCCTTGTCGATGGGCGCGCAGCATGTCTAACGCACCTAGGCCCCGACCCGACATGACACCTGTCATCGCTACCTTTTCGATCCGTTGGACCTCTGGTTCCGGGGGGATGACCATCCGCTCCAGTGGGCGGATAATTTCCAGTTCACCCCCGAACGTGTTGGGGTCGGGAATTATCAGGGTGCCTTCGGTTCCGTGAACTTCAACGATGCCTTGGCGTCGCAGGGGAGAGTCGGTGCTGTACAGGCTTTCGGCAGCCCCACCTTCAGTGAACTTCAGCAATGCCATGACGGTCGAGGGGACTTCAACAGGAAAGTCCGTTCCCTTCAACGGGCCTTCCTGCACTGTGCGGACCTCTTTGCCTTTCAAACCCAAAGCCCCCACGGAAGCGACCGGACCCAAAATGTGCAGCAGCGTTGAAACATAGTAGGGGCCCATGTCCAAAAGCGGTCCCGCGCCTTTGGCGTATAAGAAGGCGGGGTTTGGGTGGAAGATCTCTGGTCCCTGCCACTGCATTTGGGTGGTGGCAAACAGTGGCTTGCCGATCCGGCCTTCCGCAATGAGTCTTTTTGCGGTTTGCACACCTGGGCCCAACACGGTGTCCGGAGCGACACCCACTAAAACTCCCGCGGCAGCCGCCTTGTCTAACATGCGCCTAGCTTCGCTGCGGTCCATCCCGATGGGCTTTTCGGACCACACGTGTTTGCCACTGGCGATTATGGCCTCTGAGACCGGGACGTGAGATTCCGGCGTAGTTAGGTTGATGACCAGCTCAAGGTCATCCCTGCCTAGGACCGTGTCAACACCACCGGATGCTTCGATCCCGTAAGCAAGCGCCTGTGCTTGAGCCCGCTCTTCTTTCAGATCCCCGATGGCAACTACTTCCATGTCAGGGAACGCCGCAATGTTGGTCAAGTATTGGTCGGAGATGTTGCCAGCCCCAATGACGCCGATAGGAACAGGATTCTTCACGGTTGTCACACCAGCTCCTCTAGGTAAAGACGGGAAGCTTCGACCGCTGTCAATAAATCCTCGCCCGGGTAATGGTCAAACTCAACGATCGCTAACTCCAGGTCAGGTGCCTGCTCAAGCGCTTCCTTCAGGGGGACCACGCCCGCACCAGCAATTGCTTGGTCAGCTGGAGGGAACTGCGCAGCCAACTGCTCATCCATAAGTCCGTCCTTGGCGTGAACCAGCCGCACGCGGTCCCCCAACTTTTTCACCAGCTCAACTGGGTCCGCACCGCCTTTTAGCACCCAGTACAGGTCCAGCTGCAAAAGCACCTCAGGGTCCAACAGGCTTTCTAACAGCTCCAAACCCGTTTGGTCACCGTGCTTAGCCTCAAGTTCGTGGGCGTGATTGTGGTAGCCGACCCGCAAGCCCCGCTTTGCTGCTTCTTTTGCTGCCGCGTTCAGCCGGTTCGCAATATGCTCAATTTCTTTCGGGTCCTCCCACAGTTCGGGGGCCGTGTACGGCTCAATCACCATGTGCATCCCCAACTTTTCTGCTGCGTCAAACGTCTCTTCCCAGGACGGAACGGGCACGGTTGTGCCGCTGCCGTCCGGGTTGATGAAAGACTCCGAGACAATGAAAGTGTGTCCTGATGGTGCCTCCAGACCGTTGGCCTCCAAGGCGGTGGCAAACTGGTCGGCGCGGCCCACAAAATCATAGAGTTCGACGGCAGTGAACCCGCGGCCCGCTACCTGCGCCATAGTGCCTTCAAAATCTTCATCTAGCAGATCACGAACGGTGTAGAGCTGCAGGGATGTCTTTGCTGTCACGGGACCCTCCTTGGTCTGGTCCTACCAAAGCTAGCCTCAACTTTTGAGGAACACAAAGCTGCCTAGCTGCCAGCCCGCCAGGTTACAGATCCCGTAACATCAGTTATAAGAATGCCCACGAACCCTGCCAAAGGACGGAAGCCATGATTGTTGCAGTCCCAGTGACACCCGAAGGTCTAGTCGACCACAGCTGGGGTAAAGCAGAGCAGGTTGCGGTCGCTAAGGTCTCTGGTAATGAGATTGACAGCTGGGAAGTCCACGACGTCGGCTGGCGCGAAAAACATGACTTGGGGGCCCACGGCAGGCACCACGCCCGGATTGTCCGCTTCCTTCTAGCTAACCAGGTTGAGGTTGTCGTGATTGACCACGCCGGAGCCCCCATGATCAACACCTTGCGAAAAATGGGTTTGAAGATTGTTTTGGACGCGGCCGGGCCGGCGCGGGAAGCTGTTTTGGCGGCTGCAGCAACGTCCTAGGGGTAAACGAACGGTTTGCCGTTCTCATCTCAGTGAACAGACGCCCCACAGGTCAGGGCGCCCGCTGGTGTCCTATTTACCGGCAGACTTTGCCCACAGATCATCCGCAACGGGCTTGGTGACCGCGTCGATACGGTCTAGTTCCGCTTGCGTGAAGGCAGGCCCGTTGGTGGCTTCCAGGTTTTCATCCAACTGTTCGGGCCTGGACGCGCCGACTAGTGCTGACGCTACCACCGGGTTGCGTAGTGTCCACTGCAGTGCCATCTGGGCCAATGTTTGGCCTCTTTCCTCCGCGA
>CAYFTL010000065.1:0-6114 GCA_964346145.1 uncultured Oscillospiraceae bacterium | reverse complement strand
AAGCGCAGCGCAGGCTTATGATTCGCGATGGACGGATTTATACCGAAGAGCAATACAAAGAATACAAGGAACACAAAATCAATAGCACGGCTGGAGCACCGTCTGGAGAGGTGGCGAGCGTATGAAGTGGACACAAGCCTTTAAAATGGCGTTTCGTGCCATAAGCGGCAACAAGATGCGCTCGTTTTTGACGATGCTGGGCATCATCATCGGTGTGCTTTCGGTAACCGCATTGGTAGCGCTGGGTGAAGGCAGCTCTTCGGCTGTAACCGATCAGATTACGAGCTTGGGCACCAATATGATCACCGTGTCGGTGCGTTCCCAGCGCGATGTGCATGTGAAGCTGGAGGAGCTCATGGAGTTGCGTGGACAAGGCGGAGTCAGTGGGATTGCGCCCACACTCAGCTCCAGCTTGACTCTGAAGGCTGGCACCAACACCCACGACACCACGGTGGAGGGTACCACTCCAGATTATGAGACAATTCGCAACGTGTCGGTAGCCAGCGGTCGGTTTATAATCGATATGGACGTAAGTCGGCGCAACGCGGTGGCGGTGGTCGGTGTGGACGTAGCCGACGAGCTATTTGGACACCGGGACGTGGTCGGGGAGTCTATCCGAATTGACGGCCGAAAATACGCGATTGTGGGCGTTCTCGAGGAAAAGGGGGAGAATGAGATGCTGTCCACCGACGATTATGTGCTCATTCCCTTCACCACTGCACAGCGCCACTTTAAAAACACAACCATTAGCTCCTTCTATGCCAGCGCGGCAACGGAAGAGTCGGTAGACACGGCGGTCAGTTCGCTAGAGAGTTTTATGTACAGAAAAACGGGCGACGAAGACGGTTATTCGGTGACCAGCCAATCCCAGTTGCTGGATGTAATGAGTTCGGTTACAGGCACTTTGACCTTAATGTTGGCCGGAATCGCGGGCATATCTTTGCTGGTGGGCGGCATAGGCATTATGAACATTATGCTGGTATCGGTGACAGAGCGCACGAGGGAAATCGGCATACGCAAGGCGATCGGTGCACAGCGGCTGGACATTATGAGCCAGTTTTTGATTGAAGCGGTAGTGCTTTCGCTGGTGGGTGGCATCATCGGCTTGGGGCTTGGGTATCTGGTATCCTACGGACTATCATCGCTGATGGGCATCAAAATGGTGGTATCCAACCAAGTAGCCGGGCTTGCGCTGTTGTTTTCTATGGTGGTTGGCGTTGTATTTGGCTGTTACCCGGCCAACAAGGCATCCAAATTGTTGCCCATCGAAGCCCTCCGATATGAATAATGGTAAGATTAGAATCTTCTGAGATGTTTTACATGCAGTATGCGGTGTGTTATAATTGGAATGTAGTTAACTTGAACTTAAAAGAGGTGAAAAACGCACACCCGCAAAGGAGGGCATGCGATTATGGGATTGGTATTAATGTTGAGCCAGCTAGCGTTTCCGATTGCTTTGGTGGTAATGCTGGGCAAATCCATACGTAACGCAGGGCAAAAAGCACGCAAAAAAGCAAGGGCTAGAACAAACAACGCAGGCCAAACGAACACAACGTATAACAAGCGCGACGTAATCGAAGTGGACTACTACGTCCACCCGATTGAGGATGAAGACCGATAAGCCGAGCTTGTTGCTATAAAAAGCGAAACAAAAGCTGCTGGAATAAAAACCAGCAGCTTTTGTTTTGTGTATGAAATTTTGAGCATCAAGCAAATAACTAGAAAGAATAAAAGCTAGGCTTAGGCTTCGTGCACTAAAGCCCCGTTTATGTAGACCTGCTTTACCCTGGTTCTGGCATCCAACGGATGTCCGTCGTACAATGCCAATTCGGCGTCTTTCCCTGCTTCCAGGCTGCCGATTCGATGCTCTTGGCCGATGGCCCAAGCGGCGTTTCGGGTGATGGCGGCCAAGGCTTCCATTTCGGGCAAACCTTCGCGCACACACAGGGCGGCCTGAACCGTCAAAAACTGAATCGGGATGACCGGGTGATCGGTCATCAGCGCAAAGCGCACGCCTGCCTTGTAAAACTCATAAGGCGCCTTGAACGTCATGTTGCGCAGTTCGACTTTGCTGCGGTCGCTGAGCAGTGGACCCAGGATATAGGGTATGTTGAAACGCTTTAGCTCATCCAAAATCAAGTAACCTTCGGTGCAATGCTCTACCGAAACACGCACCCCAAACTCTTCGGCCATGCGCAGAGCTGTTAGAATATCGTCGGCCCGGTGGGCATGGCACTTGAGCAGCAGCTCTCGGTTTAAGACTTTGCCTAAGATTTCGTTCTTCAGACTACGCTCCGGATGTTTGTCACAGTCGGGCGATTGCATCTTTTCGGCGTAGGCTTGGGCATCCACCATAGCTTGGCGAAATACTGCTGCTGTGGCCATGCGGGTTGAGGGGGTGCGTTTTTGTCCCGAATACACTCGCTTTGGGTTTTCGCCAAAGGCAGCTTTCATGGCCAACGGCTCGGCAAATACCATATCGCTTAAATGGTCGCCGTATGTTTTCATAGCTACAAATTGGCCGCCGATTACGTTGGCACTGCCGGGGCCCGTGGCCACGCTGGTGACGCCACAGCTCAGCGCTTCGGAGAAGCACCGGTCCTTGGGGTTTATAGCGTCCAGTGCGCGAAGCTGAGGGGTGATGGGATCGGTAGCCTCGTTGCCGTCGTCCCCTTCAAAGCCCATGCCATCTTCAAACATGCCAATATGACAGTGAGCGTCCACCACGCCGGGAAGCACATACATGCCTTTGGCATCTACGACTTGGGCATCGGCGCAGGGCAAATCGTTGCCTGTTGCAACAATTTTTCCGTTGTCCATCAGAACTTCGCTTTCGGCAGTGCGCGCGCCTTGCGCCATGGTGAACACCTGCGCGTTTTTGATTAAAATCATTTTGGCATATCCTCCTTGTGACAATTTCTAAAACCTAAGGAACGTAGCACCCATGGGGCGAATATCCAGCACGGTGCAGCTGTGGTCTCCAAATACGCCGTCCATTTTTTTGATGAAACGGTCCAGCATATCGTTGGGCACAAAAGTCAAAATGGTTCCGGCAAAGCCACCGCCATGAATACGCCACGCCCCCTTGCCTTTGAGCATCCGGCGGGACATCTCAAGGGCCAAGGCTAAACCCTGATCGGCTTCACTGGGCACATAGATGTTTTGCAGCAGCTTCCAGCTGCTCTCACCCGATTCAATGATTAGTGCAAAGAACTTGTCTAGATCGTCTTCCTGCAGGGCTTTTACCAATTCTTTAACGCGTTTGTTTTCATCAAAGAAATGCATCGCACGCAAAATTGCGCGGTCGGGCACTTTTCCCTTCAAGTCGGCAAGCCCTTCTTCCAGTTGTTCGGGCAGCACATCTCTGAGCACCTTGCCACCTAAGGCGCGGGCGACTTCCTTCATTTCGTTGGGGATGGCGGCGTATTCGTTGGTTAGGTTGCCGTGGTCGCCCTCGGTGTGCACAACCACGATGGAATATCCCTTTTCGGCAAAATCGTAGGACAGCGCTTCTACTTCGGCTTCAGCGCGCCGAAAATCGATGGTGACTAGGCCACCCACCGAGCTGGCCATTTGGTCCATCAAGCCGCTGGGCTTTCCGAAATATACGTTTTCGGCATATTGGGAAATTTGGGCACGGAGTTTGGGAGTGATGGAAAAATCGTTAAACAGGCCATCGAAAATCCCGACCAACATGACTTCAAAGGCAGCAGACGAGCTGAGTCCGGATCCTTTGGATACCGAGCTTGCCACGCAGGCGTTGAATCCGCCGATCTTGTAGCCCAATTCCTTCATGCGGGCCGCTACGCCGCGAATCAGTGCGTTTGTCGTTTCTTTTTCGTCTTCGCGAACGCTTAAATCGTTCAAATCCACCACAAAAGCTTGCGGAAATCCTTCCGAATACAGGGTGACGATGTCGTCGTCGCTTTTGGAAACTGCGGCTACCGTATCGAGATTTACCGCAGCGGCCAACACTTTGCCCGAATTGTGATCGGTATGGTTACCGGCAATTTCGGTGCGCCCGGGAGCGGAAGAAAAATAAATCTCGTTATCGTCGCCAAACAGTTCGACATGCCGTTTGCCCAGCCGGCGATAGCGGCCCAGTTGATAAACCAGCACGCCCTCGCGTTTGCCATATAGCTTTTTAATTCCTTCGTTGGCTTTGGGGGTGTACAAAAACTTGAGTGCGTCCATATAATTTCCCATCTTGACATCCTCCACACGCTCGAGCGACGACAAAATGCTCGCGCTCAAAATTATAGATAATCTTATATTAAATCATATTTCTGTGTTGGACAAGGCGGTTTGCACAACTTTTCACAAAATTCATTTTAGCCTATAGGGCAAAGTGCTTAAATATTTTCGTATATCAGGCTGGAAGGCTGTACTCTTCTGTAAAAAGATACTATACTAAAAATACAATTACTTTATGAAAACGGATGTGGTTTTGTGGATCGGTTGAAGACAACCCAGGCGATAGACAGACTGATAGATTTTGCTATTGCACAATCCTTGATTGCTGCCGAAGATGAGCTGTTTACCAGAAACCAATTTCTGGAAATATTCGAAATGGATGTTCCGGCGCAGAATTATGAGAAGACAACGCATGTACCCGAAACGGCGACCGCCATCTTGAGAGAATTGGGCGACTGTGCCGTTGAGGCAGGGCTGATCGAAGACAGCGCAAATCAACGCGACTTGTTTGAAACCAAACTTATGGGCATCGTAACGCCGCACCCTCAATTGGTGCGGCAAAGGTTTTTTCATCTGATGCAGGAGCAGGGCTCTGCAGCGGCAACCGATTGGTTTTATCATATATGCCGCGCATGCAATTATATTCGCGTGGATCAAATCGCCAAGAATCAGCAGTTTTTTGCCGATTCGCCTGTAGGCACGTTGGAAATCACCATCAATCTGTCCAAGCCGGAGAAGGACCCACGGGATATCATTGCAGAGCGCAACGCGCCTCAAGTGGGGTATCCCAAGTGCATGCTTTGTCCGGAAAACCCGGGTTATGCGGGGCGGGCCAACTTCCCTGCGCGGCAAAACCACCGCATGCTTCCGCTCTATTTAGATGGCAAGCTATGGCATCTTCAGTATTCGCCTTACGCATACTATAATGAGCACTGCATCGTGCTCAACCATGAGCACACGCCCATGGTCCAAGACGAATCCACCTACCGCCGATTGCTGGATTTTGTGGATCGATTTCCGCATTACTTTATTGGAGCTAACGCAGATTTGCCTGTTGTCGGCGGATCTATTTTGAGTCATGATCACTTCCAGGGCGGTAAATATAGATTCCCAATGGACGATGCCAAGGTATTGTCCGAATTTTCTACCCAGTCCTCCGAGGTAAAAGGTGCGGTTATTGATTGGCCTATGAGTTGTCTCCGCCTCACGTCGAGTAGCCGCGTGGATTTGATTCGAGAGGCTATGCGATGCTTGTCTGGTTGGCGGGAATACAGTGATTATGCATTGGACATTCACGCGTATACGGGCGCAACCCCTCACAACGCGATTACCCCCATTTTGCGCAAAAGAGGTAATGTTTATGCGCTATATTTGGTGCTGCGCAACAACCGTACGGATGCAGAGCATCCGCTGGGCATATTTCATCCGCACAATGAACTGCACCATATTAAGAAAGAAAATATTGGGTTGATCGAGGTTATGGGATTGTTTATTTTGCCGGGCCGGCTAAAAGATGAACTTAAGGATATCGAAAAAATCCTTACGGGTGAATTGCCGGCATCGATCGCTTCTGATGCCCAATCGCCGCTATTCAAGCACGCCGAGTGGATAGACGAGTTGATGGCACAGGTTGGAATCCGGCAAACGGCAGAGAACGCCAATGTATTGGTGAAGAGCGTTTTGGCCGACAAGTGTGCTCGAGTGCTGCGGGACGCGGGCGTGTACAAACAAGATCCACAGGGGCAAGCTGGGCTATGGCGCTTTTTGGATAGTGTGGGTTATCGAAAAATCTAGCTTAACAAAAAGAGCTCTTTTGGAGGGCTCTTTTTGTTTTATGAAAAACTTGGGAATTATTTATATGTCCATGTGCTGTTGACCATGTATCTATAAAGTTGTAGAGTAAATAATAATGTGTTTGTC
>CAYFTL010000064.1:5837-6284 GCA_964346145.1 uncultured Oscillospiraceae bacterium | reverse complement strand
GCAGGTTCGAGTTCTTTTGAAAAGGTATACCAACAATCTGTGTTTTCTTTGCTATTGTTGTAGTCCACTCCGTTCGTCGAGTTCCACTTGAAGTAAAACTCATAGCTGCTAAACAGAGAGCCGTACCGGGTGTTGGCCCCGTCGCTAATAACATTGATAAAGTCGAACTTCATCAACGACGGGATGTCTTGAGAATAGCGAATGTGAGTCTGGTCGTAAGCATCAGCAAGAACAAAGTATGGAAAAGAGCCGGGCAATAAAAGAATTGCTCAAGCTGATGGGACAATCAGCTACACGATTCCATGACAGCGGAGCAACAGGAGACACTTGAAAAATACGATGATTGCGTCGACGAAATGTACGGCTTGATCAAACTGGAGATATTCTCCTATGCTTTCCTGCTCGGAAGTAGGCTTATGCTTGCCACGCTAACAGACAGTGGTAAAG
>CAYFTL010000064.1:0-5827 GCA_964346145.1 uncultured Oscillospiraceae bacterium | reverse complement strand
CTTCTTTTTCACGGAGGTGGAAGGTTAACCCATTTTTCAGGCATCTGTTCACCATTCTGGTTCAGAGATCGGTCTCTTGGCATCTTTATATATGCTTGCCACGCTAACAGACAGTGGTAAAGAAATATAAAACAAAAAAGACCACACCCCAGGTTTTACCTTTGGCGCGGTCTTTACTCATTGTGCCACCCGAAAAGAATCGGTCAAAAATAAGTTTTTTATGCTTATCCCTAACCGCAATTCCTTCTCTGTGCGGCGTTTCAAATCCATCATTAGGATTATTAAGCAGCAGGCTCTTCAGCGGGCTCTTCAGCGCCAGCATCAGCAGCAGGTGCTTCGGTAACTTCAGCAGTGGGCTCTTCAGCGCCAGCATCAGCAGCGGGCTCTTCGGTAACTTCAGCAGCAGGCGCTTCGGTGGCAGTAGCTGCAGGCTTGCTCGAGCAAGAAGCCAACATGATTCCCAATACCAATACCAAAAGTAAGGACAAAATCTTTTTCATTTTTCTTCCTCCTATGCCGTAATTGTTTTTTTGCAAGTTGTTCTCAACAACTCCAAACGGCTAAGTACATTATACACAAAAAATAGATTTACGGTATGGATTTTGGCACATTTGACAAAAAATACATATAATATTAACCCTCCGTACACGTTTCGGCCTTACTCAAATCCAATCCAAACAAGGCTTCCAGAGGCACTTTCAGCAATTATACCCTCTCTTCGATATCGTACTAGTTAATATCCTCTATCCAAAAATCGGCGCGTGCATCGCTGGGCATTACCAGCCCGCCCCGGGGTGACAAGCTCAGTAATCCGACCGCAGGGCCATCGGGCACGCAATTGCGTTTAAACTGCTGGGCAAAGAAGCGTTTAAAGAATACGCCCGCCCAGCGGCTTATTTGAACCGGCGAAAATTGCTCCCGGAAAACGATATTGGCAATCCGCACAATCTTGCGTGGCCTGTAGCCATTTTGCAAAAAATGATACAAAAAGAAATCGTGTAAAGCATAGGGGCCCACAATGCCTTCGGTCTGTTGCACAATTTTCTCCTCTTTTGCCGGCAACAGTTCAGGGCTTATAGGTGTATTCAATATGTCCTCTAAAACGCGGCGCAAATTGCTGTTTTCGGTTCTTTTCGCAGCGTGTGCCACCATTTCGCGCACCACAGTCTTTGGAATTGATGCATTTACAGAATACATGGACATATGATCTCCATTGTAAGTCGACCATCCCAATGCCGCCTCACTCATGTTTCCGGTCCCCACCACAAGCCCGTTGTGCATATTGGCCAAATCCATCAATACCTGGGTACGCTCGCGAGCCTGCACATTTTCAAACGTTACATCGTGGGTCGAAAGATCATGCCCTATATCCCTAAGGTGTATCGTCACTGCTTCGGTGATGTCCACTTCAATCAGGGTTGCACCAATTTCGGCCGCCAACTGTTTTGCGTTTTGCTTTGTGCGTTTCGTGGTACCAAAGCAAGGCATGGTAACCGCCAATATCCCCGAGTGCGCCCAGCCGTTCATTGAGAAAGCTTTGTCTATGGCCAGTATGGCCAATGTGGAATCCAGGCCTCCGGACAGTCCGATTACGGCGCATTTTAAATTTGTACCCTTCATGCGCTGCGCCAGAGCACGCCCCTGTATGGATAGCATCTCTGTCCAGTGGACATCTTGCTTTTCCACACGGTTCGGTATAAACGGGTTTTTCGAAAATTGACGACTTAACTCCAGCGCGCATTCGTCCACATCAAAATACACGCGCGTGTAATGATCTTCTGCATATACGTCAAGCCCTGCTTCCCGAGAACGGGCATGCTGCAATGCCTGTGCATCCAGTTCGGTGTAGGTCAGCCCGGTTTCATAATCCGAAGATTCCGCAAGAATTTGGCCATCCTCCTCAATGTAGCTTTTGCCCGAGAACACATAATCGCTAGTCGACTCGCCCACGCCAGCATTCGCCTGCAAAAAACCACAACCGAGCCGTTTGGATAGCGCTGTAAGTACATTCCTTCTCGCTTCATTGCCGCCCGCCCACTGCCTAAAAGCCGATGGATTTGCAATTACTGTCGCTCCAGCCATCGCCTGCCTTGCCGAAGGCGAAACGGGCGCACAACTGTCCTCGCCTACTTCCACCCCGAGGCAGAATTCGGGCATATTACGGCAGCAAAACAATATGTTTTCCCCGAAAAAAGTGGGTTGCTCCAACAGCTCCACCGGTTCTACGCTCTTTCCTTTTCCAGAAACAAACCAACGCCTTTGATCCGTTCCATTAATGCTCGAAAAATTCTGTTTGGGCACGACGCCCAAAATCTTTCCAGATTGCACTACCACAGCACAGTTGTACAAAGTCCCGCGCATTTCAAGCGGCATGCCCACCACCACCACCACATCGTTTCCCTGGGTGGCGCTCACTACCTTCCGCAACCCCTGAATAGCCGCTTGCCGAAAACTTTGCTGGTAAAACAAATCGCCCGCAGTGCATCCGGTCATTCCCAATTCTGGAAATACCAACAACTTAATCTGCTTTTCTACAGCAGATTGAATCAATTCGACCATTCGACTTGCATTGCTGTCACAGTTGGCAAGGCTTACCTCAGGCGTTGCCACACAAACGCGGACAAATCCATCGCGCATTACTCAGACCTCCTCAAATTCGGCCAATTTATTTTGAATCCAATATTTCCAGAGCGGTGTTTAACACGAGTTGGCCATCGGGAGCGCTGCCCTGCGCAAAGTCCAGGCGCCCTCCACCCTTTCCTCCATGAACGCGAACCGAATCCCGCAAGAGCTTGCCCATATCCACACCTGCATCGGCCGAGCGCGCAAACAGCAACAAGTCTTTTTCAGAACCATTTCCGCTCAATAGTGCAATCGTAGCCGGACTCTCTACCAAAGCTTTGGCAAGTGCCACCAACACATCCATGTTGTCGATCTCTTGAATTGATATTATCAGCTTGCATTCCCCAAATTTGCGCTGATTTTCAGCCGATAGCCTCTTTGCCAGCGTTTGCATGGCCTCGTTTTGATAGCGAACCAACTCCCCATCCTGCTGTTTTAAACGCTCCTTCATCTGGGCAACCAATTCGGGCAAGTTGTATACAGAATCCGACAGTATTTCCGCCGCCGCGTTGCCCGTTCGCATGCGCAGTTGATAATCTTTATAGGCGCGCATGCCGCACAAAAAAGATACCCGCATTTTGCCCTTGCTGGGGCGCACGTCCGTGATTTTAAACAGTCCGATTTGTCCGCTGCTGGATGGGTGAGTTCCGCCGCAAGCACAGTATTCCCAATCGCCTATGGCGACTACCCGAATCCCCTCATCAACGCTAGGAGGCTTTCGAAGGGGTAACTCCTTTAGCTCCACATCATCAGGAAACCAAGAACGAATGGGCACGTCGCGCTGAATCTGCTCGTTAACCGCAAGTTCAATTTCTTCAAGCACACCCGCATCTACGCGCGTTCTTCCATCGGGCAGTTCCACGTCGATGGTGGATATCTCAGCTCCGCAGTGCAGCCCAATTGTATATCCCTTCAGTCTGCGGTGTATTTCACCCGCCAACATGTGTTCTCCTGCATGTTGTTGCATGTGATCAAAGCGCCTGGCCCAATCTATTTTTCCCACCACTTTTTCCCCAACCTCCAGCGACTTATCTACCACATGCCACACGTCCTGCCCTTTCATAAACACATCGCTCACGAGGGCATCACCCAAAGTCCCTGTATCATATGGCTGTCCACCCGAAGTCGGATAAAAAGCGGTTTGATCCAAACGCACCTTGCATCGCCCATCCTCACACGGGCTGGATTCAAGAACTTCCGCCATAAATTCTGTTAAATAGGCATCGTTCAGGTAAAGTCTATCCATTATCGCAGAACCTCCAACAATAACTTACCCATCTATTATACATTTGCGCACCCCTCTTCGCAAACTGCTTTTTCTGCCCACCGCCAAATAAACAGTCCAACCTTCTTCTCTTTCAAAATGGTTGCCAAGCCGTGCTCCCTATCACAATATGATATAATATACAATAGATTTTTCGTCCATCGCCCGCACCATTGTATCCAATTTTTGCCGGTATACTTTCGCTCAAAATGTGCGATATTGTCCTTGCACCGCTTTGAAAAAAGGCCGCATAGGGCAACCCTATCTAAAAATTATGAACGGAGAACGCAAATGAATTTGGGTCAATTAATTGCCAAGGGAAATACCGCCGACATTTATCTTCGCGAAGGAAAAATTTTTAAAGTGTTCCATGATCATCCGCCCGACACAAAAGCTGAATATGAGGCTTCAAAGCAACAAATTGTGTACGCTTGCGGTCTTCCAGTGCCACAAGTTTTTGCCGTCAGTCAACTTTTCGGCAAACAAGCACTCGTTATGGAATACGTAAACGGTGTCACTCTCGGGCATTTGATGCAGCACGACCCAGCGCATGCACAAATTTATTTAGAACAATCCATCGATCTCCAGATCGCTATGCACTCAAAATCCGTATTCGCTCTTGAATCCACGAAAGATAAATTGACCCGGCAGCTACAAGCAGCAACAAGCCTAGATGAGACTTGCCGGAAAAGCCTATTAAAAAGGCTGGATAACCTCCCCTCGGGAAATCAGCTCTGCCACGGTGATTACCATGCATTCAATGTAATCCAATCGACAGAGCAGAAATTGGTTATTATCGATTGGGTGGACTCCAGCAGCGGAAACCCATGTGCCGACGTCTATCGTTCCTATCTGTTGTACTCGCAATTTTCCTCCACTTTGGCAGACAAATATCTGAGCGTGTATTGCAAAAAGAGCGGATTTCATTATGATGATATCCTGCTTTGGGCCCCAGTCATTGCCGGCGCAAGGCTTTTCGAAAATATACCTTCAGAAAACAAAAACCACTTGCTCGAAATTATCCACAAATCTTTATAGCGCTCTTTATCTTGCCTTGGCCTTTATCCATTTTATTCCAGTTCAAAAAAACTGTTTCTCCTATAAAAAAATAGATTTGTTGACAATTAAAAGCGGGAAGGCAACTGCCTTCCCGCTTTTAATTGTCATGCTTGAAGCGGCCATCCGCTTTCTAAATAAAACCCAAATTTGCCAGAAATCGTGTACAAGTTTTGAGAATCCCCATTCGTAGTGCGCCGATCAAACGCATACAAAACATACTCTGGCAGCGCCCTCTTGCCCGAAATCAAATTGCGGGCGATGCGCAAACTGCGCTGATCGTAGCGGCTGCCCCGCGCAAATTGGTGAGGCTCGTTCAAAACTTCTTCCAACGAATCCGGAAACCAAACACTTTCAACCCGGTTCATAATGACCGATCCGAGCTGCAACATCGTTTCGTCGGACTCATCTCCAGCCAATGTATATAGGGTTTGTGCAAGCATTAACGTGCTTTCGTCTTCAGAAAATCCAATCCCCGGCAACAACGATACGCACACACACAGCACCAGCGCCACGAGAAATATCTTTTTCAAACTTGCACCCCCATTCCTTTCGTTTAATCAAGTGTTCTAATTATATACCCTCCAGATCATAAATGCAATCATTTTGTCATACTTTAGAAATATTTATTTTTATGCATCATATTCTTGCATTATTATGCATAATTTCTAAACTTATGCACGCATTATGCATTTTGAAGTCGGTTTCAAAGGTTGTTTTATTACAAATATATTACAGAAAACGGACGCGAAATTGTTATTTTCTATTTTTGTGCTCTCAATTAAAAAAAGCTCGACATTCATTTAGAATGTCGAGCTCAAAGTCTCATATCTGCGTTTAAATCAATCCACCGGTGCGAATTCATCCCCCACCATCAAACTCTAG
>CAYFTL010000063.1:0-6458 GCA_964346145.1 uncultured Oscillospiraceae bacterium | reverse complement strand
CCTCAGATCCTCAATCAGTGTCCAACAAACAGGGGTCATACCAAAACAACACGTTCTGGCCGGTAACCCCCAAAATGTCCCCTCTGCAGCTCCGAGGCACCTGTACAGCTCCGAAGTGGTTGCCCGTGACCCCGAGAACCTGAAAAAGGACGGAAATTGAAGCTACCAAGGCTGGCAACAACTAGCCCTCTTTTGCTAGTTTTTGGCACCACCCTTGCTGCTACCATTGCTGAGTGTGAGCTACGATACAGACCTCCTTTCACCCCCGCCGGAACCAGACACTCCTGCAAACGGGGATGAGAGCCTTTTCCCGCCTCCCCCGCCGCCAGTGACAGCGACAGCGACGGCGACGCCACCGGAGACGGACAACGCTCCGAAACCAAAGAAACGGCGTGTCCAAGGTCTAGCAATCGGCGCCTTTGCCCTAATTGGGGTCTCCGCCCTCGTTGGTTCCTTCATAGCTGGATGGTTGGTCAAAGATGCCATTCAAGCGGCTGCGGTGTCCCCAACTCCAGAAGTTATCGAAGTCCCCATGATCCAGGCCCAGTCAGGTGAAAAGCGGGTTCCTGATGTCAGAGGGTTAAGCGTAACTGATGCAAAGCAAGCCCTGGCCGACACGGGATTTGACGCGGCCAGAATCCAAGTTGAAGCAGCCCCATGGGCCGGGGAACCTGGTCTGGTGATCTCCCAGGACCCTGTGGTTGGTGAGGTATTGACCGGTTCGATCGTGCTGACAATCTCGGAAGTCGCGCTGATGCCCGACCTCGCTGGCCTCACGCGGTCGGAAGCGATCGAGGCGGTCAGGACGTTTGGCGCTGAAGTTGAGGTCTCCGAACTGTTTCGCCCCGATACCGCGACCGGCCAGGTGCTGGACCAGGCGCCAATGCCGGGCACACCGATACCGGAGCACGTTTTCCTCACCATCTCTCAGCCTGGCAGCGCCGTCTTCCTCAGCCAGCTCACCATGGCTGATGACTCAGGCCGGTGCAGCGAATACTCGGTCAGCCTGAACGGAAAGCGGTTCGAGGGCGCACTTAGCTGTTCGGCCGGACGTGAGGAAGGGGAACTGTACTCTTGGGCGCTCGGGCGCCACGCGACGTACTTGTCAATGGTGATGGGAATATCTGATTCCGCACCGCCTGGTACTTCCGCCAAAGTGCAAATCTTTACCGACGGCAATGAGGTTTACAGTGGCAAAGCCCAGTACGGAACCACAACGGACGTGGGAGTCGACCTAGAGGGCATTCTTCGGTTGGAGATCGTCATAACTGGGACAGACCGGGAGGACGTCTACTTCGGAGACGCACTGGTCAAGGGCACAGACGACAAAATAGCAAACCTCGAGGTCGGCTAGTGGTATTCCGCGAGATCAGGTACGCAGCCTCATTAGCCTTCGTCATGGTGTTGGCTCTGACTGCGCTGGTAGTGCTGGGGCCCGTCAGCGCAGTATCCGCCAACCCGCCCCCACAGGGAACCGTCCCCTCCAGCAATATCTCACAAACGAACGGTCCACTTGTCGTCCTCTTCGACGTCTCTGGATCAATGGACGATGCCGATAATCAGGGCGTGAACAAGCTGGCTTCAGCCAAGAAGTCGATGATTGGCCTGCTGCGTAGCCACTCCGGAAGCAATCCCCTTGGCCTGTGGGTTTATCCTGGCGGGATCAGCGATCAGTCTGGCTGCAGCCCGGGGTACTGGATCGACCAAATGTCTCCCCTGGATAACCCAGATGCCACAGACATGTCCGCAACCATCAACTTGCTGCAAGCATACGGCGATACCCCCACCGGGCCCGCCCTGGACAGTGTTGTGAAAAACCTCCAGGACTCTGGCTTTGACAATGCGACAATCCTTCTGGTTTCAGATGGAGAATCAAACTGTGGAGAGCCTCCTTGCGAAGTTGCGAAACGCCTTGCGGCCAGCGGCTTTGATCTGCAAATCCCCACCGTAGGTTTTGATATTTCCGAAGAGGGCAGAGCTGAACTGGAATGCATCGCGAACGCCACGGGGGCGACGTACGCAGCAGCCGACAACTCGGCAGCGCTGCTGGAGGAACTCTCCAAATACGAAACCAAGGACCTGGAGTTAAGCGTTACGGCACCGACCACCATCCGGGCGGGCGGAAACGCGGAGTTAGTGGCGACGGTGACGAACCCTTCCCGTCAGCGCCTCAGCGGACTTGACGCTTCTCTGGTAATCAACGAAGGTCTTTCCCGGGAAATCTTCCCCACCCCGCTGTCACCGCGCAGGAGCCTGGCCGCCCTCGAACCGGGTGACAGCATCACGGTGCGGTGGATCATCACGGGTGCTCTGGGAAAAACTGGGACGGCCGGATGGACGGTTCTGGTGGGGGCAAAAGGACTTGGGGCGGTGAAGGAGACCGGAGAGATCAAGGTGACCAATGAGCTCCTCACCAGAACAGACGGAGGGCCCGTCCTGAAGGCCATTGACGGTCCGATAGTGGTCATGGGTGACTCCTATTCCTCTGGCGAGGGCGTGGGCAACTACCTCCCCGGCAGTGATTCCCACCATGACCTGTGCCACCGATCAAAGGGCGCTTACGGCGGGCTTCTTGGGGACGGAACCACAGAGATTTTTGCCTGTTCCGGGGCCGTAACGCCGAATCTGACAACGCAGAAGCAAACCATTAACGGCTCCACCAGGGTCCGCTCCTCACAGTTAGCGGAGCTGGCCAGCCAAGGTGTTGTCCCCGGCGCGGTGTTGCTGACCACGGGCGGCAACGATATTGGATTTGGGACCATTGTGGGAGGATGCGCCTGGGCCACATCCGATTGCACCAATGATCCCGGGTTCACACAGAGAGTTCTGCGGCACGGATCCTCACTTCAGGGCACTTTCAAAGACGCATACGAGGCGATCTCAACACAGATTAATTCTGCGAAGAACATTTCGAAACGCGGAGGGAAGCTGGCGCCGGTCATTGTCTCTCCCTACCCCGACATGCTTTGGGAGTCATCCAGGGGCCGATGCCTGGCGCTGCCTCTGGGCCTGTCGCCAACCGAAATACATTTCGGGAAGCAGATCATCCAGTCCCTAAATACCAGCGCCGAAAGAGCAGTCCTTGAACTGCAAGAAGAGGGATATCCCGTTTACTTCGCCGATGAGGTGTTCAGTTTCGCCCAGCCAAACCACACGATGTGTGAGGCTGGCGGGGAGCATTTCGTTGCCCCCAGCTTCTCCACCGGCGCCACTGGAAAACTTCAGGAATGGCTGGCGAATCGCTCCGACATCAGCCAAGAAATGGCCCACCCCAACGCTAAGGGCCACGAGGCCTGGTCCCAGGCAATCATCAGCTGGTCTCAGTCAGAAAGAGCTCTACCTGCGGATGAGTTCCCCAGTCGAAGCACTCTGCAATCCATGGTTTCTCGCACCACGGGCGCCCTCGAACAGCCGGTCCTCCGCAGTTCGCACGCCCTTACTCTGGTCTTGGGAGATATCGGCGAGGGCGGAACAGCAGTGGCAGCTGTTTCCACACCTCTTTCTATGAGGGCCGGTGACGTCATCCAAGTAGAGGTGGTCGGTGGAATGCCTGGAACCACCATCACCCTGCAGTTTCATTCGACGCCGTGGACGCTGGGCTCTTTGGAGGTTGGCGAGGACGGCCTTGCACTCGCAACCGTTGAACTACCTCCGATTGTAGACGCCGGGGTCCATACCATCTCTGCTGACGGGTTGGACCCGGAAGGCAACTTCGTTGCAGTTGACTATCCGGTGACCGTGAAGGCGGCCATCCCACTGTGGCTCGTCCTCGTATCCGGCTTCGGGGTGCTTTGCCTCCTGGCGGGTATTGCCCTCCTAATCGCAAGTCGAGTCAAGCGGCGGCGCGCGCTTCCCCGGGCCGCCGAAGGAAGTTACTAGTGCAAAAGATCAAGCAACTGTTCGAGTCTGCGCTTGCACTGGCGCTGCTGCTCAGCATGATCGTCCTCACCCTTGCGCTGGGACCTAAGCTGACGCAGGTTTTCGACCAAAGGCAGATGGCCCCAAACTGCCCGAAAGCTTGCCTGGAGTCTCTGGCGCAGACTTACGTGCACTGGGTGTGCCTGTGGGCAACGTGCCGGAAGTCGGTGATATAGAGACGGCAGCAATCTTCTCCCCGGGCGCCTCCTTTCTCCAAGCCACAGATGCACAAACAATGCTTTCTGGGACGCAATGGACTTGGTGGGAGGCAAGAGAACCATCCTCCATAGCGGTTGAAGTCACCATTATCGAGATGCCCACTGCGAACTTGGCATTGGAACCCGTGGACACGCGACGTAATGGCGGCTGGGGGGAGCCTACGGATGGTGAATGGCCAGAGTACGCGGTCCTTGGGAACGAGATAGCGGAAGCGGCCAATCAGCTGCAAATTGCTCGTGTACAGTTCCCGCACGGGCGACTGCTGATCCAGGCAACCGTTGGACTGGGCCCGGCGCACCTGGCCGCAGTGGAAAACGGTGAGAAGCCGACAATCGACGAGGTCGAGACCGCCCGTCTCTTGGCACTGCAGCTCGCTGAATCTGTGCCTGTGCTCCCTGATCTGACCGGCTGGGAAGGTGCCGGCCTAGCTCATGAACGCCTTTTCCCAGCGGCGCACGCGGGCATTGCGCTCATGCTGATACTTATTGCCCGCGAGCTAGGGTTTTGGCTCCTCGATCGAGGTTCGCAGGAAGCGCTTGTGGGCGCAGTCAGACCGAAGGTGTCTGCACGACCCGAGGACGTGATCCTCAGCGGGAGCGCGAGGCGAATCCGCTTCGCAACTTTCGTCAAGACGATCAGCGTCGCTGTCCTCGCGGGGTGCGCCTTCATGATGCTCTTCTTTCTGGGCTTTCCATTCCCAGTTACATTGGCAATTGGAGCGACGGGAGCCGCGGTCATCACATTTGCATGGTCTATGCGAAAACCACACGCGGGAGCTGATGCCGACCTGTCTGGAAAGTGGCGTTTGGCGTTCGCCGCAGCAGCATCGGTAGGCGCCGCAACTTTGGTTGCGGGGGCGTACCTGATTGCAGCGGGCGTAAGTATTCTGTCGATTACCGTTGACGTCACATTCTTCTTGGCATCGCTGCTCACTATCCTCATCGGTATTCTTCTGTTGCCACTGGCCCCACTGCCACCCCGGCTGGTTAAGCGGCTGGCGACGCCCTCGGTGAGGGCCGCCATCGCGGAGGACTCTCGGCCCTCGATACTGCACCTCCCCTCCGTCTATGACAGCAAACTCCGAGTGCGGGTGCGTCCCGGGAGCCGCACCAGCGTGGCGGAACGCGTGGAACTGCCAAACGACGGTACTTTCGAGGATCTTGTCGCGTGGAGTGCACTGCGATTCGGCGCGGTGTCCACACTTGTTCAGCCGGGCACGAAACGGCGGCGCCTCGGCGCAACTCAAGAGGACGTTTCGGACGACGAATGGGAGGAATTGGCGATCGACCGAATGGACTCGGCTTCCGCAATCATCTTCGTTGTCGACTCGTCAACCAGCGCCGCTTGGGCGGTGGAACAGATAGTGGTTCGTGGAAAACTGTCCAATACAGTCTTCGTCTTCCCTCCGGTTTCCCGCGGGAACACAAACATTCGGTTGGCACACCTGTGCGTGAATCTTGGGACCAGCTACATGGAGGTGTACGAGGGCGTGGGGCCACTGGCGAAGCCGCTGGTGGCCGTGCGCGTGGACGATGAGGGGCGGCTGATTCGCTACTTCGCAGATGGCAGAGACGACGTCGCCTACAAGTTGTGCCTCGATCACGCCCTCGTGGCAGCGCAAAGCTCTCAGGCGCAGGTGTCACAGGTCGCTAACCTCCACTGGGGTCAGAAGGAATCCGAGGAGACTCGCGAAGCTCTGGCAGAATTGGTCGAGGAGTCGCGGGTGCCGTTCGACCCGAAGAAGGGCGGAAACGCAACCCCGGAGCCGTTCACCAGGGCGCTGTTTTTCTTGGGAGTGCTGGGGCGAATGGCTGCGGGCAAAGTTGAAGGCTGAGTGCTTCCAGTCCCCCGCCGAGGGCTAGGGAACGCAAGTTTCACCCACGCCCGGAACCTGGCTCGGAGCTGTACAGGCGCCTCTATAGCTCCGAGGACGACCCCCGCATACGCGGGACTAACACTTTTCCACCTGCGGTTTCGCACTGCCTTGGGCAGATTCCTCATGAGTTGCACGATGCCGAGTTAGCAACCGAGCCCACGCCGGTGCAACTCTGCACTAAGCCAAACCCTCCCGCCGGTCACTCCGCAGGACCGCGCGGGCCGACCACCACTCCAGGTAGCTGGTGCGCAGAGGCTGCTTCTCGGCCTCCAGAATCCACTCTGCTCCACAGGACTTCCAATCACGGGACTGATACCCCGGCCCAATCAGACTCAGGGCGCGAATCTGCGCCAGTGTTGCCGAAACTGTCACCAGCGGAAGCACAAGGCTTGTGTTCTGTCAACTTTGAGTGGTCCGGGTTGCAGTGTTTTTTGGGCCATGTTGC
>CAYFTL010000062.1:6296-7263 GCA_964346145.1 uncultured Oscillospiraceae bacterium | reverse complement strand
TATGGGTTTTAAGTTTATGCATATACAAAAACTACCTTTCTGTACGGTTTGGCAAGGTCGTAGGGATTCCACCAGGCGTCGGGGTCGTTATTCAGGCTGTCTTGAATAGAATTGATGGATGCGTAGTGCGGGCCGTAAAAAAGGCCGTTTTTGCCGGAGGCTATGGTTTCGTGCACCTTAATATCATCTTTTACAATAAATTCTTTATCAATCAATCCCATATTGTAAATTTCATTTAGTTTGGCAAGCGCTTCCTTCATCTCGGGCTGAATGGATCCATACACAAGCTCGCCGTCTTTTTCAAGCCATATTTCCGGATATGCGCCATAGGCGTTAAAGAACAAATTGGTGCGGTACAAGTTGCCGAAGGCAAAGGGATCCTTGTTTAGCGCCAAGCCAACGGCGCCGTCGCCGGCAATTTTATTAAATTCTCCCATTAGGTCGATCATTTCGTCAATGGTTTTGGGCGCCTCCCGGCCAAGCTGATCCAGCCAGTCCTGGCGCAGCCACAGCATGCCGCCGCGCTCGATGTCGGCATCTACGACAGGCAAGGCCATCAGCTTGTCGTTAACCGTGGCGGCGGCTAAGGGCAGCGGACCGGCGTCGGCTATAATTTCTCTTAGCAGGGGAGAGGCGTACTCTTCATACAAGGGTCCCATTTCTGCCAGCAGATCGCCTTGCACGGCCTGCCCAAACTGAATTCTGTCCAAACGCACGATATCGGGAATGTCGCCAACTGCGATGGATGTGTTGAATTTTTGGTTGTATTGTTCACTGTCGTTTACAATCCAAAGATATTCGATTTTGTAGCCAAGACGTTCGGCAATCAATGTTAGCCAACGATTGTCCTGCGGCGTTTCTCCCACCGCATTGTAGACTCGGTCCTGCGTTACACTGTTGATAATATTTACCGCTGTGATTGTAATAAGCTCGTCACCTTTTGCGGGACCTTGCACATCACCTTCCG
>CAYFTL010000062.1:0-6286 GCA_964346145.1 uncultured Oscillospiraceae bacterium | reverse complement strand
CTTCCGCTACGGCGGTGCCGAAAGCAGCGATAAATGTGTTGCCCCCTATACTGCAAACCGATGACAAAAGTACAAGAGTAAGAACCAACGCCAAAATCCTTCCCAATTTCATGACAACCCCATCCTCCTAATAAAAATTGGGGAGCAAAGTGCCCAACAATCGTTACGATGGATCTGCATAATGCCTTCATTTTAATAAGCTTCCGAGCTTTTAAAGCCTATTTTCTTCTCCGTTTCACCGGATAAAAAAGCATTTCATACCCCTTACTACTGTGCCTTGCTCCCGAATACTGCCAATTTTACATGATCGTGTTGTGAATGTCAACTGGTTTTAACTTCAATTTAATCCGGTTATTCTTGGCCCAACCTGTATTGTAGTTGCATAGCGGGTGTAATAATTTTTTAATTAACCATTGACATTAAAAAAACACAATGCTACAATGATGTAAATTTAAACCGGTTTAAATTTGGGAGAGTCCTTATGATTAAACTTGAAGATGTTGCTAAAAAGGCTGGATTGTCTAAAGCCACCGTTTCACTAGCTTTAAATGGAAATGAAAAAGTCAACATAAAAACCCGTAAACGAGTTGAAAAAATCGCTCGCGAGATGGGTTATCGTCCCAATCCTTATGCTCAAAAGCTGGCAACGCGCAAAAGCAAGCAAATCGGATTGATTATTCCAGATATTGAAAACGTATACTATGCCTCGCTTGTTCACCATATATCCTACGAACTAAATAAAAATCAATATGGCCTTATTATATCGACTAGCATTAATTCCATAATCAACGAGGAAAGAATCATTGAAGAAATGATTGAAAATAGAGTAGACGGATTGTTGTTGGCGCCGGTAAATCAGCCCAATAACAATGCGAGTTATTTGGAAAAATTGGAGCAGATAAACATTCCTATGGCTTTTGTGACTTCAATGTATTCAAAGGTTAAGCATCCCTGTGTTATGTGTGATCTTTATGATGGGATGGTAAAAGGCATCACCGCTTTGTTTCAGAAAGGCTATAGAAAAATTGCATTGCTCAGTGGGCCAAAGGGAGCCTACAGTTTAGACTTGCGGTTACAGGGCTATCAAGATGCTTTGCGCACGTTCAACTTATCATGTGAACGTGTATATCATCTGGACGATGTATCCTATTCGCAAGCCTACCGGTGGATTCAAAATCTCCCTTTTATAACTTCGGACGCATTTGTATGTGTAAACGATATGATGGCTCTGGGGGTTATCAACGCCTTGCTCGCGCAAGGAATAAAAGTACCCGAAAATATTGCTGTAATGGGGTACGATGACGTTATTTTTACCGACGTTTCCCCTGTGCCGATTACCACTGTGCAACAAAATATTGCGGCCCTTTCAACCCGAGCGGTCGATTTAATTTTAGATATGATTCGCAAAAAATCAAAAGTAAATCCCCCTCATGTTATGCTGCCCTGCAATTTGGTTTTAAGACAATCCATATAATACAAGGCAGACACGGCTATGCTTAACTTTTGTGACCAGTTCATTTGGAAGAAACGCTATTTTTGCCTTCTCCTGAACTGTCCATAGGCAAAAGAGTCATTCAAAAAATCATTTCTGTGGCTGATAACAGTTCAAATATGTAACCCTATTTTCACGCACAATTTTAAATGGTTCAAGAGTACAATGGCAGACTTTCTATAATTATCTCAACCACCAAACGATACCGTCATCTAACGATATTTAAATTCACATTCGTACTCTTTCCAATGCAAACAAAAGTAGAATTTTGATATATACCGAAATATAGTCGGCCTTGTTCTGTGCATATCTGTAAAATCTTTGGCTGCTGTTGCGGTGAAATACCCGCAAACGCATGCATCTTTTTCAAGGCAACTTAAAGGTGCTTTTGGTTCCTAAGTTGAACAAGTTCACCATGGTTTCGCTATTTATTAAGTAGGGATGGTTGCACACACGGCAAGCCCCCCATGAATTATTCGCCTAAGTGTTCCGTCTAACACTTAAGATGATTTTAACAACCCAAGGATATCAGTAACCGCTGAAGGAGCGGGTGAGGGTTTAAAAACGTGCATATACAACACATTTTCCATCGAAAAATAAACATCATAACCTTTGTATCCATAGCTTTGTTCCCAGCACACAGGTACATTGATTTGATCCAAAGAATATAGCGAAAAAGATAGAAATAGCTTATAACGTTATGACACGCAACCATATATCCATTTTAAACTCATGCCAACCAGAAATTATGAGATGGCGATAGGGTTATCCGTCTTGTTCGAATCCTTGATTTTATCGACACATTTCATTATTTGCATCGCCATGGATTAATGCTTCTAAGTAAACGCGTGGAAGAAAGAAATATTTTAATTGTGTAATGCGGAAAAATTAATAAAAAAATATCCGTAAAAATATCTTCGGATAAAAAAGAAAGGGAACATTGGTATGTTTAAGCTGGTTAACGTTTCTATCAACTACGGTCGGATGAAGAACTCCCTGAGAACGCGCATCGTTGATGCTCCGCTTGACGCCCCTTTCCCTCCGGTATTCTCCTGGGGAGCTATAAGCGATAAGAAAGATGCCTTTCAAACTCATTGCCGTATTTGGATGAAAGCAGAAAACTTTTCTTGGGATAGCGGCTGGATTGCCAAGCAAGAACAGTCTTTGCGTTACGAAGGGCCACAGCTGCCGGCAGGAAAAGCAATCACACTGAAAATTCAAATCCAAGACCAAGAAGGGGAAAAAAGTGTTCCATATTATCAGACATTTTATAACGGCGCCGTCGATTGGAAAGCAGGCTGGATTGGCGCAGCCAAAGACGAAGCAGGCAGAACGATTTATTTCCGGCGCGAGTTTTGCGTCACGAAGCCGATTCAATCCGCCATACTCTATGCCTGCGGCGTAGGGTATCAAAAAGTATTTTTAAATGGCCAGCCCCTTGACGACGCGGTATTAGATCCGGCCCATACTGACTACAGCAAAACGTGTCAATATGTTGTGTATCCAGAGATTTATGATCGTCTGCAGCTCGGGAACAACTGCGTTTCCGCTATGATCGGTGAAGGCTGGAGGCGCAACAACACAATCATAAATGATGATCAAACATCCAAGACAACCTTTGCCGGCACTCCGGCCTTTTCGGCCATGCTTTGTATAACCTACATTGACGGGCAGCAACAGTGGATTCTAACCGACGAAGACTGGCAATGGGGGCGGGGGGCGCATTATGACAACGGTATTTTTTCCGGTGAAACATACAATGCGAATTGCACCGCCCTTGGCTGGAATTTGCCGGGATATGTGGGTTTTTCGCCTGCGAAGAAGATAGAAGGCCCAGGCGGCGCAATGAAACCGATGGTGCTCAATCCTATTTTAGAGCAGAATACCCACAAACCCGTTGCAGTCTGGCCTGTTAAAGAGAATACCGTTATCATTGATTTTGGACAAAATATCGCGGGTGTTGTACGTCTGCGCTTACCAACCTGCCTGGAAGAGGGACAGACGATCCGCGTAATGCATGCGGAAGAACTGGATGAAGGCGGCACACTATTCACTGCACCTTTGCGATCGGCCAAGGCAACCGATACATACATTGCCAGCGGCGATGGACGGGATTTAACGGTGTGGCAGCCTATTTTTACCTATCACGGCTTTCGCTATGCGCAAATTGAAGGACTGGGAACCGGCTTTGATCCGGGCAGCATAGAGGCTGTGGAATTGTATACCGATTTAAATATTCGTTCTTCCTTTAGATGCGGAGATGGGCTGGTTAGTAAAATTCATGACATGTGTGTGGCGACAGAACGAGCGAATCAACACAGCATTTTAACCGACTGTCCCAATCGGGACGAGCGGCAAGCTTGGATGAACGATGCCACGGTGCGTTTTGAAGAAACACCTTATAATTTCGATATTGGGCGCATGTTTCCCAAACTGATCCGTGATATTATCGATGCTCAAAACCAAGATGGCGCCATCACTTGTACGGCTCCTTTTGTGCTGGGAAGCCAGCCAGCAGATCCCGTATGCTCCAGCTTTTTAGTCGCCGCAAAAGAGGCGTACATGCACACAGGGAATAAAAGTATCATTTTAGAGGGATACGAAAATTTTAAAGCATGGGAACAGTGCCTCTTAAACAACAGCGATGAATACATTGTAAATTATTCGTACTATGGCGATTGGGCCGGGCCCGCCTATGCCTGCGAAGGTGAAGATGGGGCGGTGTCGGCAGTAACTCCGGGTATCTTTATCTCCACCGGCTACTCGTACTACAACTGTCGCCTGCTTGCCCTTTTTGCTACCATATTGGAAAAACCGGCAGAGGTTGTATATTGGAGCGATCTGGCTGAAAAAATCAAATCTGCCATGTTGCGCAAATGGTATGACCCTGCCGAGGCAAAGATGGCGACTGGCTCCAACGCCTGTCAGGCTTTCACCCTATGGCTGGAGCTGCTGCCCGAAGGGGAAGCTCAACGCGTTGCCAAAAGGCTTCGCGATGATCTTGTGGCAAGTGCCTACCAGTTCAACACCGGCAATTTGTGCACTCGTTATTTGATGGACGTGCTCAGTCGGTATGGATATTTGGAAGATGCCTGGAAGCTTATAACAAAAACGACCTACCCTTCCTTTGGCTATATGATTCAACAGGAGGCAACCACCATTTGGGAGCGGTTCGAGCAAAAGAAAAACCCGGGGATGAACTCTCACAACCATCCCATGTATGGCGCCATAGACTATTGGCTTTATGCTTATTTATGCGGTATACGCCCCATCGAACAAGGCTTCGATAAAATAGCGGTTGCTCCTTATATCCCTAAGGACTTACAAAGTGCTCAAGCAACGATAGATACTGTGAAAGGGGAGGTGGCCGTACGTTGGATCAAACGCTATGAGCAGATACATCTGTATGTTTCAATACCCTTTGGAACTCGAGCCAGCATAATTTTTGACGGACAGACTTACGAAGTTGGAAGTGGATTCCACCACTTTTCAGCACCCGTGGAAGCATGATGCATTCTTGTGCCCGGCGCACATGAAACAAAGCTATGGAGGTATTCCCATGAAAAAAGCTGTATCCGTAATCCTAATACTAACGATACTGATTTGTACGCCCATTTTCGCAAGCGCTACGGAACTTTCTGCGGCAGGCGAGTACCCGATTGTCGCCAATCCCGGCGATGCCTCCCTCAGCATGCTGGTTGTTGATCACCCGGCAATATTGGATTGGACAACCAATGAATTTATTTTATGGATGAACGAGCAAACCAACGTCAATTTAAGCTTTGAAATGGTGGCCGAAGAAGGCAGAAAAGACAAACTGAGCTTAATTTTGGCAACAGGGCAAATTCCGGATGTTTTAGCAGGCTGTATCTTATCCGATGAACAAATTATTCGTTACGGCATGGAAGAAGGCATGTTTATGCCACTGAATGATTTGATTGATGAGCATACTGTGCACATCAAAGAAATGTTTGAAAAATATCCCGACGCCAAGAAAAATGCCACCATGCCCGACGGCAACATCTATTCGCTGCCCCAACTTAACGATTGTTTTCATTTGTATATGGGCAAACGCATGTGGATCAACCAGACGTGGCTTGACAACCTGGGTTTGGAAGTGCCGACCACAATAGATGAGTTTTATAATGTGTTGGTCGCTTTTAGGGATCAAGACGCCAATGGCAATGGAGATCCCAATGATGAGATCCCTCTTGCTGGTAGCTATTCCGGCGGAGCTGGTTATTTTGAGAATTTGCCCACATGGTTTATTTTAAACGCATTCACCTACGCCAACGATCAGAATCAAGGCGTATATCTGGAAAACGACAAAGTGGTTCACCCATATAATGATCCTGCTTTTAAAGAAGGCTTGAAATTTTTAAACAAGCTGTACACTGAAGGCTTGTTGTACAATGCAACCTTTAATCAGGATTTGACTCAACTAACCCAATTGGCCGAAAACCCGGATGCAAACATATTAGGCTGTGCGCCAGGAGGCTATGTCAACTTTGCTACCCTTGGCGGAGAACGCTATAGTGAATATGCTCCAGTGCTTCCGTTAACCGGTCCGGAAGGCTACGCGAATACTGTTTGTAATCCCTATGTGCCTTTTGCCAACGGCTACTTTTCCATTAGCAAAGACTGCCCAAACCCTGAAATAGCAATCAAATGGGTAGACTTGTGCTACAGTCAAACGGGTACGCTAAATGCGTATTACGGCCCTGAAGGCGTTGCGTGGGATAAACGATTATTGTGGCGCCGGGGACAGCGTCCTTAGGATCCTCCGGCAATCGC
>CAYFTL010000061.1:0-7379 GCA_964346145.1 uncultured Oscillospiraceae bacterium | reverse complement strand
CGAGCTCTTATTTTTCTCAGCAACAATCGTTCCAGCGAAAAAAGAGCCCGCCAAACGGCAAGGCCCTTTTGTTGTCAGCGCTATTTGGACAGTTTGATCAACACCTGGTTGAGTTCTTCCATTTGCCGATCCAGCTGCTGTTTGTCTTGGCTTTCTATGGCTCCGTGCACACAACCCCGCAGGTGGGCGCTGAGTACCTCCCGGTTGGCCCGCTTGAGGATGGCCTCTGCCGCCATAAGCTGATTCGAAATGTCGATGCAGTAGGCATCCTCTTCCACCATGCGCAAAATGCCGTCCAGCTGCCCCCGAGCCGTCTTCAAAAGCCGGCTGATTTGCTTTCTGTCCGCCTGCATAGTTATTGAATCCCCGTCACTTCGTAGCCTGCATCGGTCACCGCGTCGCGCAGCATATCGTCGCTAACCGAATCGGGGGCCTCAACGGTCGCCGTCTTGGCTTCCAAATCCACCGTGGCCTGCACCCCCGCCAGCGCGTTGAGCGCCTTTTCCACCCGCGCCGAGCAGTGTCCGCAACTCATGCCTTCAATGGTCATCGTCCTTTTCATATTCTCTTTCCTCCCTGATTGATTTTGGTCGATCATTTGTTGTTCTTCATTTAAAACCTGCACGGTTTTTACCGTGGTTGTAGGCACCTGTTGATGCACATCGGCTGTGCCTTCGGGCAATTTGGGCTTAAACAGCTTGAGGCGCAGGGCATTGCTGACCACAAACACTGAGCTTAGGCTCATAGCCGCCGCTCCGATCATCGGGCTTAGCTTGATGCCGAAGGCGGGATACAATAGTCCAGCCGCCAGCGGAATACAAATTGCGTTGTAAAAGAATGCCCAAAACAGATTTTGTTTAATGTTGCGGATGGCCGCGCGGCTGAGCTGAATCGCCGAAACCACGTCGGTCAACCGACTTTTGACCAAGACCACATCGGCCGACTCTATGGCCACGTCGGTGCCCGCGCCGATGGCGATACCCACATCGGCCCGCGCCAGCGCCGGCGCATCGTTGATACCGTCGCCCACCATGGCCACTTTTTTGCCCTGCTCCTGCAGTTTGCGCACTTCGCGCTCTTTGTCATCGGGCAGCACGTCGGCGATCACATGGGGAATGTTCATCTGGCGCTGAATGGCCTTGGCCGTCTTCTCGTTGTCGCCGGTAAGCATAATTACATCGATATCCATGCGCCGCAGCGCTTCAATAGCTTGCTTGCTGTCGGGCTTTGCGGTATCGGCCACGCCCAAGATGCCCAGCAAGCGACCGTTTGCTGCGATGAACAGCGGGGTTTTGCCTTGCTGTGCCAGTTGCTCGGCCTTTTCTTCAAACCCAGAAATGTCTATGCCCTGAGTGTTCATCATTTTAAGGTTGCCTGCCAACACGGTTTGATCTCCGATGCGCCCGCTGATGCCCTGACCGGCGGTAGCTGCAAAGTCGGCAGGATCGGAAAGCGCCAGATTGGACTCGTTGGCCGCTGCGAGGATGGCCTGAGCCAGCGGGTGTTCCGAGGCCTGTTCCAGGGAAGCCGCCAAGGCGATCAGCTGTTTGGCCGATACGCTTTCCCGGGTAAAAATATCGGTCACGCGGGGTTTGCCTTCGGTGACGGTGCCGGTTTTGTCCAGCACTACGGTGTCGACCAGGTGGGCGATTTCCAAACTTTCGGCCGATTTAATCAGAATACCGTTTTCGGCTCCCTTGCCGGTGCCCACCATAATCGCGGTCGGCGTGGCCAAACCCAGCGCGCACGGACAAGAGATGACCAGCACGGCTATGCCGATGGACAGGGCAAAGCCGAAGGAATAGCCCATCAGCATCCAAACGATGGTGGCCAGCACCGCGATGGCGATCACCACCGGCACAAATATGCCGCTGACCTTGTCGGCCAGTTTTGCTATGGGCGCTTTGGAACCGCTGGCCTCCTCCACCAATTGAATGATGCGCGATAAGGTGGTGTCTTCGCCCACCTGAGTGGCGCGCATGGTAAAGTAGCCCGATTGGTTGATGGTGGCGCCCACCACCTTGTCGCCCGGCTGTTTTTCCACCGGCATGCTTTCGCCGGTGATCGCCGATTCATCTAAAGAACCGCTGCCTTCCACCATTACACCGTCCACCGGCACGCTTTGCCCCGAGCGCACTACGATGATGTCCCCTACCGCCAGCTCGTCGGCGTCGACCTCGATTTCCTGACCGCCGCGCAGCACCATGGCCGTCTTAGGTGCCAGGTCAATCAACTTTGAGATCGCTTCCGAAGTACGCCCTTTGGACCGGGCCTCCAGATATTTTCCGAAGGTGATTAAGGTTAGGATCATGGCCGCCGATTCAAAGTAGAGATCCATGGAAAACTGATGCACCAGGTGGTGATCGCCATGCCCCAGGCCATAGCCGATGGCATAGACCGCGGCGATACCGTAGGCCATGGCGGCCGAGGAGCCGATAGCGATCAGGCTGTCCATGTTGGGCGCGCCTTTAAACAAGGTTTTGAAGCCCACGCTAAAATACTTGTGGTTTACCAGCAAAATTGGGATAGCCAACAGCATTTGGGTAAAGGCAAAGGTAAGTTCGTTGCCCTGCCCCACAAAGAACCAAGGGAGCGGCCAACCAAACATATGCCCCATGGAGATATACATCAGCGGGATCATGAATGCAGCCGAAACGATCAGCCGTTTGCGCATGGATTGAAACTCCAACTGAGCCACATTGGGGCGGGCTGCCGCCTTGTCAGCCGCGGCACCGGCCGAGGACTTTGCCCTTTGCTTGGGCACGGCACCGTAGCCTGCCTTGTCCACCGCATCGGAAATTTGCTGGGCAGTCAGCTGGGCTTCGTCGTATTCTACCTGCATGGAGTTTTGCAACAGGTTGACGCTTACGCTGTCCACGCCGGGAAGTTTGCGCACGCTCTTTTCCACATGAGCGCTGCAGGCACTGCAAGTCATGCCAGTCACATCAAAGGACTGTTTCATACAAATATCACATCCTTAACACCCCCGGGGGGTATAGTCTACGTTGATTATATACCCCACAACTCCACGCGTCAATCCATTTGGTTAGTTTTAACAAACCGAAGCGCGCAAACTGTGCAAGGCTCGGAATTTGTGGTATGATAATCTTCCTTAAAACCTAGAAATATTCGTACGAATGCACAGGAGAAGACGGCATGAAACCATTAAAATCCGCAGGGCACAGCCCCGACATCCTTTTGACCGATCAACAGCGCAAAGCGGTGCTGCACAACGAAGGCGCCGCCCTCTTGTTGGCGGTGCCCGGGAGCGGAAAGACAACGGTCATCGTGTGCCGCGCCGCCCGCCTGGTTCAGGAAAAGCGGGTAGAACCCCAAAGGCTGCTCACTTTAACCTTCAGCAAAGCGGCCGCCCAATCCATGAAAAAGCGTTATGCAAATTGGTTTGGACACCGGTTGCCGGTCAGCGACTTTCGAACCATCCACTCCTTGGCCTACACTATTTTAAAACAGCAGCACCGCCTGCACGGCGAAGCGATGCCCGAGATCATCGGAAGCGAACAAAAATATGAGCGGCTGCGCAACCTGGTAGCGCGGCAGAACCCCGAACTGTACCTCCCTCAGGAGGATTTGCAGTCGCTGGAGCAACATATGGGGTTTTACAAAAATTCCATGAGCCAAAGCCTGCGGGACAACCGGCAGGAAGGCGATCTACCCATAGACTACCAAGTGCTGTACCGCCAATATGAACAGGAAAATTTGAAGCTGAACCAAATGGATTACGACGACATGCTGGTGCGGCTGCACCAGATTTTGGCCAGCGATGCAAAGACGCTCCAACGCGTACGCCAAAGGTACGATTATATTCAGCTGGACGAAGCGCAGGACACATCGCTTTTGCAACACGAAATCATCCGCATCATCGCCCAACCCGCAGACAACCTGTTCATGGTGGGCGATGAGGACCAGAGCATATACAGCTTTCGGGCTGCCCAGCCCGGTCCGCTGCTGGAATTTCATCAGCGCTACCCCTCGGGCGTGCGCATGACCATGGACGCCAACTTCCGTTCAGGACAACAGATTGTGCAGGCAGCCAACCGCGTCATCCGCCAAAACAAGGAGCGCTACCCCAAGCAAATGAAGGCGATGCAAGATATGCCCAGCACGGTAGACATTTTGCGCCTGGGCGATTGGAGCGAGCAGCCCGAGCACATTGCAAGCCAAGCGGCGTTCGTCCCTTTCGACCAAAGCTTTGCCGTGTTGTACCGCAACAACGACAGCGCCATACCGATCGTAGATGGATTGGACCGCGCCGGTTTGGATTTCTCTTTGAAGGAAAACATTTATTACACCGTGTTTGAAAACCGGATGCTGCGCGATGTCATACTGTTTTTGCGCTTGGCCAGAGAGCCCAGCGACCGCCAGAGCTTTGCATCCATCGTCTACAAGCTCTTTCCCTACAGCACCCGCCAAATGCTGCAAAACTTTATGCTGAGCCGACCGGGCAAGGACGCCGCTCAAGATTTTGTGACGGCCAACCCCGATGTGCCTAACGCCAAACAGCGGATAGAAGAAATAGGCCAGCTGATGGCTGCGAGCCGTGCTGGCGATGCCCAACAGGCCATCCGGCGGTTGGCCGACGAGCTTTGGAAGCCAAACGGAGGGCAGGGCTCGCCCATGAAGCTTAAATTGCTGCTCCATTTGGCGAAAAATACGAGAAACGGGCTGGAATTGCTCGAACGCATTGAACGATTGGAAGAGATATGCCAGCAGGCTGCGCAGAACGTCCAGGCCGATATCGTGCTGGGCACCATACACAGCGCGAAGGGATTGGAGTATGACCAGGTAATCATTGCCGACGCGATAGATGACTGCTTCCCCAGCCGGGAAAGCAAGGGCAATGCCAGCTTGTTGGAGGAGGAGCGTAGGCTGTTTTATGTGGCCAGCACCCGAGCAAAGCAGAGGCTGTTGATTATGCACGCGTCCTTTAGTTTTGGCGATTGTGCACCGCCCTGCCCCTTTATCGCAGAGCTATTGGGCAAACAAACGGTGACAACAGCGCCAAAAGAGAAGAACCGATCCTCCCTCAAGCTGCCGCCCATGGCGCCCGGCTTAACCCCTTATACCCCCCAGCTTAGCTTGAGCAAATTTGCCCCCGGCAACGCCGCCGAAGTCGATTGGCGCTCGTGGGAGGGCGCGATGGTAGAACACAAAACATTTGGCCGCGGCCAAATGTACAAAATCAATCATTCCACCAAAATATGCGAGGTGACTTTCCCTCAAATCGGGCGCAAAAAGCTACACCTGCCCGGCGCCGTCAAAAACGGGTTGCTGAAAAAGCTATGATGCCATTCAAAAACGAAGCGGCATCCCGTCCCCACACTTGCGCGTTGGGCGGGAAGCAGGTCTTGTGATAGATTTTCCTTATAGCTTTCGGTATACTAGTGTAAAGGCATCGCAAGAAAGTTGACGAACTATTTCAGCCCGACGAGGCAAAAGAACAACATCGTGGGTGATGACCGATCTCAGAGAAGAAGTGCCTTTCTGGCACTTCCACCCCCACCGGCCAGGAAGAGAGGTGAAACAGCTGGACTTATCCGCATTTTCTAAGGAGGACTTTAGTCAATCTTCGCTACGAAGAGCGTATTATAAATGCGTAATGAAAATGACGACTTACCATCTTGAAGATCAAAGTATAAGCTAAGTAAAAAACAAAAATCAGGGAACGGCAAAATTCCATTCTCTGATTAAAGATAACTGAGGTGTTTTTACTCAACAAATTTAATTGTGCCTCGGTGATCAAGAATTGCTCGTCCACCTCTGGCAGCTTCATCATTCCACGACATAAAAGCATAAACTTCCATCTTGTCAAAGTCGAGATTTTGGGTCACCGAAAATCCGGTTTCCTCTATCCATCTTAGTGTAAACAAATTATCTGATTGCTGATTAAGATAATAAGTTTCCTCTCCTGTCATTGGCGCTCCATCAGCTCTTTCCTTCAGTGATGTCCAACGTAGTTTGTTTTCAGATAAATAATCCACCCTAAAATGAAAACCGGTTTCATATTTGAGCTCTACAGATTTGCTAACATACTTAAACATATTTTTTACAACAGGGTTTCTTCGTAGTGTGATGGCCTACACATACATAAGACTACCGGATATCCAGCGTGGCCGATAAAGTGAAGCAAGCATAAAAAATTGGAGGAGAAAAATTGATTCTCTCCTTGCATCGGAGAGAATAGCCTGAATAAAAGACGAAGGCAACGTTACAATCTATGCAACGTTGCCTTCGCTTTAACCGCGTTTATATCAAATATTGATGAGCGGTTGGTTGAACAAAATTCCTCTCACAGAAATTTTACATCATCAATAATTGGATAAGTTATACGCTGATATTCTTTATTCCTTTGAGATAGCTTTCGCCCGGGAATAGAGCTCTTGCTTTACCCGACTTTTTCTGCGCTGGTACGGTCTACTCTGCATCTTTAGCCATTTCGATCAGGAGGATGTGGGAGGAGCTCATGGCCTTTATGGTAATCTCTTCTTCGGTTATTTCTAGGGCATCCCGCTCTTCGACTGAAATTCCGTTGATATCTCCCCAGCCTTCGACTAAGACCAGATACGCCTGGCGCCCTTTTTCGACCTTATAAGTAAGCGTATCCTCCCTTGGAATCAGGGTGGCATACATGTGGACATCATTGTGAAGTTGGATTGGAAAATCAGAATTGCCGTCACCGGAAGCGATGGGCATCCAACGGCCGACGCGATCCTCCCAATTGAAGCGATGGTCTCCATAGTTCGGTGCATAGCCTTTTTTATCCGGAAAAATCCAAATCTGCAAAAAACGCAACACTTCGTGGCTGAAGTTGTGCTCGCTATGGGTTACACCGGTTCCGGCGCTCATGTATTGCACTTCGCCTCGTTTTAAGGTATGTCCATTGCCCATGCTGTCCTTGTGAGTCAATTCCCCGTCCACCACATAAGAAATAATCTCCATATTTTCGTGCGGGTGGGTGTCAAAGCCGGTCATTGAACCGACCCTGTCATCATTGAGAACCCGCAACACACCAAATTTGATATTTTTTGGATTGTAGTATGTTGAAAAAGAAAAGTGGTGATAGCTATCAAGCCAGTGAATGTTGCTATGCCCCATATTTTCGCTTGAAATGTGTTTGATCATGGGAAATTTCTCCTTGTGTTAAGTTGTGTTGAAACAGGTAGTAGAGCGTGTAATGAACATAAAAATCTATGTTCATATATATTAATCTACCCTTCTATCAAAATCCTCAAACACAGATTCAGAGCGTAACACTCACCGGCCATCTTCGGCGATTCATTCCAAATTCCCCCAAAATAATTGATCTTTAAACAAAAGCGCGCGGGCGAGATTCTGTGTATAGAATCTCGCCCGCGGTGTGT
>CAYFTL010000060.1:0-7763 GCA_964346145.1 uncultured Oscillospiraceae bacterium | reverse complement strand
CTTTTTTAGTAATGGGTTGCGTTTTGAATGTCGACCTCGGGATACCTGAAGCTGGGCAGCACTTCGTGCAGCCGTGTTTCGGCCAATTCGGGGTGATTGTTCACCACGTCTCGCAGCAGGTCGATCATGCGATTAAACTCGTCGTCCTCCATCTGAAGAGGATGGGCTACAAACACTTTTTCGTGCATGGTTTTGGTTAGCTCGCTTTGCTCTTCGGCCAACACCAGCTCCTCATACAGCTTTTCTCCCGGACGAAGGCCGGTGTAAACGATGGGAATATCGGCTTCGGGCACCAACCCGGCCAACCGGATCAGGCTTCGGGCTAAATCGACGATGCGCACCGGAGTGGCCATATCCAGAATCATAATGGAGCCTTCCTTGCCGATAGCGGCCGCCTGCAGCACTAACCGGGCTGCTTCGGGTATGGTCATAAAATAGCGGGTAATTTCGGGATGGGTTACGGTGACCGGCTGCCCCAGCTCTATCTGGCGCTGAAAAATCGGTATCACGCTGCCGTTTGAACCCAACACATTGCCAAACCGGACCGCCATAAACTTGGTTTTCGATTTGGTCGCCATGTTTTGAACAATCAATTCGGAGATGCGCTTGGTCGCCCCGTATATATTGGTGGGGTTGACCGCTTTGTCGGTGGAAATCAGCACGAAACGTTCTACATTATATTCGTGGGAAATGTTGACGATGTTTTGCGTGCCAAATACATTGTTTTTGATGGCTTCCGCCGGGCTATATTCCATCAGCGGCACGTGCTTGTGGGCGGCCGCGTGGAACACCACTTCCGGCCTGTACTGCTCAAAGATTTCCTTCAGTCGCTGTTTGTCGCGCACCGAACCGATGACGATCTGCATCTTCACACCCAAACCGTAGGCACTCTGCAGTTCGTTGTACAAATCGTATGCGCCGTTTTCATAGATGTCCAGCACCAGCAGCTGGGCCGGACTGAATTTGAGGATTTGTCTGCACAGCTCGGAGCCGATGGAGCCGCCGCCGCCGGTTACCATGACCACTTTGCCGCTGATGTAGCCGGCTATGCTGGACATATCCAGCTGCACTTCCTTGCGAAACAGCAAGTCGGCGATGTTTACATCCCGCACTGCGCCTAGGGAAAGCTGATCGCTGCCCAGATCCCGCAGGCCAGGCACGATCCGCAGCTTGCAGTCGGTGGCGGTACAGGCTTCCATAATGATTTTCATCTGTTCAGGGGAGGCCGAAGGAATGGCGATGACGATTTCGTCTATCTTGTAGTGCTGGGCGTATTCGGGAATGTTGGTGATGCCGTACAGCACCGGGATGCGGTGGATGTGGGTATTTTGCTTGGCGGGGTCGTCATCTACCACCACCACCGGCAAACCTTCGCGGTAACCCCGCGCCAACATTTCGCGGATGGTGGTCGAGCCTGCCCAGCCTGCCCCCACCACCATGATGCGCTTGCAATCTTTTTTACTCAGCGCCCGGCGGTTTACGCCAAAGCGGTTGATGATCCGCTGGCCAAACCGGGTAAGCCCCACGAGTCCGGCCATGAGAATAAAGCCCATTAGGTACACGGTGCGCGGCAGCAAGAAAAAGTTGGGCCTGGGCCATTGCAGGGTGTAGCACACCAGCGCAAACACATACGTGGAGAACAGCCCGACAAAGGTGCCCAGCACCACCTGTATCATTTCGTCCAGCCCGGCATAGCGCCACAGGCTTTTGTACAGTCCTACAAAATAGAAAGCGGTCAGGCACAGCACCGTCATGATGGGGAAAGAGTGAGCCAGGCGAGCTAGTTGCCATTTGGGCGCCTGCATATCGAACCTCATTTGGAGTGCCAACAGCATAGATGCGTTGATGATGAGGGTATCTAGCAATATCCAAAGCACAATGCGCAGCTTGTCCCGCAAGCGCTTACGCGGTTGATCTGCCATAAAAAATCCACCTCCGGTTGGAATGGTCATTATAAGCTTATTGTAAGCCCAAACTGTTAAGTTCGCAACCGTCACGCATTGCGCGCAGGGACTCCAGGTATTATACTGATCAAAAAAGGCGTGCAAAATTGTGGGAGCAGAACAGGCAGTTGCCAAATGAGGTTGCTCGTAAGGAGAAATATAATATGAAGCAGAGCCAACAAGAAGCAAAGCATTTTGTGGAGAAAAACGCCCTGAGCAACGAGCCTGGGGTGCGCATGCTGGATGCCATGTCCGAACTGGGTGAACTGGCCAAGGCGCTGCTGAGCAGCTCAAATTATGGTGAACAGCCGGTTGTGAATTCAAAATCGATCGAGGAAGAAGTGGGCGATGTGCTCTTTTCTGTTTTATGCCTATGCAATGCGTTGCAGATCGACGGGCAAGTAGCTTTCGAGCGCGCTATGGACAAGTACCAGGAAAGGCTAAAAGCCAAGGGGGAGATATCTTCTGGGAAGTGAAGCTTGGTCGCTATAAGTCTACGGTTTGCCATATTGCTTGTAACATCGGAACAAACACAGCCATTGTATATATAGCGTTTCCCTATCCTTATGCAACGGAGGCAGGTTGGAGCATTTTAATGCTTTGGCAACCTGCTTTTTTGTAAGGAGGGCGCGATCGCTTACTAATCCATACTTGAGGGAGTGGTTTACAAATTTGTTGTAAGCGGCGATGTCTGTTTTTTCTATGTCGGGAGCACGTTTTTGTGACAGGTGCAGCAACACCGAATCGACCGAAGACATCGGATGAAAATCTTCTCGGCAGAAATGATACACAATTTTCATAGCCCAAAACGGCTTGAGCAACAAAGTTTTTCTGGTTTCCTGGCTAGCCCCCCCATAAACCTTTTTGCAGTGCCCTGTTCTACGACCAGACACATTTCTTCCGGTGGATTTGCGGCCCCGACGAGCTTATCGATAATTGGGGTCGTAATCGAATATGGAATATTGGCAAAAACCTTGTATTTACCTGCTTTGGGCAAAGAATATTTCAAAAAATCGCCATGGATAATGTCGACAATTCTTTCCAGAAGTTGCCTACTGGTTATAAAGTTTTGAGAAAAGAAGGTTTTTTCGTTGCGCTTAAGATAATTTCTTTTATTTTTTGACAATGCTTTTCCCCTTAATTCTTATTGCGGTGTGGGCAACGGCAATAAAAATTCAGGCAAGCCTATCCAGCGGATAGGCTTGCCTGAATTAATCTAAGCAGAAAGAAGCAACAGAAAGCGGGCTATCCCAAATAAGCCGGCAATGATTGCATTCCCGCAAACTAAGAAACAACAAAAGTCTATTCGCCGATAGGGCCATTTTTTATTGTCATTTTATCTTAAGCGTAGAAACGTAGCCATAGGTATGTCTCCGTTGATGGGTTGGTTTAGTTATGCCTTGTTGTTGCGTGAGTCTGCAGCTAGGGATTGCGAAGCTCTCTAAGCTTTTGAACCAGCTGTTGGTATTCCTGCTCCAGCGCCTGGGGATCATCGCCCTTGCCGGGGCTGGAGATGCGGGAGATCACCTGGGCCATACGCATTTCCACGGCGGTCAGCTCCAAAGCCGAATCGTCTCGCTGTTGGGGCTTACTTAGCTGCGCGCGGTATTGGCTCCAGTTGCCGTTGAAGGTTTTGAGTTTTTGGTTTTCGAACAGCACCAGCCTGTCGGTCACCTGGTCCACGAACCAGCGGTCGTGGCTGACCAGCAGCAAAGTGCCTTTGTATTCGCGCAGCACGTGCTGCAGCGACTCCATGGTGTACATATCCAGGTGATTGGTGGGCTCATCCAATATTAGCAGGTTATAATCGCCCACAAATAATTTGGCCAGGGATACCTTTGCCCGCTCGCCGCCGCTCATTACCCCTACCGGCTTAAACACGTCGTCCCTTCGAATGTTCAGCCGCGCCAGCACGGTTCGGGCCATGGATTCTCCTAGTACGCATTCGCGCAGCACGTTTTCCAGTGCGCTTTTTTCAAAATCCAGCACCGACTGATGGTCCTGGCCAAACCAGCCTATCTTAACTCCCGGGCTCAGGCGTATGCGCGGATCGCCGCCAGGTGCTAGGATGCGGCGGATCAGCGTGGTTTTTCCGCAGCCGTTGGGGCCCATCAGCGCAGTAGAGCTGCCGGTAGGCAGTGTGAAATCGGCCGACTTGAGCAAAACTTTGTCGCCGAAGCGTAGCGTCATAGCCTTTACCATGAGCGCAGTTTTGCTGACGACCGGAGAAAAGCTGCCCATCGCCATGTGGATGGAAGGGTCGTCCCGCGGTCGTTCCTTGGCTTCCAGCCGGCCCAGCCGGCTTTGCAGCGCCTTGCGGGTTTTGTGCAGTTGTTGTTCGCTTTCGGTGGCGCTGCGCTTGTGCAACCGCGCCTCACTGATGCCCATGCGGCTGGGCAAATGCACCTGGGAGGCGCGCTCCTTTTTGCCTTGGATCGCGGCTTGGAGCCTGATGCGCTCTGTGCGGTATTGCTCGTATTCAAACTGTGCAAAATCCCGTTGGCGCCGCTTTTCTTCCGCGTAGGCGCTATAGTTTCCCGGAAAGCGGGTGAGTTTTCCATCTTCCAGTTCGACGATCGTAGTGCATATTTCGTCCAGCAATCGGCGGTCGTGGGAAATGAGGATCAATGCGCCCCGGAATTGTCTTAAATGGCGCTCCAATTGCTCAATGCCTTCCACGTCCAAGTCGGTGGTGGGCTCGTCGGCCAGCAATATGTGGGCGTCCTTGGAAAGCGCGGCAGCGATGCGCCGCCGGGTCATCTCCCCACCCGACAGCCCTTCTCTGGATTCTTCGGTGGAAAACTTGCCGGCGAGAGCTGAATCGATCGGGTCGTCATAGGCGCTGTCTCCCTGCTGATGAATCACGCTCATTTCTCGCAGCCGGGTCACCGCGCCCGAATCGGGTTCCAAATCCCCCGAGAATATTTGGATCAAAGTAGATTTGCCCGCGCCGTTTTCCCCCACCAGTCCGATCCGGTCGCCGTCGTACAGCTCAAATTGCTCCACATCCAGCACTGTGCGCAGGCCATACTCTTTTTTAATATTTCTAGCCTGTAAATATAATTCGTTCAATAAAAAAACCTCCTTGCATGTGCTGCAAGAAGGTCAAAACTACGCCTGAAATTGCCGGAATGATATAGAAAAACTGCCTATACCAAAGCGCACACTGCATAGGTCGACTCATTCAAACAGCACAAAACAACTCCGCAGCCAGATAGCGCTGCGCGTAAAACATTTTGCTGATTGATTAAGCCTTTATCCACATTCTGCTGTGCACCTTAGTCCTTTCGCATTATTTCAAGATTAGTATATCTGCAGTTTTCTCAATTGTCAACGGGCGCCTGGCGATCGGTACACCCTTGGGCGCAAGCGGAACAATCAAAATTGCATGGGCTGGGCATATGCCCCCCGCAGCTGCCTTCCAGGTCGATTTCCTCGAGGGCGGCCCGCATCATTTGGTGGGGCTGGCCCTGATCCAGGTAAATATCACCTACAGGCTTTAGCCCGTAGCGCTTGTAAAATTCGACTACGGGCATTTGGGAGCCTACATAAACTTCAGGCAGCTGCATTTCGACCACGCGGTACAACATCATCCGCATCAACAAATCGCCAAGTCCTTGCCCCCGCGCCTCTTTGAGCACGCACACCCGGCCGATGGTGGGCTTGTTATCCTCGGTCATAATCAGCCGCGCCGTGCCCGCCGGACGATCGTCTAAGTCAAAAACCAAGCCGTAAATCGCCATCTGATCATATATGTCGACCTCTTTCTCGGCTGCATACCCTTGTTCTTCCACAAAAACCTTGTGGCGAATCGCCATAACCGCGCGCGTATCGTCCTTTGAAGTTAAAAACTTGCCCCGTATCAAAGCAAAACCTCCTATTAAACATGCCGTTGCAGGAAAATCTCAAGATCTATCGAATTCAGAATACAGTATTATTGCATAGGATGTGAACCCATGGACGCACAAAACATAAAGCGCATCAACGAACTGGCAAAATTGGCTAAGGAGCGCGAACTCACCCGGGAAGAAGAGCAAGAACGCGCGGCGTGCAGGGCCAAATATTTGGAGGCCTTTCGCGCCAACACCAGAAAAACATTGGAATCCGCCGTTTTTGAACGCCTCGATGGCACAACCTTTCAACTAAAGCGAAACAATAGGAGCCGGAGCCCTAAAAATTAAGGGATGAAACCCGATTGCGCAGTCCATTTCGGCTGAACCCCCAAACAAACCTATAAAAAAGCAAGATATTATTCACACTTTCTTCCTAATATTGTAGCGTGAAAGGGTTAATTTATCCACCTCGTTCGGATTCGAAAAAATTAATTCTTTTTTTGAAAACTTTTTGTTAAAAACGCTTGCTTTTTGTTCGGCTTTGGGTTAAAATGAAAGTGCGAAAAGGATAGGAACATTTCTTACCTTAAGCGCAGAGTTGCAAACGCCAAATGCGAACCGAAAAGGACATGGCTGTCAAACGAAACCGTGAATTGTAAGCAATTAAAAACTGTAAACAACGCGGAATTCTAAAAGAGCAATCATGGAAACTGGTATATTTCACCGTTGGTCGTTGTAATGCAGATAAGCAGTGCGGCGATTAATAAAGCAAATGTATTGGAAAAACGGTAAGCAAATGGGATCCCAACAATATGTGATCGACAAACCGACCATGCAAGTTTAATAATCTATTCAAGAGTATCTTAATAAAGAAACCCAAAAGTTTATTGGACACACAATGCACGGTGAGTTTGGAAAACATACGGTACAAGGATCGCAAAAGCGCAAGCGACAAAGCACATCTTTTTGACAACCAGCATATAAGGCTAAACACCCTAATGCAAGGTCTTAAAAAAGAAGGTAAGAAGGCGCACAACGCAAAGTCGGTTCATTACTACGCACAAAGCGCACGACGCAACGGACTAATAAGAAAATTGCAACCGCGCCCAAATGCAAACTTGAACAGGCAAATGCGAAAAGGCAAAGCCATATCCGAATCGCAGATATTAAAGAAAGGGGTGGTACCGCTGGACACAGAGCAAGACTTGGTTGTCTTCACCGACGATGATGGGAATGAGCTCACATTAGAAGTACTAGATTACTTTTTCTACAATGGAAAAGAGTACGCCGTTCTGTCCGACGTTGAGGACGAGCTCGATGACTGCGAAGACTGCGCAGCAGGTTGTCATGCTTGTAGTGATGATTCCTGTGAGCACGATCACCCTGAGAAGAATTTATACATCATGCAAGTCATCGCGGTGGAAGACGATCAAGAAGAATTCGTACCCGTCGAGGATGAGCTTTTAGATAAACTTATTGAAGTTGTTCAAACCCGTTTTGAAGAAGAAATGGATTTTGAAGGCGAAGATTCAGATGCCGAATAAATAGTTTTTGTAACGAGTGAAATCTATTCGATTGCACATAATAATTTATCAGCCAATGTGCATAAAACAACGAGTAAATCTCTCAAGTACTTACAGAATCATTGATTAGGCAACAGCTGATTCTCGACGTTATATCTTTACGGTGCATCAGAAAAATATGTTGTGATACCAGAAACAATATAAAGCATATGCCGTAAGTTATTCAGAATAAAGGACGGTCCAGCGCGATGGTGCTGGATCGTTTTTATGTTTAATTATAAAAGCCGCTTTGATCCGCATAGTGCTTGAATAAAAAAAGTGAATTATCAAAAAATGGGTTTACAAATTTGGGCGAATGTGTTATACTAACAAAGTATTCGATTTTCGGGGCATTAGTACAGCTGGTAGTACGCTACACTGGCAGTGTAGAGGTCATCGGTTCGAGTCCGATATGCTCCACCAAA
>CAYFTL010000059.1:0-7832 GCA_964346145.1 uncultured Oscillospiraceae bacterium | reverse complement strand
ACAGTCTCTACATAAAATTGGCACTACTTTCGGGGTGCAGGTCAATCGCCCTTTATTATCCCGCTCCCGCAGGCGCATAATATATCCGGCGGTTTCAAGCTCCTGCACGGCTGTACGGATAGCGTCTATCTTCTCTCGGTTGATATGGGCAAGCCCGGACAGTGTAAAGTCCCACTCATCGGGCAGAGATAACATTTGTGACAAAAGCCCTTTTGCTTTTAATGATAAGTTTTTATTGCGTAAATGGTGGTTACTCATTACGGTATAGTTTTGTGTTTTCTCTACTCGGAAAACTGCCATGTGAAAACACCCCTTTCTTGAAAATGGCACAAAAAAGAGCCGTAGATTACAAAAACCTACGGCGCAAATTCTTTATTATTAATTTACAGAGGGATAATTGTCTATTGGCTACCTGTAAAACGTTGTTATAGTGTGCTTTACCGAAAAGTCCTATATCGCCACTCGTACCAATCAAAAAGCCTGTAACCATAGGGGTTACAGGCTTTCACTGCGCCTTAAATATGACCTGTGAATACAGGAAGATTACTTTATCTTCTATCGCTGAAACGTCTGTTTGATGTTTCTTTACCAAATGAGGCTCAAATCCACCATTTTGGTCTCGTGGTACATCAATTTCTACTTCTCCAAAGCTGCCCTGTACTGTTTTCGAAGAATAGCCGTTGCGGCTGTTATCGGTTTCTTTGTTCTCGTAATCATACTTGGAGTAGCCAAGCTCATTCTCAAGCTCCGCATCTAAGGCCGTCTGAAGCGTCTCTGCGGTCAGCATTTCGACAAACGCGTGGATATCATCCAACGTCTTTACTCCAAATTGCTCCATCATCGCGCGTAGTTTTGGGGTTCCTCGCTTTTTTCTGGACATAGCATTACCTCCAATTTTTTTATTTTGCCCGACTTTGGAGGTTTACACAATTTTGGGGACACTACCCCTTCTCCTGTTTAAAATATGAGATGGTGCATTTAACCTATTTTAAGAGCACAAGCCCACTCCTAGTCCTCTGTTTTGCCTACATTGAGGCTTTTTACAACTCCCTCAGACTCACTCGGCTCTTGGATGAACTGCTCCTGATCAATTTTTCGCCTCACTTAAAAACTAACCTCTATCTGCTTAATCTATGATCAGCAAAAAATGAGCGAATTTGAATATTTCATTCATTTTTATTACCAAAATACTGTCCGGTTTTGCGAGAATAGCTCAGATGTATTATCAATAAATACAAAAAACAGTGCATGGTCATGTTTTACACGCTCGTAATGGATTAATGGTGAGCGAATGTGTATAATGTTGCATGAGTACTATTAATTTCGTGTTGGCAGTCAGGCATTTTCTCAGCAGTAGAGAGGTGTTTTCTATGAAGTATGATTACTTAGTTGTCGGCGCAGGACTATTTGGTGCAGTGTTTGCTTGCGAGGCAATAGCCCGCGGAAAAAGGTGTCTTGTCATTGACAGGCGCCATCACATTGGAGGCAATGTCTACACAGAAAAAATCTCCGGAATAAACGTGCACAGGTATGGTGCGCATATCTTTCACACCCGCGACAAACGTATCTGGGACTACATGAACCAGTTTGCAGAGTTTAACAACTATATAAACAGTCCCCTAGCTGTTTATAAGGACGAACTCTACAATCTACCTTTTAATATGAACACATTTTCAAAGATGTGGGACGTGAAAACACCTGCCGAAGCAAAGGCGAAGATCGCCGAATAGGTAGAAGAGCTGAATATTGCCGAGCCTCAGAATTTAGAAGAACAAGCTCTCAAACTAGTGGGGCGCGACATCTATGAAAAGCTGATCAAGGGCTATACCGAAAAACAATGGGGCAGCGATTGCAAAGATTTGCCCGTTTTTATCATCAAGCGCCTACCCTGTCGGTTTACCTACGACAACAATTATTTTAATGACCGTTATCAGGGAATCCCCGTCGGTGGCTATACGGTCATGGTTGAAAAAATGCTGAATGATATCGAAGTTCGACTTGGCGTGGATTATTTTGACCTAATCAAAGAGTAGCTAACATTGCCGATCGCATTCTCTACACCGGTTGCATCGACGAGTACTTTGGCTATAAGCTTGGTGCTCTTGAGTACCGCTCCGTGCGATTCGAGACAGTGGAACTGGACGAAGAGAACTATCAAGGTAATGCAGTTGTAAACTACACTGAACGCGATATTCCATACACCCGAATCATTGAGCATAAACACTTTGAATTTGGGAAACAGTCCACTACGGTCATCAGCCGTGAATATTCTGCCACATGGAGGCCGGGTCTTAAACCTTATTATCCGGTAAACAACAAGCAAAATACCGAGCTATATGAGCGTTATAAAGAACTTGCTAAAAAACAGAACAACTTAATCTTCGGAGGGCGACTGGGTCAGTATAGATACTGTGACATGGACAAGGTCATCGCAGCTGCACTCAGAACAGCAGATCAGGAAATGCAACTCACATGTATGGTGTACTCATAATGTTATGGATGTACCTTACTCCCATATTCTACCCAATTGAAGCGGTTTCAAATTCTGTTGCGAATCTGATCCGACTCAATCCGTCTTATCACTACATCGGGATGTTGCGTACAGTCGTTTTTTACGGACATTTCCTTGAAACGTCATCGGTTCTGTTTACCATTATTTCGGCGCTCAATTCATTCGTTATTGGTGTGCTAATATTCAGAAAGATGCAGCGTAACTTTGTCCTGCACTTATAAGGAGCAATCACGAACAATATACTGTTCGTGAGAAGGAAAAACCGAGAAAATTGTGGATGAACAGTAAGCACCCTGGAGAGTGTGGAAAGACAAATGAGATACATTGATTTTGAGTTCTGCCGTGGCAAGCGTATCTTTATGACGGGACATATCGATTTAAAGGGAGCTTGGTGTGCCGTATTCTGGTGCAGGCGGGTGCGGTTGTAACTGGGTTATGCTCTGCCAGTGCCTACTATCTTTAACGTGCTTGAACTGGTGGGGCTTGATGGTAAGATGACCTCCGTTTTCGGTGGCACTAGAAGCATGGACAAGTTGAGAGCGGTTTTTGATGCGGTTTAGCCTGAAATTGTTCTGTATTTGGCTGTCCAGTCAATTGTTCTTGATATTTATAAGGACCTCGTCTATATCTATGAAACAAATGTCATGGGTACAGTCAATATTCTGGAGTGCGTCCGAAGCTTCCTGTTCCGACAAAAATGAAACGGATGGAGGAACTGCTGGAGGGCGGAACCACGCTATTATTTGTTTCACACAATACTGAGGAAGTGAAGAAGCTGTGCAAACGCGCTATTGGGCTCGATCATGGTAATATTATAAAAGACGATCCAGCAGATGAAGTCTGCGCTGAACACAGGATAACAATGGAAAACAGAGGATAATTTGAGGGCAAGAATATGGATAAGGTCATCCGTGCTGCAATAAATATGGTTTGCGCGGAGGTTAGTTATGGAGGAGCATGATGAAAAAAGTAGTGGTCGTCGGAGGCAGCAATGGAATCGGTCTGGCTATTGTACAGCGTTTTATGGAAATGGGGTTATATGTACATATTTTTGACAGAGTAGAGCCTGCATCTGAGGAACTAAATGGAGAAAATTACTTTTATCATTTTTGCGATTTGATTGATTTTGATGAAAATTTATTTTGCAATCTCAGCTGCGATGAATCTGTAGAAGCGTTGGTTATTACCGCTGGATTCGGGCGGGTAACCCGCTTCGAGAATCTGCATTCAGTTGAAATTCAAAATATGCTGACTGTTAATACGTCCGCGTGCATTCAAACGATTCGCTGTTTTTATGAAAGAATAAATTGCAAGTCGCCTTTTTATTGTGGGGTCATGGGCTCCATAGCAGGATTTGTTTCTTCGCCGATGTTTTCCGTATATGCAGCGTCCAAAGCAGCTCTCGTCCGGTTTGTGGAGAGTGTAAATGTGGAATTGGAACTTAACGGAACACAAAACCGCATTTTGAATGTTTCTCCCGGCTCTATTAAGGGAACGCGCTTTAACGGAGGAAGCAATGATTTGTCGATGACGGCCGAGCTTGCAGATGAAATTATTAAACATCTATATGCCCGGGATGAACTTTACATTCCCCAATATGAAGAGATTTATCGCGGGGTCATTGAGCGTTATCATCAGGATTCGCATGGCTTTGGGGTTCAGAGCATGCAGTACAAGCTGGATTCAGGCCGTGTGCAAAATGGACAGCGTGCGATTGTTGGATATTTGTCCGGGACATTTGACCTATTTCATATCGGTCATTTGAATTTAATCAGGCGTGCGAAGGAGCAGTGCGACTACCTAATTGTTGGCGTTCACCCGAATGCGGCGCATAAGGGAAAGCAGACGTTCATTTCGTTTGAAGAACGTCTGGCTATCGTTGGAGCATGCCGGTATGTGGATAAAGCCGTGCAATCCTGCCAGGATGACAGTGATGCGTGGGAACTGTATCACTTCGATCGGTTGTTTGTTGGCAGCGATTACAAGGGAACGGAACGCTTTAAGCGTTACGAGGCGTTCTTCATGGATAAGAATGTAGAGATTATCTATTTTCCGTATACGCAGGTGACCAGCAGCACACAACTTCGAAATGCCATTTCCAAACAAAACGAAAACTGATGTTCGCACAGGAGGAATGCAAATATGATATTACAAAAGCTTTTATTTCCAAATGATGAAACCTGCACGCGAACAAACATGTATTACAAGGGGAGCGGGATTACAGTTTTCATGGGCGACTCGTATTGTGCCATTCCTTTTGGAGAAACGGTGAGTACTCACACATATTTTAACAGTTTTTCTCTGGGGAAATGGAGAAAATATACGATGCTCGACCAACTCCAGCTCCATTTGAACCTGAAGGGTGAATTCCAGCTGAAAATTCGTTATGCCCGAAAGATGTTGAATGCAATCAAAGATAACATTATTCGGGAAGCGCATATCCGAGCGGCGGAGAGGCAATCTTTTCTGTTGGAATTGCCGACGGACGGGGATACAGGGATTCTCTATTTTGAATTGACGGCGCTAAGCGAAGGTGCAGAATTGTACGGCGGAGCTTATGAAACAGAGGTGGACGAAAATGCGCTTCCTCATGTAAAAATCGCTGTCGGGATTTGTTCTTATCGCAGAGAAAGCTTTGTTGAAAATAATCTTTCTATATTCCAACAGGAAATTTTGCGAAATCCCAGTTCTCCTCTCTACGGGCACATGGAAATCTATATCAGTGACAACGGAAAAACTTTAGACTCCTCTGTGCTGGAATCAGAGGATATACATATTTTCCCCAATAAAAATGTGGGAGGCGCAGGTGGATTCACGCGCGCAATGATCGAAATCAAAAAAGAAGAACAGAAAAAACAGATTACACATGTTTTGCTGATGGACGATGACGTCCGTTTGAATCCAGATTCGCTTGTACGCACTTATTTGCTTCTGCGGCTCCTAAAATCAGAATACAGAAGCGCGTTCATTGGCGGACATATGCTGAAAATTGATACGCCGCATATTCAAAGTGAGGCTGCCGATCATTGGGATATTGCGACACATCATCCCGTTAAGTTCAATTATAATCTGGAAAAAATAGAGTTTCTAATTAAAAATGAGATAGAAGACAGCGTAAATCACTTGGGCTGGTGGTATTGCTGTATGCCGATTGCCACTGTCACGGATAATAATCTTCCGCTTCCTATCTTTATTAAGCGCGATGATATTGAATACGGGCTGAGGAATGGCCATACATTTATCACGATGAACGGAGTATGCGTGTGGCATGAGCCATTTGAATATAAGTATGCTACGTATCTTGAATACTACTATTTCCGTAATATGTGTATCATCAATTCGCGCCACCGTCTGAGTTTCTCAGAGAAGCGGTTGATTGAAGAAGTGAAAAAACGCGTCTGTCGTTTTTTGCTGCAATATCGCTATCGGGATGCGGAACTGACACTACTTGGTGTGCAGCATTATCTGCTGGGCATTGACTGGTTGAAAGCGCAAGACGGCGAGAAACTGAATCAGCAAATCATGAAGCTTGGCTATAAAAAGGAACCTGTTTCTGATTTGGATTTTGTATTCACTCATGGTATCTATGAGAAGAATTTGGAAAATCCCCAATTCGGCAGAAAGAAAAGACTGCTTCAGATGGTTTCCTTGAACGGGCACCTTCTTCCGGGAGGCAGAACCATAGTGGTGCCTGTATATCAACCCGGCGTTAATCTGTTTTTCCGCGCTCAAAAAGTGTTGAACTACGAAGAGGTTTCCAATACCGGTTTCATCACGGAGAGAAACCGGCATGCTGCGATGTACATCATCCGGATGTACAGAAAAACCAAGAAACTGATCGCACAGAATTACCGCCGCGTAACACAGGAATACCGGGACCGGTATGACGAATTGCTGAATATTCAGTTCTGGCAGAAGTACTTGTTTACTGAAGGTGAGGAACCTGTGCTGACGAGCGGGCTTGACCAGTCTGTTCGCCCTAAAAACACCTGGCTCCAAGTGAAGGAGTTGTGGATATCTCGTGTGCTTCGCGTGGTGCAGTGGGTGCTCTTTTGGCTGCCTGTGAAGAAACAGCGCGTCATGGTGAACATTCATGATCGCAAGGGTTTCACATGCAATCCCAAGTACATCGTGAAAAAACTGCGGGAGAATTATGGCGAAAAACTCGAAATTATCTGGGCTACCATGCATCCTGAAACCTGCCAGGAAGTGCGGGACTTGAATGTCCGGGTTATCAAGAACAACACGCCGGAGCATGCCAGACTGTACTTGCGTACACGTTTTTTCATAACCAATGATGCGTTCCCCGCATGGGCTTCACACCGCTGGAATCAGAAGTGGATGAATACCTGGCACGCAGGTATGAATTACAAGCATATTGGATATAATTATCTGGCTCCCATGAGCAAAGCGGCGAAGAAACTGTTTCGCCTGAAAAACCGTCAGCCTGACTTCTATCTGGCAGGCAGTGAGTTTTTTGCAGAGGATACGGCAAAATCATTCCGGCTGGAAAGAGGCTGCTTTGTTCCGACCGGTTTGCCTAGAAATGATATTTTTTTTGAGGAACATCCTGAAATTTCGCAAAAGATTCGCGAAACGTATCGTATTGATCCGAACAGCAAGTTGGCTATCTTTGCACCTACTTTTCGCAGGGGGATGAAATCTGACACGTTTGGAATGGATTTCGATCTTGTGAAAAAGGCGCTGCAGGAACGCTTTGGCGGAAAATGGGTCATTCTGTTCCGCAACCACAATTTTGTGAAGGGCAAGAAAAAGTATGCCGGCGCGGTGGACGTGTCCGTTTACCACGATATGCAGGAACTGATGTACGCTTCTGACATATTGATCAGCGATTATTCTTCCTGCTTGTATGATTTCATCATGTCAGGTAAACCCGCCTTTGTATATGCTACAGATCTGGATTATTATCGTGATTACGACAGGTCTTTTGCCTATCCTTTTGAAAAGTGGCCCTATCCTGCTGCGCGCAGCAACGATGAGTTGCTTGATGCAATTCGCGGATTTGATGAAAAAGAATATGCGGAGAAAGTGAAGAGACATCTGGACGATGCTGGTTGTTACGATGACGGCAAGGCGTCACAGCGCGTGTCGGAGTTGATCTCAAAATACTGTTTGTAAAAAGGAATTGAGAAGTCGCTTCACCGTTTTTTGCGAGGGCGATTTTAGCGTGCGTCAAGCGGACACTTTGGTGTTTCAGGCAAACAAAGAGTTCGTTATAGATGCAATCGGTAAACGAAAAAAAGTGCAGGTGAAGTGGTATAAAAACAGTAGAATTCCCAAACGTCTAAAAAGGTAAAAT
>CAYFTL010000058.1:0-8020 GCA_964346145.1 uncultured Oscillospiraceae bacterium | reverse complement strand
CATGTGCTATCATAAAAGGGAACAAAGGTTAAATGTCGGACGATAGACGGCCTGTATTCTGCTCGGCGCTCTTGCTTTTGCTATCGGTGCGATACAGCACTATAGCTCGCCGAACGTGCTCTCTCATTCATATCGCGTTTACAGGTATTTCTATAATTGCAGGAACACATATTTTTATAGCTGTTGGACGAATGCCCTGTAGCTCAGGTATATGAATGTCAATTTGCTTTGAATTGAACTTTCAAAAGGAGGGTGACAAGTGCAAAAGCGAACCGAAAGGAACTATGATAGGATGGCGCTGCTGCTTACCATGGCCATCGTCGCAGGGTTATACCTAGGCATGTGTGGCATGTTGGGTTTCAATCTGCTGGAACACAGCCCTTACGACTCCTATACGTTGCAGGCGCTGCGCTGGCGCGAAGGGCACATGGATTTGGGTCAGGATTATCCTTGGCTGGAGCTGGCCAAATTCCAAGGGAAGATATTTGTAAGCTTTCCGCCCTTCCCCAGTTTGGTCATGCTGCCGCTGACTTTGTTTTTTGGCGGGAATACTCCGAGTCAGCTGGTAACCTTTACCTGCGTATTGCTGTCGGCTGCGGCCGGGTTTATGCTTTGCAGGCGGTATAAAGTTTCCCGAAGCTTTTCAGTGCTGATGGGCGTATTTTTGACGATGGGCTGTAACCTCGCCGAATTTGGATTGTCGGGTGGAGTGTGGAACGTTGCCCAGGCTATGAGTTTCGCGCTGACGATATGGGCTTTTTACCTTTGCTCTTCGGTGCGAAAAACATCTATGGGCGCCGGCTTATTGTGCATCGCGTTTGCGGTGGGATGCCGTCCGTTTCAAGCGTTGTATGTGCCGACGTTGTTGTTTATGTGTTGGAAGAACGTAGGTGGAGCAAAGCTTGCCGATTTAAAGAAAATGTTGCCGATCGTTTTGCTGCCGGCTTTGGTGGCGCTGGCCTATGCGCTGTACAACTATGCAAGGTTTGCCAATCCTTTGGAATTTGGGCATAATTATTTGCCGGAATTTGCCGAACAGCGCGAAAATGGTCAGTTTTCAGTTTATTATATTGCAGATAACTGGAGAAATATATGGCGTCTGCCTAGGATTACATCGAACGGACTGGAGTTCCCCATGGCCTACGGCTTTGCATTTTGGCTGTGCAATCCCCTGTTTGTCTTGTTTGCCTATTCCATGGTGTGTGCGGCGCTGGCACGGGGTATGCAGGCTGTCGATGGAATAATCGGGTTCACGGTGTGCGCGCATTTTTTCCTGTTGCTTATGCACGGTTCCTTTGGCGGCGTGCAATTTGGCACCCGTTACCTTTGTGATTTGGTGCTGGCTATGTTCTTTGTATTTGCGCGCCAGACTCGGTTTAGAAACGCGCCTTGGCAGCGAAGGCTGGAAAGTGGAATTATGTTGTTCGGCATCGGGTTTAACGTTTATGGAGCAATCCTGTTCCAGAAGCGGCTGGGCTAGTTGCTTTCTAGGGCGTGCCGTTGCATTATGTCCGATGTGGCCATCATCCTTACGGTTGTGGGATGGGTTTATGTTGCGGTTGGCGCTGGTCGCTGCTTAAATTTGAAGATATAAAAATATTTACAACCAATTGCTTGTTTCACGGTGCGTTGGCGCATTGACAGTTTGTGTGCTTCGCGCTATGATGAATAAGACAGGGCAGAGATTTAGAGAAGCCATGGCAAACGCTCGCTTAGCGGGTTGTTTGTTGTGGTTTTTTTGTGATTTTAAGGAGGGGGATTCATGCAGCCAATACTGTATGACGTGGTGATCGTGGGCGGAGGCGTGTCGGGCTGTGCAATTGCGCGTGTGTTGTCTTCGTATCAAATCAAAATACTATTGATCGAAGCAACCGACGATGTAGCCATGGGGGCTTCCCGGGCGAACAGCGGAATTGTGCACGCGGGTTACGATGCCCAACCGGGTTCGCTGATGGCTAGGCTGAACGTCGAGGGCAACCGATTGTTTGACGAGTGGACCGAACAGCTGGGTGTACCGATGCGCAGGAGCGGCTCTTTGGTGCTGGCCTTTAACGATGAGGAAATGAGAACTGTGCATGCGCTGTACGAGCGCGGCCTTGAAAACAACGTGCCCGGCATGCAAGTGTTGTCCGGCGATGAGGCGCGTAAGCGCCAACCGGGCATCAGCGACGATGTGGTTGGCGCGTTGTACGCTGCCACGGGCGGAATCACCTGCCCTTACGAATTGACCATCGCTTGCGCCGAAAATGCTAGGCAAAACGGAGTAGAGTTTTTGTTTGACGCACCAGTGACGCAAATCGAATTTAGAGGAGATAAATTTGAGCTGCTGGCCGGCGAGCACAAGATTGCCGCCAAATATGTAATCAATGCCGCCGGCGTATATGCCGACAAAATCGCCCAGTTGGTGGGGGATAACTCCTTTTCGATTTTGCCGCGCAAGGGCGAATACATGCTGATGGACAAGGCTGCAAATCCTATTTTTACGGTCATTTTCCAAACGCCCTCTGCGCTGGGCAAGGGCGTGTTGGTGGCACCCACGGTGGATGGAAATGTGTTTGCCGGCCCCACCGCGGTGAACGTTGATGACAGGGAAGACACTTCGGTAACGCCCGAAGGCCTTGAAGAGATGACGCGCCTGTCCAAACGCTCGGTGCCCAATTTAAACTTGCGGGCGGTCATCCGTTCTTTTGCCGGGCTTCGCGCCCAGCCGTCCACTGGAGATTTTGTCATCGGTCCCTCCGAAACCAACGATCGCTTTATCAACGTGGCGGGAATTTGTTCGCCGGGCTTGACTAGTGCACCGGCCGTCGCTCTTATGGTAGCCGACATTTTGAAAAATCAAGGGCTTGCCATGGAGGAAAATCCGACTTACGATCCCATTCGAGAACCCATCGCCGAATTTAGGCGCATGGACAATGCCCAGCGCGCCGAAGCCATTCGCAAGGATTCGCGCTATGGACGCATGATCTGCCGGTGCGAATACGTTACCGAAGGCGAAATAGTAGAAGCCATTCGGCGCGGTGCTCGCTCGGTGGATGCGGTCAAGCGCAGGGTGCGCGCCGGCATGGGCCGCTGTCAGGGTGGATTTTGTGCGCCGCGGGTAATTGAATTGATCAGCAGAGAGCTGAATATCCCGATTGAAGAAGTGACCAAATTTGGCGGAAATTCCAAAATGCTCGCCGGAAAGCTGGGGGAGGAGGAATCGCAGTGCAAAACCAACAAACAGTAGAATACGATGTGGTGGTGATCGGCGGCGGGCCCGCCGGCCTTGCGGCTGCGCTGGAGGCACACAAAACCTCCCCCGATTTAAATATACTCGTTCTAGAGAGGGACACGCATCTGGGCGGAATTTTGCAGCAGTGCATCCACAACGGATTCGGACTTCATTTTTTCGGCGAAGAACTGACCGGTCCCGAATATGCGGCCAGGTTTGTCGATCAACTGGATGGCACCGGAATAGATGTATGGACCGACACCATGGTCATCGAGCTCAACAAACGGCGCGAAGTGCTGGCTATCAGCCCGAAGCATGGCCTAGTGCGCATACAGGCGCGCGCTATCGTGCTGGCGATGGGCTGTCGCGAACGAACCCGGGGCGCGCTGAGCATTCCAGGAACGCGGCCGGCAGGCGTGTACACTGCCGGGTTTGCCCAGCGCATGGTCAACTTGGAAGGGTATATGCCAGGCAAGAAAATCGTAATCTTAGGCTCTGGGGACATTGGCCTCATCATGGCCCGCAGATTGGAGTGGGAAGGCGCCCAGGTTGAAATGGTATGCGAGTTGATGCCCTTCTCGTCCGGGTTAAACCGCAACATCGTCCAGTGCCTAGAAGATAACGATATTCCCCTCAAGTTTAACCATACCGTGACCCGGGTGCACGGCAAAGGTCGGCTCGAGGCAGTAACCGTAGCCGAGGTGGATCCGGCGACTAAAAAGCCGATAACCGGCACAGAACAGATCGTCGAATGCGATACCTTGCTGCTTTCAGTGGGTTTGATTCCCGAAAATGAGCTGACAGGCCAAGCCGGCATCCAAATGGATCCGGTTACCAGCGGTGCGGTTGTCGACGAAACCCGCCAAACCTCGTTGCCCGGCGTGTTTGCCTGTGGCAACGTGCTGCATGTGCACGATTTGGTGGACAACGTCAGCGATGAAGCCATACTGGCCGGGCGCGCAGCGGCCCACTATGTGTTCAAAGGTTTGGAGGCACAAAGCCAGGATTATTGGACCGTGGCTGCAGGCCAGGGCGTGCGCTACGTTGTGCCCCAGCGCATCAGCAAAGCTGCGGCTAGCAAAATTGATTTGTACTACAGGGTGGATCAGGCCTACCATCCGGCTCGAGTAACGGTTGATTGCGCCGACGCGCAGCTGTGCAACAGAAAAAAATTGGTGATGACGCCGGGTGAAATGGAAAAAATCACGGTAAACGCAGACGCAATCGCCAGCAATCTCGTGGTGCACGTTGAGGGGGAGGCTTAAATATGCAAGAACGAAAAATGGTGTGTATCGTTTGCCCGGTGGGTTGCCAGCTGACTGTAACCCAGGACCATCAAAATAACGTAACCGTACAAGGCAATAGTTGCAAGCGCGGCATCACCTACGGCACTCAGGAACTGCTCCAGCCCATGCGCACGGTCACTACCAGCGTGTGGGTACAAGGTGGTGCGCAGCCCCTTTGCCCGGTGAAGACGGCCGACGCTGTGCCCAAGGCTAACATTGATAAGGTGCTCAAGGCGATCCACGAGGTTGTGGCCTGCGCGCCCATTAAACTTGGCGATGTGCTGCTCCAAAACGCTGCTGGAACCGGAGTCGATATAGTGGCCACGGCCAACGTTTTGGTCGAGCAGCCTTAATATTTGACCAATATGTTATCGTGTGTATTAACAGCCGCCGTGAAATTTCACGGCGGCTGTTAATTTGCAATCGGAGTTGTTCTTAAACGACGCTATTCTGCGTAGGGCGCCCTGCGGTTGGGGCAGTGCTCGCGGCTGCACAAGCTGCAGGTAATGAACTGAGAGCTAGATGGGAACATCAGCCCGGACACCGATTTTATGGGCACCATAAGGCAATTTTCGGTGAGCTGCACGCCGATCTTTTCATGAACATTCCCGAGTAGCGAGAATAAATTCCTTTGATCGCCGATTGGCCAAACGTCCAGATTCCCGGATCCTGGGCTCATGGTGGAAAACGAGTCGATGCCATACTTGGCCGATAATGCCTGGTAGCATTGCTTGCGCGCGCATCCCAATATCATTTCCTTGAGCATATCCAACCAAAGCGCCACAAAATAATCGCTCTCCTGGTGGCTCCAGCGGTCCACTTCCTGGCCGCAGCTAATTACGTGCGCAATTACGTTGTGCACGCCTTCGAGCCTTGTGGCCAGCTGTTGGCTTGTGAATACTTCACTGCCGATAAAGACATTGCCTTTTTCTATTTTTGAAACCTCAAATACACTGTAAAAAGCTTTGGGGCGGGCGATGGCCAACGCTTGCTCCAGGTTTTCGTTCATAAGTTCAATGTCTTCTTCCTCAACCAAGTGTAGTTTTTGGATGACATCCTCTATCGTTATGTCTATAGAAAAATCATCCATAATGTAGCCTTCGCCCATTTCCAGCATCCTCCTCGCATAATATAATGTGTTTATAGTGTTTTTAATAAGAGCAGGGTAAAGAGCTTGTTGTTCTAATAATGGATTTGGGATCATGAGCGTAACAAACGAGCGGGCCAGTTGCCCTCTTGCGGCTTCGTTTTCCGACGGAAGGAGCGCCTCTCTTTCTTTCCAGTTTGACCGCTGCCGGCGTGCTTAAATATGCGCCATATCCTATCGCTATTCCTAGAGAAAATAAGTCGTAAAATCTATATCGACGAAGAAAAACGAAAAAGGAGGAATGTTATTGTTGGACAACCCATTTTGCAAAATTATTATCACAGGGCTCTCCAAGATATCTTCGCTTTAGCCTTTCGCATAGGATTTATTCTGGATGGATTTTGCGAAGAATTTGAGGATGGTTCCGAATGGCCGGTAATATTCATCGCTCGCTTGAAAAAACTCATTTAACATATCGATTTTTATGACTGCCCCTAATTTTACTGCACACTAGAATGTTCTTATGCATATATCCATGTTTCCCTATACACGCTAACATGCCTGGGCATATTTTTCAAGCGAAAAATGAGTGTCTATAGCTACGGCAAAACGCTCTGTCTGCACGGCGATTTGCCGTACCCCAAATAAAAAGGCCATCGGTGCTATAGCACCGATGGCCTGGAGGGGAATTGAGTTTTCTTTGTTGAAGGCTACAGACCGGACGTATGCCGGTCGATTTGGTTATTGGCTAAAAGCATCGCGCGAGGCCCCGTATCCTTCAATATTGCCGTCGACAACGCCGCCCAGCGTAATCGTATGATAATAATTGCCGCCCTTAATCTCTATGGATTCGGTCTGGCTGTACACGCCCGCATCTCCAAATAAGTGCTCTTCGCCGTACCACGCGGTACCGCTGGCGATCAGGAAGTAGCAATTTCCCTTGGATGCGTACACAGTGCAAGATTCTCCCGGCCGAATAAATCCGGTTGCCGCGATTTCATCCGAATCGGAGCGCCGCAGTTGGAAGAAAAGATAATTGGCCTCGTCTTGAGTCTTTACGACTATTTTTGTGCCGCTTTTTCCGCCCGACAATCGTCCGCTTTTGGGCGGCTCTTGGGCCGGATAATCGGGGAGCTGGGCGACGTTGTCGGCCAGCGCAGCCGAACTTGTGCGAAAATCGTAACGGTTGATGTAATCTAAGTAGTCGTTTCCGTAAAAGCCTTGCGCAAGATCGTCCACATCCAACTTGATTTCAAAGGCTTCTCCGCCATTCTTGCGCACGGAAATGGCTTCCTGGGCCAGCGCTTCCGTGTACGCCTGTGCAATTTCATCGGCGGTAGCTTGGTTGGCTTTTTCTTTTTTGGCAAAGGAAGCCAACGCTTTGCTGCCGGCGTTTTTCACAAGTTTTTCGGCGTTTGCGCCTGTGCACTTGAGGTTCAGCGCGTGGGGGCCGTCGCCAACGTTCAGGCGTTGTTTGGATTGGGCGTAGAACAGCGGCGCATAGTCGGTGGGTTGATCGCCGGGTTCTGTTATCAGGCTGGCTTTTAAGTAGTTGTCAAAAATCGTCATATAGCCTTCGCTGGGATTGAGCAGTTGACTAGCGTCATCGGCTTTTTCTACAGGGAGGGGAAAGAGCGCCTCTGCGATGGCTATGCGTGTGCGCGAGTCATCGAACGCGGCTTTGGACGCCGCCGCTGCGCTGGATACTGCCTTCACCAGTTCCGCTTTGCCGTCCTCGGTGATTGTGCCATCCTTATACTCAATCTTTACGGTTAGGTCGAAAGCTGATGCGTTTTTGAGCAACCGTTCTAAGTAGTCGACCTTTCCGGCTGCATAATCTCCTAGCTCGTCCAGCTTGGGGTTAAAGGAGCGCAGCGAAAGTACGAGAAAATCTCCTTCTGCTTTGATCTGCGAAACGCCGGCCTCATAGATCGCTTTACTCCACGGACCTTGTTCGTCTTGAGCCAACTGAGCCAGCAGATTTTGAACGGCTTCCGTCCCTCTGTTCTCGCTGTTGGGCGCTGCCGTCGGCTCGGGAACGGGTGAGTTATCGCTTGTTGGTTCGGGTGTTGTGGCCTCTGATTGTTCCACTAAAGCAGGTTCGGTATCCTGCGCTTGCGGTGCCTCGGCTGTCGGTTCACTATCTTGGGCTTCAGGGGCTGCAACTTCGGTAGGGGTGGGAGATTCTTCTGCGGATTCCTGTGCGGGTTCCTCCGCCGCACTTGTTTCCGGCGGAGGAGCGTCGGGTGCGGTGGATAGGTCCACAAAAGTGGTGTCGCCGTTATCTTCGGTGATTGCCAGTTGCGCACCCTGTAACACGCTTTCTGGCGTACCCTTAACGAAGTATCCTAGGCCGAAGGTTTCGTGGGTGCCGTCCGACACCAATTTATTATTGGCAATTTTAATTCTATAAAAGGTTATGTGTTCGGCTGG
>CAYFTL010000057.1:0-8109 GCA_964346145.1 uncultured Oscillospiraceae bacterium | reverse complement strand
GGCGTCCATTTCGGAACGATCCTTGTACATACGCAACTTCTGGATAGCCGGAGAACAATTGCGCAAACCGATCATATAAACGCGTCCACCCCGGAACCCGGAAATATACCCGGCTGCCTCAGCGATGAAGGGCTTCTTTTATCAGTATGCCATTCTTCGGCATACTGATAAAAGGGGATGTCCTCTCCCAGCGGTTCGCCCTCGATACAGTGCTTACGCACATCCTCCTTTTTGCGTTCAAGCTCGTGCAGTGCCTTTGTGCAGCTGTGCTTATTGATGGGATAGCCGTCCTGCGCAGCGCCGGTCTGCACCCGCCCGCGGTATTTGCCCGGTACATTGTTTTTCGATATGTGGATTCTCCTTGATCGAAAACAATCGCCTTTTGGCGTGAGTGACCGTCTGGCCATTTCACGCCGAAAGGCAAGTGGGTATTTGGTTTTCACAACTTTTCCGGTTCTCAAAAGACGAATATTTCGTTTTCACACAGCACGTCCTTCCGTCTCTGTCTTAAATCGCATACAGGTTACAAATAATACTACGCAATTAAGGCAATACCGCACAAATGCGGTGGCTCGATGATACGTGAATTTTTCGTCAGATACGACTGCAAATATCGCGGGCGAACTGGAGGTTCGTCAAGAAATTTGCAGGAAGTAGATGGCGGAAAAGGCACCGTCTGCGATGTCGCCGAATTGTGCGGGATTGCCTTAAAAAACCGGCAACAAAAACTGTCCACGGCGCGTATTCCAACGGCACGGCCTTACCCGCTCTATCAGAATCCTCCCGAGTACGAAAGGCCTTCGTGCTCCTGCGACTTCCGGCTCCGGAGCGATGTTCCGGCCGGCGCCGGGCAAGCCGACGCATCGAGGAGTTCCCGCTCGTCGTTTGGATTCTGCGGCGTGGAAAAATAGGACGATCGGGGCACGGGCCCGCCCGGAAGGATCGATGCGCAGAAAAAGCTCTCTGCGTTTTGCATACGTCTGGTTTTATAAGAATACCATTTCGATATCCCGATCCGGCGTCAAAACCCCCTCTGACCTGCACCCCGCCTCCCCCAGCCTCCTGGGCCCGAATTTTCGTCTCCCCACCGGAGAATGAACGCGCCTTCTTTCCTATTTATATTATATTCTGTATGCGTGCGGCGCCGACCAGCCTCCTGCGCGAAAGCGACAGAGACAAACCGCCCACGCGTGAAAAATTTCCGAGCCGTGGAATCGGCCATGCAGCCGGGCAAGGGAACCTTCAGGCCCTCGCAAGGTGCCCCGGAACGGGTCGGTTGGCCACCCGTACGTGACTGTAATGCGCCTATTTTTCGAGTTGGTTTTGAATCGCCTGCGTACAGATGGGTCATTTTTTACAGGCCTGAAGGACGGTTTGTAAATATTGACAAACGGCAGCGTGAGGTTTAAGCAATAAATTGTTGAATTTGAATCATGCAAAAGTATGGATTTTCCTGCGTATGAACTTGCAAAATACGAAGACAGGGTATATAATTATAATTAAACCGTCAAATTAAAAATTTTTGATTTGGACGAAACACGCCGTTTTACCTTGTCGTTTCAGAGAAACGGCGGAATCCGGTCCTTGTTCCCGCGATGCTTCTGCATCAGAAGATATAGGGAAAAAGCAAACAGGAGGGAAAACTATGAAAAAGCTGCTCGCTCTCATGCTGATCGCCGTCATGGTCTTTGCAGTCGGCTCCGTTGCCTCTGCCGAGGATTACAAGATTGCCATCATCACCGGCACCACCTCGCAAGGCGAAGAAGAATTCCGCGCCGCCGAGTTCCTGGCCAGCAAGTATCCGGACATCGTGCTGACCGCCACCTATCCGGACAACTTCTCCTCTGAGATCGAGGCCACCAAGGCCACCATCACCAACTTCGGCTTTGATGAGTCCGTTAAGGCCATCATCATGTGCCAGGCCGTTCCGGGCTGCGCCCCCGCCTTCCAGGAGATCCGCGAAATGCGCGATGACATCCTGCTGATCGCCGGTGTTCCGCAGGAAGCTGCCGCCACCATCACCGCGGCTGCCGACGTCGTTCTGTACTCCGATGAACCCGCGCAGGGCACGCAGATCGTCAACACCATTGCGGACTGGGGCTGCGAAGTGTTCATCCACTACTCCTTCCCGCGCCACATGGCCCTGGAAACCATCGTCGCGCGCCACTCCGTGATGCAGGCTGCCTGCGCAGAGGCCGGCATTGAGTTCGTCGACCGCACTGCACCCGACCCGACCGCCGAGGCCGGCGCCACCGCCTCCCAGCAGTTCATCCTCGAGGATGTCCCGGCCGTCATGGAGGAGTACGCGGGCAAGAAGGTTGCCTTCTTTACCACCAACTGCAGCATGCAGGAACCCCTGCAGGTGGCTGTCCTGGCGCAGGAAAATGCGTACTATCCGCTGCCCTGCTGCCCGTCTCCGTACCATGCGTTCCCGGCTTCCATGGAAATCGAGACCGAGTCTGAGGACTGGGGCGACGCGAACGCCTTCCTGACGAAGATCGCCAACGTCCTGGCCGAGAACAACGCCCTGGGCCGCTTCTCCACCTGGCCGGTCGGCGTGAACATGTCCTACATCTATGCGGGCTTTGACTACGCACAGAAGTGGATCGCCGGCGAGATCACCGAGCGCAACGACAAGGATGCCCTGTATACCTGCATCTGTGACGCCGCCGCCCTGGATGCGGTCGACTTCGCAGAGTACACCGACGCCGAAGGCACCACCTATGACAACTACTACATGGTCATGCTGCCGAACGTCGACTTCAACGACTACTACGAGGGCTAATTGTTTCGAGGTGTAACAGCCGCTATAACTCCAACCCGCTTCGGCCTTTTTGGTCGAAGCGGGTCAAGTTGTTGGTCTGAAGCCGGAATAGAGTCTTGAAAAGCATCTTCCGAACCGTTCGGAATCTTTTTTTGAAGCGACGGGGAAGATTTGCGCCGGATTTGGAAGAAACCCAATCGAGAGAGGAAGAGACGTTTGAGTTCTGAATTTGTTCTGGAGATGCGAAACATCACCAAAGAATACGGTTCAAACGCTGTTTTGAAGGATGTTACGCTCCAGGTGCGCCCCGGAGAAATCCACGCGCTTCTGGGTGAAAACGGTGCAGGCAAGTCCACCTTGATGAACGTGCTGTTTGGCATGCCGGTAATCCATGAGACCGGCGGATTCAAAGGTGAAGTCCTTGTGGATGGACAAAACGTGCAGATTGCCTCGCCACAGCAGGCAATGCAACAGGGCATCGGCATGGTGCATCAGGAATTCATGCTGATCCCCGGATTTACGATTACTGAAAATATCAAGCTCAACCGGGAAATCGCCCGGCCGAATCCGGTCAGCCGCGTGCTCGGTGAAAGCCTTGAAACATTAGATCGCAAGGCCATGGCTGCGGACGCCCGCAAAGCGCTCGACAGCGTTGGAATGAACGTCGACGAACAGGCGCTGGTCAGGGGTCTGCCGGTCGGCTATATGCAGTTCGTGGAAATTGCCCGGGAAATCGATAAGACCGGCGTGAAGCTGCTGGTGTTCGACGAGCCGACCGCCGTGCTCACGGAGGCCGAGGCCAAGCAGCTGATCACGGTCATGCGGGAGATCGCCGCTTCCGGCATTGCCATCATCTTCATTACGCACCGCCTGGACGAGGTCATGGAGGCCTGTCAGAATATCACCATTCTGCGCGACGGCCGCCTGGTGACCGCGCGCAGCGTCAGCGAAGTCACGCTTGCCGAAATGGCAGAGCTGATGATCGGCCGTGCAGGCGAGGGCGTCGTGGACGCCAAGCAGCGTCCGGATTTCAAGTCCGAACGCACCGCGCTGAAAATCTCGCATCTGGCGGTCAAAATGCCCGGCGAAGAGGTCCGGGATGTCTCTCTGGAGGTCCGCGAGGGCGAAATCCTCGGCGTCGGCGGCCTTGCCGGGCAGGGCAAGGTCGGCATTTCAAACGGCGTCATGGGCCTGTATCCTGCAAGCGGCGAGGTGGAGTTCTTTGGCGAACCGCTTCCGCTGAACAATGCAGCAGGCGCGTTGCGCGCCGGTTTGAGCATGGTTTCCGAGGACCGCCGCGGCGTGGGACTGCTGCTGGAGGAATCCATTGAGGACAATATCGTATTCAGCGCAATGGAGATTCACCGGGATTTCCAGAAGCCGCTGCTGCCAAACGGCAGGGAATTCTGTAAAAAGACATTTGCGCTGATCCTGAGCGTCGTGCTGACCATCGCCTTTCTGGCGCTGGGCTTCTACGGCGATACGCAGTGGACCGCGCAGGCGCCGGCTGTCGAGGAAACCGTCGATGTGGCTGCGGAAGAAGCGACCCTGGAGACGGAGGCTGCCGCGGCAGACGCGGACGCCGCGCTTTCGGAAGACAGCATGGAGGACGCAGAGATTGAAGTCGAGCTGGACAACGCCTCTCCGTTTATCGCCCGCATCAGCCCGCTGATGCTCATTCTGGGCGTCATTGGCGCGCTGTGGCTGATCTATCTGGCGCTCTACCCGCTGGTGCACGGCGTGACGGACCGGCTGCGCGTGAAGGACAGCAAGGCGGTTCGCGCCTACGCGCAAAAGATGATCCGGGATCTGGATATCCGCTGCTTCGGGCCGCTGCAAAAGGTGGGCACGCTCTCCGGCGGCAACCAGCAAAAGGTCTGCGTTGCGCGCGCCCTGGCGCTGAAGCCCAAGTTCCTCTTTGTCGCGGAGCCTACCCGCGGGATCGACATCGGCGCGAAGAAGCTGGTGCTCGAAACGCTGGTCAATCTCAACCGCAGCACGGGCATGACCGTCGTGGTGGTATCTTCGGAGCTGATGGAGCTTCGCTCGATCTGCGACCGCATCGCGATCGTCGCTGAGGGCAAAGTCGTGGATATTCTGCCGGCGGATGCATCCGATGTGGACGTCGGTCTCGCGATGAGCGGCATCCAGCCTGAGAAGGGAGGAAATAAGTGATGAGCCAGGAAAAGAACAATCCCGGTTTTGTCAGCCGACTGCGCAAGAGCATTCGCAAATTTGGCGTGACGCGCCTGATTATCGTCGGTTTCTTCCTGCTGCTGCTGATCGTGGCGGGCATCGAAGGCCTGAATGTGCCGAATCTGTTCGGAAACACGCTGTTGCGGATGGGCTTTAACAGCATATTGGTGCTCGCGATGCTGCCGGGCATTCAGTGCGGCATCGGCCTGAATATGGGCATGACGGTGGGCATCATCGGCGGCCTGCTTTCCACGCTGATCAGCCTGGAGTACAATATGCACGGCTGGGGCGGCTTTCTGTTCTCGGTGGTGCTGGGCGCGTTGTTTGGCGCGCTGTTTGGCTACGCCTACGGTCTTTTGCTCAATAAGCTCAAAGGCCAGGAGATGACCGTCTCCACCTACGTCGGATTTTCCATCGTGGCGCTGATGTGCGTATTCTGGATGATCCTTCCGTTCAAAAACCCGTTGTTGACCTGGGCGCTCGGGCCGGGTCTGCGCCTGACGCACAACATGAATTCCTCATTTGGCAAACTGTTGAACAACTTCCTCGCCTTCCGCATATTTGGCGTGACCGTCCCGACAGGGCTTTTGATGTTCCTGGCGCTCTGTTGCGGCGGCATGTGGCTGTTCCTGCGCACCAAGACGGGAATCGCCATGAGCGCTGCGGGCGCTAACCCGCGCTTTGCGGAGGCCGTCGGCATCAACGTAAACCGCATGCGTCTGGTGGGCACGGTGATGTCCACGGCGATTGCGGCGGTCGGCATTGTGGTGTATTCGCAGGGCTATGGATTTATGCAGTTGTACAATGCGCCAAAGCAAATGGGCTTTATTGCCGCCAGTGCGATTCTGATTGGCGGCGCAAGCGTACGCAGGGCCAAAATCTCGCACGTCGTGATCGGCTGCTTCCTGTTCCAGGGAATTCTGGCGCTGGGCATGCCGGTGGCAAACGCCCTGGTTCCGGAGGGCAACATCTCCGAAATCATGCGAATTCTCATCTCCAACGGCGTCATCCTCTATGCGCTGACCAAATCTGGAGGTGAGATCCGTGAATGAGAAGAAATTTGATCTGAAGCAGATCTTGCTGGACAACGCGGTGCTGATTCTGTTCGTAGCGCTGAGCATACTGGGCGTGTGCCTTTCCGGCATGAAGCTCACCGCGCTCTCTTACGAGCTGATGGGGCGCATCACCCGAAATGCCTTCATCATTCTGGCGCTGATCATTCCGATTGTCGCCGGCATGGGCATCAACTTTGCCATCACCATCGGCGCCATGGCGGCGCAGATCGCCATTCTGCTGACGATGAACTGGCGCATTCCCGGCATCGGCGGTTTTCTGGTAACCTGTGCAATCACCGCTCCGCTGGCGGCGCTGTTTGGCTTCCTGATCGGCAATCTTTTAAACAAGATGAAGGGTCAGGAAATGATCGGAACGATGATCCTGGGCTATTTTGCAAACGGCCTGTATCAGCTGCTGTTTTTGTACATCTTCGGTACGCTGATCCCGATCCAAAATTCCGACCTGACCATCGTCGGCTCCAGCGGCATCCGCAATACGCTTGATCTGTCTGTCTCCTACGGCTTCAAGGGCGCGCTGGACAATCTGATCAAGCTGAAATTTGTGCCCGCGCTGTACTGGTTCTGCGGCGCGCTTGCCGTGATTTATCTCGTGCTGTTCCTGCTGAAAAAGCGCAGCCTGTCCTCCCTGATCAAGGTGCTGGCGATTGACGCGGTCGCTGTCGGTGCGGTTCAGATTCCCGCCGTTGCAAAGGTGTTCAGCATGACCAAGGTGCCCATGGTCACCATGATCGTCGTGGCATTGCTCTGCCTGTTCAACGTTGCGATTCTGCGCACGCGTCTGGGGCAGCGCTTCCGCGCTGTCGGCCAGAACCGCGCGGTGGCAAATGCGTCCGGCATCAATGTCAACCGTACGCGCATTATCGCCATTATGATCTCTACGGTGCTGGCAGGCATTGGCCAGGTCATCTTTATGCAGAACTTCGGCGCGATGCAGACCTACAGCGCGCATGAGCAGGTCGGCCTGTATGCAGGGGCTGCCATTCTGGTCGGCGGCGCGTCCATCGTGCGCGCGACGAATGCGCAGGCGATTCTGGGCTGCATCCTGTTCCACACGCTGTTTATCGTTGCGCCGCAGGCAGGCAAGACGCTTTTTGGCGACGCGGCCATCGGCGAATACTTCCGCGTGTTTATCTCGTATGGCGTCATCGCGCTTTCGCTGGTGCTGCACGGCCTGCGTTCGATAAAGGCAAAGAACCCGGCAAACGCGATTCAGCGTGCCGGAAAACAGTAACATCCGTTTCCCCCGGAGGGCGTCGCGCAGCGGCGCCCTCTCCGCGTATGGGCAAAGGGTGGCCGCACCGATCATACAATCATTTTCCAGATTGCAAACGCCGAAAATGCGTTCCATTCGTCAGGAAGACGCCCGGAATTTCGCACGAAATTCCGTTTTCCGCAGCCTTCCTCCACCGCTGACGAACTGGGAGGGTTGGTCAGCGATCAGGGGCACCGTCAAGCTGCGGGAAAACCCGCAGGACAAAGGCGCGCTTTCAAAGGCAGAGGTCGCGGCTCTCGGATGGATTCTTCGCTATTCCGGAGAAAATCCGGACGCGCCCCCGCTATTGCCCAAATGAGCCCGGCCCTTTGTCTCGCCCCCTTTTCTGGGACATCGCGGGCCTCCGGACGTGTCCGCTTCCCGGCGCACAGAAAATTTTCATCCGTCATATTGACATATTTAGATTTATGATATACAATGATTCAAAATCTGCGGCGAGGTGAACGACGTGTTTCGTGAAAACCAGCGCAATGCGAGAATCTTCAAGGCGTTCTGCGACGAGAACCGCCTGACAATTCTGCAGCTGCTTGCAGACGGCGAGATGTGTGCATGCAAGCTGCAGGAGGCGCTTTCCATCGGCCAGTCGACTCTTTCCCATCACATGCGCATACTCTGTGATGCGGGCGTGGTCGATGCGCGGAGGGACGGCAAGTGGATGCACTATTCCATAAACCGTGAGAGCAGTCTGGCCGCCGTTGCGCTTCTATCGGAGATTTTGCACCTCAGCGAATAAAAAAGCCTGGCGAAAGCCGCTTTTTTTCGGATATTCCATCGATATATTTAGATTTTTAGGAGGATCG
>CAYFTL010000056.1:0-8870 GCA_964346145.1 uncultured Oscillospiraceae bacterium | reverse complement strand
AAATCGGCGGCTTTTATAGCGCTCGAACGGGAACTGTAAAGCTTGACAATTTGCTGCTCATGAGCGCTTGATGGGGGACGACAAAGAACATATCCTATTTAAACGCTGTCTTGTAAAAAGGTAACCTTGCGCGTTAGGGATTTTTGGCAACCAAAAACGATGCGCTGTCCGTTGGTGCGCTTAAAGGCCGCTATACATTGCGAAAGCTATAGGGAATCAAGAGTATTTTGTCGCCAAATCTGCCGATCACTTTTGCCGAGAATTCCTGCGCGATTTTAATTGCTTCATCGTATGAAATTATGATATGCGCCTTTCCAAGGCTTAACGGCTGCAGATTGTAGTGGCATACACCCAAAACCTTTCGAATGTGCAAAAAAAGTACGTGCGGCAACATTTTTGTGCAAATGAGTGCTAATATGGTGAAAAGTGTTGTTCTTATAAAAGATAACCGGCAAAGCTGTATAAGGAAAGCTTTGCCGGTTCAAATTGAAGAGTGCGTATTGTCGATTTCTTTATCCCAAATCTTTGTATGAAGGATTTTTAAGGCACAGGAAACTGGTTATCGTTCCGATAATGCCGACAATAAAGAATATGATTGCAATCCCAGAACCCTTTCCGGTTCCGAACACCAGCGACAAAAAATGCTGCGCTGGGGACGTGCTCAACATAAACGGTTCAAATATGTAGTCTGCAAGCACGCCGCCGAGGAATAGCCCTACGGGGATCGTGCTGTACTGGATGGTGTCCCGCGCGGAAAACACCCGTCCCTGCATTTCGAGAGGGACGTTTGTGCGCATCACAGCGGTCAGATTGGCGTTCAGAAACGCCATCGGCACGTTTGAAAGAAACGCTGCTGCTACCCATAAGGGGAGCGCGTGGGTTAAGCTCTGCCCGACATCGCCCAGCAAAAACGAAATTCCACAGGCCATAAAAATGGTTTGCACTTTGCTCTGGGCTGGCTTCATCATCGTAACGGCAATGCTTCCCACCAACATCCCGATTCCGACGGCGGTCTCGACGATGCCCAGTGTAATCTGATTGTTTCCGGTTCGGCTCAGCACCAGCGCGGGTAGCATGCCGTAACTTCCCATCTTTGCGATGAAGTTTATAAACGCAAAAAATAGGATGATGCGCAGCAACGCAGCGTGGTTACGCAAGAAATTTATGCCGGTCAAGCAACACTTCACAAAAGATTCCTTGGGTTCTTCCACTTTTTGCTCTATCCTTGGAATCTTGATAAAGAACAACAGCACGGAAAAGGCAATCGCGAACGTGATCAGGTCTACAAACAGAACCAATCTCAACCCGCCAAACGCCAGCAGCGCACTGCCCAGCGCCGGGGCCAGAATCGTAACGATAGACCCGGAAAGAGCCTGCAGGCCACTAATCCGGACATAATGCTCCTTTGGCGCCAGCAGGCTGGTTGCAACATAAGATGCCGGGGCTTGGAAGGCATTCATAAAGCTGAGTAAAAAGTTGATGATGTACAAATGCCATATCTGTAGGGCGGACGTGAGGTAGAGCACGAGTACGGTTATGGTTCCGATCGCAGCTGCCAAATCCGCCAACAGCATAATGTGTTTTTTATCCCATCGGTCGGCGATTGTGCCCGCAATAAAGGAAAAAAGGATAGAGGGCAAAAATGAACAAATCGACAACAAGGTTATGCTGGACGCGGTTCCTTTTTGCTCGTATACCCACACGATCAACGCAAAATTGGTTAAGGCTGTTCCTAGTGTGGACACCGCCTGTGAACTCCATAGGGTTAGAAATTCTCGAAGTTCAAAAAATATATTTTGTTTTTTCATAGTTTTGCTCCTTCAAATCAAATAGACTGAAAATGCAAAACCTGATTTGAACGATACCTCAAACTATCGCTCCATGCAACCCTCGTCCATCATCAGGCCTTGCATGGAGCATAAACAATGGCAAGCAACATACGCTACCTCCTAGCTATAGATTATTTTTCAAACGAATGATTTATTATAACATATTACTAATATTGCGCAAACAAAAGCAGGCTGGAGTATTCCAACCTGCTTTTGTTTTATAAACACTCAAAGTATTTTTTCATGGTACGAGTATTCATAAGGACAAACCCACAAAATCGCATATAATAAGGCTTTACGGCATAAACAATCGAATATTACACATATCTTATAAGTGCAGATTGAATCTAATTGGCAAAATCAAACCGTTAGGAAATATGAACAGTTTTCTTTCTTTATCGTAAATTGGTTTGGCGCGGTGTATTAACCGATGGTGATTAGGACAGAGTATCATGATGTTGTCGGGGTTATTATTTCGCGATTCGGAAAATGATAAAATATGATGACCTTCCACGATATGCGCACCGTACTCTTGCGTTGAAATCTCACATATTTGGCAACGGTAATTGTATAGTTTCTTTAAGTTCTCAAGAATAACAGGGTTATAGACTCTTATTTTCTGTTCAGTTTGGCGTACTATAATTGTAGATGTAGAGTCTCTGGAGTTTACAATGGCTTCGATTTCATTATCCGAGAATTCTGGATCGATTACAAAAGAATCTGTCAATGCTTCAGTCGATTCTGGGTGCTCAATCTGAAGAAATTGAGTGACGATGTCAGTAAAATCACCAAAGGTTATATCTTTTAGCTGGTTGTGCATTTCTAACACACTAGGAATTGGTTCGCGATTTGCATATCCCCGCCTATGGCTTCCGGTAAGGACATCAAACTCATCTCGGCGAAGTTTTAAGTAGTTGTTAGCGCTACCAATAATTAAAGATATACTTCTCATTGCTTCATTTCTATTACTATATCCAAGTTTCTCTACAGCTTCTATATCAAATTTTGATAAGTAATAAGCTATTATTGATAATTTTACATTTTGCTCATCCATATTGTATTGTCACCTACTTAGATAAGGAACATTCCTATGTTATAGATAATATTATCAGAATACGATGGGATTGTCGCTGAAAGATTTTCTCGTGACACTAAAATTCTTTTCCGGAGACACAAAAACAGGCTGAAAATTGCCAGCCTGTTTTGTTCTTATGAACACCGGAGGTGTTTTAGGATGGTGCCGAAGGCGGGACTTGAACCCGCACGGTATTGCTACCAATGGATTTTGAGTCCATCACGTCTGCCATTCCATCACTTCGGCGCTAACGAAATATATTATACAACATAGCGACCATGGAATCAAGTTTTATTTTTAATTTTGATAATTTTTTTGATGTGGCTTTTTCACAACTGTTTTAATAGCGCTGTGTCCGGATCGAGAGGGTAGAGCTGTCCTAACAAAGCGTATGGGAAACCACCAGATTTTTTTCAGTGCTACATTATATAAACCGGTGAAAATAATGTGGATTGATGTAAAATCGAATCTTATGCGTCGCTAAAAAATTTGATTTCTTGGCGACGTCGGTCGGCATGTGGACAACTCGTTTCTTATCCACAGCATGTGCAAAACAATTCACAACTTTTTCAACAAAAATTGGCGTTGATTGTTTACTTTATCAATAGAATAATGTACACTAACTGGTATAGAAATATGCGTTTAAAACCGAATAAGAGACTTTGGTCTTTATTATAAAGGATGTAAACCGATATGATGCGTAATCAGAGCCAGAATAGGAATAAAAATAAAAAAAAGAACAACGGAAGACTTCTAAAATGGTTGGTTTTTTGCTTCCCTGCCGGACTCTGCATGATGTGGTCGCCTCGCTGTAAATGGAACAAACTCAGCAAAATAGCGGTAACCGGAATTGTAGCGGCTGCGCTTACCTTGATTATCCTTCCCCAAACCTTGCCGCCCGATGCGCCTGTCGGCGGAGTGCAACTGGTGGGTGCAAAACCCGAGGCCGAAGTATATGGTCCTGTGCCCCAGGAGGGCATGCCTGACATATCGGTGTACAATCCGCGCTGGACCGATAAAGAGGAATCAGAGCCTGTTACGATAGAAGCTAAGCAGAGCCAATTGGGCATGGTTTATGCAAACCCGGTCAATGCTTTGTACCATGCGGCGAACTGTGAACAGGTAGGGGATGGATCGGAATATTTGAGCGTTCAAGATGCGATCAATGCCGGTTATGCGCCTTGCCCGCTGTGCAATCCGCCAATCAACTAACTTATCCACAGATTGTGAATAAGTTGTGGATAATCCGACCGGCGTTTGGGGATAACGGGCGGTGAATAAGTGGATAACTAGGCTCATGGTTCAGTAGCGACCGAAAACGGGAGCTGCTGATTTTTTTATGCAGGGAGCGTAAAGGTTTTCTGGAGATATACATTCAATGTCAACGCCAGCCTGCGCACAATGTTTGTTTCATGTACGTCTTTTTGCGTTTATGACTTCGGTGTGTACACCATTTTGGTGTATAATAAAAAACGGCGAGCAATACAATGGATGAGCAGCCGGAAAACGCTTTGCTTTTTTAGTTCGACTTGGCTTGGGTATAAATAAAAAGAAAACACATTGCCTATATACTAAAATTTGCTAAATAGATTCAAGGAATAGAGGTTGCATATGTGCAAAACAGTATTGATCACAGGCGCGTCGCGGGGCATCGGCAAGGCGGCTGCCCGATTGTTTGCCCAAAAAGGATATAAGACGGCTATAAACTATCTGCACTCTGAAAAGGAGGCTTTCGATTTGGCGGAGGAGTTGGGGGCGGGCAGAGGCATGTCCATCGCTCTTCGCGCCGATGTGGGCAATCCGGATCAGGTCAATGAGATGACCGAGCGTTTGCTTAAAGAATGGGGGAAGATTGATGTATTGGTCAACAACGCGGCCATCTCCCAGCAAAAGTTGTTTACCGATATAGAGCCTGACGAGTGGCGGCAAATGTTTCGCATTAATGTGGATGGGGTCTACAATACTTGCCGTTCAGTTGTGCCTGGGATGATCTCTGCCAAGCGGGGGAGCATTGTCAACGTTTCCAGCATGTGGGGGCAGGTGGGGGCCAGTTGTGAGGTGCATTACTCCGCAAGCAAAGCAGCGGTGATCGGTTTTACGAAGGCTTTGGCCAAAGAGCTGGGCCCTTCGGGGGTGCGGGTGAACTGCGTGTCCCCCGGGGTGATCGTCACCGATATGAATGCCCGGTTGGATGAGCAAACCTTGTGCGATCTGAAAGATGAAACGCCTATGTGCGCTTTGGGAATGCCTGAGGATGTGGCCAACAGCGTGCTTTTCCTGGCGGGGGATGAGGCGCGCTTCATCACAGGCCAGGTGCTTTGTCCCAACGGTGGGTTTGTGGTTTAACTTGCTGGCGAGTGTTGCCGGTCAATATTGCTGCTAAATAGAAGGTGCCCACATGCCAATGGCATGTGGGCACCTTCTATTTTGATGTTATTGCACATTTACATCTGCTCCGGCAAATCTAGCCCGATGATGTCCATCATTACGTTGAGTATACGCCTTGTGAGCATGCACAGCGACAGCCAAGAAGCGCGTCGTGCTCTGTCCGGGCAGGTCAAGATCCGGTTTTCCATATAGAATCGGTTGAACAGTCCGGCGATATCGAACATGGTTTCGCACAGCACGCTGGGCGCCTTTTCTTCATAGGTCCGCATCAGCGCTTCCGATGCGGAGGTTAGCTTCAACATCAGCGCGCGTTCAACCTCCGAAGCGGGAGGCAGGATCTCGCCAAAACTCTCGCCAGCGCTTTGCGCTTTTTTGAGCAGGGAATTGATGCGAACCACGGCGTATTGCAGATATGGGCCGGTCTTGCCTTCGGAGGCCAGGAAGCGTTCCATATCAAAAATATAATCCTTTGCGCGATGATTTAGCATATCGCCGATCTTCATCGCCGCCACCCCGGTTTGGCGCGCCACGGCCTTTCGCACATCTTCATCCATGTCGGCCATACTTTCAGAAGCTTTTTCATAGGCTGAGGAGGTTACCGTATCGATCAAATCGGACAGGCGCATCACGCCGCCCTCGCGGGTCTTGTAGGGTTTTCCGTCTTTGCCGTTCATCGTGCCGAACCCTACATGGTGGCACTGGGTATTGCCCAGCACGCCGGCCAGCGCCGCACAGCGAAACACTTGCTTAAAATGGAGCGCTTGCCGGTTGTCCACAACATACCAAATTTCATCGGGGTCAAAATCCCGTTTGCGTTGCAGGATGGTGCCCAAATCTGTGGTTCCGTACATATCGGCGCCGTTGGATTTTACGATGATCATGGGCGGCATGGGCTCCTTGTCCTCGGACCTGGCGACGTCTACTACGAGTGCCCCTTCCGATTCGCGCAACAGATTCTGTTCGCGCAGCGCTTTCATAATGTCGGGAATGTAAGGGTCTGCATCGCTTTCGCCATACCATTTGTCAAATTGCACGCCCAATATATCGTAACTGCGCTTTAAATCGGCTATCGACACGCTTCGTATCTGCTGCCAAAGCGCGTAATAACCGCGCCGCCCTTCCTGCAGTTGTGCGGTTGCAAGCGCAGCCGCTTGGGCAAAGGCAGGATCCGACTTGGCGCGCGCCGATGCGGTGGGGTAAATCTCGTTTAAGTCGTCTGCGGTTACAGGCGCCTGATCGGGATAGTTGCCCTGGTATTCCGGATCGAAGTAGCACAGGTGGGGCGTTCGTTTTTTTAGCTCGGCAATCACCATGCCCATTTGTAGGCCCCAGTCGCCCAAATGGATATCGCCGACTACCGTGTGTCCCAGAAACCTGAGTAGTCGACACAAGGATTCGCCGATGATGGCCGAACGCAGGTGGCCTACGTGCAAAGGCTTTGCGATGTTGGGCCCGCCGTAGTCCACCACTATGGTTTTGTGCTGCATTTTGGGAAGCAGCAACCGCTCATCCGCTTGCATATCGTTAATCAGGCTCGCCAAGTAGCCATCATTGAGCGTCAGGTTAATAAACCCAGGCGCTGCTACCTCTACTTTTTGGAATATTTCTGTGCGCTGCTTGAGTGCGTCGGCGACTGCATTGGCGATAATCATTGGGGATTTTCTGTATGCTTTCGCAGCTGACATCGAACCGTTGCATTGAAATTGGCACAAATCCGGGCGGCTGGATACCGATACCGCTCCATATTCCTTTAAATATCCGGCTGCATCAAAAGCTTCCGACACGGTATCGGTCAATATGGTCAATATATTCATCCTGTCCCTACCTTCTGTAATCGTCATTAATTATTCATCCGCAAACGAAACAGGGAAAAGACATTGCTTCGATGATGGATGATCACAAATATTGTAGATTGTAGCAAATTATTATCCCCTGTTCAATGGCAACCATATAAATCATATAAAGAATAAAAATTGGCCGAATCTGTGGCAAGTGGTATGGCCTTGACGCAGATGCCTGCTATGCGGATCGTTTTTAAAAAGAGGCAAATCAACGTCCGTACTTTTTTGCGTTGTGATTATATTTGGGCAAGTGTTTTTGCTGGATAAAAACTTTGGGGTTAACATCAAAGGATCGCTGGGCAAGAAGATTGGTACATGGATTTTAAAACAGTAAGCTGATTTCCTTGGTCAAGGTATCGAGCTGCCTCGCTTCAACATATTGTTTGTACCAAAGGGATACCGACATAACATTGCCCTGGCGGTCTACATATTCTTCCACGACGGGGTATAAAGGTACGCTTTGCAATACGGCGGACAGATAGGGGTACTGCTCTTCGCTGCACATCAGAGAAATCTGGCCGTCATCGCTTAGGTTTTGTGCCAGCTTTGTGAGCGCTAAACCCACTGTCTCGGTTGCCGAAGGAGCGAAGGGAACTTCGGTTACGATGGCGGCGATGTCATGCTCCACAATATCCTCGGCAGAGCTGTCTATTGTGTAGTGAACATCCGACAACCTCTTGAGGCCCGGTTCTACGACTTTGTCGATGTCTGCGCTGATTAAACGGATGGAGGGGTTGGCGTACCGCGCTGCGGACAATATGCCTCCGCTACCGGCAAAAGGATCCAAAATGCTGCTTGCCGCTAATGGGTTGACCAAATTGACCAACAAGCGGCAATCCTCAACGGGCAATGCGCGCCGTCCGGTAACGCTCCCGTCGCCTCTGTAGCCCACCACTTTCTTTTCCTGGCCATGGCTGTCGTAAATATAAAAATCCCTGTTGTGGGAAGATTGTTTTTCGTAAATTGCTTCGCTCTGTTTGTAGAATAGACTGATGGTAAAAGGCATTCCTTTCCAAGAAAAACTCTTTTTGCCTGGGGGAGAAGGGGAAAAGTCCAGGGCATAAAAGCTGTTGCAGTAGCCTATGCTTTTTAGGATGTCCGGTAGCGCTTCAAGGTGTGCTTTGTGAATCAAAAAAGTGACCTGGCTTGCGGTGTCTCCCAGGGGGCCGTTAGGTACAAATATTGCTGCTAATTCGTTCAGTGCAAAGCACAGCTCCCATACGGCCAACTGTTTTGCTTTGTTGCGGGAAGTTTTCAAGGAACAAAGCACTACCTCGTACTCCTGTATATATTCCTTAAGGTTGGATTTGTTTATTTTTACAGACAACAATATAGTTCCCGCCTTTCTTAGCTTACTTCCTTAAAAGATATGTTAAACTAAAAAATATAAGAACACAATATTTCTGCTCAATCTATTTATATTAAAGGCTAGGCATGATCGGTGAGTGATGCAAAAATAAAGCAAGCTGAAGGGAAAATTCTTCCCTTTATATTATTTATTATATGTCGCTTACGACTCTTTGATTATCATTGTGATTCCGGGTAAAACAAAACCGCCGGTTGGCGGTTTTGCTTGTGTTCACTTGCCCAAAGTGTCTATCGCTTCTTGCTCCGTTTTGACAAAAAGTATGTGTCTTCCTTTGTTTGTTTCATAAATAAAGTCTTTCAGGCTGTCGCTGGAGCCCTGTTCAAAATCTCCGACGATTGCAAGCTGAAAATTGTAAGTGGTAAACTTTT
>CAYFTL010000055.1:0-9055 GCA_964346145.1 uncultured Oscillospiraceae bacterium | reverse complement strand
CTTGACCTTGCATCATCGAAGACAGCGACAACGCAAGCAGCATCAGCGCCGCAACATCAAGGAGCGTCAGCAGGCACGAGACGATGACGTAGCGGACCATGTACCCCACGGAACCTTCTGGCAGGTACGGCAGGATCACCTTGAAGCGCTGAATAGATCCCTTCATGCCTGCTCTTCCGACGTTCGTGCCTGTGCTCCTGCAACCGCTAAGCTTACCTGCAGGTGGGGTGGTTGAGGGAGCTCTGATGACTGCTGACGCGTGGACGCTAGACCTCGACTCGCCAAACTGGGTGCGGCGCGGCGACGTCTTTTATTGGGCTTCGACTGGGCCGTCAGAGCACCCGCCGCTGACCGCGCTCCGGAACGGGAACTTCGACTCGATTAACGCGAACTGGGCGGCGGTCTTGGTTTCTAATGATGAGCTGGTCCTAGTCGAAGACGTGGTCCGCTCGCACCCTCTTTTCTACGCGCGCGTAGAAGGGAGGTGGGTTGTGACTGACCGGCCTGAGTTGATGCGCCAGCGACTGCCGCATTGGCAACGAAATGAACGCCAGGCCTCCGTTTTCCCGCTAATCGGCTACGCGTTAAATGAGGAAACGCTTGTTCAAGGCGTCTCTTCTGTTGAGGCGGCTTCCCGCGTAGGTCTACCCCGAGAGTCCTCCGAGCCCAGCACCCTCTTCTGGGGGATTCCCCAGTACGCGGCTCAAAGTGTTGGCGACGCGGAGCGTTTCGAACGGCTCTACCTCGAGGCGATCGAGTCAGACTTTCGGGAGCTGCTCGCCAGGGTTCAGGCCAGACAGCTGGTCGTGCCGCTCTCAGGAGGGGTGGATTCCCGCTTAGTAGCTGCGCTCCTGAAGAAACTGGGGGCGGAAAACGTTCTCGCGTTCACGTACGGGATGCGTGGGTCCCCAGAGGTCAAGGTTTCGAAGTCCGTTGCCGACGCCCTCGGGATCCCGTGGATCTTCATTGAGTTTGACCTAGCCCGCGCCCACAGAGCCTGGTTCTCTGAAGAGAGTGCGTCTTTTCGGGCGGACACGTGGAGTGCAAGCGCCCTACCTCACATTCAAGACTGGTTTGCACTGCGGGAGGCCGCACGCCTGACGCTGTTTCAACCGGGCGCAGTGGTTGTGCCGGGACACACTGCCGTCGGAGCGATGCACAACGAAGAGCTGCTGGCGGGGAACGCGTCAGGAAAAGAGGTCGCACGTGCCATTGCGGATCACCACTTCCTGGGAAGACCGTCAACACGAGCCCTAGAAAAGAACCAGGAGTTTCGAAGGGCCATAAAACGAACCGCCGAGCAAGTCCCGCCCGGGCCTCGGCGCGTGCAGAGCTTCGTGGAGTGGTTCAACGTTCGGGAGCGTCAGGCCAAGTACATCAACAACTCGATGAGCGCGTATGAGCACTTCGGCTGGGACTGGGCGCTCCCTCTCTACTGGCCACGTTCGCTGGACGCGTGGCTTTCAGGGTCTGAGTCTCTAACGGCGACCCGCGGTTGGTATCGCTCTTTCGTGGACCGCATTTTCGTTGAGCAAGCAGGGGGCTCGACAGAGTCAGCCTACTTTGAGGCGCCAGCTGAGGCCGTGAGTGCGGGGCTTGGGTCTCGGCTCGTGAAGCTCGCACGTGCTACAGGAGCCAACAGACCGCTCAACTGGGTGTGGAGCATGAAAACACAGATGCGTCATCCGGAGGGATTCCACGTCTTCACGGCTGAGCAAAGTCCTCTGAAACGACTCGGGCGGTTGCTTCGCGAAAGGAATCTGATGGGGCTCTGGGCGAAGGACTTCCTGGCGGGGCGGTGGGGGCGCCCCGGTGAGAGCCTGGTTCCGGAGGCTCGTGTCGAAACGGAAGCTAGCAGGCGTAAGTTGCTCGTTATTTCTTACTCGCCCATCGCGCGTGATGCTCGAGTTTTGAAGCAGATAGCGTTGTTCTCGAAGGAATACGACGTGACGGTCGTTGGGCACGGGCAGCCTTTCGACACTGACGCGGAGCTGATTCTCTATGAGCCCGCGGACAACCGGTGGACGGACCGGCTCCGGGCACTGCTACTGCATCTGCGGCTCTACCGGCTAGCGCATTGGTTCGAGGCAGAGAACGTCGTCGCTCGGCGCTTACTGCGCAAGATGAGTGCCACGAGTGACGCAGGGGACCAGTTCGACGCGGTGCTGACGAATGACCTCGAGCCCGTTGGCCTGGCGCTTCAACTGTTCGGGGCTGACCGCGTGCACGCGGACCTTCATGAGTACTACCCGGGGTTGCAGGACAACGACCCCGCTTGGGTGAAGCTCCGCCAGCCCTACTACCGCTGGATGCTGAAAAACCAGGCGGCGAAGGCCGCATCGTGCACGACGGTCTCGCAGACGATTGCGGATAGGTACCAGCGGGAGTTCGGCTTGCAGGCAGAGGTAGTTGAAAATGCAAGACCCGACTCGAGACTCTCGGCCACAGAGGTTGGGGAGCCTATTCGTTTGGTTCACGCGGGCGCTGCCCTGCCCAACCGCCACATTGAGCAGATGATGCGCGCCGTCGCTGCGACTGACAACCTGACTCTAGATCTTTACTTGACCGGACAGGGCACTGCGTATCGGCGAACCCTTGAGCAGCTGGCTTCTGAACTCGGAGAAAAGGTTGCGATCCATTCAGAGATCGCTCCAGACGACCTTGTAGCGACCCTGAATCAGTTCGACGTGGGTCTCCACGTTCTCCCACCGGAACCCACGAACAACCTGCTGGCACTGCCGAACAAATTCTTCGATTTCGTCCAGGCGAGACTGGCCGTTGTGGTCGGTCCCTCGCCCGAGATGGAGCGTCGTGTGCGAGAGTTTGAGCTGGGAGTGGTAGCTGACGACTTCACAGAGACCGCACTCGCTCGGGCGCTTCAGCTTTTGGATAGGGAGTCAGTACGGGTTTGGAAGTCCAACTCTGCCCGGGCCGCCAGCAGCTTTGACGTCTCCCGGATGTTGCCGCGCTGGAGCCGCAGTATCGACAAGATTGTGCTGGGTGGAAAATGAACTCTGTTGACGTGATCGTGCCCGTGCACGACGCAACCCGGCCCCTCAGGCGGTGCGTTTCTTCCATCCTTATGGGAACCGCTGCCGACGTGAGGGCCCTGGTCGTCGCGCACAACGTTTCCGAGCACGAAGTTAGGCGCGCGCTCGGCGGGTTAGCTAAAGATCCGCGGGTTGCGGTCTTTCCGCTAGATGACGCCCATCCGGGACCCTCTACACCCAAGAATCACGGGCTCTCCCTGGCAACTGCAGATTTCGTTAGCTTTGTCGATTCTGATGACGCGCTCGATCCCGGCGCTCTTGACCGCTGGCTCCAGATCGCAAAGCGTGAGCACGCCGATTTTGTCATCGCGAATCGACGGGAGCCAGACGGTTCCAATGCCGCCTCGCCGCCCGTGCGCATTGGACGGCGAAACGGTCTGGAAGGTGTGAAAGACCGCCTGTCCTACAGAGCGGCTCCACTGGGGCTGTTGAGAAGGAGCAGATTCGGCGAGCTTAGGTTCCCCCAGGGGGTGCCGACGGGGGAGGACGTTCCCTTTTCCGCAGGCATCTGGTTTTCGGGGGCGCGCATTTCGTTCGCGTTCGGTCCGCCCGGCTACGTTGTGCATGACGATCAGCCGGAGCGGGCGACGACCGCGCAACGCCCCGTGTGGGAACTGCTCCGATGGTTGGATCCGGCGTTGAACGCAGAGGCACCTTGGATGCAGCGAAGAGCGGATCGGGTAGCGCTTGTTGTCAAGCTGCTTCGGCAGAACTTGCCTGACACTGCCCGTGCGCTTCTGCCTGGTGGTTGGGACGCAGAGGCGCAGAGCCGGGTGCGCGCTGCTGTGTCGCGATTGCACGGAGCTGCTCCGAAGGCGTTTGACTACTTGTCACGTTCCGACTGGCGGTTAGTGGTTGCTCTGGGATCGCGAGCCACGTCCGAAGAGCAGGTGGCTGCTCTCTTGCGTGATCGACAGAAGCTGCGCTCGCTCCGAGCCCTGCTCCCGCATCGCCTGGCGTTAACCTTCGCCAGGCAGTCGCCGCTGCGCTTCCACCTCGCGACGAAGTGTCTCGCGCTCGGCGCGCCAGGCGATGAAGCGCAGACGTGGGGGGTCATGAGCGCCTCCCAGACCCCGGGTCGGATGGTGTATCACGCACCGTTCCCAGTTCGGCCGGGAGCGACCGCGGCTTCCGGGATCCGCCCTTGGAAGATGCTCGAGGCCTTTCGTTCTATTGGGTACGAGGTTTTTGAGGTCACGGGACACGCGAAGCAACGCAGGAAGAAATTCGCAGAACTGCGGAACCGCATTCAGCGGGGCTGGCACCCGGACTTCTGCTACTCAGAGGCAGCGACGATCCCTGCGTCGTTCACTGAGCCGAAGCACTTTCCCTTGATTCTCAACCTGGAAAGAAAAATCTTCAGGTACCTGCAGGACCGCCGTGTCCCCATTGGCGTCTTTTACCGTGACGTCTACTGGGCTTTTCCTGACTATGTCGAGCGCGTTGGGCGTGCTGTCGCGGCGTTCATGCGACTCCTTTACAAGCGGGAAATGGAGACCTTCAACAGGTACGCAAGCATAGTGTTCCTGCCAACGAAGCAGATGGGCTCGTTTGTCCCTGGTCTGCGCGTTCCCACACTGGAGCTCCCTCCCGGGACAGATGCAAGAGCGAAGAGTTCCCCGGCACCAAGCACAGGTCCACTACGGCTCCTTTATGTGGGCGACGTGGGGGGCGACCACTACGACGTCAGTGCGTTGCTTGAGGCGGTGAAGGACGCAGACAACACGACCTTGACGATCTGTTGTCGTCCCGAAAGTTGGGAAAAGGCGCGCGTGGAGTACAAGGACCTTCTCACTGACAGGGTGCGAGTCGCTCACGAGTCCGGTGAAGGACTGGAGGCTCTCTACGCGGACAGCGACGTCGCGTGCTTGGTTATGAGGCCCCGCGAATACCGCACGTTTGCCGCCCCGATGAAGCTCTACGACTACTTGGGGCACGGCAAACCGATTTTAGCGTCTGAAGGCACCCACGCTGCCGACGTCGTCGAGTCCAGTGGCGCTGGCTGGATGGTTCCCTTCGAAGGGGGCGCCATCGCAAGGGAGCTCCAGATGTTAGAGCGGAATCCAGAGGAAGTATCCAGAAGCGCGGAGAACGCGGCACTCGCAGGCCAGGCGAATACCTGGGAGGACCGGGCGCGCTTTGCGGCTGCGGCGCTGAAACGGTCCCAACAGGAGCCCTCGCACCCTCACGTCCTGGTGGTCCCCTCCTGGTACCCGAAGAATCGCGACGACGCACACGGCTCTTTTTTCCGAGAACAGGCCGAAGCGATGAGTGAGTCAGGGCTGAAGATGGGAGTGCTAGCCCTCGACCAGAACGCTGTGTACGCGACTCGTCGCGTAGCCCCCAGAGGTTTCGAGAGCCGCGTAGAAGACGGGCTCGCTGTGGTCCGCGGGACGCTCAACTCTTACGTTCCTCTTCAGCGCTCACTGAACACACGGCTGGCGAGGCGGAGGCTGCGCGCCGCGTGGGAGACGTACGTTGCGAAGAACGGCACCCCCGATGTCATTCACGCTCACAGCCTCTACCCTGGGGCGTTCCTTGCAAAAGCTTTGGGGGATATGTACCAGATCCCGTTCGTCTACACCGAGCATCGGACGCTGAACCACATGCCAGTCCGTTCCAAGGCGGCAAGCGTCGTGGAGAGGCGGGTGGCAGCCGCGGCGGCCAGCCGGCACGGGGTGTCCGAGGGGCACGCACGCCACCTGTCCCAACGATTTGGAGGGCTTCCCTGGGTTTACACTCCGAACCTCTTGCCTAGTCTTGAGCTGAGACCGAGAAACGACGACCAGGGCGAAACGGGTCAGGGATTCACGTTTGGTCACCTCTCGATCCTCGACCCCGTGAAAAGGGTGGAGATGCTGGTGGAAGCGTTTGCGAAGTTGCGGCGTGAGGACGACACGGTGCGTCTCTTGATCGGTGGAGCGGGAGAGGAGAGCGGTAACGTGGCCGCTCAAGTGGAAAGGCTCGGACTAAACGACTCTGTTTCCCTATTGGGTCGCTTGGGGCGCGATGAAGTCGCAAGTTTCTACGCCGACATTGACGCTTTCGTTCTGCCGTCAGCCACGGAGCCGATGGGTGTGGTTCAGATTGAGGCCCTCGCCGCTGGCGTGCCGGTCATAAGCACGCGAACCTGGGGGGGAGAGACGGTGATTCAAGACGAGCGCGACGGCCTGCTGGTCGACATTGACGACGCTGAACAGCTCCTCGCTGCGATGCGCGCTCTACGCAGTGCGGTCGCAAGCAGCGGCGACCGCGCGGCGAGAGCGCAGCGATGCGTGGACAGGTTCGGGACGAACGCTTTTGTTGAGCGCTACAGGGACATCTACACGTTCGCCATGAGGCAGGGACAAGAGTGAGCGGCAGGGAGCGCGTTGGGATCGCAACCCGCGTATTTTTGCCAGAGCCGGCGGCCGCGTCCTTTCGATTAGCGGCAGTCGCTGACGCACTCGCCGCGGAAGGCGCTCGCGTGGACGTAGTGACATCAAGCGCTCCAAGGGCGGTGGCGCCTGAGCGTCGTCCGCCCGCGCGGGGTGTCAAAGTGAGCCGGTTCCCGGTGCTGCGCGATAAAACCGGCTACGTGCGCGGTTACGTGCCTTACATGTCGTTCGACGTTCCTCTGTTCTTTCGCCTTGTGTTCGGTCCTCGCTTTGAGGTGGTGCTGGTTGAGCCACCTCCGACGACCGGGTTCGTTGCGCGGCTCGCTTGCGCGGTCAGACGCACTCCATACGTGTGGTACGCGGCGGACGTGTGGAGCGATGCGACCGAGATTGCAGGTGCGCCCGCGGCGGTCGTCAAGGCCGTGCGAGGCATGGAGAAGTTTGCTGTTCGGGGTGCGTCGGGGATCATTGCCGTTTCCGAGGGCGTGGGGGAAAGAGTTCGGGAACTGGGAGGCAAAAACATAAGGGTCGTGCCCAACGGGATTGACACCGACACCTACTCCACAGACGTTGCGGCGCTCCAGGATCAGGAACTTGCTTCCCTGGGTATCGTTGGGCGCTACTTGCTTTACGCAGGCACTGCCTCGGAGTGGCAAGGTGCTTCCGTCTTCGCTCGAGCGATGGCGAAGGTTGCAAAGCTTGACCCAGAGCTGCAACTAGTGTTCGTAGGACAGGGAAGCGAATGGGAACAGATCGAGGCTGAAGCGCGCGAGCTGAAGACAAAAACGGGCCGCGACGTTGTGATCCAGCTCCCCTCTACAAGCCCGGAGACGGTCGCGAAGCTGCTGGCTGGAGCACAGGCCGCTTTGGTGTCAATCGTGCCCGGGAAAGGTTACGACTTCGCGTACCCAACTAAGGTCTTGGCTGCACTTGCCGCGGGTAGGCCAGTCCTGTTCGCGGGCCGCGGGCCCGTGGTTGAAGACTTGGAGGCTCACGACCTTGGGCTAGCCTGCGACCACGATGCTCGGGCCGTGAGCGATAGCATTGTGGCGCTTGCTCGAACTCAACCCTCGACCCGCTCACCGCAGAGGCTGAGGGCCTGGCTTGTGGAGAATCGTTCGATGCGCAAATCAGCTCGGGACGCTGCACGCTTTGTGCTGCAAGTCGGAGCTAAGGGAGGCCGAAAATGAAGATAGGTGTGGTGACGCCGTGGTACCCAACGGAGACTGCGCCGATCTCCGGACTGTTCGTGCAGCGCGAGGTTGAGGCCTTCAAAGACCACGGGGATGACGTGCGCGTCATCTACCTGGACCGCGCACTCCCTGCAGGGCGCCAACGCGCGGAGTGGCAGGACGGGGTCAGGGTGCTCCACATCGGAATGAATCCGGCCAATCCCTTTTCTGTCCTCCGGGCCGCCTCAAAGCTCCGCGCCGCTGCAGCGGGGCTAGACGTGGTGAACACGCACGCGATCTCCGCGTTGCCGGTGGCGCTCGCAGCCCGCTTTGAGCAGCCGTGGATCCATACGGAACACTGGTCGGCATTGAGCTCGCCTGAGTCGGCTTCACCCCACTTTAGGGCGGTCCGCCCGCTGTTTGGGCTTTTGCTCCGCGCCCCGGACGTCGCCGTCGCAGAAAGCGGACGACTGGCAGACGCTATTAGGGCGTTCCGTGGCGACCGCCCCGTTGAAATAGTGCCATGCATCGTTCCTGCTCCTGCCCGGGTCCACCCCCTCCGCGATGAAGAGTCGGTGCGAAGGACCCTGCGACTGGTCTCCACGGGCGGTGTCATAGAACGTAAGAATCCACTCCTAGCCGTGAGGACCCTAGCCAAGCTGCGCGACAAAGGTGTCGCTGCTTCGTTGCGTTGGGTTGGGGAAGGCGATCAAAGGGAACAGGCGCAGCGTCTTGCGACTGAGCTGGGGGTCGAAGCAGAGTTCCTTGGCGGGCTCTCTCCATCAGGAGTGGAGCAGGAACTGGGGGCAGCCGACGTTTTCTTTGCGCCAACCCAGGGAGAAAACTTCTTTGTGGCCGCCGCTGAAGCTTTGGTGAACGGACGTCCCATCTGCGCCAGTGATCAAGGTGGGCACATAGAGTACGCCCTGCCTGAGTACAGCGAGATTGTCAAGGACCAGGACCCGGAGCAATACGCCGACGCGCTCATCCGCTTGAGAGACAAGACTCTCGGAGTCTCCGCCGAAAGCGTTTCTGCTTCTGTCCACGATCGCTTCAGTCCCGCGGCGGTTGCCCAGCTCTATCGCGGTCTCTATCTGGGCCTGCTCGGCGAAGGGAGCACCGGGACTAGGCTCGACGCCGCGTAGCCCTATTCAAACAGCTGGGGAGCCACTGTCTCCAGTTGCCGTCGCAGCAACTCGCTTGTGGCTACGGAGTAGGTCGCGGTCACGTGTCCTTTGTCTCTGTAGGCGACTATGTCTCCGATCACCGGGGGGCAGACTTGGTCGTCACAGAATGCCGCGCTTAGGTCAACGGTTGAGACCAGTTCAGGAAGACTTGCGTTCGTGAGGGGTGAGACGCATGCAAGGGCGTCGGGGCGCATGATGCTGCAAGCTTCGATAGAGCCTTTGGTCTCCAGGCACTCCGGGACTGAGAAGGGGAAGCGGGGAGTGCCACG
>CAYFTL010000054.1:0-9727 GCA_964346145.1 uncultured Oscillospiraceae bacterium | reverse complement strand
CTATGTCCTCCGGAACTTGCATCAGCCCATTATAGACAGACTGTTGACGCGTATATCCCCCAGCACCAATGGCCTTTATCCCATCAAAAGCCTTGTATTTGCCACACGCTTGTCGACAAATATCCATATCATTTGAATTTAAAACCAAAACGATGCCGTCAAAACAGCTGCTGCGTTGTAAAGCTTCCAAAGTGCGAACCAACACCGGACGACCGGCCAGATCGGCAAACACCTTGTTATATCCCAGCCCCATGCGGCTACCCGAACCTGCAGCAACCACGACCGCCCAAGCAGAAGTACCCATGGCTATTCCACCACGCGATACATGCCTGCAGCATCATTTTTCAGCACGTGTTCAGAAAGGCTAAGCACTTCATATTGGGTAGTGCGTTCTCCAAACCGCAAAGCGATCACGTCCCCCACTTTGATTGCGGTACCCGATTTCGCAGGCTTGCCGTTTACCGAAACACGTCCTGCATCGCAGGCTTCGTTGGCAATGGTTCTGCGCTTGATAATGCGCGACACCTTTAAATATTTATCCAACCGCATTGATTGCATGGCCTGAGCTGTCGGCCTTTTGTCATCTTGTTTCACTTGAAATACTCCTTTGATTGAAAAAAGTTCTCGTATTCGCGAGAACTTTTTTAGATATCCGATTATACGATCGCTTCTTTGAGCGCCTTGCCCGCTTTGAAAGCAGGAACTTTGGATGCCGGAATGTCAATTTCTGCTCCGGTGGCGGGATTGTGGCCCTTACGAGCAGCGCGTTCCCGTACTTCGAAAGAACCGAAACCGGTCAACTGGATCTTGTCTCCGCTTTTCAGGGTTTCTGCAACTACTGCGGTAAATGCGTTCAACGCTGCCTCAGCGTCTTTTCGAGTCAGGCCAGATTTCTCGGCCAAAGCTCCGATCAATTCGGATTTGTTCATAAAAGCACCTCCATATTTTAGCTAGGCATCTGCCAGATTATTTATGCCAGCAATCTAACAGATAATAAAATTTGCTGCGGACATCATAGATATATTAAAATCAAAAACATCCCCGCCCGAAGTCTATACCAATTTTGCCGGATTTGTCCCGAAATGTCAAGGGTTTTCGCACTTTTTTACACGATCCCAATAGAGATCCATCTGTTCTAGGCTCATATTCTGCAGATCCATATTTTGGTCGGCTGCCATTTTCTCCATCTGCGCAAAACGGCTTATAAACTTCTCGACCGCACTGCCCAACGCCTGTTCGGCATCCACGTGGGCCAGCCTAGCAACATTAACCACTGCAAACAACAAATCGCCCAGTTCTTCGGCAAAATTCCCCCTAACTGCCAGGCTTTGTTGAACTTCTGTGCATTCTTCTTTAACCTTTTCCAGCGCTTGTACGGGCGTATCCCAATCGAAGCCTACCGCCTTGGCTTTCTTCTGCACTTTTTCAGCGCGCATCAATGCGGGCAGGCTCTTGGTGATTTGCCGCATGGAGGTGGCAAAGCCTTTGCTTCCCCGTTCCTCTTGTTTTACCTGCTCCCAAATTTGTTCCACCTCTTCCGGAGTGGAAGCCTGGGCATCGCCAAAAACATGTTTGTGGCGATGAATCATCTTTTTGCAAATGGAGGTAGTGATATCAAGTATGTCAAACTCAAAGTGCTCTTCGGCAATGGCTGCATGGAATGCTACCTGCAAAAGCACGTCCCCCAGCTCGTCGCAAAGGGCAGCCTCGTCCTGCTCATCCACGGCCTCAGCCACTTCGTACGCTTCTTCGATCAGATAACGCTTCAAAGATTCGTGGCTCTGTTCCCGATCCCAGGGACAACCCTCAGGGCTGCGTAGCTTGCGCATCACGCTCATTAAATCGTCTAAATCAAAGCGCTCCAACGCATCCAGCTTACGAACCGCCGGAATCAGCACACAGCATAGATGATCATACCCTTCCAGCCGATCCAAGTCTTCCAATGCGACTTGTTGAACGGCTGCGTTGTAGGACATGGAGATCAGGCAGATGTGGTCGGCCGGGTAGCGCTCCATTAGTATAATTTTGATGTCGGATGCCAGAAGCTGATTGTCCAGTTCTCGAATGATCAAAGCACAATGTGAATCAATGGGTACATTGTGCAAATCAGCGGCAGCCACGGCTGTGTAGAATGACTCAGCCTCCACTTCCAGATCAGCTTCTACCGGAACCCCTGGCAGGATGTGCACACTGTGGGCCTTTTGCTTAAGCAGCTCGACGCTGGCATCGCGCACATCCTGAACTGCATATACGATCGTGCCGGTCTTAGATTCTATAAGGAGTCTGGCGACGATGTTCTCGTTAAGCTCATCAAAATCTTGCGATGATTCGTACAGTTCATCCAAACTTTGAGCGGCCAGCCCTTGATCCACAGCCCAGGCGTAGGCCGGATATCTATTCGTTTTAAACAAAACCGGTGCGCTTTTCAAAGCGTTTAACGCATCAGCAGTCAACTGACCCACACTTTTGCCAAGCCCTACGATGATAATATTTCCCATAGACATCCCCTTTTTTCGTTTTATATATTTTTTATTATAGCATTGGCGATGACACGGCTCAACAAAATAGTAAGCATTGACTGCAAAATGGCTTGTAACGTCTCAAATTCAGGGTTAGTATATATTTAAAGAACGATACAAATGGAGGTGCTCACAATGGACCCAATCCAAACCTTTTCTATCGTTTCAAATTCGGACCAACTTTCCATCGCTTGTGCAGTAAGCAAACCCATCCAAACCCCACGGGCAATTGTGCAAATCTTGCACGGGATGAGCGAACACAAAGAACGCTATTTTGAGTTCATGCAGTTCTTAAACAGCAATGGCTTTGTTTGTATCATCCATGACCACAGAGGCCACGGCGCCAGCGTGCGCCAAAACAATGATTTGGGACACTTTTACGGCGGTGGTTTTCAATCGTTGGTTGAAGATGCACGGCAGGTTAGCGAGTGGGCAACAGAAAATTATCCCGGTTTGCCTTTGTTTTTGATGGGGCACAGCATGGGATCGCTGGTGGCGCGCGCTTACGCCAAGCGCTACGACGATTCACTTTCAGGTCTTATCGTCTGCGGATCCCCCAGCAAAAATCCTGCCGCGCCCGCAGGCCTTATGTTGGTGAAATTGATGGCCTTGTTTCAAGGGAAACGGCACCAAAGTAAACTGGTACAAAACCTGTCCACCGGTTCAATGGGCAAGGCATTTGGAAACGATCCCACCGAGGCTGCATGGCTTAATAGCGACAGGGAAGCTGTGCTTGCATACGAAGCCGATCCGCTTTGTGGTTTTGCCTTGACTTTGGATGGCTATCAAGGTCTTTTTGAATTGATGACAGACGTATATCGCATCAAAGATTGGACGGCAAAAAAAACCTCCTTACCCATCCTCTTCATCTCCGGCAAGGATGATCCTTGCATGATTAATCAAAAAAAGTTTATGGAATCCATTCGCTTGCTTAAGGCTGCCGGCTATCAGTCGATCACGCACAAATTATATCCGGGTATGCGGCATGAAATATTGAAGGAACCCAACAGGGAAGCCGCGTATGATGACATTTTAAAATTCATCAATCGAAACCTATAACGTTGCACATAAAAAATGCGGACCGAATAGCGTATTCGGTCCGCACCCTTTTGTTTTACCTATTCGGCAAATTCTGCATGGACGCGCTTCAGTTGCTTAATGATCTCAATATGTTGCGGGCAAACCGATTCGCATGCACCGCACTCCACGCACTGATCAGCGCCGCCGCCTTCTTTCAGAATTGCTTGATTGTAACGCTCTTTAAACTGAGCGGTTTGATCAAACATCAGCGCTTCGTCCAGAGGCCTGAAGATTCCGGGAATCTTGACTCCGGACGGACAAGGCATGCAGTATTCACAGCCGGTGCATCCGACTCGAATGCGGCTTTCGTAAGCCTTTCGGATCTGTTCCATCATGCTCTTTTCTTGTGCGGTCATGACATTTGGCGCCGCCTCTTCAAAGATGTGCAGGTTATCCTGCAGTTGTTCCATGTTGGACATGCCGCTCAAAATGGTAATCACTTCGGGCATATCATATACCCAGCGGAACGCCCACTCTACCGCGCTACGCTTCTGAGGAGCAGCGGCGTATATCGCCTGTACGTTTTCCGGCGTTTTGCCCGCCAGTGCGCCCCCACGCAGCGGCTCCATGACCACGATGCCGATATCTTTCTTGGCAGCATAGCGCACACCGTCCAGCGTCGCCTGATTGAATTCATCCAGCACATTCATCTGCACTTGAGCCATATGCCAAGGATAGCTGTCGACAATATCGATAAAAGCCTTTGCATCATCATGGAAGGAGAAGGACGGATATTTGATTTTGCCTTTTTCTACCATGCAATCCAAAAATTCAAGCACGCCCAGTCTCTTTACCGCATCAAACCGCTCCTTGGTCAATGCGTGCAGCAGATAAAAATCCACATGGTCGACTTGCAGTTTTTTGAGCTGCACATCAAGCAGCGCTTCCATGTCTTCGGTTTTTTCTACTTTCCATACCGGGAGCTTGGTCGCTAGAACCACCTTGTCGCGGTAGCCATCCTGCAACGCCTCGCCCACAAGATTTTCGCTGTCTTCGTTGTGGTATCCGTAGGCTGTGTCCACATAATTAACGCCGTGGTCGATCGCATAGCGCAGCAGGCGTATAGCCTCCGGGCGATCTATGGGCGCCCCTTCGACATTTTGCACCGGAAAGCGCATGCACCCAAATCCCAAAGGAGAAACCTGGACACCGGATTTAGGGAATTTTCTGTATTGCATAATCATTCTCCTTTTTATCGTCTCTCGTTACTCTTGTTCGTCAAAATTATGGCCGTCGTCAAAAAAATCGTCCTTATTTTCGGGTTGCTCATTTTCTTGGGAAGGCGGCTGCTTGGGCAGGGTAATCAAAAACTCGGTACCAGAACCAAATTTTGAATGCACTTCAATCATGCCCCCCATGCTCATCACAATATGCTTTACGATGGCCAAGCCCAAGCCTGTGCCACCCATAGAACGCGATCTACCTTTATCCACCCGATAAAAACGTTCAAACATGCGCGGCAGATTCTCTTCGGCAATACCGATGCCGGTATCGCTCACGGTCAAGTTGACTTGATCTCCATTGTCGTATGCGCGCACCGAAACCGAACCGCCCGGTTGATTATACTTGATGCCATTATCGATCAGGTTGATCAACATTTGCTCCAAACGATCCGGATTGCCCATGATGATCACCGGTTTAGAACTCATAGGGGCATCCAATGCAATTTGCTTTTCCGAAGCATGAATGCTTAGCATGTCGGCAATTTCATGGATCATCTTATCCAAACGGATTTTTTCGTTTACCACAGGGTCTTTGCCCGATTCCAATTTGGAAATGCTTAAAATATCGTTGATGAGCCGGGTAAGCCGATCGGCTTCCATCATAATAATATTCAAAAACTTTTCAGCTTTTTCCGGCTGATGAATCGCGCCCGCTTGCAAAGTTTCCACAAAGCCTTTAATCGATGTGAGCGGCGTCTTCAGCTCATGAGAAACGTTGGCCACAAAATCGGTCCGCATCTCTTCCAAGCGCCGAAGCTCGGTAATGTCTTCAACCATGGCGATTGCACCCACTACCTTGTCTTCGTGAATCATTGGCGAAACGTATAACCGAAGCGGCCTATGATTGCGCCCAACGTTGGTTCTTGCAGCCACTTCGTTGGTGTACACGCCATCCTGATGCATTGCTTCTAGGAGTACGTCGTCCAGATAAACGTCCTTAGAAACTTCTTTTATGGGCCGCCCTTCGGAGTTTGATTCAAACCCCAACAGACGGCGAGCGACAGGGGTAACCAGCATGATGTTTAAATCGCTATCCACAGCCAGCATGCCCGTTTGCATGTGGTTAAGCACGGTGGAAAATGCGTCGTTGCGCCCTTTTTGTTTAAAGAGACGTTCTTGGATTCTGTTGGCATATTCGTTGAATGGAGTCACCATAGAACGCATCTGTTTGCTTTCGGGTAAGCGAGCATCAAAATCGCCCTCCGAGAACGCTTCCAACACATTTGCCGTTTGGCGCACTAGGCGCTGCATTCTAGACACCGCCTGCTCTATGGCTAAATATAAAATGACAGCCAACAGGATTGCGCACGCCACCAACAGCACATGCTGACCGTTGAGCGCTTGAGTTGCGCTAAATGCAGGCCGATAAACCCGAAGTATCGCACCGTTTTCAAGCTTGAGTGCCGAAATCAGCCACTCAATATTGGAAGGTCCGCTCTTGCGAATGGCATTCCCCGACCCGTTTTTAAGCGCCTGCGCCACTTCGGGATCTTGAAAAGGCGTGCTACTCCCAGAAGCGAGTCCCACTTTGCTCTCGAAAATAGTTTCGCCCAAGCTATCGATTAATGATATATCCAACTTAAATTCCCGAGTTATCTCGCGTAGCGGTTCGCCCAACTCTTCAGCGTTAAGCGTGTCGATAGTTTGATATGGCGCGGAAACAATCCGCGCCATATCTGCTAGATGGTCTATTTCACTATTGTTAAGCGCATTGCAGCTCGTGTTTGCACAGATAAAAAGAAATGCTAAACATAAAAGCAAACTCAAAAATGCCGCCGATACACCTACCCTTGGTTTCATGCTCTACTCTCCTGGCGATCGTTGAACTTGTAGCCCACACCGCGAACGGTTTCAATATAGTGTGCATCTTCGCCTAGTTTTTGGCGAATATGACGGATGTGCACGTCTACTGTGCGGGTTTCGCCGTAAAATTCATAACCCCAAATGCGATCCAACAGGAAATCGCGAGTCAACACCTTACCGCGGCTCATAACCAAAAGTTTTAACAGTTCAAACTCTTTCAACGTCAAAGAAAGCTTTTCGTCATTGCGGAAGGCCTCGTAGTTGCCCACGTCAATGGTAAGACTGCCGGCATGCAAAATGCCGTCTTCCTCATTTTGGGGTGCCGAACGCCTAAGCAAAGCTTTAATGCGGGCAATCAGCTCGCGCACGCTAAACGGTTTTGTGATATAGTCGTCCGCGCCCAGCTCAAGACCCAGGATTTTGTCCACCTCGTCGCCCTTGGCCGTAAGCATAATGATCGGAATATCGGCGGTGGCAGGGCTGCCTTTAAGTTTGCGGCAAACCTCCATTCCGTCTATCCCAGGCAGCATGACGTCCAACAAAATCAATGCCGGGCGCTCGTGAGCGCAAACCACCAATGCGTCTTCCCCGGTAGAAGCCGTCACAACTCGATATCCAGAAGCTTCAATATTAAAAGAAAGCAACTCAAGAATGTGAACCTCGTCATCAACTGCAAGAATCAATTCATTTGCCATAATGTCTCCTCTTTTCTAAAAAATATTTGGAATATGTAAAAGATGGTAATCCATCCCTCATCCAGTCTAGGCTTGGTTTTCGCCCAACAGCTTGGTCAGTTCGTTCATAAAAGTCTGTATATCTTTAAACTGTCGATACACCGATGCGAAGCGCACATAGGCCACCTCGTCCAATTCTTTAAGACCTTCCATCACCATTTCGCCCAACGCTTCGGAAGCGATTTCCTGATCGTAACGATTGTATGCCTTCATTTCAATTTCGCGCACCAGACTGTCAATATCACTAAGGGCGACCGGGCGTTTTTCGCATGCGCGTAGTATGCCTGATCGAAGCTTGTCGGCATCAAAGGGTTGTCGGCTTTTATCTTTCTTGATCACCATCAGCGGTATCAGATCCACTTTTTCGTACGTGGTAAAACGCCGCCCACAATTCTCACACTCGCGCCGCCTCCGGATCGCATTGCCCTCTTCGGTAGAACGCGAGTCAATAACGCGACTATCCTTACAGTTACAGTAAATGCACTTCAAAACATATTCCTCCGCAAATGTTTACCTTAATCCTATATATTATAACCAAATTTTCCCTTTACGTCCAGCATTTGTCTATATTTCGTTAATTGTATTAAGTTATCATAAATATTTGTGTGAAATATGCAATAAATCATTCGAATCTTTTCGGTGGTGTACTCCGCTCTTCACTAATCGACCGAATCCAAATAGTCCAGTATTTGTTGAGCGTTGGTGTCCGGCTTCACTTTCGGCATTATCTTTTCAATATTGCCCTCTTCGTCAATAACGAAAGTGGTTCGAACAATTCCCATGCTTTCCCTACCGTAAAGTTTTTTGAGTTGCCACACACCGTAGGCTTGAATCGCCTGTAACTCCGGATCGGAAAGCAAAGTAAACGGCAAGTTATTTTTCTCCACAAACTTTTGATGGGATTGTATGCTGTCCTTGCTTATACCCACGACCTGCACGTTTCTATCGACAAACCCTTGATAGACATCACGAAAAGCGCAGGCCTGGCGCGTGCAACCCGGTGTGTTATCCCGCGGATAAAAATACAAAACGACCTTTTTGCCCAAAAAATCCTTCAAAGATACTCGATTGCCATGGGTGTCTTCCAAAATGAAATCCGGCGCTTTTTGACCCACTTCCAACATATAATATCCCCCTATCTTGCTTCTATATATGCACGTCGATCTTTTGATCTATATGTATCTCATTTTCTGTAACAACACAATCCATCGCCAGCACCTTTACCCCTGCCTTTTGTGCTGCGTGAAGCGTAGCGGCAAATTCGGGATGGGTTCTTTTATTAGGTTCGAAACTGCGCGCTCCTTTTCGAGCAATTACAAATACCGCCCAGGAATCATATCCGTTTAATATCGCTTTTTGCAGTTCTTCCAAATGCTTAATCCCCCGCAACGTTGGTGCATCGGGAAACCGGGCAACACCGTCTTCCAACAAGGTTACGCCTTTTACTTCACATAAAGTAGGTTGATTCCGGTTTGTAAAGAAAAAATCTAGCCGCGATCGTCCAAATGTGTGTTCGGCGCGGACATCGGTTATTCCCTCGTGCCGATGCAACCATTCCCCAAAGACTTTGTTGACAACCTGACTGTCGATGTTGACAAAACCTACATCCGTTTGGACAGAAATCAAATCAAATCGAGTTTTCCTTTGAGGCGATCGCGCGTGCTGTAACACGACGGCAGTGTTGGGCAACAAAAGCTCTCGCAATCTTCCCGTATTTTTGACATGGCATTCCATTATTTGGTTGTCCACGTCACACTGTGCTACAAATCGGTTGATCCGCTTTTTAAATATAGCTTTAACAGTACTTGAATATACCACATGAACTCCTTTTTAATTTTTTTTATATTATAACCCATTTTAACCTGGTTGTAACATTTGAATTTATTTATTGTTTCTCCACTTGTGTACAATTTCCCTTTGAGAATTTACAAAGAATTCCACTTGCATTTCATCAAACTGCATGCTATAATTAGCAACGTTGCTAAAGTGTAATATTTGGAGAGTTGGCCGAGTGGTCGAAGGCGCACGACTGGAAATCGTGTGTGCGTTAACAGCGCACCTAGGGTTCAAATCCCTAACTCTCCGCCATACAAAACCCAGTAGCCATAGTGCTTCTGGTTTTTTTATATCCATTTTATCCTTTGTTTTACCCTTTACAGAATTCTATCGGATGCTAAATCAGGCTATTGTGTGCTTCGCTATGCTCTATTTTCTCCTTTCACTTGACGATGAAAAACACAAAGCATTGGAGAAATTCCCCAATACTAATAATATAAGATGAGGAATCTCCCCACTGGAGTGGTATAAAAATAATAGAGTTCCCAAACGTCTAAAAAGGTAAAATAGAAAGAGAAAGGCGTTGATGGGA
>CAYFTL010000053.1:0-10081 GCA_964346145.1 uncultured Oscillospiraceae bacterium | reverse complement strand
TGTACCCGCGCCTGTACTTGTCCACTGACCCGGATGCTTCCATCGTCCGCACCGCCCGGTCCTTCAACGCTGGGATGCCCCAATACGTAGTTGACCAACTCGCTGGGCTACTCGGGTCTCTTGAGGGCTTGAAAGTGGCGGTGCTGGGGGCCTCTTACCGCGGTGGGGTGAAAGAGACCGCGTTCTCCGGCATCTTCCCCACCGTCGAAGCACTCCGGGCCGCTGGCGCTGAAGTCCTGGTGGAAGATCCCATGTACAGCGATGAAGAACTCAAAGCGTTCGGGTGGGAGCCCTACCACCTGGGCGAACCAGTAGACGCCGCCATCGTGCAGGCCGACCACAAAGAATACGTAGAACTAGCCCCCGCAGACCTGCCAGGCGTCAAGGTCTTGTTCGATGGGCGCCGCACCACCAAACCTGACAACTGGGTAGGCACACCCAGAATCGTCATCGGCGAATGAGCTGATCAGTGGTCTGGTCTGGGCTGCTGGCTGTGGCTCTTCTAGCTGCCGTAGTTCTGGTTGTCCCGGGTCTCCAGCTCGGCACGCTGCTCCGCCTGCGCGGAGCCTACTGGTGGGCCCTGGCACCCGGTCTTGGGTTGGGAGCTTTCGGGCTCCTCACTCTGGTTTGGGGAGGTTTGGGTTTCGCCTGGGGCTGGCCCGCTTGGTTCACCCTACTTGGAGGGCTTGCAGCACTTCAGATCCTCCAGTGGGCGCGCAGGAGGGGAGCCTCTCGCCTTCCCCTTTCCGCTCTCGCGACCAGGCAGTCATGGTGGGCCGTGCTTGGTGTCCTAACGTACGTAACTGTGCGGTTGCTTGTGGTCCTCCCTGCGGTGGGTGCCCCGGACGCGGTGCCCCATCTGGGTGATTCGGCTTTCCACATGCAAGGGGCGCTCCTGGTCTATGAGGGGGGCGACGTGTTTCCGCTAGGAGCATTGTCTGACCTCTACACACCAGATCAGGATTCTAGCTACTACTACCCGACGGTCTGGCACGCGCTGGTTTCGCTGCTCATGTCTTTTGCACACGTTGCTCCCGCGACGAACGGTGCCATCCTGGCGGTCTCCGCATTGCTTTGGCCAGCCAGCGTCGTTGCGTTGGCGCTGGCGTTGCGCCCCCAAAGCGAAACAGTCGGCTACTGGGCGCCGCTGATCCTGATCCCGATCTCAATGTTTCCAGGCGCACTTGGCATCGCCTACTCCGTCTACCCGTTTGCCCTGTCTATGGTGGCGCTTCCAGCGGCTTTGGCTGCGGTCCTTCTGTGGCAACGGAAGCATGAAGGACGCTTCGTTTTGCTCTTTGTCCTGGTGCTCACTGGAGCGTTGGCAGCGCAGCCGTCCGGAGCTGTTTTCCCTCTGGTTGCGGCCGCGATTGCGCTCCTCCAAGTCCTTAGTGCCTGGGTGTGGCGGGCCTGGACGACTGGAAAACGAACGCTTGCTGCGCTCGTAGCTTCCGCGACGTTAGTAGCGGTGGTTGGGGCAACGCTAGCGGTGCGGTTTAGCGACTATGTCGCTGGCTTGGCTGCGTTTCCGCGAGAGACCATCTATGAGAATCCTGTGATGGCCTATCTTGATGGGACCGTGGCTGCGACGTCTGATCCGTGGTGGCCCTGGGTAGGGGTCTTAGTATGTGCAGTGGGCGGCGCAGTTCTCGTTGCACACCATTCCACCGGCCGGGTTTACGTGGTGACGACGGCTGTAGCGGTGGTCGCCTTCATCGCTTCGGCCGGCCCCGACAGTGCTCTGCGTGCTTTGACAGGCCCCTGGTACAAAGACCATGTTCGCCTTGGTGGGATCGCAGCTGCGCTCACGGTGGTCTTAGCGGCCGTGTTCGTTGCTTGGCTTTTCGATCGGCTCATCGGGAACAGGGTGAACTCCATTTGGCGTGGAGTTTCACTGTCCAGCGTCAGCGTGGTTGCCGCTGTGGTGTGGGTTGTAGCCACGCCCAGCATTTCCGAGCTTGAGCGAGCCCACATCCAAAACGGATACCGACTCGACGACCAGCGGTTCTCACCGCTTACCGACGACACTGCTGCGTTGCTGGGACGCCTTGATGACCATTTTGAGTCCGGTACTCGGCTCTTGGCCGCACACGGTGCGGGGGGCGCCTTCGTCGTCGTGTACTCGCAAATGAAGCCGATGATCCCGCTCATAGACCCTCTTACCGGTGAGCAGAAACTGCTAGTGTCTTCCCTTGACGAGATCAACGACAACCCCGAGATTTGCGAGATCCTCCTCGAACACAACGTTGTCGCCTTCATGTCTGACGTGGGCAGGGTGGGAAGTGGGGATTGGGGGCCGATTGGAGGGCCTCCGATCTTGGATACGGACGACGGGTTCGAGTTGGTGGACAGCGAGGGGGACGTGATGGTCTGGAGGATCACCGCCTGTGACTGACATAGAAGCGAGCAATGTGCGCGCGGAGAGGTCGCTGAAGCAGCAGCTGCACTTGGTGCACACTTTTGCTCAGCGTCACCTCAAAACTCGTTTCAAGGGCTCTGCGCTCGGCTGGCTCTGGTTTTTTTTTAATGATACGGCGACCACCGAGATCTACACCGCGGTGTTTTCTCTGATTTTCCGGGCTGTGCCCCCGGACATGGGTTACGGTCGCCAAGGTATTTTCGTCTTGTTCCTGTTCAGCGGACTGGTCTTTTGGACCTTCTTTTCAGGGGCTATCACCGGGGGGATGGGCGAGTTGATGTCTGCGGGACCCATCCTGCAAAAGGTCTATTTTCCAGCGTACGCGCCCGTGCTGGGATCGGTGTGGGCCGTGGGTACCCAATCCGCCATCGAGCTTGGGATCCTTGCGGCAGTGATGTTGCTGCTGGGCAACATCGGTCTCAGCTGGCTGGCGATTCCCGTTTGGGTCTTGCTGACTGTCGTATTCACCGCCTCGGTTGCTGTCATTTTTGCAATTCTGAACGTTTACTTCCGAGATCTGTCCCACCTTGTGTCTGTGGTGCTGCAGCTTCTCTTCTACCTCACGCCAATCATCTATCCCTTATCGATGGTTGGGCAGGTGAAGCCGCTATTTGGGCGCTTCGCAATAGCAGACCTGCTGTACCTAAACCCGCTCACCAGTTTCGTGCAGCTGTTTCGTGCGCTGATCTACGAGCTCAACTTTGGAACGCCTCTCATGTGGGGGGCGGCAACACTCTGGACAGTCCTGGCTCTGCTTTTAGCGCGGCACGTGAGTAGAACCCGAGGCACCGACCTGGGAGAAAACGTATGAGCCGGCCTGCGATCGAAGTTGACCACGTTTCAAAGGAGTTCAGGTTCCGTGAGGAGCGCAGGAACTCGCTCAAAGAGGTCTTTGTTAAAGGGTTCGGTGGGAAGCCAAAGACCTTCCTGGCAGTGGATGACGTTTCGTTCGAGGTCCCAAAGGGGCGCACCTTCGGGTTAGTCGGACACAACGGTTCCGGTAAATCCACAATGCTCAAGATGTTGGCGGGTGTGTACAGGCCAAGCGCTGGCCGCATCACTGTGCGGGGGAGCGTTTCTGCACTTATCGAGCTTGGGGCTGGGTTTCATGGCGAACTCACCGGACGGGAGAACATCAGGCTCAACGGTGCGATTCTGGGGCTGTCGAAGCAGCAGATAGAAAACTCGATTGACGAGATTGTTGACTTCGCTGACATTGGCGAGTTCATTGATGTTCCCGTGAAGGTGTACAGCTCGGGGATGTACGTGCGTCTAGGGTTTGCGATAGCGGTCATCATGAACCCTGAAGTTCTTATAGTCGACGAAATCATCGCGGTGGGGGACGAAGAGTTCCAGCGGAAGTGTTTCGACTACCTTTACCGCCTGCGCAGGGATGGCTCCACGATTGCCCTCGTTACCCACGCATTGGGTGTCGCTCGAGACCTTTGTGATGATGGCATCTGGATGGATCATGGCAGAAGCCGACTCATAGGTCCGATTAACGACGTGGTCGACGCCTACATTGCAGACGTTAACAAAGAGGAGCGCGAACGCCTAGAGTCCGTTGGGGCGGACATCATTACTTCTCTAGAGCGCTACGGCAGCGGTGAGGCGCGCGTCGAGAAAGTAGAGCTACTGGACGCCCAAGGCGCGGCGCAGTCTGTCCTGCGTCCGGGAGAAGACTACGTCATCCGAGTCTGGATTGAGGCCAAGACAGATGTAGCAGACGTCGGGGTTGGGGTCGCGTTCAGCTTGGAGAACGGGTTCATGCTTGCCGGGCCCAACTCTGGCCAAGAACGGCGCACCTACGACGTTCCTCGCGGCCGAAGCTTCATCGACTTTAGGATCCCAGCATTGTTCCTGCGCCCAGGGGTCTACTGGCTCTCAGCATCGCTCGGATCTTCTGGACACGTGTGGGACTATGTAGACAAAGGGTGGAAAGTGATCGTCCGCTCTGACGACGCTTCGGACGAGCAGGGGCCGGTGAGGCTGCTGGGGCGGTGGTCCTCAAAGGTTGACGATCCACTTACTGGTGAGGCGGTTTAGGAATGGCGCAGGATAACGTCAGCCTGGACGCAGAGGAGATTCGACGTCTCCGCAGTGCAGTGGAGGGCGCGAACATTCGCGTCAAACTCTACGCGGATCAAGTGAGTGAGTTGTCAGCGGACAACGCAGAGCTCCAAGAACGGCTCATAGCCACCCAGAACCAGATGCGCATCATGAGGCACTCCCTGGTTTGGCGGGCGGGCTCTATCTTTCGGCTTGCCAAACGTCAGGCCGGCGTCGTGGTTCGCAACCTGATCGGTATGGTGAGCCGCTGATGCTCCAAGGGCTCCGCGGGCTCTTTGAAAAACTCTGGGCGGACCCGTACAAAAAGGAGCCCAGGGTCATCGACACCCCAGCAGCGAAGCTGCGGTTAGAGACCGGCAACACAGCCTGGTTAGACGCACCTAAGGTCGCGGTCGTCTCCGCTTGGTCCCCAACCCCCAACATGTCGAAGTCCTTCTCTACGTATCTATTCGAGCTGTCGAAGGCTGGCTACGTCCCATTCGTTGTGAGTACAACCGATTCGAGTGAACCTCTCCAGTGGCCGCACGGACTGCCTGGAAACGCTGTGGTGGCTAGACGCCCCAACGTCGGCTACGACTTCGGGTCCTATAGCGCGGCGTTGAACGCTGTTCCAGGACTGCGTCGGATAGAGCACCTGCTGCTAACCAACGACTCGATGGTTGGGCCATTCTCTTCTATCGATCACCTGTTGGCCAAAGCAGAAGAGTCTGAGGCTGACATCTGCGGCCTCACGGAGTCTCACCAGTACGTTAGCCACCCGCAGACCTTTTTCCTGATGTTCAGGAAGGGGGTTCTTGACGAGCCGCCGATGCGGCGCTTCTTCGACAATGTGCGGCAACAGGGAGACAAAGTCGAGGTTATCCAGGCTTACGAACTGGGACTGTCCAGGCATTGTGCGCACGAAGGATTTTCTTGGGAAGCGATCATCAACGCCCAACGAACAAACGTCGGATACCAGAACCCGACTTTGTATGGGTGGGAGCCGCTCCTGGAAGCGGGCGTCCCGTTTCTCAAGCGGAACATCCTCCTTGACGAAACGCGCACCAAGCACACAAAGGGAATGCCAACCGCTGTTTTGCAGCGCTACGGTGAGGATGTCAGAGACTGGCTGCCCGAAGGATACGAACTTCCGGACAGCCTAGAAAGCGAGTTGAAATAGGCCTTGGAACGAGCATCTGCGTTTCGCGCAAGGGTTGAGCAGCGTCTGGCCGTTGAGGGTCGGAGGCTTCGGTCAAAAGCCCGCTCTCTTGTCAAGAAAGACCCACTTGACGGCCCGTTTGCAAAGCCCGGCTTTTACAAGCGTTTCCTAGCTCAGACAAACGGCCGATACGACCCCTATTTCCCGCCCGAGTGGCTGAGGGAGGACGCGCCGTTTGTGACCACGGCTCGCGTCGGAGTCGTCATGCATGTTTACTACCCGGAGCTCCTTCCTGAACTTCTGGAACACCTGCGCAACATCCCAGTCCCCTTCGACGTGTACGTGACCAACTCCAGCGGCGTTTCGTTGAGCCGCAGCAAATTCCTGGTAGGGGAGGCGCAACACGCAGTGGTTTTGCCGGTCAAGAACCATGGCCGAGATATAGCGCCACTGCTCTACGTCGTGAACGCGGGCTACCTCGACGCTTACGATCTGGTGCTGAAAGTTCATACGAAACGCTCGCCTTGGCGCGAGGACCACGCTGATCTTGAGGGAAGCGGAGAGGAATGGCGCGCTGAAATCCTCGGCAGCTTGCTAGGGGATAAAGACCGTGTCGAACAGATCCTCGGAGCTTTTGCGAGTGCTCCACGTCTGGGTGCTGTCGGTCCTGACGGGAGCATTTTAGGGCCTGAGTTCTGGGGCGGTGACCGAGAGCTTGTTGGGGAGCTTGGCAAACGGCTGGGACTAAGCTTCCCCTACGACAGTCTGGAGTTTATCTCTGGCTCCATGTACTGGGTCCGCGGTTTTCTGCTACAAGGTCTGCGCGGCCTGTGCGCACACTACTACGATTTCCACCCCGAGCAGGGACAAGTTGACGGGACGACGGCTCACGCAGTTGAGCGTTTAGTGGGCCTCCTAACAAAAGAAGCGGGCCTAACGTCCACCGAGGTTTCGCAGCTTCCGCAGCCTTCTCTGGAAAACGCGGCTGTCGCCACCTGGCGCAGGTTTTCACCTGACACAGAACTGGCCGCAGCAGCCCGCTACATCCCTTTCTATCTTCCGCAGTTCCACCCGAGCACGGTGAATGACAGGTGGTGGGGGAAAGGGTTCACTGAGTGGAGAAACGTGAGCCAGGCCCGTCCGGTTTTTCGTGGGCATGTCCAACCCCTGGTGCCTGGAGAGCTTGGGTTCTACGACCTGCGTCTTGACGACGTCCGTCGACAACAACTGGGGTTGGAGCAGTACGCCGGTGTGGCCGGCCTCATGTACTACTACTATTGGTTCTCAGGCGAGCGAGCCCTGAACCTACCCATTGAGAGGCTGCATCAGCAGAGCAACTTGGACCAGCCCTACTGCATCATGTGGGCTAATGAGAACTGGACGCGTGCCTGGGACGGAAACGAAGACGACGTTCTTCTCAGCCAACGCTATGATCAGGTCCCTGCCGAAGAGTTCATTAGCGACGTGCTCGAGTTCCTCTTGGACCCAAGGTACATGCGCGTTGACGGCGCTGTTGTTCTTGCCGTCTACCGTCCAGGGCAGATAGACAACTTCAAGCAAGTGTCCGAGTCTTGGCGGAAAGCTGCGCGCGAGGCGGGGGTGGGGGAGCTTTTCCTGCTTAGCGTCGACGTGACGAAGAACTTTGACGGCATAGAGTCTCATCTGCTTGGTGAGCATGGGCTGGACGGACAGCTTGGGTTTCCGCCGCACGGTGTTGAGTGGCCGAGGGCCACGAGGGAAGAGGCTGTTCCCGACCACCAGTTTCGTGGGCATCTGATCTCCTACAAGCGGATGTCGTTGGTTGCAGCCGCCAAGGCGCTCTCACTTCCCAAGACGGACTTTCCGGGCGTGATGGTCAACTTCGACAACACGGCGCGCAAGAAGTGGAAAGCGGACGTCTGGTACGGGTCCAACCCCTACACGTTTTCTCGGTGGTTGCGCGACGCCACCGAAGCGGTCTACGACAGGCCGCCTGAGAAGCGTCTGGTGTTCATTAACGCGTGGAACGAGTGGGCGGAGTCCGCGGTCCTAGAGCCCACCCAGCGGTGGGGCCGCACTTATCTTCAAGCGGTTAGAAATGTTGCGTTCTCATAGGTGAGGGACGCGGAGTTCAAGACGTTGTTTAGCGCCTCGGTTTAGAAGAGGCAGAGAGAAGGATCAATGAAGGGAATCATCCTTGCCGGGGGCTCCGGAACCAGACTTCACCCGCTGACGCTTGGGACGTCAAAGCAACTGATGCCGGTCTACGACAAACCCATGATCTATTACCCGCTCACGACGCTGATGCTTGCTGGAATCGATGAGATCTTGGTGATCACCACTCCTCACGATGCGCCAGGGTTTGAGCGCTTGCTTGGGGATGGTTCGCAGTTTGGTGTCAAGATCCAGTATGCGCAGCAAGAAGTTCCGAACGGGCTGGCACAAGCGTTCGTGATCGGTGAAGAGTTCATCGGGGACGACAAAGTTGCTCTCGTTCTAGGCGACAACCTTTTCTACGGTCCCGGGATGGGAAGTAGGCTCTCGCAGCTAACCGACATCGACGGCGCTGCCGTGTTCGCTTATCACGTCGCCAATCCGTCGGACTACGGTGTGGTGGAGTTTGACGACGACGCTGTTGCGCTCTCCTTAGAAGAAAAGCCAGCGGATCCGAAGTCCAACTATGCAGTCCCGGGGCTTTACTTCTACGACAACTCCGTTGTTGACATCGCAAAGAACCTGAAGCCGAGCGCTCGCGGCGAATACGAAATTACCGACGTCAATAAGGAATACCTGAAGCGCGGGGAGTTGACGGTTGAAGTCCTGCCACGCGGTACAGCTTGGCTGGACACGGGATCCTTCGACGACCTTTCTGACGCAGCGGTCTTCGTACGCACGGTCCAGGAACGGCAAGGCTTCAAGATTGCGGCTCCCGAAGAAGTCGGTTGGCGCAAGGGATTCTTGTCTGACGAGCAGCTAGAAGCAGTCGCAGAGCCTCTGCTCAAGTCCGGGTACGGGGAGTACCTGCTAGGACTCCTAGAAGAAGACGACTAGCCCCGAAGGCCGTCCCTAAGGCCCCTCATGAGTCCCTTGAAGCGGTGCGGCTCCTTCAGGCTGAGGAGCGCGTAAAAGCCGAGATATTTCACGAGGTAGGGCAGGTAGCCCAGCTTCCAAGGCACCGGCATGAACGGAGCGCGGGTCAGCCACAGCGTGTTGCGCACCATGTAGTAGTTCCGCATGGGGGACTGGACGTGGATCTCCCGACCAGTTGGCAGAACGGTCTTTTCTTCGCCCAAGGAATGCGTTAGCCGCGCAGAGCCATCGACAAGGATCCTGTAGCCCTTTTCAAGAGCGCGGAGGCACCAGGCCAGGTCGACGTGGTCGATAAACAGCGATTCGTTCATGGGACCTACGTCTAGCAGCGCGTCTTTGAGGATCAGGCAGCCTGAGGCGAGGACGAACGGGACTTCCAGTACCTCGCCCTCTTGAGGGATGTTTCTGCGTTTCGGGCCCCAGGTGGTGAAGGAGTAAACCAGGGCTGAGTTCTCGCTGCCTCGCTCATCCACCGGGACCGGACCGACCGCAGCGATGGGTTTTGAGGCTTCCGAAGTGAAGCTGGGTAAAAGGTTTCCAGCGGCAGGGAAGAAGGGAGCAGGCTTCGATGCGCCGATCAGGGTTCGCGTCAGCTGTGCCACCATGTCGGGCGCCGGGACTGAGTCCTGATCGCTGAGCAACACCGCGTCGAAACCCTGTTCAAGGGCTAGTGCAATTCCAAGGTTTTGGGCGCGGGCAATACCTTGGTTCTTTTCTAGCAAGACGAGCTGGCTGTCGAAGCCAGCCGCCATGTCGTGCAGAAGGTCGGGTTCCCTTGAACCGTTGTCGACGATCACCAACCCGGTCACCTGAGGGCGCAGGGCCGCAAGAAGCGTAGTGAGTTCATCTGTCTCAGGTTGAAACGTCACCACCACGGCGCACACGCTAACTGCCACGTCCATCCCTTTCGGGTTTCGGCGCGGCTAGACTGGCAGAAATCACCTGCCGCGAGCCTCGGGTTTGGTTGGGGCTTGCCGCGCACATCAAGGAGCCTACATGCGCATTGTTGTCACTGGGGGAGCCGGGTTCATCGGAGCCAACTTCGTTCGCTACCTGCTGGAAGAACATCCAGAGGTTGAAGTGAACGTCCTCGATTCTTTCACTTACGCCGCGAACCGAGACTCACTGACCGGGTTCACTCCCGAACAAGAGGCCCGGCTGACCATCACCGAGGGCGACGTTTCTGACCCTGAAATCGTTGATGAAGTTTGCAAGGACGCAGACGCGATCGTCCACTTCGCGGCCGAGTCGCACAACGACAACTCCCTAACCGGACCCAAGATCTTTATCGAGTCCAACGTCTTGGGCACATACGTTTTGCTGGAGGCCGCCCGCAAATATGACCTGCGTTTCCACCACGTCTCAACGGACGAGGTGTACGGTGA
>CAYFTL010000052.1:0-10315 GCA_964346145.1 uncultured Oscillospiraceae bacterium | reverse complement strand
CATTGCTCGTTTTAATTTCTTGTGATTATGGATTCGATATGATAGCATAAAGTATTCTAATTATTTTTTGGATCGGCGCAAGCTGTCGGTTCGATGCGCGCAGGCTATACCTGATTTTATAGAAATGACGGGTGAGGTACTGCTGAGGAAGGGAAGGTGGAACAATGAATACAACGATGGATTATTCTGCGATTACGCCGGAAATTAAGAAAATGGCGGAGTTGTGCGAGGCACAAAAGATACCGAACGAATTGTATACCCAATACCAAGTCAACCGCGGATTGCGAGATTTGAACGGAAACGGCGTGTTGACCGGATTAACCAACATATCCAAAATTACAGCCAAAAAGACAGTGGATGGGGTGGAGTTGCCGGCGGAGGGTAAGCTATATTACCAAGGCATTGATGTGGAGGACATAGTAGATGGATTCTTAAAGGAAAATCGCTTTGGCTTTGAAGAAACCATTTATCTTCTGCTTTTTGGCGCGCTGCCTACGCCAACGCAGTTGGAAGATTTTAACCGCATGCTTAAGGAATATTGTTCGCTGCCACCCAAGTTTACCCGGGATATCATCATGAAAGCGCCCAGCAGCGATATGATGAACACTTTGTCTCGTAGCGTGCTGATGTTGTATTATTACGACGCCAATCCAGACGATACCTCTATCCCCAACATATTGCGCCAGTGTTTGGCGCTGATCGCCCAGTTTCCGTTGCTGGCGGTATACGGGTACCACGCTTACAATCACTACGAACGGGATCAAAGCCTCATTATCCATCAGCCCAGCAAAGATTTGTCCATGGCGGAAAATCTGTTGCACATATTGCGGCCGGATCAACAATTCAGCAGTTTGGAGGCCCGGATACTGGATTTGGCATTGGTGCTCCACGCAGAACACGGCGGCGGCAACAACTCAACCTTCACCGTGCACGTGGTGTCCTCATCAGGAACCGATACGTACAGCGCAATGGCGGCTGCGCTGGGCAGCTTGAAGGGGCCTAAGCATGGTGGCGCTAACATCCGCGTAGTCAAAATGATTGAAGATTTGAAACAAAATGTGGCGAATTGGAAGAACGAGGGACAGATTGCCGATTATTTAAACAAATTGCTAAATAAAGAGGCGTTCGACAGATCGGGTTTGATTTACGGAATCGGTCACGCCGTATATTCTTTAAGCGATCCGCGAGCCAAAGTATTTGAATCCTTTGTGCAAGAGCTGAGTGCGGTCAAAGGAGCTGAGGATGAGTACCAGCTTTATGCCACCATTGCGCGGTTGGCGCCAGAGTTGATTGCGCAAAAACGCAAAATGTACAAGGGTGTGTCGGCCAACATAGACTTCTACAGTGGTTTTGTATACGATATGTTGAATTTGCCCCGGGAGTTATTTACGCCAATTTTCGCAATTTCACGCATCGCGGGCTGGAGCGCCCACCGGATAGAAGAGCTTACGGCAGGGGGCAAGATTATTCGTCCGGCTTATCGCAGCGTTGCAGAGCCCAAAGCCTACGTGCCCTTGGCAGAACGGAAATAACACATAGAGGTCAAAAAAAGGTGACGCCATTATTCGGTTGTTTTAAGCGAAGGGAAGCAAAGCACAATGTCAAATATAAAAACGAATTCCATGCGTATTTTAGAATCGGAAGGGGTGACTTATACTGTCCATGGGTACAAATCCAAAGGCGCGCTGGACGGGATAACTGTCGCCGGCTTGATCGGTGTTGAGCAGGAGCGGGTATTTAAAACGTTGATAACCCAAAATAAAGACCAAGCGCCCTTTGTATTTGTGATTCCGGTGGCTGCGGAGCTTGATTTAAAAAAGGCGGCCAAGGCAGCCGGACAAAAATCGCTTCAGATGCTGCCGGTATCTAAAATCACTCAGCTTACCGGGTATGTACGCGGAGGGTGTAGCCCCGTCGGGATGAAAAAGCAATATCCCACATTCATTCATTTGTCGGCCGAAAGTCGCGGTAAAATTGTGGTAAGCGCAGGAAAAATCGGATATCAGGTGGAACTTGAACCGCATGACTTAGCCAAGATAACGGGCGCGATGTTTGCTGACCTAATATTTTAAAATGAACTTAACGGTTAAAGCAGCGCCGAAGGGTGTATAACAAATTATTCCCCCTTGACACAAAAACGATTCGATTCTATAATTATTAAACGGATAGCCTTATCCAGAGTGGTTGAGGGACGGGCCCGATGAAACCCGGCAACCGGTTGCGTTTTGCAACAGTGGTGCCAATTCCCGCAACGCTATATGCGTTGGAAGATGAGGCGCACGATGCATTTCCTGCGAGCTTGTCTTCGGACAAGCTTTTTTTGTGCGCAAGATGCGAAAGGAGCGTAAAGATATGCGAACACTGTTTACTTCGGAATCGGTTACCGAAGGACATCCGGACAAGGTGTGTGACCAAATTTCGGATGCCGTTTTGGATGCGATTTTGGCAAAAGACCCCAAGGCCCGGGTGGCCTGTGAATGTGCCACGACGACGGGCATGATTTTGGTGATGGGCGAAATTACTACGGACTGTTACATTTCTATCGACCAAATTGCCCGCCAGAAGGTCATAGAAATCGGTTACGAGCGTGCCAAATATGGTTTTGATGGTAACTCTTGTGCGGTGATGGTGGCGGTGGACGAACAATCGCCCGACATTGCTCAGGGCGTCGACGATGCGCTGGAAGGGCGCGGACAAGGCCAATATGACATCGGTGCCGGAGATCAGGGAATGATGTTTGGGTTTGCTTGTAACGAGACGCCCGAATATATGCCTATGGCGATTGCCCTAGCCCACAGGGTAACCCGCCGGTTGGCTCAGGTAAGAAAAGAAGGCTTGCTTCCTTACCTGAGGCCGGATGGAAAGGCCCAAGTGACCGTTGAATACGAAAATGACAAGCCGGTTCGCGTGCACACGGCGGTGCTCTCTACTCAGCACGCGCCCGATGTGCAACATTCTACTATAGAGCAAGATATGATCAATGAAGTTATTAAGAAAGTTATTCCGGTTCAGTTGCTAGATGATGAAACCCGATTCTTGATCAACCCTACAGGCCGCTTTGTGGTGGGCGGGCCTCAAGGGGATTCAGGCCTTACTGGGCGTAAGATCATCGTAGATACGTATGGCGGCTATGGACACCACGGCGGTGGAGCGTTTTCGGGCAAAGATCCGACCAAGGTAGATCGATCGGCGGCTTATGCGCTACGCCATGCTGCCAAGAACCTGGTAGCCTCTGGATTGGTAGAGCGTTGTGAAATCGGCATAGCGTATGCGATCGGTGTAGCCAAGCCGGTATCGCTGACTGTAAACAGCTACGGCACGGGCAAGCTGTCCGATGGAGATTTGGCCAAGTTGGTCGAATCGCAGTTTGATTTCCGGCCGGCCGCGATTATTGAGCGCCTCGATTTGCGCAGACCCATTTACGCCCAGGTGGCCAGTTATGGCCATTTTGGCAGGGACGACTTAGACCTGCCCTGGGAAAAACTAGATAAGGTGGATGCGCTGAAAGCAGCGGCACAAAATATGTAATTTTAAGAAAGGCCGCACACATTTTTCTGTGCGGCCTTTCTGTTTTGAAGAAAAGAAAGTTTGAACATTCATTTTTCTCGAGTGTTGTAGCCATTTTTGGAGTTTAATTTATTCAAAGTTTGTTTTTGCTCCTTGACAAGCTTAGTTCAATTCAATATATTAGTAATTACTAATATTCTAACAAAGGGGCTGTGTTATGTATGAGCAAGTCTAAAAAGAAAGCAACAATATCAGGTACCTGTGTATCATGTGGGGCGTGTGTAAAAGAATGCCTTTTTGGAGCCTTGTCTATCTGGAAAGGCATTATTGCTAAAGTAGATTGTGATAAATGTATCGGTTGCGGAAAATGTTCAAAGGTCTGTCCGGCAAATGCGATTACCGTTTCGGCTGTGGAGGCTTACAATGGCTAAAAGAAAATGGAACGACTATCTTTGGATTGCTACAATTCTATATTTTGCTTTAGGCATATTCAATATTTTGTTCGCGTGGCTTGGAATGATATGTTTTATTACGCCGCTATTGATTGCCGTTGTAAAGGGAAACAAATCTTATTGCAATACTTATTGCGGGCGAAGCCAGCTTCTGGATATGTTGGGCAGAAAATTTAGATTGTCACGGAATAGACCCACTCCGAAATTTCTATATTCCAGCTGGTTTCGTTATGGCTTCTTGACTTTTTTTATGACAATGTTTTTGTTTATGGTTTTTAACACGTATCAGGTTTTTGCCGGAAAACCGTTGAGCGAATCCATAACATTGCTATGGGCTTTCCGCTTGCCCTGGACTTGGGCCGATACGTCGATCGTTGCACCTTGGATTGCACAATACTCTTTTGGGTTTTTTAGTGTGATGCTAACTTCTACGATGCTGGGACTCATCTCCATGTTCTTTTTTAGACCCAGGACTTGGTGCGCTTTTTGTCCGATGGGAAGCATGACACAAGTAATCTGTAAATTAAAAAGTGGAAAGGATGCTCACCATGGAAACACAGGCGAAGAAACTTGCTGAACTGCTTAAAGCTTTATCAAACGAATATCGTTTGTTGATTTTGTGCTACCTAATCGAAGAACCTCAAACCGTTGGCGCACTGTCAGAAAAGATAAATAAGATTACCCAGTCTGCAATATCCCAGCACCTTTCTCTCTTGAAGGCACATGATATCATCAATTCTGAAAAATCGGCTCAAAGTGTTACTTACTTTATAGCTGATGAGCGCATCGGGGAAGTCATTAAAGTTCTAAAAAAGTATTATTGTTGATCCTGTAGACGCTATTCTTTGCATATTGAGCATATTAAAAATTCCCCGGCTTTACTGGGGGATTTTTGTTTGAGTTATAGGTTTTAAACAAAACCTATTTGCTTCGGAGTTATTTATAGACCGGCGAGTGCGGCAGCCTGCGCATGCAAAAAGGCGCTGTGTTGAGCGCGACTGCTGGTAATGAACTCGTACACCAGATATTTAGGGTTAATGCGCTCAATGAGCTGCTCTATGCCCACGCCGGTAAAAGGGCGGTGGGTATCGATATTTAAGATGAATTCGTAGGCTTGCCCCAGGCGTTCAAAATAACTTCCTTGCAAAGAGGGCGGATTTTGGAGCATGTTTTCTACGTAGGAACCGCTGGTGCTCTGGTGCAAATGTACTCCGCGGATGTACGCGGCCAGAGCCTCGTGCTCATCTAAGCAACGGTGTATATATTCAATCCCCTGTTCCTGTGTGCGGATGGAGGTGTTGGTATGAAGCAAATGGCCGGCATCCAGCATAATACCAACTTGGGCGTAATCAATCCCCGATAGAAGGCGCTCTGTCATTTCCGGTCGGGTCATGGTCAGCCCGGGCCACCAAAGGTTTTCGAGCAATATTTCGAACCGATAGGGCTTGTGTGCGGTGAGTATATTTAAAAGGGCACAGCTGGCATCGATCACCTGTCGGTCGGTGTGCAAAAATTTATAGTCTACTGATTCGGTCAACGAAACGTCGGACACGTGGAAAACGACATATTTTACGCCGAGTTCGTGCGCCAAATCCAATTGAGATTGAAACTTGTGCATGATGGCCGAACGGTCCTGGCCGCCGTAGTGTTGGCACATGGTGGTTTGGTCGTCAAATTCTTTGAGGGCTGCCTGCTCATCGCCATTCCAAAAATCTACCCAGGCGGGGAAGTAGGACAGGTGTAGACCGGGCACCAGATCGGTGGGGATAAAGCCCAGATCGTTGCCGGCAAAGGGCAAGACTTCTATGCCGTTGAGTCCGTGTTCGGCTATGAAGTTTCGCAGATCATGTTCGCCGGCGAAGCGTTCCAAATCCCCTTGGGTGTTGGTCAAATTCATGAGTTTTAACAATAGCGTACCTGCTAAGCGCCTGTTGCGCTTCTTTCGTAATCGTTGTAAATGCACTTTTTATTATAAATCAGCGGCATTCAAAGGGCAATAAAAAACGATGCCCGAATAACCGGCTGCATTTTATTGTATTCGGTTGTAGATCATGGATTTAAACGTTATAATAGAAACACAAACGATAAGAAGCGAGGACTTACATGGTAGAGCTGGAAGGATATATCGAAGATATTATATTCAGAAATGAAGACAATGCCTGGACGGTGGTAGAAATTAAGGCAGACGGCGAGTACGTTAGTGCGGTGGGCGTCATGCCTTTTGTCAATGTCGGTGAACGGGTGCAAATTGTCGGCGAGTGGGTAGAACATCCTAGCTATGGACGCCAAATCAAAGTGCAGAGCTGTGAATCTATCCGGCCTACCACGCTAACAGGGGTGGAACGTTACCTGGCGTCCGGCATGATACGAGGGGTTGGGCCTGCCACCGCAAAACTACTGGTTCAACACTTCGGCAAAGAAACCCTGGATGTGCTGGAATCCCACCCGGAACGGCTGACCGAGGTGGAGGGTATCGGTCCGAAGCGCGCTGCCATGATTGCCGAATCTTTCGCTGAGCAAATCGAAATGCGCCAAACCATGGTGTTTTTGCAGACCTATGGTATTTCTCCAGCTTTGTCTGTGAAAATTTATCAAGTTTTTGGCGACCGCTCTCAGCAGGTGCTGCGCAACAACCCTTACGAACTGGTGGAAAAGGTGCCCGGCGTAGGCTTTCGGACCGCGGACAGAATTGCTTATGCGCTGGGCATAGAACCCGAATCTGAATACAGGATTCGTTCGGGGATTCAATATGTGCTAAATGAAGCGGCCGGCAGCATGGGGCACATGTATTTGCCCAGGCAGGTGTTGGAGTACGAGTCGGCCAAGCTGTTGAGCGTTGATAAAGATTTGATCGAGGAAAATTTGCAGTGGCTGCAGTGGAGCGTGCAAGTAATTGCGGTTCCCGATGAGGAAGAAACGGCCATGTATTTGCCGCAGCTTTACGAAGCTGAGGGCGAGGTGGCGCGCAGGTTGTTGGAACTGCGCTCTGCTGTGCATATCGCTGGAAATGAAGATATCGACGCAAAGATAGATGCCTACGAGCGCCGCAATGAAGTGCAGCTCAGCCCGCAGCAGAGGGAAGGCGTGCATGCGGCGGTAGAGTCGGGCATATCGGTGATTACCGGCGGACCCGGCACCGGAAAAACCACCAGCATAAACTGTATTATCGAAATATTAAGCGAAAGCGGAGAGGTTTTGTTAACGGCGCCTACAGGACGTGCCGCCAAGCGCATGACTGAAACGACGGGCAGTCCCGCCAAGACCATACACCGCCTGCTTGAATACGGCGGAGGGGAAGAGAGTTTTCAAAAGGATGAGGACAACCCGCTGCAGGCGGCCAGCATCATTGTAGATGAAATGTCGATGGTGGATGTCTTTTTGATGCGTAGCTTGCTGCGCGCAGTCAGGCCGGGAACGCGCCTTGTGCTGGTGGGCGATGCCGACCAGCTGCCTTCGGTAGGAGCAGGAAACGTATTAAAAGATATTATCGACAGCGGAAAAATGCGGGTAGTACGCCTGACCGAAATCTTTAGGCAGGCTGGGGAGAGCATGATCGTAACCAATGCTCACCGCATCAACCAAGGGGAAATGCCGTACCTCAACGGAAAAGAAACCGACTTTTTTATGGAACGGCAAAACAATCTTCAACAAATTGCCGAAACCATCGTTTCTTTGGTAGCTACCCGACTCCCCGGCTACTTGGGCGTGGATGCGCTGCGGGATATTCAGGTGATCGCCCCCATGAAAAAAGGAGATGTGGGCGTATGGCAGCTAAACAAACTGTTGCAAAATGCGCTGAATCCCAAACGTTCACGCGTAGCTGAGCGTACTAAGGGCGATACGGTATTCCGAGTGGGCGATAAGGTCATGCAAATTCGGAACAATTATCAGCTGGAATGGGAGCGCGAAGCCGAACGAGGCGAGGGCGTTTTCAATGGAGACATGGGTTTTATAAGCCATATTGATGTCGAAGAAAGGCAAATGACCGTGGAGTTCGACGACGGGCGAGTGGCAGTTTATGGCGATCTTGAGCAGGACGAGCTGGAGCTGGCCTACTGCGTATCGGTTCACAAGAGCCAAGGCAGCGAATTCCCGGTGGTCATCATGCCTGCAGTGCCCGGACCGCCGATGCTGATGACGCGCAATCTGTTTTACACTGCGGTGACCCGGGCGCGCCGTATGGTGGTGCTGGTGGGTAGGGAGGTTTGCGTAAGCCAAATGATGAGCAATAACCACATTACGAAGAGATACAGCAAGCTGTCCGAACGCATGCAACAGCTGTCGGAGGAAATTATATTGTGAAATTTGCTGAGCGGATAGCAGAATTGTTATATCCTTCCCAAGCCAATTGTTTAGGCTGTGCTGCACCCAATGGAGCGCAGTACGGATGGCTTTGCAGTGAATGCACTAGACAGCTTGTTGAAATTTTCAATTACATGGGCGAGCGGTGTGAGCGTTGCGGCGCGCCTATGTCCTCGGAACATCGGTGCCGCGTATGCAAAAGCTGGAAAGAAAACGACGTGGATATGGCCAGGTTTGTATACGCTTATGATTCGCCCATAAGCGGCTTAATTCATCAATTCAAATACAGTCGCGTTCATAAATTGGATGTTTTTTTGGGCGGGAAAATATGTGAGATGGTGGAAAAAGAGCAAATGCCGAAACCGGACATATTGGTCCCTGTGCCGCTGCACAAAAGCCGACAACGGGATAGGGGATTTAACCAGGCTGAATTGTTGGCACGGACGATGGAAATAGAACTGGGTTGGTCCGTTGCGGAAGTATTAGAACGCACCCATAAGACCAAGCAGCAAGCAAAGTTGGGCGCAGCAAAAAGAAAACACAATTTGCAAGGCGTCTTCAGTCTGATAGGTAATGCTGAAGGTCTGAGCATAATGTTGGTGGATGATGTACTCACGACGGGGAGTACTGCAAATGAATGTGCAAATGTGCTTAAGGCAGGTGGTGCTGCTTGTGTGAGTTTGGTTACGGTGGCGGCAGCAGTGGGAGTTATCCCATTAAACCAATATGATATATAAGAAATGAGTAAAAAATATGTAAAAAATGCTTGTGTTTTTGCATTTCGTAAGTTATACTGATTGCGGTTACATTGTCAGGTCTGTGGTTGAAAATCGATGCCAGTCGCAGGCAAAACGATCCACGTAATTCAACCAAAGCGTTGATGAGCATGGTGCGGCTTAGATGTAAGACCGACCAGGTTTATTCCTGAGAGGGCCAGTAGTGGGAAGGCAAAAACCTTATGAGCGAACGCTCCAGTCGGCGAGTGTGGGGGCAAAGACCAGGTCAGCTGAATAGGTGTAACCAATTATTTTTTTCAGGGGGATTTTCCAATGTACGAAGACAAAACGCTGGTATGCCGTGATTGTGGAGCTGAGTTTGTATTCACCGCTGGTGAGCAAGAGTTCTACGCAGAAAAAGGATTTCAGAACGAACCTGGCCGATGCAAAGATTGCCGTTCGGCACGCAAAGCCAACAATGGCGGTACGCGCGAAATGCACGATACTGTGTGCGCTGAATGTGGCCAAGCCACCCGCGTTCCTTTTGTTCCCAAAGATGGCCGTCCAGTTTATTGCAGCGAGTGCTTTGCGGCACATCGTCAATAAGAATACCGAACCAAACTTAACTATGGCCGCTTTGCGCAAACAAGGCGGCCATTATGTATGTTTTTGATCATGTTTTAATTTCATGTTAATCGACGCAGTCTCCGATTGACCGATATAGAAAAAACAGTTATAATGAAAAAGTATTGCGTGATCGGCATCTGGAGAGATGTCCGAGGGGTTTAAGGAGCTAGTCTTGAAAACTAGTGATGCTTTACGGCACCGGGGGTTCGAATCCCTCTCTCTCCGCCATTTTGCAATACTGGTTACAATTTAATAGGCATGGAGAAGTACCCAAGAGGCCGAAGGGGCTCCCCTGCTAAGGGAGTAGGCTGGGCAACTGGCGCGAGGGTTCAAATCCCTCCTTCTCCGCCACCTTAGTACCCAGATATTGATACAATATCTGGGTACTTCATTTTTGCATATTAAGGAGATACATGACGCAAAAGCGGGGATTAAAAGGAAGAAATAGAGCATGTTTGCCACTGAAAATGCCGGACTTACGATTTTGTAATTCAAAATGAATCATATCGTTCATTCTGAACACCCCTATGAAGCGACCAATTTTTGGTTCAGCCTACTCATGTTTCCGCTTCAAAGGGCAAATTTGCACCCCCTTCCACATTCGAAATATTAAATTCATGATAAGCTAATTATGCGTTACAAACCAATAGACGAAAACGTTCATGGTTAAAATATACTATATAACAACACGGCATTCTCAGAAACAGATAC
>CAYFTL010000051.1:1647-10584 GCA_964346145.1 uncultured Oscillospiraceae bacterium | reverse complement strand
CAAAACCGCTTGAGGAATCCAAGTCGCCACCCGATATTCCCAGCTGTGATACTCGACCGCGTTTCGTATCGTGTAGCGCAAAGTGTTTGCCATGCTACCAAACTCTTGGCTCCAGTGATCCCTTTGGTACTCCAAAAACTTAAACGGCTCCCCGGTTACCTTCCAGTTGAGCATGATGTAGTATACCAATCCCAGCAAAATCAGACAAGTCATCAGGGTATAGATTGCAATGCGTAGCGTGCAGCGGCCTTTGCGCTGAGGCCAAAGCTTCAGGCTGCGCACATGCTTGAGCATTTCCAAATAAACAGGCGCCGCTATAAGCACGCCTAGCGAACGAGATGCCGCCGCCAACGCTCCCACCCCTACGGCAAAGCCAAAATATTTTTTGCGTGCCAGAAATACGGCCAAAACGCAGGTCAGCAGAAAGACCGATTCGCTATAGGGAATGGAAAAAAACAATGAAAGCGGACAAAACATCAAGTAGCGGACGCTGCGCCGTGCCGCCGGAATTCCTTGAGCGTCCAACACAATAAAATAGATAAGCAACGCCGAGGCTATGAAGGCCAAGTTGGATACGACCACAGCCGTAAGCAACGTGTTTCCGGCAAACAGCCAACGCAAGGAGCGCACAATCAACGGATAAAGCGGATAAAACACGATGTGGTAGCGGGGATCGCCTTCATTTACATACCAATTTTCGGCCAGGCCTAAATAGTGATTGGCATCCCACTGCACCCAGCGCGATGCAAAATGATCCAAGAAAACGTCCAATTGCCCAGTGAGCCAGGCGCCGGCGAAAGCCGTCGCCAATATCAACAACCTAGACAAGAGCCACATCAGGGAAATCCATCCCAATAGTTTTACCACGCTGCGCCATCCAAACCATTTTTTCCTCAGCATCCTTTTTAGGCTGCGAGACGCATCGGAACCGGTATCTTGACCAATCGCACCTACCGGTTGGCCCCGCCAACGTTTAACGAGTTGCACAAAGGTCAATTGGGGATAAAAGGGAGCCGCAAAGTAGCGTATTAACAACACCAACAACAGCACCATCATTGTTGCCGTGCACAACAAAGGCACCCAGGTTGTCAAAAAGCTCGCCAAATTCTTCACTCCCATCCGCGATTAGTATTCCATCCAATCAGGCTTTAACAGCCGCTTGATTTCAAACTTATCCACACCTATATCGGGCAGCTGATCCAGGATGAACTTTTCTCCGCAGATCGCACGCACAGGCAACCCGCTTTGGGCGGAAACTTCATCCAAAATTTTCTGCCCTTCCAACAAAATATCCGCGCTCGTATGCCCACCTAAATTTGAATTGTTCATCAGCACAGACGGTTGAAGCCTGGAACTGCCCGCGATGCGTCCCAACATATCCAATATCCTCTCCACGGTTGAAGATCTGGGGCGAAAAGGGTTGACGACGTACAGCATTTCGTATCCACACTTTTCAAACTGCATTCTATATTGGCCTAGGGCTATGGCACCCGCGTCATCTCCACCCACGTCAAAAATCGCGCAGATTTGTTGGTCCTCAAAAACCGAAGTGATTTCGGCAGGGAGTGAGGGAATGTCCACCGCGGTATTGGCGAAATTGGGTGCCAACAACTGAATTCCGTTCTCTTTCAAAAACTCGGCCTGTTCGGCACTTCTGAAAAACGGATTGACAATATCCAAATCTATTAAGGTGGTGTGTCTGCCTTCAGTCCGGGCCTTCAACGCCATATTCAGCGCAATCTCGGTCTTACCGCTTCCGTAGTGCCCCACGACAATCTTAATACGCTTATTATTTCCCAACATACAAAATATTTCTCCTAACATAAAACATAACAGAAGGCTATCGGCAAGCCGAGCCTTCTGTTCCATGTGCAGCAACGACTGCAAACGCCTGCTAACTATTCTTCTTCATATCCTGCGTCGTCGTCGGATCCATCTTCCACAACAGGAACCTTCTCGGTGTATCCGGTACGCCAGCTCGAAAGCACAGGCTTATCCCCTGTTAAGGCATTTTCCTTCGACACGGAACCGACTTGGGAAGTCTCCGGGCGCATGAACACGGATTGATCGACGGGCTGCTCCACAGCCGTTTCGATTTCCCCACCGATAATATCGTCGCCCACCGCTATGACCGACGAAAAATCTTCCCAACCGCTTTCATCTTCTTCTGCGGTAACAACCGACTCCGGCAGCCAATTATCTTCATAATCGGGCAGTTCAAACAAGTCTTCTTCAAAGTCGGCTTCGCCAGCTACAGAAATATCTTCGATGAAAGGATCGTCATCTTCCCAGAAATCATCGTCATCATTCTCGATAACCGTAGCCCGAATAGGAGTTTTTTTACGAGAGGACTTGGAACGGAGCTTTTGCACCGGTCCATCATGATCGTCCATATATATATCGTCATCAGGCAAAACATCTTTGCGCTTTGCTCCACCAAACCACAGTCTATACGGACGCCAACGAATCATCCAAACGAGCCAATCAATCACGACACCCGCGACGATCAGCACAACCAAAAGACCCAGCCAGTTTTTTGAAAACCAGGCCAGCGCTCCCCCCGTCCCCTGTGATCCGGATTGGAAAACATCCAGGAGCTTATTGGCCGCGTTTTGTAGCCAATTAAGCACATTCTGCAAAAAAGTATCCATATATGTTTGTTCCAATACGCTTCCCTCTTTCTACCCTGCACAAAGCCAGCTTATTTTGACGCTTCATCTATGGTAACTGTAATGTACGCCGGATCGCATTCCAGCTTTAATTCCGGATGGTTGTCCACATATGCTTTAACAGGAATCTTGTGTTCACCCGCCTGTAGATTGTGCACGTCAATTTCTGCAATGATATCGTCCTTTTCCAATTGATTCACAACCGAATAAGGGCCGTCCACCTTAACATGCACCTTGGAGCTGGATAAACGAATCGAATCTTCTTGCGGAGCATTTTTGATGTTGATTTTTACTTTTTCAAAACGCTTGACCAAATCCTCTTCGACGATTCGGACCGTGACGTTTACTTGAGCGTTGCTGATGTATTCGACGTCCTTCCAGCGCTTTATAGAAGCCTGACCTGTGACTGTGGAAGTAGCGCCATTGATATTGATCGGAGAAATCAGCATTTCGCTCATGCTGTCCAGCAGGTTTTGCTTGGCCGCCACTTCAACCGACTCGGGTTCAATAGAAACCGATTGCACTTTATAGCCCTTTTCAGGTGCACCTTCTACCGCCTTTTCTATATCCGTGGCAATATGTAAGGTTTTTGTTGGGAAAACCTCCACCTTTACCGAAACAGAGTTCGTGGACTTGTTTAACTGATCGCTCTCAGCCTTTTTTCCGTTGGCATCCAGCAGTACATATTGTTCCGCCCGGTCCCAGCTGTAGTCTTCCATATCTTCGCTGGCCTTGATCGTCACTTGAGCCGAGGACACCTTTTCAACCAGCGACTCGGAACCGGAAATAGTGATGTGAGAAGGATTGCGTTGGGAAACTTTGTACCACTTGCCTTCTTCCTTCGGCGTCACACAGTTGACAGGAACCATCCTTTCAACCCACTCTTCCACCACCAGAGTGACTTTTTCAGGCTCTATATCCACCACTTTTCCGTAGGCCGAAACGCCTTTTAGGGCAACTTCATATTCGCCTGTGCTGCGTATCGCCGAAACATCTAATTCAACGCGCACATTATCGCTGGATACCCGTGAGTAATTTGCCTGGGGCACCTCTACACGCACCTCCACTGGATCCAGCTCTTTTGTGTTGGTGAGCAGTGCCAAAGTGTTGTCTCGCAACACCGTTTGCCCGGTTGTGGAAATGCTTACATTGGATACCGTGCGGTCGCGGGTAATCGTCATATCGGTAGAGACCACGTAGCTCCACAACATCAGCGCACACAAAAGTGATAACAATTTGTAGCCTAAATTGTTGGACAGCGCTCGCCAAACCGAGCGAATTATGCGCACGATAATATTGCTTTTATTTTTTTGCAGCTTGCTTTCGCGCTTTTCCTGCGACGTTTGATTGTTTGTATTCATTTGCTCGATCCCCCTTTGCGCCCGAATAACACAGGGATCTTAGAAATTGTGGATCGCGTGTCGTACAAATCATTTAAGTTGTTGATGATAGCCTCCCGATCCAAATGCCTTGTCAGCTTGCCTTCCTTGGCCACAGAAATTATGCCGGTTTCTTCCGACACGATAAAAACAACCGCATCGGTCGTTTCAGACATGCCTAATGCAGCCCGATGACGCGTGCCCAGCTCACGGCTAATGCCATGATCCTCCGACAGTTGCAACAGGCAAGCCGCCGCAATAATCCGGGGCCCGGAGATGATCATCGCCCCATCGTGCAACGGCGTATTGGGTTCAAATATGTTTTCAATCAGCGGAGCAGAAATCACCGCATCTACAATGGTACCGCTATCGATAATATCCTGCAGACCAGTGCGCCCTTCAATGACAATCAATGCGCCGATTTTTTTTCGTGACATATTGATCAAAGCTTGGGCCAGTTCTTGAGTTATGCTTTCCTCAGTGACCTCCTGGCGGCTACCCGGAACAATATTGCGCCAAAAATTCGACCGGCCAATCTTCTCCAACGCCCGCCTCAGCTCTGGCTGGAAAAGAACCACCAACAATATTGCACCGGCGTTAATCGCCTGGTGAAGCATCCAATTGACCGCGCTCAGTTGCAATTTTTCGCTAATCCATGTGCTCAAAAAAACAACTGCCAAACCCTTGAGCAGTGAATTGGCGCGCGTTTGGCGTACCAGTTTAAAAGCTTGGTAAACCACAAAAGTGACGATCAATATATCAAAAAAATCACGCAAATCGGGCTTGGTAAACAGGTTGATAAATACCGTACTAATATCGTTCCATATATTACTCAACACTGTCTACCACCCCCTGTTTAGAACATTATAATACATTTTACCCAATAAAGAAAACCATGTACCAAATAAGTTTAAGAAAATAATACAAAACAACATGATCATAGACGCTTCCCGCCGCTTTTTGGTTGCAGCAAAGCGCGCCAACAGCCTGTTTATCAATCCATAAGATGATTCTTCAAAAAGTCGCTGCGCAAAATCGAATAAAGTTCGACATCCACATATCTGCCTTTGTTGCGAAGGCGCCCGCGCAGGGTGCCTTCCCACAGCATGCCCACCTTGCGCATTACCGCGCCCGATGCAGGGTTAGCAGACTCATGTTGCGCCTCTATCCTGTGGATGTCCAAAACCGTGAACGAATATTTGATAACTTCGGCCAGCGCTTCAGTCATCAATCCTTGATTCCAGTAGGCGCGCGCCAGCGAATAACCCACCTCTGCCGAATCGTGTTCGGTATTCCACCACATAAACCCGATAGTACCCACCAGTTTCTGATCGGCCTTGTGGTAAATTCCCCAACTGTTGGGTTCCCCCAGGCGAGCCCGCCGCAAGCTGTAACGTATGTATGCCTTTGCATCGCCTATGGAGCGATAGGCTTCCCATAACACATGGCGAGCCACCTCTTCATCCTGAGAGTAGTTAAACATATCTTGCGCATCCTTCATGCTCAGCTTGCGCAAAATAAGCCTATCGGTCTCAAGTTGTGGCAATTGGGTGAAAAAAATCTCAGATTGAATCATGCCCATTCAACATCTCCATAGCGACCACGCAAGGCGCGACTTGCCTAAGCGCATATGTCCAAACAAAATCAAAGCACCTATAATTTCAATAAAAGAAAAACAGAACACGGTTTGTTTCAACTTGCAACCTACATTTTTTGGGAAGCTTTCTCCATCTTCAGGTTGGCCAGCAACAAACCGCATATGGTTTTTGCGTCGGTGATCCGGCCATCGGTTGTCATTTCAATCGCCAAAGACAAAGGGAATTTCTTTACTTCAACAAACTCATCGTCATCCAGGTCAATCTCTGCTTGAGTCAACCCCAATGCAAGATAAATTCCTATGGATTCGCTACAAAAACCTGGAGTCGTATCAATTTTCGAAAGCAGCTCCCAGTTTTCTGCAACGATTCCGGTCTCTTCGCGCAATTCCCGCCGCGCAGCATCCAACACATCTTCCTGGGCCGTATCCAGCTTGCCCGCCGGGATTTCCCAGGTGCATTTGTTTACAGCAGGCCGGTGCTGACGGACCAACACAACTTGTCCAGCTTCGTCTAGTGCGACGATAGCAGCCGCACCTTTGTGCAAAACGATCTCCCTGTCCGTATCGTTTCCGTTGGGCAAGCGAACCCGCCAGCGTTCCAAATCCAGGATCTTCCCCGAATAAATTCGTTGGGTGCTTACCACGGTTTCTATCAATTCTTTATCCGCCATTTAGGGGCCCTCCCTTAATCTTTTGCTTCGAGTTGCGATGATTAACACCATTATAAATACATTTGTCAAAATTGCAACAATTCCAAATCAAACAAAAGCCTGAACCCTGCTGTGGCATAGCCCAGCTCATCGTTCAGACTCGAGTTTGTTTATAACAGTTTCCCTAAGAAATCTTGGGTGCGTTGATTTTGTGGGCTCAGAAAAATCTGATTGGGCGTTCCCTCTTCCATAACGACTCCTTCATCCATGAACAGCACCCGGTCACCAACTTCCCGAGCAAAGCCCATTTCGTGTGTAACCACTACCATAGTCATTCCGGCTTCGGCCAGCTGCTTCATAACATCCAACACTTCACCTACCATCTCCGGATCTAAGGCCGAAGTCGGTTCATCAAAAAGCATCACTTCAGGATCCATCGCCAGCGCACGGACAATGGCAATGCGCTGTTTTTGACCGCCAGATAACTGGGCCGGATATGCATCTGCCTTATCTACAAGTCCCACCCGTTCCAGCAAAGACATGGCCTTATCCTTGGCTTCGGCCTTTGTTAAGGTTTTTAGGTGTATCGGTGCCAGTGTAATATTTTGTAGCACCGTCTTATGGGGAAATAAATTGAACTGCTGAAACACCATCCCCATTTTTCGACGCACCATGTTGATGTCGCATTTGGGGTCGGTGATGGTAATCCCGTCAAACTCTATGCTGCCTGCAGTCGGTGTTTCCAACAAGTTTAAACAGCGTAAAAAGGTAGACTTCCCACTTCCCGAAGGACCGATGACCACAACTTTTTCGCCTTTTTGAATGTGTTGATCGATTCCACGCAATACGTGCAAATCCTCAAAATCCTTAGTCAAATTTTTAGTTTTGATCACTCTTGCGCATCCTCCTTTCAATCCGCTCAAAAAAGCGCGTCAAAAGCGTTACAATCACAAAATATATTAGTGCGACCACGATCAGCGGAAAGAAAGCCGAAAAGGTTCTGCTCCTTATAAAGTCGCCCGCTTTGGTCAGGTCCATCATACCTACATAGCCAACTATGGAGGTTTCTTTAATGAGCATGATAAACTCGTTGAACAAAGACGGCAGAATATTCTTGATCGCCTGAGGCATCACGATGAGCAGCATGGTCGAGCCCGAGTTCAGGCCCAATGAGCGTCCCGCTTCGGTTTGCCCCTTGTCCACCGAGGCGATGCCGCCGCGCACCATTTCAGAAACGTAGGCCGCACTGTTCATGCCGAACGTGAGCACGCCTATGATAATTTCCGGACCCTTATAGGTAGCCAGCACCACGAAGTACATAATCATAAGTTGCACCATGACCGGTGTGCCGCGTATGATGTCCACATACCATTTTGCAATGCTGCGCAAAAAGTACCACTTTCCGATACGAGCCTTGGATAAGCGCATAAGCGCGATTACAACGCCCAAAATCGTACCGATCAGTGCTGCTGCAAAAGCCATTTGCACCGTTACCCAAAGGCCTTTGACCAGCATCATATAGCGATCGCCTTGAATTAAGTTAAAATCGATCTGCTCCCATATGGATTGAAACCAGGCAGTTACCATATCCACCTATTATCTCCTCCCGGCATATTACTTTTTAAACGAACCGCCGCCCGTGGCCACGGGCGGCGGTAAAGCATTGCCTTCCGAACTTCGCCGTTATTCGGCTTTTTCTTCTATTGCAGCGGTTTCTACAGGAGTCTCCTCAGCCGCTGGTTCTTCTGAAACTGCCGGCTCTTCTTCGGTTGCCGGTGTTTCTTCAGTCGCTTCGGTGTCTCCATCGGCTTCTGCCGCAGCCAGATCAGCATACTTGGCTACGATAGCATCCATCGTTCCTTCATCTTTAAGCCGTTTGATGGTCGCATTAATCGCATCCAACAGAGCAGGGTCATCGGCCTTGACAGCAATTGCGTACTCTTCTTTGGTCATGTCCTCTTCCAATTCCAGAATCATTACGCCTTCAACACTGTTGACAAAAGAAGATGCGGGCAACAAGTCAATGATGACACAATCCAACCTGCCAGAAGCCAAGTCCATGACCGCATCCAGTCCCTTGTTGTAGCGGGATACCTCAACGTCTTTCAGTTCGTCGGTATACAAATCGCCGGTGGTTCCCAACTGAACGCCGATCTTCTTGCCAGCCAAATCTTCCAGGCTGGTTACCGCGGGATTTTCTTTTGCCACGATAACAACTTGGGTTGCATTGAAGTAAGGATCCGAGAAGGTGGTCGTTTGCTTTCTCTCCTCGTTAACCGTCATGCCGGCGATTACGATATCTACCTTTCCGCTGGACAGAGCCGGCAGTAAAGCATCGAAGCTCATATTGGAAATTTCCAGTTCAACACCAAGGTCTTTCGCAATTTCGGCAGCAATTTCCGCATCAATTCCTTGCACCGAACCGTCGTCTCCTATGAACTCAAAGGGCGCAAATTCGGCGTTGGTGCCTACGATAAGCTTATCTTTTATCGTGGTTTCCGGTACATCGGTCACAGCAATGTCACCGGTTGCTTCGGTAGTTTCGGGTGCTTCGGTGGTGTCTGACACTTCCTCAGGTGCTTCAGTCTCTTCCGCAGCTTCCTCGGTCTCTACAGGTGCTTCAGTCTCTTCCGCAGCTTCCT
>CAYFTL010000051.1:0-1547 GCA_964346145.1 uncultured Oscillospiraceae bacterium | reverse complement strand
TCTCTACAGGTGCTTCAGTCTCTTCCGCAGCTTCCTCGGTCTCTACAGGTGCTTCGGTTTCTTCCGCAGCTTCCTCGGTCTCTACAGGTGCTTCAGTCTCTTCCGCAGCTTCCTCGGTCTCTACAGGTGCTTCGGTTTCTTCCGCAGCTTCCTCGGTCTCTACAGGTGCTTCAGTCTCTTCCGCAGCTTCCTCGGCGGGCGCTACAGTCGGTGCTGTCGTGGGCGCAGGAGCTTGATTGGAGCATGCTCCTAGCGTAACGACCATCATCATCAGAACAACCAGCAGAGAAATGGACTTCTTAAGTTGTTTCACGATTGATCTCCTCCTTATGTTCGGTGTCCACTTTCTTGTTTGAATAAGAGTTTAGAATAATTATACGTCTTTACGGTATAATATGCAACTACATTTGAGCTAAACAATCAGAATATCACTTATTTTTTACAAACGAATTTTTAAATATACATAGTAGTTGTAGAAAACTAAATTTCAGCCAAGAATTGTTTCAAATTGCGCAGGCCTTTGCCCAAAGCTTCTATGCAACCCTCAGGCCCTTCAAACTCAACACTCACATATCCGTCGTAACCTGCACGCTTGAGACGTTCTAAACACTCTTTTACCGGAACAATCCCCTCCCCTACGATGGCACCGCACAAATGATTACCGCCTCGGGTGCTAAACCATCCATCCGGCTTTGGCTGATCAGCCGGCAGAAAGTGAAAATCTTTTACATGGGCGTGCACCGCATAATCTGCCCCCACGTTCACCGCATGTAGCGGATCTTCATCCGCACACAGGAAGTTGCCGATATCAACCAGCCACCCATAATTTTTGTGCGCAACCATATCCACCAGTTTTTTTACTCGCGCGCTTTCTTGAACAAAGAAGCCATGATTTTCAGACATAGTATGCACACCCAAACCTGCTGCATACTCAGCGACCCGCCTGCATCCCTCGACAAGCATCGGCAAAACAGCCTCAAAGCTTTCTACGGGATTGCTGTCGGCATCCAACCCGCTCGTGGTGTCGTGGCGCATGCGATTGGTCCCCATCAGCGCTGCAATTTCGGCTTCGGTCTTCAAGCGAGATACTTCTTCTTCCAATCCATTTTTTACAAAATCGGCACCCACTAAGTATGCAACAATGGGAATTTCATATTCCTTGGATTGTTCGGCCAACTTAGAGGCCAACTCCTTCATCTCTTGATCGGTCTCTGGACCGCGCACAATCTCAACAGCGTCAAAACCCATTTCTTTGGCCTTGGGAATCACATCCATTAAAGCCATTTTGCCGGATCGTATAGCTTGAGCAAAACTGTAAGAACTTACTGCAATCTTCAAATCCAAACACTCCTCTTCTATTCCAAATTAACAAAACACTTTGTAGCTTTCTTGCATATTTAAAGACAGCTATATTGTAGCACACTATGAAACAAGAAAAAAGTTCAATTTTCTGCCGCACACAAAACACTGTTGGATTGCATGGTAGCACACTGCGGATTGTGGCGGCCGCTTTGGCAAGAAGGTCTGGGGCAGTTATAAGGGCGACA
>CAYFTL010000050.1:0-11621 GCA_964346145.1 uncultured Oscillospiraceae bacterium | reverse complement strand
TGAAAAAACCGCTCCATAAGGGAGCGGTTAAAATTTAAAGAACCTTATTTGGCTTTCGGGCCGGCATCAATCACAGATTGATCCATGCCTTCGTATTTGGCAAAGTTCTTTTCGAAGCGGGCTGCCAGGTCGTTGGCCATTGTGTCGTAAGCATCTTTGTCTTTCCAAGCGTTGCGGGGGCTGAGCAGCTCGGAGGGTACGCCGGGGCAAGATTTAGGCACGTCCACGTTGAACACGGGATCGCGCTCAAATTCTACTGATTCCAGGTCTCCGTTCAAAGCTGCCGTGACCATTGCGCGGGTATAGGGAAGCTTCATGCGGGTACCTTCTCCGCTAGCCGGGCCACCGGTCCAACCGGTGTTTACCAGGTACACGTTGGCGCCATACTCGTCGATACGCTTGCCCAACATTTCAGCATAGATGCTGGCAGGACGGGGCAGGAAGGGGCCGCCAAAACAGGTGGAGAATGTCGCCTGGGGTTCGGTTACGCCGCGTTCGGTTCCGGCTAAGCGCGCGGTATAGCCCGAAACGAAGTGATACATAGCAGCTTCTTTGCTCAGCTTGGCAATCGGGGGCATTACGCCAAAGGCATCAGCCGTCAGGAATATAACGGTCTTCGGATGGCCAGCGGTGCTCGGCAATTTGGCGTTGGGAATGTAATCCACCGGATAGCCCACACGGGTATTTTCGGTTATGGAATCGTCGTCATAGTCGCATACGCGGGTTTCGGGATTCACCACCACGTTTTCAACCAATGCACCGAATTTAATGGCTTCCCAAATTTCGGGTTCGTGCTCTTTGGATAGGTTGATGCACTTGGCATAGCAGCCGCCCTCAAAGTTGAAAATACCATTGGCAGACCAGCCATGCTCGTCGTCGCCGATCAGGAAACGGTTGGGGTCGGCAGACAAGGTGGTTTTGCCGGTGCCCGACAGGCCAAAAAACAGCGCGCAGTCACCGTCTTTGCCTACATTGGCTGAGCAGTGCATCGGGAATACATCCTGCTCGGGCATCAGATAGTTCATGACCGAGAACACGGATTTCTTCATTTCGCCGGCGTACTGGCTGCCTGCAATAATCACGCATTTCTTTTCAAAAGAAACGATGATTGCCGCTTCGCTATGCACGCCATCCACTTCAGGGATGCATTTAAAACCGGGGGCACAAATTATGGTAAAGCCAGGCTCGAAATTCTCCAGTGCCTCCGCGGAAGGACGGATCAACAGCTGATGAATAAACAAGTTCTGGCTTGCAAATTCGTTTACAACGCGCACGTTCAAGCGATAAGCTTCGTCCGCGCCGGCAAAGCCGTCAAACACAAAAATTTCACGATTTTGCAGATAAGCAGTCATGCGCTTATAAATCGCCTCAAATTTTTCTACGGAAATCGGTACATTGACCGAACCCCAGTCGATGTCATCGTGAATCAACGGCTCGTCCACCACAAAACGATCCTGAGGGGAACGTCCTGTATATTTTCCAGTATAAACGCACAGTGCGCCCGTGTCGTTTAGAATGCCTTCACCGCGCGCAACAGCGCGTTCAGTCAGCTCGGCGGGTGTCAAATTACGATGCACTTCGGTGGGATTGATGATTCCAAGGTAGTCAAGCGATAATTGGCTCATGTGATACTCCTCCATTTTTTATTAGTTAGTGAATTGCCGAATAAAACAACAACAACTTACTCCATATTATATCTATACGACACTTAAGTCCTGTTCTCCTTTCGGTTGAGAAAAAAGAATCATTTATTTTTTACAGAGCGCAATTTGTTTGCTTAACGATATGATTTGCACATTGGTTAAAGCTTCCCCGCGTATTTTTTCAGACAGACCTTCCGTGCGCAACAATTCCACCGCTTCTTCCCTTGTCATAGCAAAGGATGCACACAGATTGTTGACCAAAGTTTTTCGCCGCATGGCAAAACAGGCGTCTATCAACCGATAGAGAATGCCTTCTTCCGCACCGTTTAATAGTTTATGTTCGTGAGGCATAATCTTTATTAAGCTGCTGTGCACATGGGGCCTGGGCGTAAAAACTTCCGGCGGTAGTTGCATAAGGGGCTTAACATTTCCCCAATAACGAACATTTGCAGACAAAACGCCGTACGACTTTGTGCCGGGCTCCGCTTGGATGCGCTGCGCTGCTTCCTTTTGCACCATCAACACAATCTCGGCAAAGGGAGCGGGATTGCGCACCAACTTCAACACAAGTTCGGTGGTGATATAATATGGAAGATTGGCCACCACCTTAACCTTTCGTCGCGGAAAATACTTTTCCAATAGCCGGTTAATGTCGCAGTTGAGCGCGTCACAATAGCAAACCGCCGCATCCGGATGATCGGCCAAAACTTCACTTAAAACAGGTTTTAGCGTTTCATCGATCTCCAGCGCAAGCACTTTCACCCCGCGGCTTTCCATCTCCGCCGTCATCGTGCCTGCTCCCGGTCCAATTTCCAGGACACAATCTCCAGCTTCCACCTCTGCACAATCCACCATTTTTTTTAGCAAGTCTTCGCTCAGCAAAAAGTTTTGACCCAACTTGTTTGAAAACTTAAAACCGTGCTTCTGCAGCGCCATTCGCGCTTTTAATTCGTAACCCAAACTCAAGCCTCCACAAAAAATATATGAATCCATAAAAATACAGCGGTCGAGTTCAGCCTACTCAACCGCTGTATTTTAACTTTAAGCCTCAGCCGGTGCATCTACCGGACAAACGTCAGCACAGGCACCACAGGAAGTGCAAAGATCTGCGTCAATAACGTAAATCCCGTCTCCCTCAGAAATTGCTTCTACCGGGCATTCACTTTCGCAAGCGCCGCAGCTGATGCATTCGTCACTAATAACATATGCCATATAGTAACACCCCCTCTAAATATTTGTAGACGTGGGCAAAAGCCAATCTACGATTGTTATTATAGCACCGAGTAGGGAAAGGTGCAACGTTTTTTACCGGATACTACACTTTTACTCAGTAGGATCATCTTCATCGAAAAACAATGCATCTGCGCTAACCAGTCGCGCAGTCTCTTCAAAAACCTCTTCTTCATTGGTCGAAAAAACCTCAACCGCTTCCACATAGGATTTATCTTCGACATCGGACTCAAATGCGCAACCCTTCCCATCGTCCAATTCGGCTTCTACCTTATCGCCTCCTGCAGGTTCTTCTATTTTGCTCGGTTTGTTCCGTCGGTTCTTAATTTTGGTTTCCCCGCATCGATTATTTCTATGCTGCTTGTTCTGCGACAACTCTTCGAGCGGCTCTCGTTCTTGCTCACCGCTCCACTCTTCGCCACCGGCCTGCAACTCGGGATCAAACGCTTGCTCCGCTTCCTTTTCTTCCTTTGAAGGTCTGGGTCGGCCCCCCACTTTGGAAACCTCATCCAGGTTGTATTCCCGTATTTCATAAGTATCGTCGTTCAAGCGCAATCGCACCTTTACCTTTTCCCGTGTAACACTAATTTCAGTGAGCGTTCCTTCGCCATCGGGCGTTGCTATGGCTTTACCAGGCTTAGGCAACTGCTTTAACACCGTTTGGTAGTTATCGTGTTCATATTTTAGGCAACACATAAGCCTTCCACACTGCCCTGAGATTTTTGTGGGATTCAAAGACAGGTTTTGTTCCTTGGCCATCTTGATAGACACCGGCTGAAAGTCCCTTAAAAAAGTCCCACAGCAAATAGAGCGTCCACACGCACCCAAACCGCCAATCATCTTCGCTTCATCCCGCACGCCAATCTGGCGCAATTCAATGCGCACTTTAAAAACAGATGCCAGATCGCGCACCAGTTCACGAAAGTCCACGCGCCCGTTGGCCGTGAAATAGAAGATCAGCTTGCTGTTGTCGAATGTAAATTCAGCATCCACCAACTTCATACTCAACTTGTGTTTGAGAATCTTTTCCTGACAAACCTTAAAAGCTTCTTTTTCTTTTTCTATATTTTGTTCGCACCGTTCCACATCTTCGGAAGATGCAATCCGCATCACTTTTTTTAGCGGTGCAATAATTTGGTCATCTGGCACCTCGCGAGCGCCCGTTACCACTTCACCCAGCTCCACACCTCGGGTGGTTTCCACCACCACAAAATCGGAAGGCTGGGGCCATACATCGGTTGGATCAAAATAATATAATTTACTCGCTTTCTTGAAGCGAACGCCTATAACCGTTGCCATGTCTATCCTCCTAATATATCTAAAAACAACACTTCCAGAACAGACTGCCATGCCACATTGCTGCTTAGCCTGCGGCGCGCCTCAAACACGCAAGGCAATATGTTCTCTGCCGAAAGCTGTTGATTATCCTCCATTGGAAATAAGATGTCTGTAGATTGCCCGCTCAGATGCGGTGAAATATCTAAGGTGTCCGAATTCTGTGCGAGCAACAAATCACGCGCCCAGTCTTCTATGATGTTCAGCACCAATTCAGAGTTTTCTTTTTCGTCTCTTAACTTTAGTGCACACGCAGCAACATCTGCCGGGGTACGCAAAGCCTCTAGCGTTTCATAAACTCTGCTACGCAACTTCCAAAATTCTTCGTCCTCGTTCATATCCAGCGCTTTGCCCAAGCTACCGCCAGACAACCGAGCCAAAAGCTGAGCTCGTTCACCCGTAATTCCTTTGCCGGCCAGCGCCTGAACCAACACATCCCGGCTTAAAAGCTCCAAACGCACAACGCTACACCGGGATAGAATCGTAGGTAGCAACCGGGAATGGTTAGAACTGAGCAAAAAAAATACCACATGCTCGGGTGGCGTTTCCAACGTTTTCAAAAGTGCATTTTGAGCCTGCGGCGTCATCTTGTCCGCACGGTCAATAATCACCACGCGGCGTCCGCCCTCGTAAGCCTTTGTACTTATCTTTTGAATCAGTTCGCGTATTTCGTCCACCCCGATGGATTTTTCAGGTTCGATGAACAAAAAATCGGGATGTGTGCCGTTCAAAACGCGTTTGCATTGCGGGCACACATCACAAGGTTTGTTCTGCCCACTGCACAGAAGCGCCCGGGCACAGATAAAGGATAAACTCTTCTTGCCCGTGCCGTACGGACCTATGAACAGATATGCATGGACAGCCCGGCCGGTCTGCATATTTGCTTGTAGGCTAGCGACCAACTCGGGCTGTCCATAAATGTCTGAGTAATTCACTGGGTTTCTCCTTAACAACTGCGCCGACCGTCAGCTACATTTTGACAAACTGCTCAACGTTCAGCACAAAAACCGTAGCCCCACCGACCATAACTTCAATGGGATAGGGCACGTAAACGCCAGTGGTTCCGGCAACAGGCGAAGGTGAAGTGGCAATCTGTTTGCGGCTCTTGCACATTTTTTCAATAACGTGTATGGCTCCATCAAGTTTGTCTTCATCTACACCGATCATCAGCGTGGTGTTGCCCGATCGCAAAAAGCCACCGGTGGTCGCTAATTTGGTTACACTGTAACCCTCGTTCATCAAACTGCTAACCAGGCGGCTAGAGTCTTCGTCTTGGACAATCGCAATAATGAGCTTCATAAAACCATCGCCTCCCATCAACTACTATGATAATATATTATAGCTGAATATATGTCAAAAATCAAATTTATCTATCCGATGTGCCCATAGCCGCACACCACTCTTTTAAATGCCAACCCTCTCTATTTTTTCTCCAGCTTATTCAATGCATTATGAGCCGCGCGCTGCTGCGCCTGCTTCTTGCTCTTGCCTCTGCCTTTGGCCAAGCACTCTCCCTTTAAGCTAACCCCCATCACAAATTCTTTATCGTGATCCGGGCCGGATTCGGACACCAAAAAATATTCTGGTGTCTCTGCCTTTTGACTTTGTGCCCACTCTTGAAGCCGCGTTTTTGCATCAGATATTTCAAGTGCTTCCAGCTTGTGAGCAAAGAGGGTGCGCATCACCAGCATATAAGCGTATTTCATCCCTCCATCCAAGTAGACCGCGGCAATCAACGCCTCCATGACATCTGCCAAGATGGAACATTTGTCGCGGCCGCCGCTTTTTTCCTCTCCCCAGGATAGCCGCAAATAACTACCCAAATCATATGCTCGCGCAGCCTCGCACAGCGTTTCTTCCCGCACCAGCGCCGCCCGACGCGCGGTCAACTGCCCTTCGGGAATATCGGGAAACTCTTCAAAAAGATACTCGCTAACCAGCAGCTGCAGCACTGCATCGCCCAAAAATTCCAAACGCTGATAGTGCGGCACTGAGTGCTCGCCCGTGTAAGATGGGTGGGTTAGCGCTGTTTCCAATAAGTTTTTTTGATTAAACTTATATCCAATGCGTTTTTCCAACGCAGAATAGTCCATATCCATATACCAACACCCCTGATAAAAAAAGCCGATAACGGGCACATGTGCGGCCCGTTTCATCGGCAATATTTGAGTCATTTTTCTGTTTTAATTATTCCTGTGCGTGTTTCTCTAAATAGTCAACGATATCTCCTACTGTACGAATTTCGGCGAGCACATCGTCGTCCACTTCCAAATCAAAAGCTTGTTCCAAATCCATTACCAAGATCATTACGTTGGCAGAATCCGCATCCAAGTCCTCTAGCAACCTGGCATCCCGGGTGATTTTCTCCTTCGCCACCGGCAATTGGTTTGCAATCAACTCTACAACTTTATCATAAATCATAAAAGCTACCCCTTTCGTATGCTTTAAAGCCACATTTATTCATGTTCCATTTGTTCCAGCGAACTCTGTATTCGTCCGGCCACATCCCCCACAACCATCTTGTATGCCTGGTGCAGCGCATTTTTAAATGCCGTAGAATTCGAGCTGCCGTGTGCCTTGACCACCGCGCCCTGCACGCCCAACAATGGGGCTCCACCATATTCCTCATAGTCCATGCGTTTTTTAAAGGCCTTCATAGCCGGCTTTAATAAAAGTCCACCCAGTTTGGCCCGCAATCCTCCGGCCATAATTTCAGCTTTTAGCATGGAAATCAGCGTATCCGCAAGGCCTTCTGTGTATTTTAAAATAATGTTGCCGTCAAACCCATCAGCCACGATAACCTGTGTGTCGCCGCTGGGTACTTCCCGCGCTTCTACGTTGCCAATGAAGTTGTAAATATTTTGCTCAGTCATAAGCTTGTAGGCTTCTTTGGACATTTGATTGCCCTTTTCACTCTCAATTCCTATGTTCACAAGCCCTACTTTAGGATTTTGCAGTCCCAACACTTTTTGCATATAAATGGAACCCATCAGACCAAACTGTTTTAAATACTTAGGCTGGCAATCCACGTTAGCTCCACCGTCGATCAACAAAAATGGCCCATTTTCCCCGGGCAAAATCGGCGCCAAAGCGGGGCGCTCAATGCCATGAATGCGACCAACCCGCAGCATCCCGCCTGCAAGCAAGGCTCCAGTGGATCCGGCCGAAAGGACAGCACCGGCTTCCTTATTCTTAACCGCCAACATAGCCACAACCATTGAACTGTTGACTTTGCGGCGCACGGCCAGCACCGGCGCTTCGTGCATATCGATCGTATCTGGCGCGTCTCGCACATCCATACGCGGCGCAACGTCGGCATATCGCCCAATGATTTCTTTTAAACGTTGCTCCGGACCGCAAAGCAGTAGGTGTAAATCCGGTAATTCTCGCAGCGCCAGGGCGCCGCCTTCCACCGCAGCTTCGGGCGCATAATCGCCACCCATCGCGTCCACTGCAACAACAACTTTCGGCATGGAATCGCTCCTCAAAAACGTTTTGTTTATTATAGCAATTCACATGTTTTTTTACAAGCGCAGCGGTCAGTTTTCGTTCCAAGCAATGGTTTATGTGCGCTTTACGTAGCTTTAATTTAAAACAAGCCGCAGTTTTTCCCTTATGTTCAAGGGAAAAACTGCGGCCATTTCTCATTCAGCCTATCACGGCACATACCATGTTTGTCTTTTCGCTTCTTTAAATTGAGATTCTGCTCATCACCACATCTGAAAACACCTTTTAAAGGAGCACACGAACGCGATAAATGTCCCCCAGTTCGTCTATCTTGTCGAGCAATGCCTGGGGCGGTTCCTCATCCAAATCCAAAACTGTGTAGGCAAACTTGCCGCGAGACTTGTTCAACATGTTGTCGATATTGATGGCATACCCCGCAATCAGCGATGTAATCGCGCTCACCTGGTTGGGCGTATTTGCGTGCAGCACTGCTATCCGATGGGTGGCCGGCGCACTCAAGTCACAATCCGGATAGTTCACCGAATTTTTGATGCTTCCGGTTCTTAAATAGCTATCGATTTGTTCGGCAACCATTTCTACACAATTGTCTTCACTTTCCGGGGTGGAGGCGCCCAAATGGGGAATACAGATAACTTTATCGTGGCCTAGCAACACATCCGCCGGAAAATCCGTTACATATTCGCTAATTTTGCCCGAATCCAGCGCAGATAGCACATCCGCATTTACCGCCAACTCTCCGCGAGAGAAGTTCAGGATGACTGCGCCATCTTTCATGTTTTCGATGAAGTTTAAATTAATCATGCCACGCGTCTCGTTCATCAAAGGCACGTGAACGGTTACATAATCGCTCTGCTCCAGCAGCTCTTGCTGGGATTTGGCAGGCATAACCGAGCGCGACAGCATCCACGCATGGTCCACCGAAATATACGGATCAAATCCGATTACCGTCATACCTAGCGCCCGAGCCGCATTGGCTACCATTACGCCGATGGCGCCCAGGCCGATAACACCCAAAGTTTTTCCGGCGATTTCAGGGCCCACAAATTGGCTTTTGCCTTTTTCCACCAACTTGGGAACTTCATCGCCTTTTCCTTTGAGCGAATCTGCCCACTCAATTCCGGCATGAATGTTGCGCGAAGCCAGCAACAAACCGGCCACCACCAATTCCTTAACCGCATTTGCATTTGCACCCGGAGAATTGAAAACCACTATGCCTTGCTTCCCATACTCTTCCGAGGGAATATTGTTGGTGCCTGCTCCCGCACGTCCTATCGCCAAGGTGTTGGGTGCCAGCTCCATTCCATGCATATCAGCGCTACGCACCAAAATAGCATCAGGATTTTCGGCCTCTGCGCTTACGTTATACTCGTCCATATCCAAAACTTTTTTATATACCGGCGAAATCTCATTCAGCGTCTTAATATTCAGCACTTACACTTCCTCCTATTTCAGGCGTTATCCGCTTCAAACTGTTTCATTACATCCACCAGCGCGACAACCCCTTCTCTGGGCATCGCGTTATAAATGCTGGCGCGCATTCCACCCACCAAACGGTGGCCTTTCAGGTTGATTAATCCTTTGGATGCCGCATACTTAACAAAGGCATCGTTCATTTCGTCGCTTTCCGTTACAAAAGTAACGTTCATGCGGGAACGAAATTCTTTTTGCGCAGTGGGTTTGAACAACTTGCTGCCATCTAAAAAATCGTACAAAAGTTGGGATTTTTCCATGTTGATTTTTTCAATGGCTTGCACACCGCCCAGGTTTTTCAGCCACTTCATGCAAAGCCCAATCATATAAATGGTGTAGGTCGGCGGTGTATTGAGCATTGAGTCAGATTTCGCTTGGGCTTGCCAGTCAATGAATTTGGGAGTTTTGGGCAGCTGTTTGCCTAGCAAATCTTCGCGGACGATTACCAGGGTTGCACCTGCCGGCCCCATGTTCTTCTGAGCCCCCGCATAAATCACGCCAAACTTGTTGACATCCAACGGTTCAGACAATATGTTGCTGGAAGCATCAGCCACCAAGGGCACCATTCCAGCATCTGGAATTTTGGTAAAACGTGTGCCATAAATTGTGTTGTTTGTTGTAATATGAAAATAATCGGCTTTGTCGTTAAAGTCTGCCGGATTTAAGTCGGGGATGTGGGTATAATTGTCTTCACGGGAACTAGCCACCACCCGAACATTGCCGTATTTGCCGGCTTCCTTGATAGCTGCATTAGCAAAGTTTCCGCTGTCCACATAATCGGCGCTGCCGAATCCACCCATCAAATTCATGGGAACCGCCGCAAACTGGCCAGTGGCTCCACCCTGTAAAAACAGTATCTTAAAATTATCCGGAACATTCATCAGCTCACGCACCAACGCCACGGTTTCGTCAAAAATACCAATGTATGCTTTGGATCGGTGACTCATCTCCATCACCGAAGTTCCGGTATTCCCAAAGTTGAGCATTTCGTCGGCCGCAATTTCCAACACGCTCTGGGGCAACATCGCAGGGCCTGGAGAAAAGTTATACACGCGATCCATGATCATACCTCCTGTTTTTTGTCCATATATATTTACCAATGTTTTCTCATTATACAACGCTAAAGTGTTGCATTCAAGCGACACTCGTGCATTTTGAACTTGGTTATCGGTTATCCTTCAGTAAATTCACAGCATTTTTTGTTCCGTTTTACATTTCTTATTCAACGCTTCTTTGAGCTAGCTATTGTTCTCGAATCCATTTTGTTTTTTTGCATAGCATTCTTTTACAATTTAGCGTCCTGTATTTTACCCCACCCCGGATCAAACCAAAATATATAGCCCATTCACAAGCAGGATGCCTTCAAAAATATTTTTGCATACAAGCTTTTGATTTTAATGCGTACTATCATTACCCAGTACAGAACAACAGAAAAAAATGTTCCCACTTAAAATGATGAAAATAGAGCGTATGATTCGCCCGGCCATGCCGTACTCAGACCATTCATTACCTACGCCTAAAGTGCAAATTGCGCATCAGGGTCAGGCAGCCATCAGTATGAAGCTCAAACTTGTATGTATCCTTGGTATTCCATAATTATAAAAAACTTCCGCGTCCAAAAAAGCGAAAGCGGAAGTTTGGAATACTCAAATACTCATCAAATTGCGTTTAAATCGCTTTGTGCATACTCTATGGCTGTTTCAGGTGAAATGAGCAACCGCACAACAACGGTAACCCCGTCAACGATTGCTTTTGTGTATAGAAATATGCTCGCGGGAGGTTGTGTAGCGCATATAACAAATACTCTATTTCTCTTTTGTTGGACCGATTTAGCTTCTTTGTTGCGTTTAACAGCCGATCAATTATATCTTTCATAAGATTGTTAACCTCCATGAGCAAACCGCCAACCGAACGAATTGGCGTAAACGCATACCCATCAGACGCCCAAGACATATAGACTGCCTTGTCAACACACCAAAAATCTCGGTCTGATGGCAGCACCTCAGAATAGGCAAAAGCATTGATGAGCATCGCCATATTTTCGATAGATTCTTTCAGCTCTTTTTTGTATCTTCTACTCCAAAATCGCCCTGCCGAAGTCCTTCCTTTCTCATATACTGCCATTAGATACAATATCGCCAAGCACTACATGTTTGTTTAAATCCATCCATCACTACCTTTATAGATATTTCCAGAATTCATCCTGCTATGCCGATCAGTACACCTTGTTGCAAAAGAAATATGATATTCTAAGATTATTATGAAATAGGACTTCAAACAATAAATCAGTTAACCTTTTTTCTCTGACCTTTTGAAAACAGATACAATATAGATAAGCAACAAATGGAGTACGGCACACCACCTAAGCCATAAAACATAATTATACGAACTTCCCCATCCCGCTCTTTCACTTTCTTTTCACCCTACTTTATGGTATCATTTTTTTGTTTTCTCTCATTTCATAATGCGCGGATA
>CAYFTL010000049.1:0-11754 GCA_964346145.1 uncultured Oscillospiraceae bacterium | reverse complement strand
AGCAAATTGTCAAGCTTTACAGTTCCCGTTCGAGCGCTATAAAAGCCGCCGATTTTAAATCGGCGGCTTTTATTTTTCTAATCTTTATAGGTCTAAAAGATAATCAATTAATTGCCTGGATGCAGCCAGGTTCTGCGTGTTAGCAACCACAAATACCGCCTTGTCAGAATCGTCCATAAAGCTAGTCAGGCCGTCTACCTGGGATATATCCAACCCGACCGCCGCCGTCTCCTGGCCGGTTGCGTTGCCTTCCATATCCACCATATCATAAGAAATCAGCCGGCCTTGGGCACTTTTCAACTGTTCTTCGCTTAACAGCTCGTTCATGGGCAAGAAGCTTTCGCTGCGTGCATAGCGCGCCGCCTGATCGGTATCACAAATCATCACATCCAGCTCTTTGGCTGCGATCATCGCATCGATTTTCATCATGGCGCCCATGGTCATGGCCGGGTCTGCATCGGTCGAGCCCGTGCTTTGCGGGTTGATCTCTATACCCTCGCCCTCTTTTAAGTCGGTGGCCTGCTTGACCAAATCAACGCCAAAAGCATCGGCCGCTTCTCCATCCACATAGCTGGACATGAACGTAAGGTTCAAGCCCGTTGAACCGACTTTATTTTCTCCGTTTGCGCCGCAACCGCTTAGAAGCAAGGGAAAGCACAACAGCAAACAAATGTACTTTATTTTGGGTTTCATCAATTAAAACGCCTCCGAAGGTGCAGACAATCTCCGCTTTTGCCCTTTTTATTATTTTATCACACGGGGCAGCAGAAAAAGTGAACCGACTGTGACGATACCTTGACACATCGTTAGGTTTTATTGAAGCCAATCGAACACATACTTCAGGCCAAATTTCGTCCACGGTTTGTAAGAAAATGTTTAACAAAAGGCCTCTTCCTAAATTTCAAGAAGAGAGCCTTTTGTTGACTTTATTTTGCATCCAAACATTTTGTTTGCGCTATGGGATTTTGAAGACATTCTACACGTTTTGGTATACCTGCTCGCAGGCATCGCTCCACGCCGCATCCACCTGGTCTCGCTGATCGGGCGCACAATTGTAGGAGAGCAACAGCCAAGACTGGCCGTCAGCGAAGGAGGAGCGCAGCGCACGTTCGAAATATTGGGAGAAGCTTTCACCGTCGGCCATGGGCACTGCACCATAGTAAACCTTGTGCAGCGAAGAAAGGGTGTTCAAAACCTCGTCCATATTGTGCTTTTCGGGATTGCCAAAGTTGAGGCCGTAGGCCAACGGCTCTTCCAGCACAGTTTTCAGCAAGTGTGGATTCTCGCCGCAATAGTGAATGTATCCGCCGCCAAAGTGCTTCAACAAACGATGCATATAGGGTTTCACAAACTCTTCAATTTGCTCACCGCCGAGCAAGGTGGGGGTATCTTCGCTGAGCTTTATTCCGCCCAAGGAGCGAGGCATGGCCAGGCAGTTGTAGTGGCACACGGTCTGATCCGATCCCGGGATGCGCTTTAAACACTCCTCAAAAGCGATTTCAATCGCATGGCAACTCAGATCCAGCAGGTGGTGCACGAACTCAGGCTCATCATACAAATCATAAAAAATTTCGTCGCCGTAGACCAGGTGGGCGGTGTCGAAGGCTCCCTGTATGTCCAACGGATACAGCGCACAGCCGCTGCCCGCAAGGGCCTCGGCCATATATTCCATGTGATCCAGCGCTTGCTTGAATTCCGGGGTTATGGTCAGATCCGAGGGCTTCATTTCCATGATTTGCTCGCGGCTCAGATGCTCAAGTAGCCACGGCATTTTATCGTCAAACAGCGCCTGGGTGAGGCCGAACAAGGCAGGCACGATGCCGCAACCCATGTTTGCCCGAACCGAGGGAACTGCTTCCCGATTGCCTGCCTGTGCGCCGAGGGCTCCGGTCAATTGAGCATGCAGCATTTTTTCCGAATCGTAGTGAATTTGCTTGGTGTTGAAGGATTCATAGCCGCTCAGTTCCAGATTGCAACCGAGCAACAGAGGGTGTTGAGCGCTAGACTTCCCTTCAAATACCCGGCGCTGAAGCAATACGGAAGCTTGATAGCGCTCGGCATCTTGGGAAAGGATTTCGATCATTCGTTGGTTCTGTGCGTGAATCTTCGGGTCAGACTGCATGGAATGAATGCCTCCTCAAAAAGTTTGTGTAAACACGTTTCAGTCTATTATATCACGTTGATTTTTTTATGTGAAAGATTACAAGAAAAATATACTCGAATGTTGGCCGCCGCCACAAACTTATTTCAAAAAAGCCGGCGCAATGGTACAATAGGATTAGAACTTTTAAATCGAATGCATTTAAAGCAACATGAACAAGGAGGTTTTTTGTATGAAAATATACAACGGTTTTGCCGATATGGTAGGCAGGACACCGATTATGCGCGCACAGCGCTTGGAAGAGTTGTTGGGATTGAAGGCTCAGCTGCTGTTGAAGCTGGAATATTTTAACCCGGCCGGCAGCGTGAAGGATAGGATAGCCAAGGCTATGATTGAAGATGCGGAAGAGCGCGGTTTGCTAAAACCCGGTGCGGTGATCGTGGAACCCACCAGCGGAAACACCGGAATCGGTTTGGCGGCCATAGCCGCTTCCAAGGGATACAAGATTATCCTGACCATGCCCGAAACCATGAGCGCCGAACGCCGGGTACTGTTGCGCGCGTACGGCGCCGAGCTGGTGCTGACCGATGGCAGCAAGGGGATGAAAGGTGCTATAGCGGAGGCCGAACGCATTGCCCAGGAAACCCCGGGTGCACTAATTCCCGGCCAGTTCACCAATATGGCAAACCCCAAGGCCCACTACGAAACCACCGGCCCAGAAATTTGGGCAGATACCGATGGACAGATTGATCTGTTCGTGGCAGGGATCGGCACCGGCGGCACGGTTTCCGGTACAGGGCGCTATTTGAAAGAAAAAAATCCCTCGATTCATGTTGTGGGATTGGAGCCCGAGGATTCTCCAGTGATCACCGAAGGCAAGGCAGGTCCCCACAAAATTCAGGGGATCGGCGCCGGGTTTATACCCGACACCCTAAACGTATCGATTTGCGATGAGGTGCTGCGCGTGCCCAGCGCTGAGGCGATGGAATTTGGCAAAAAAGTTGCCCACGCCGAGGGAATTTTGGTCGGTATTTCGTCGGGCGCCGCAGTGTGGGCGGCTGTGCAGCTGGCCCAGCGCGAGGAGAACGCCGGCAAAACCATCCTGGCGCTGCTTCCGGACACCGGCGAGCGCTACCTGTCCACCCCCATGTTCGAATAAAGACCAATATATAATCAAATACATAAAGTGAGGAAAAGGTTATGTCTACACCCAACAATGCAGATCAGTGGGCTTTCGAAACCAAACAGGTGCACGTAGGGCAGGAACGGCCGGATCCGGCTACGGGGGCGCTATCGGTTCCCATTTACCAGAGCACATCCTACGTGTTTGACAGCGCCGCCAACGCAGCGGACCGGTTCGAGCTGAAGGCCGAAGGCAACATCTACGGCCGACTAACCAGCCCGACGCAAGGGGTTTTTGAAAAGCGCATCGCCGCGCTGGAAGGCGGATCGGGCGCGCTGGCTCTGGCTTCGGGCGCCGCTGCGATCACCTATACCTTCCAAGCGCTGGCTCAGCAGGGAGATCACATCCTTTCGGCAAAGACCATCTACGGCGGCACCTATAACCTGTTGGCCCACACCTTTAAGCGCCAAGGCATAGAAGCCTCCTTCGTGGATTCGGACGATCCCGAAAACTTCCGCAAGGCCATACAGCCCAACACCAAGGCAATTTTTATTGAATCGATGGGCAATCCCCACTCCAACCTAGCCGACTTTAAGGCGATCGCCGACATCGCTCACGCCCACAGCATTCCGCTGGTCGTTGACAATACCTTTGCCACGCCGTATTTCTTCCGCCCGATAGAGCATGGCGCCGACATCGTAGTGCATTCAGCGACCAAGTTTTTGGACGGACACGGATCCACAATGGGGGGCGTCATCGTAGACGGCGGCTGCTTTGATTGGGTGGCCAGCGGCAAGTTCCCAAACATCGCCGATCCGGATCCCAGCTACCACGGCCTGTCCTTTGTGCAGGCGGCCGGCAACCAGGCGCTGGTCAGCTATGTGCGCGCCATTTTGTTGCGCGACATGGGGGCATGCATTTCTCCGTTTAATGCGTTTTTGCTGCTGCGCGGGCTGGAAACCTTATCGCTGCGGGTGGAACGCCAGGCACAAAACGCACTGAAAATTGTGGAGTTTTTAAACGCCCACCCCCAGGTGGAGAAGGTGCACCACCCTTCCTTGGAGAGTTCGGGGGACAAAAAGCTTTATGCGCGCTATTTCCCCAATGGCGGCGGATCTATATTTACTATTGAGATTAAGGGCGATAAGCAGCAGACCATGGCGTTCATCGACCGGCTGCAAATCTTCTCGTTGGTGGCTAATGTGGCAGACGTAAAATCCTTAGTCATCCATCCCGCCACCACTACCCACGGCCAGCTGAACGCCCAGGAGCAGGAGGAGCAGGGCATCAAACCCAATACCGTGCGGCTGTCCATCGGCATTGAGCGGGTCGAAGACCTGATTGCCGATCTGCAGCAGGCTTTTGAGGGCTAATAGGCAGGCAATGCTTTCGGTTGCAGATGGCGTGACCGCAACCCAAATTTAAAGATTTTAAAATAAAAACAAGCGTTTTGAATTTTCAAAATGCTTGTTTTTATTTTTTATGCGGTTTCTATTTCGGCGGCTTTGCGCAGCTTCAGCGATTCGATCGCTTCTTCGCGCATTTTAAACTTTTGAATCTTTCCGGCCGCATTCATCGGGAACGAGGTTACAAACTCCACATAGCGCGGCACCTTGTGGCGCGCCGTGTGCTCGCGCACATAGGATTTGAGTTCCTCTTCGGTGAGTGCTTCGTTTTCCTTTAAAATTACGCAGGCCATGATTTCTTCGCCGTACTGCTCATCCGGCACGCCGATGACCTGCACATCCCTAACCTTGGGGTGAGTATAAATGAATTCCTCGATTTCCTTGGGGTAAATGTTTTCCCCGCCGCGGATGATCATGTCCTTCAAGCGCCCGGTGATGCGGAAATTTCCGTCGGGGTTTCTGCAGGCCAAGTCTCCCGTGTGCAGCCAGCCGTCCTTGTCGATGGCCTGCAAGGTTGCCCGAGGCATTTTATAATATCCCTTCATAATGTTGTAACCCCTGGCCACAAACTCACCGGTCTCGCCGTCGGGCAGCTCTTCGCCGGTTTCAGGATCTACGATTCGGCATTCAATTTCGGGCAATGGCCGCCCTACCGTGCCCACCCGCACATCGATGGAATCGTCTGCCGAGCTCATCGTGCAACCGGGCGAAGATTCGGTCTGCCCAAAGACGATGGTAATCTCGCTCATGTTCATTTTTTCGAGCACAGCCTTCATCACCGATACCGGACAGGGGCTGCCCGCCATGATCCCGGTGCGCATGTGGGAAAAATCAGTGTGCTCAAAATCCGGATGCTCCAACATGGCGATGAACATAGTGGGCACTCCGTGGAATGCGGTAATCTGTTCCTGATTGATGCACGCCAAAGAGGATTTGGGTGTAAAGTAGGGCAACGGGCAAATCGTTGCGCCGTGGGTCATGGCCGCAGTCATCGCCAGCACCATGCCAAAGCAGTGGAACATGGGCACGTGGATCATCAGCCTGTCGGCGGTGGACAGATCCATTCGGTCACCGATACACTTCCCGTTGTTGACGATGTTGTGGTGGGTCAGCATGACGCCCTTGGGAAAGCCGGTGGTGCCCGATGTATACTGCATATTGCCCACATCATGAACGCTCACCGCAGCGGCGCGGCGGCGCACTTCCTCCAGCGGAATGCGGGGTGCCTGGCTGATCGCCTGATTCCAGCTGATACAGCCCGGCATTTCAAAGCCCACCGTAATGATGTTGCGCAAAAACGGCAACCGTTTGCAGTGCAGCGGCTTGCCCGAAGGGGTATCCTTGGTTTCCGGGCACAGCTCAGTCATAATTTCGGCGTAGTTGGAATCCCGATAGCCGTCGATCATGATGAGGGTGTGGGTGTCCGACTGGCGCAGCAAATACTCAGCTTCATGAATTTTGTAAGCGGTGTTCACCGTTACCAGCACCGCCCCGATTTTGGTAACCGCCCAAAATGCAATGTACCACTGGGGAAGATTGGTCGCCCAAATGGATACGTGATCGCCGGCCTCAACCCCCAAAGCAATCAGCGAGCGGGCAAAAGTGTCCACATCGTCGCGGAATTCCGAATAGGTACGGGTGTAATCTAAGGTGGTGTATTTGATGGCGTATTGGTCTGGAAACTCTTCGGCCATGCGGTCCAGCACCTGGGGAAAGGTTTCTTCTATGAGCAAATCTTTTTTCCACACGTATTTTCCGGTGCCGGCTTTGTTGCTGTACAACCGGTGCTTTTTGCGCATGCTACGCCGGTAGACGTGCATATAGTTGGCAAAATGGGGCAAGGCCACATCGGCGCCAATGATTCCCCGCATCCATTCCGGGCACCATTCAAAGCCGTAAAATCCATCATAATTTATTGAGCGCAGCGCCATGAAAATCTCTTCCATAGGCAAACTGCCTTCACCCATCAGCCTATATTGCACGCTTCCATCGATCACTTCAGAGTCTTTCATATGCACGTGGCGCACGTAAGCACCCAAGTTTTCGATGGTTTCCTCGGGAGATTCCCCGGCTACGCGCACGGGCGCATTGAGCTCCCACACCGCGCCCAAGGAATCGTGGGCGTAGTAGTTCAGCAGATCGCGCAGCTTTTCGGTGTCGGCAAATATCCCCTCGGTTTCCAGCAGCACCATCACCCCGGCCCGGGCGGCGTAGGGCAGCAATTCATTCAAGCAGGCTTGTACGCTTTCAAAGGCCTGGGCAAAATCTTGCCCTTCTGCCACCGCAGCGTGTACGCACACGTAGGGTGAGCGCATCCGCTGGGCCAGGGCGATATCTTGTTGAACGCTTTGCACGGTTTCTGCTATATTGTCGCCGCCTGCCAGATTGCTGCCCGAGTCCACGCAGGGAATTCTGTAACCGCGGTCCACCATATGGCGCACTGTTCTGTTAATTTCGGCATCGGAAAAGGGCGCTCCCTCCCCGCGATAAATATCCCTTTGAGGTGCATGCAATTCTATGCCGTCAAAACGATATTCTTCAGCCATTTCCCTAAACTCGAACCAAGCCGAATCCGGCCAGCCCTTCGTTGAAAAACACAGCTTCATTAGGCATTCTCCTCATACACAATCTTGTTCAGCGCGTTCAAATATGCGCGTATGCTGGCGCCGATGATGTCGGTGGAAATTCCTTTGCCCGAGTACAGACGGTTTCGATAACGCAACTTCACCAGCGCATCGCCCATCGCCTCCCGGCCTTGGGTCACCGCCTGAATTTGAAAATCGTCCAACTCATAATGGTGGCCGATAATCTGCTCTATGGCCAGAAAAGCGGCATCAATGGGGCCGTCGCCAATGCTCAAACCCTGCAGAGTTTCCCCCTTTTTGTTCAAGGCGATGTGGGCGGTCGGGGTTAGCATGTTGCCGCTGTTGATCACATAGCTCACCAGTTCATAGGTGGGCGGCACCTGCAGCGCAGTGCTGGCGATGATGGCCTCTATCTCCTTGCTGCCCACGTTCTTCTTGCGTGCCACCCGTTGAAACTCTGCATAGACTTTGAAGGAATCTTCGTCGGACAGTTCATAGCCCAAATCCCGAACCTGCTGGTTGAAAACTGTGATATCGGTTTCAGAATCTAACACGACATCGGTTTCCATTTGGACGATCGGGTTTTCAAAGGGCGTCGCTTTGCGGCGTTTAGGCCAGGTGAGCCAGCCCATTTTTTCGATCGCCGGGCTGATGCCGGTGTAGTCCAAGCCGCAACTGATCCCGTAGGCGCTCGCCCGGGCCTTGAGCACTTGGGCGATCGACTTCAGGGAAGGCAGCGCAGTTTTTCCAGCCGCAGTTTTGATTTGGCTGGCCCCCGCCTTGATCGCGGCAAAGGCGCAGGCTACGCCGACCTTCAGGTCGTTGGAGCATTGAACCCCTACCGAAACATTGGCGAGCACCGGCACGTTGTCGATGCATTTTTTTACAAAATCGTACATTTCATCGGCCATAAATACTCCGGCGGAATCACATAGGGTGATGGTGGTCGCACCGGCCGAAACGGCCGCTTCCAGCACTTCATACAAGAATTCAGTTTCACTGCGGCTTGCATCTTCGGCCGAGAATTCCACATCGGCACACTTTTGAACGCACGCCTCTACCTGGCTGCGCACGATCTCCAGCATGGCGGGCGCCTTTTTGCCGTACTGATACTCCATTTGCACCGTGGATACGGGCAGCGCTACCTTCAGGCGCGCCTTGTCCGGGCAAGAAATGGCCGACCATACGCTTTCAACTTCTTCCGCCCGGCTGCGCACGGTGAAGGACAGTTTGGCATGCTGCACCGTGTTGCAGATGGAACGCAGCAAAATAGAGTCGGCCTGAACGTCGGTAATGTCGGGCATCTCGATAATGTCCACTTTCAGCTTATCCAACTGGCGAGCAGTCTCTACTTTCTCTTTGAAGCTAAGCTGCTGGTCTTCCAACTGTCCGTGCGCTCTGAGCGTCACATCTACAATTTGAATTTTGTGCATAATTTCATGCCTCCTCTAAAAAATAAAGTCCCTGAAGTTTTATAAACTTCAGGGACGATTGTATACAAATCGCGGTACCACCCTAGTTGCCGCACAAGAATATGTGCGACCACTCATTTAATAGGCTCCAATAAGCCCTTCGCCATGGTAACGGTGCTAGCCGTAGTTCCTTACTTTGCCTTCGGGAACTCTGCTCAGGAATGAGACTGCTTTTTTTCTTTGCAATACCGACTCACACCAACCGCCGGCTCTCTTAATTGCTAGGAAATGCATAATTCCTTCTACGCATTTGATGATAATATCAGTATGCTACTCAAAACCAATTGGAATGTCAAGGGATTTTTGAATCGTTTTTTTGCAAATAACATATTCTTAATATTTGTTAGCGGTATATTTTTGTTCTTTTTGGTGCTCAACCCATGCGCTATCCCGCCGCCGATGGTTGCATTTAAGCAAAACATCCGGCTTATTCTTCGGTATACACCACGTGAATGTTTACGCCGGGCAAGCTGTTTTGCAAGTGTTGCAGCATGCTCCTGTCCGACTTTTTGCCCGGAGCGCCCATCACCAGCACGTCGGCTTCGTTGCGCTTGGCAATTTCAATCAGGGTTTCGGTCACGTTTTCGGAGCGTACCATGGTCATATCGGCCCCGTGCTCCGATGAAACCTGATACAAATACTCCAGCGCTTCGGATTCGCTCGGATTGCCCAACAAGTCAAAACCGTTTTTCACCACATGCACCACCGAAAGCTCGCCGCCCAGCAAAGCTGCCAGCTTGCTTCCTTCCACAATCAACCGTTCACAGGTGCGCTGCCGGGTCACACACACCATGATCTGTCCGCCAGCCATATGCATTCCTCCGCCATTTTATTGACACTCGAGCTTTAAAACAAAATTTCCATAGGACGTGATGGTCAGCATTTGGCCCTGCGCAATTGCAGGAAATGTTTTGTCCTCATCCCAAAAGAAAAGCCGTTCACCTTCTTCGCTTTCGTCCACGCGCACTAAAAAATCCCGGCACATTACGCCGTCCTGAGCGCGGCTGGAATCGGAAATCGACACCATCCAAGCCTGGGTAACCCTGCGCAGGCCTTCGTTCATGTCTTTTAAATAGCGCTGATAACGATACCAGGGCATAAGCTTCATGGAGCAGTAGAAAAACAAAATCGCGATCCCCACGATGGTCGCTGCGATGGCGACAAAGCGGAGCCGAAACCAAAGCAAAACCACCAATGCGGCCACCACGACGGCCAATATTACAAGGGCTGTGATAAAACGATTGCGCAGTTTTGTTTTGGTATTTTGCATATCTTCATCGTGATACAAATCGACGACCAATTGAACCCCTCCGTTTTGCATAAATATTCATATGTGGTTTTAACATTTAACGTATGTATTAATCATAGTATGACGCCGGAATAAAGTAAAGCGAACAGATGCATTGTTCACAAAATTGTCATTTGCCACCAAGGCCACCCATTGCATCCAACAGCCGGCACTTGATTTTATTGAAACCGGGCGCCCAGGCGCTTTCGGATTTCACGCCCCAGCGTACAAGCTGCCACAACGAGCAGCGCATCTTTTACAATAAACGGAGCTGCGCCCGTAGTGATCGCCGCCCAAAACGTCAAATCGGCCACCCACCATAGCCAAAGGACGCCCACCAGGTTGAGCAGCACAAGGCCGGCAAAGCCAAACAAAATTGCCTTCCAAAACGATTTGTCAACGCCCAAACCACACAAAAACGCCATGGGCAAAAAGCCGATTAAAAAACCGCCGGTGGGGCTGGCCAGACGCTGAAGCCCGCCGCCAAAGCCGGCAAACACGGGCGCGCCCACAAACCCCAGTGCCAAGTAGGCCGTCACCGAGGTCAGTGCCCCCTTCGCCCCCAGCATATAGCCGCACAGCGCGATCGCAAAAGCTTGCAACGTGATGGGCACAAGGCCGATGGGCACAATGACCTGGGCCAACACACAGGTGACCGCCGTCATCAGCGCCGCTTGGGTGATTTTCGCCGTCGTTATTCGCCGCATAAGGGCCTCCCCCCATTCTATGTATTTTCAAAAAAATAACCCTTGGTTAGTCTAAAAGCCAAAGGAGGACTTGTCAAGTTGCAAAGCATAACCCAAATGTATCTTTATTCCAAACGCGTTTTGGTGTATACTAGATACGAATTAGGTTACATTATTAAGGAGGTTTTCTTATGGGATTGGTATCGGCAAAGGAAATGCTGACCAAAGCCGTTGAAGGCGGCTATGCGGTCGGTCAGTTCAATATCAACAACTTGGAATGGACGAAAGCGGTTCTGCAAACTGCACAGGAACAAAACTCCCCTGTGATCTTGGGCGTGTCCGAAGGCGCAGGCAAATATATGTGCGGAATGGGCACGGTGGCCGCCATGGTCAAGGCCATGGTAGAAGAACTGAACATTACCGTTCCGGTTGCGCTGCACTTGGACCACGGCAGCTACGAAGCTGCACACAAGTGCATTGAGGTGGGCTTCAGCTCGGTCATGTTTGACGGCTCCCACTACCCCATCGAAGAAAATATCGAAAAAACCAAAGCGTTGGTAGAGCTGTGCAACCAAAAAGGCATCTCGCTGGAAGCCGAAGTGGGCTCCATCGGCGGCGAAGAAGACGGTGTTATCGGTTCGGGCGAAGTGGCCGACCCCAACGAGTGCAAGATGATTTCCGATTTGGGCGTCACCATGTTGGCCGCCGGCATCGGCAACATCCACGGCGTATATCCCGCAAACTGGCAGGGATTAAACTTTGACGTGCTCCAGCAAATCCACGAAATCACCGAAGGTAAGCCTTTGGTGCTCCACGGCGGCACGGGCATTCCCTCCGACATGATCGCCAAAGCCATTTCCCTAGGCGTGGCCAAGATCAACGTAAACACCGAGTGCCAGTTGGCTTTCCAGCAGGCTACCCGCGAATACATCGAGGCCGGCAAGGACAAGCAGGGCAAAGGCTTTGACCCGCGCAAACTGTTGGCTCCCGGCACCGAAGCCATCAAGGCAACCGTTAAAGAAAAGATGGAGCTGTTCGGTTCTATCGGCAAAGCGTAATCACAATTTACATTTAAAAGTAGCCGACCGCATTC
>CAYFTL010000048.1:0-12325 GCA_964346145.1 uncultured Oscillospiraceae bacterium | reverse complement strand
CGACCTCCAGCGTGACAGGCTGGCATTCTAACCAACTGAACTACCAGGCCGCAAATGGTGGGAGCAACAGGGCTCGAACCTGTGACCCTCTGCTTGTAAGGCAGATGCTCTCCCAGCTGAGCTATGCTCCCACGATTTAAGTTTGGTGTCGCATACCGTAGCGACAGAGTTTATAATACCTTAAATCGTTCGATTTGTCAATAGCTTTTTTTAGATTCGAACAAACAAAAACTCAAATGTTTTTTTCAATCCGTTTCCACGCTATTGCCGGCATAGGCTACGCCCAGCCGGTTTTTTTCCCTTACTCCTGGCAACGTAGTCCCCACATGATTTTACGCAGCATGGGAAACCGAGTGCAGCTTCTTTTTGTGAAACCGTTCAATAAAGTCAATCAACAGCGAAGAAACCGTCACGGTAATTAGAGAAAAAACGATTCGCCTAAACGGAATATAGGTCAAAGACAGCAGCAACACCGAAAGATCGGTAGCCAAATATGCCTTGGACAATCTACATTTTGTCAGCTTGGTTATAGATAGCGCCAGCGCATCATCTCCGCCGCTGGATCCCCCTTGGCGCACGATGATGCCCACTCCTACCCCCACGAACAAACCGCCGATTACGGCCGCAAGAAGCGGATATGCAGACAAGTCCGGGAGCAATGGAGGGAGCGTCTCCCACAGCTTAAAAAAAACCGCCAAGCTAAGGGTAGAAACCACAGACACTTTTATAAAATCCTTGCCCAAAAACTTAAATGCCAGCACATAGCACAATATATCCAATATAGGCGACGAGATTGAAGCCGGTATGGCAAACCAGTGATCCAGCAACAATATCATCCCCAACACGCCGCCTTCAGTAACATGAGTTTGGCGGTGTACGTTGCAGATGCCAAAGGCAAGCACAGCCGTACCCAAAAAAATTAAAACCAGTTTTTTAATAGTAAATAGATTTTGGGCCTCTCTTACAATTTTTTTAAGGTCCGCCCCGACCTTACTTGTGAATTTCACTTAAAACATCCTTACTAATAGTTTGTCTCTTTTTCAATCACTGTTTTATTATAAACCATGGTACAGTACCAAGGTCAAAGCGGGAATGCACTTTTTAAATTAAGATAACAAAAATGCGTATGCTACATCGCAAAACCATCTAGCACACGCACAAGCGATAGTTTCTGTTAAAAAATCACTACAGCTCCAGCAATTTCACCGCATCAACGTATTCAGCCATACCCAGCGCAACCTGTTTGGCATCCTTCATTGCCAGGACTACCGTGGCCGGCCTGTGTACCACGTCTCCGCCTGCAAATACCCCTTTTCTAGTTGTCATGCCATACGGGCGTTTTTTGGTGATTACGTACCCGTCTTCATCCACGTCTATTCCAGTGGTCGTAGAAACGATTCTGTTGGCAGGCTTGGAACCTATGGCCAAAAAAACCTTGCTAACCGGCAAAATATCGGTTTTGCCCTGGCGCACAATCTCTATGCCGCTCAAGCGTTTTTCTCCGATAAAATCTTGAATATCGACTTCCCAAGCAAACTGTACACCGTCCTGCAGAGCAGCCTCGTATTCCGCCGGCAACGCCGCCATGTTCTCTTGGGTGCTGCGCTCTATCACCGTAACGCTTCCGGCACCGAGACGGATTGCAGTGCGCGCCGCATCCATGCCCACATTGCCCGCGCCTATAATGACTACATCGTCTTCGGTTTCAACGGGTACTTCGCTGCGCTCCAGCTGCCCACTCATGTATAGATAGTTCATTCGCAGCAAATAAGACGACTGCATAATTCCGGTTAAATCCCGCCCGGGCAAGTCCAAATCTTTAGCCACAACCGTGCCCGATCCAATAAACAGCGCATCGTATCCTTGATTGAACAGCTGATCCACCGTAATGTCGCGGCCGATCACGCAATTCGTAATAAATTTCACACCCAAAGCCTCTATACGCACAATCTCCCGCCGCACTACCTCGTTAGGCAAGCGAAAGCCAGGGATCCCATAGCGCAAAATGCCGCCCGGTTCCTCCCGCGCTTCAAATGCAGTCACCGCAAAGCCCATCTTTGCCATATCGCCCGCCACAGTCAAACCAGCTGGCCCGCTCCCGATGATCCCTATTTGCCCCCGGGTTTTTTGGGGAACTTTGTCCAACGGAATGCCCATTTCAAAGGCAAAATCCGCAATAAACCGTTCTAATTTTCCGATTTTGATCCCCTTATTGGCCTTGGTCAACACACAGTGGCCTTCGCATTGCATTTCATGAGCGCATACCCGTCCACACACCGCCGGCAAATTGCTCTTTCGAGCGATAATCTTGCTGGCTTCACCTATATTTCCGCGGCCCAACGCCTCTATAAATTCAGGAATATCGTTAGCGATAGGGCAGCCCTTTTGACAAGCCGGCACTTTGCAATTTAAGCACCGGTTAGCTTCCGCAATTGCCTCTTTTGCCGTGAATCCTTTGGTTGCGTCTTCGGCAAACGCGTTGGTTTCTTTCGCCATATTGTTTCCTCCAATCGCCACCTGCCTCGGTGGTAGCCTATCATCTCTTATCACTTTATCAAAAGCGACACAACGCGTCAAGAATCGTTATTTTACTGGCAATCTTACCCATTTGCAGGCTTGCCCCAAATCTTTTCCGCACAGCCATATTATACCTTCTAGGTGCTGGCAGCACTGGAAAATCAGCATCTAATCTAATACCATTTCCATCATAACATGGCTAAGCCATAAGGATTGGAGAGAGGATTATGAAACGCACCCGTATTCTATCAATCGTATTAATAACATTGTTGCTAACCTTCCTGCTGTCGCCCAATGCCCCGGCCGAAGAAAAGAAAAGCGTAGCGCCAAGCGTGCTTGAAAAGCTAAACAACCAAGCCTACAGCACCACCTACGATATCCTTGAAAAAGATGGCCCTTTGGCTGTCGGGAGTAGCGGCGAAGCGGTCACCGGCCTTACCGAGCTTTTAGCCCATTTGGGTCTGGATATTGAGCCAACCAACGATCTTACCGAAGATGTAATGGCATCGACAAACGATTTGGCTAGGCTGATCGTAGATCCGGCTGAAGTAGAACTGCCGGTTCAGACGATAGGCTCAACGTTATTTGAAGAAATGCTGCTCTATGCGCTGTATAGCAAAGATGTCACCGAAGCCAGTTTCGTTATGTTTGGCATGGATGATTTGGTGGATCTGATGCTATATTATAGCGCTGCGCAATATATTATCGAAGGAAAGCCCAAAGCCGCACTTCCCCTCTATCAACAGGCCCAGCCGTTTAGAAATTCGGTTGAGTTGATGGCCGAAATACAAAAAGCCCCTTAAATGACTATTGTCGGAGAACAGATGACAAATCGAAATTTTTTATATTGAAAAATCAGATTGGTTTCACACCACACAAGAACGCTTCGTTTGTATTTGCTGTAAATAAAGCAAATCAAATTGTTATGCTTTTAAGTTGTTAGGAGGAAAAAAAGATGGTCACCGTGCACGAATGCTTTAGCTGCCATGAAACGAAGCCATGCCAAAGCCTTACCATGGGCATCAATGGAGCGGGGGCAGTTTCGGCCGTTACAGGAACAAAAGAAGGAAATTTCTTTAAAACATTGGATACGTTTTATATTTGTCCAGCCTGCGTCCAAAGCAAAAGCACTAAAAACGCCAATGCTCTATGGATTTGGTATACGATATTGCTGATTATCTCCTATATAGTCTATGCTGTATTTCTCCCTCGCGTTGCGCTCAACGCGGAATTTATAACATTGGCTGCAATAAGCTTTTTCGCAAAGCTGTCCATCGGTATGATCCTGGTGATGCAAAGCGGCTTTTCTGTAGGCAAAAAAGTATTGTTTCTTTTTTTGCAGTTTAGCCCTATCGTTGGAGACGTTGCACTTTTCTCCCAAAAGAAAAAAATAGATATGAACCGGAAAAGCGTTGATGTCTTAAAACCGCTGGTCACGCAGTATTATACTTAACGCAATAACCAAAAGGAAGAAATCCAAAAACAGCTGGAAAAAGGTGAGGAAATAGATGAAGAAACCCTTTCCAAGCTGAAAGCAGATGAGGCAATAAATGCCCTCCGAAAGGAAAAAAGCGAGGCTGCTGCCCGGCGCAGCAGCATTTGCTATACACTGATCTGGACCGCGTTCACTGTTGTTCTGCTGTTTCAAGGACTGGATGCCTATGGCTCAGGCCGAGGATATATGCAGCTACTTGGCTCCATCCGTCTGAGCAAGGAACAGTTTTATCTGTTAATTGGGTTGCTGCTAATTGCTGATGTCCTTTCTCTTGTACGTTTGTTCAAAAAGAAAAGATCGGATTAAAAATTCATTTTGCCGCCAGTGATGTGTTGGGCATGTTGAAAAAAGTAAAAGTCGAATCTACACTCTCAGCTGTCAACATAGCCCAGCCGTTTAGAAATTCGGTTGGGCTAATGACGAAAATACGATAAAACCTTTGGATAAGAAATAGAAAAAAGGTCGAGTGAATTTTCAAAAGATAACTCTACCCTAGAAAACAAGGCTTTGTTCATAGCAGCTTATGGCAAGAAAGAAAATCAGATTAAATTATTACAGTGCAATAGCACTTCATCTGCTTTTGCTTTATAATAAAGAAAAGCACATCGTCACGCCAAGACTTTTAAGTCGTTAAGAGGAACGAAGATGACTACTACGCACGAATGCTTTATCTGTCATGAAACAAAGCAATGCCAAGGCATTACTATGCGCATCAGTGAAGGGAAGGCTGTTGAGATTGCTTTAGAAACAGAAGTGAATTTTTCTAGCGCACTGGACACATTTTATATTTGCCCCGCTTGCGCTCAAATCAACAGCACCGAAAACGCTAATATCTTCTGGATTTTGTATATAATATTGATGCTTTTCTTCTATACAATCTGTGTCGTCTCTCTTGTTGACTCTACACCCAACACAAGCGTATTATTATTGGCTGGGCTAGGTTTTTTGTTAAAGCTCTATATTGGTATAAGCATGGTGGTGCGCATCGGCTTCTCTTCGGGCAAAGAAACACTGCTTGTTTATTCGCAGTTTATTCCCGTTGTTGGAGATATTGCGTTTCTCTCCCAACAGAAAAAAATATATCTACACCAGGAATGCGTTAGCGCCTTAAAACCGCGGGTTGAGCGGTACTACACTCAATACAATAGTGAAGAGGAAGAAGTCCAAAAACAGCCAGAAAAAGACGAAGAAGTAAATGAGGAAATCCTTTACTAAAGGCAGATGCGGCAAAATGTGCTCTCAACAAAGCAAAAACGAGGCTTCTACCCGGCGCAACAGCATTCGGTAGGCGCTGATCCGGATCACAATTACCGTTGTTTTTGGCGCCCCTAGGAAGATAAGACACCCCTAGAGAAAGCAGACAAGAATCATACTTATAGACACAAAAAAGGCTACGCAAGCTAGCGTAGCCTTTTTGAAAACTAATTTTGGCGCGGAGAAAGATTGAGAAACTTGGTGAACTCGCTCACCCACGCTAAGCGCACCGTACCCAAAGGGCCGTTCCGCTGTTTGGCAATAATAATTTCCGCAATATTTTTGTCCTCGGTTTCTTTGTCATAATAATCTTCCCGGTGAATGAACAGCACCACGTCGGCATCCTGCTCAATCGCGCCGGAATCACGGATATCTGAAAGGATCGGGCGGTGATCGGCACGCCCGGCAGCCGCACGCGACAGCTGGGAAAGGGCAATCACCGGCACCTGCAGCTCTTGGGCCAAACCCTTAAGTCCGCGAGATATCCCGGCCACCTCTTCCTGGCGGCTGGCCGACTTGCCTGCGCCGCTCATAAGCTGCAAATAGTCGATCATGATCAAATCCAGCCCTTGTTCCAGCTGAAGTCTGCGCGCCTTAGATCGGATTTCAGGAACCGAAACCCCGGAGGTCGCATCGATAAAAATCTGACTCATCGCAATCGGACCCATCGCTTCGGACAAGCGCATCCACTCGTCGTCGTTGATGCCGCCGCGCCGCACCTTTTGCATATCCACGTTGGCTTCGGAACACAGCATGCGCATAACCAATTGCTCTGCCGGCATCTCCAACGAAAATACGGCCACCTTCTGCCCGTGTCGTATAGCCGCATTCTCGACCACGTTCATCCCGAAACTGGTTTTGCCCATCGAAGGACGGCCTGCAATCAAAATCAGTTCGCCCGCGTGCAGGCCGGTCAACTGCTCGTCCAAATCGTAGTAGCCGGTAGGCACGCCCGAGATCTGGCCTTTGTTGCGCACCAGCGTTTCGATTTGGTCGTAGGTTTTGATCAGCACTGGGTTGATAGGCTGCAGCAGTTCGCCGCCCTTGCGCATGGAGATGTCAAAAATTTGCTTTTCTGCATCCGCCAGAATATCTGGCACTTCCTGCTCGGCCAAATAGCTTTGCTGGCTAATCTCCGCCGAAGCGCCGATCAGCTTGCGTAGCGTAGATTTTTCATCCACAATGCGAATATACGCGCCCACATTGGCCGTAGTCGGTACATACTGAGAAAGTTCTATCAGATACACTACACCGCCGACACCCTCTAGCCGTCCTCGGCGGGTTAACTCTTCATCTACAGTGACCAAATCCACCGGCTGGTTCATGCTGGAGAGGTGGAGCATTGCCGAGTAAATTTCTCGGTTGGCCGGATCATAAAAATCGTCTTCACGCAAAATTTCTTGCGCCAATAAAACGGCATTGTGGTCCTGCAACATAGAGCCTAAAACAGAGCGTTCGGCTTCCAAATGGTGCGGCGGAATACGCGCTGCTGAATTATTCGGCTCCATCTCACAACTCCCCCATCGATCTAAAGTACACCACGCCGTCGATTACTTTGCAGAGGTGTTGGCTGTTACTTCAACTTTCATTTGAGTCGAAACCCCAGCCGTTAATTTAACGGTTACTTCTACGATTCCCGCCGAACGAATCGGTTCGGGCAAATCAATCTTGCGCCGGTCGATTTCGACTCCATGCTGGGCTTTTAAGGCCTCGGCAATTTCCTGATTGGTTATCGAGCCGTACAAACGCCCACCTTCGCCCGCTTTTGCGGAAACTTTGATCACTTTGCCCTTGAGCTTCGCTGCCTGGGCCTCGGCCTCTTGTTTCTCCTTAGCCTTTTTGTGGGAAGCAGCGCTCTTAGCGTTTTCTACTGCATTTACTGCCGACGCGGTCGCCTCTACCGCCAGCTTGCGCGGGAACAAAAAGTTGCGAGCGTAGCCGTCACTCACTTCAATAATCTGATCTTTTTTTCCAGAACCCTTGACATCTTTTAACAAAATAACTTTCATGCTTAATCATCTCCTTTATGTTTTTCAGCCCTTTTTTGCATAAATTCAGTAAACGCGCCGCGACTGCCAAATATCGCGGAAAAACCGCCCACAAAAGATAGCAGAAACTGGGCAAATATGGCCATCAACACCAGAAAAAGCGTCCGCATACCCGGAGACGTACCACGCATACGCATCATGCGCGACGTTGCAGCAAACCCTTGAATCATAAACAACAATATGACCAATTGACGCATCGTATAGTGCAAAACTGCGCCGCCACTAAGCTTTGTCTGTAGGCCTATATAGCCGAGCAACCAACATAAAAGCGCCGACACAATCACACTTCCCGGCAAATACCATTTGTCCACTGTTACATACGGCACCAAGGGCTCCTCGTTGCGCCGCACGCAAATCTTGCGCGCCAGTGTGTTGGACAACAGCCCAGTAATAATCGAGCAGTTGATAATTGCCGACGGCAATGCGATTCTCAAAGTAGTAGAGTATGTATCTAAAAGCGTGTCTAAAAATGTTGCCCACAACCTTTTTCGATTTATGGCCACATACAACGCCGTGCCCAAATCGCCTTCAATCGGGCTCTGCAATACACCTTTTTGAATCAGTACCTCCAGAAGCATGTCCACTACTTGGTTAGGCAGAGTTTCAAACCCCGTGCGCATAAAGACGATAATCTCGTCCACTAAATCCCCTCGAAGGACTATTCGGGCTCCTATTACCAGCAGCAAAAAGCCAACAAGCTGGGCGCCTATGGCGATGAGCGCCGAATTAAAAAACGGAACGCGTTTTTTAAGTAAATATAGAATAACCCAGGCAGGCATGACCGTAACCAGCAGCGCGGCTACAACCAGGTAGGGCCCACCCAAGTATTGTGCAAACAAAGCAATTGCAAGGGAACCGACAAAGGTGGACAGCATACCAGACCACGCCCCCACCACCGCCAAGCCAAGGGTTGCAACCACAAGTCCTGGCAACATCAGCGCAATTGTCGAAAAAAATGCAGGAATCGCAAAAACCAACGCCAGCACACAACCAGCAATATTCTTACCTATTGAAACATTCTTCACACATGGTCCTCCTGGCGTTTACCGTAAATAATTTATCCGAATAGTAATTCTAGCACACACATATACATACAATCAAGCGCGTATGTGTTAGAAATCATCAAACATCACTTTCGCACACAATATCACGCAAGAAATATAGAAAAATCCCGCTTTGCATGCAAAGCGGGAAAAGAAAAACAAATTATTGGATTTCGATGGTTGCGCCAACTTCTGCAAATTTGGCCTTGATTTCCTCGGCCTCTTCCTTGGTAGCGCCTTCCTTCAGGGTCTTGGGAGCACCTTCGACCAATTCCTTGGCTTCCTTCAGGCCCAAACCGGCAACGATTTCACGAACCGCTTTGATAACCTTGATCTTCTCAGATCCGGCGTCCTTCAACACAACATCAAATTCGGTCTTCTCTTCAGCAGCTTCTCCGCCAGCAGCAGGAGCAGCGCCAACGGCAGCAACGGCCACGGGAGCGGCAGCAGACACGCCAAACTTCTCTTCCAGTTCCTTAACCAGTTCAGCCAGTTCCAATACGGTCATAGACTCAATAGCGGTAATGAGTTCTTCGCGATTCATAATATAATCCTCCATAAAATAATTGTATTGTTTTATTTGAATTTATTCGTTTTCTTTTTTCTGACGCACAGCATCCAAAGCGTAAACCAAAGAACGCAGCGTTGCAGAGAGGACGCCAACAAAGTTGGTAACCGGAGCGTTCAAGCTGCCCATGATCTTGGCAATAAGAACTTCCTTGGGCGGCAGTTCTGCCAGCGCCTGTATGCCTGCGACATCCAGATACTGGCCATCAACGATACCACATTTCAGCTCAGTCTTTTTGGCTTTTTTGATAAAATCGACCAGCACCTTTGCTGGAGCAACCGCATCCTCCATACCAAAAGCCACCGCAGTAGGGCCTACCAGGTGAGGATCCAAACCTTCAATGTTTAATTCCTTAGCCGCCAAATGCAACATGGTATTTTTCAAAACCATATATTCGACGCCTTGTTCACGGCAAGATTTACGCAATTCGGTAACTTCAGCCACCGTCAGTCCGCGATAATCCAACAACACAAAGCTGTGAGCAGCGCTCATCTTCTCTTTGATGCTTTCTACAACTTTGGTTTGTGCAGCCAAATTGTTTTTAGACACAGAAATTGCACCTCCTTCTCAGCTAATACAAAAAACCGTCCTGCGCATAGACGCAGGACGGCATAGATTGCCTTAAAAGAGCACAAACTCTTTTGATCCAGCGCCTCGGTTGGCGACATTACGTCTTTAAGCGATAAGCACCGACTGTCTATGGCACAGTGATTTTTATAATAAAGTTATACTAACACAAGGCTACCCATCCGTCAAGTTAATTCCAAATAAATTAGAAACGGCTTGCGTTGAGCTTGATTCCAGGACCCATCGTACTGGAAATAACTGCCGAGCGTATGTAGGTCCCCTTGGCGGCCGAAGGCTTAGCTTTGACCACCGCGCCCATCAACGTATTCAAGTTGGCAGCCAATTGCTCCTCGGTAAAGGAAGCTTTGCCAATCGGAACGTGTACGATGGCAGTCTTATCTACGCGATATTCCACTTTACCGGCTTTGATTTCTTCAATTGCGCGAGCAACGTCCATGGTCACCGTGCCGGATTTGGGGTTAGGCATCAGCCCACGAGGGCCGAGCACGCGGCCCAGACGGCCGACAACCCCCATCATATCCGGGGTGGCTACACACACATCAAAATCAAACCAGCCACCTTGAATCTTAGCGACCAACTCGTCACCGCCTACGAAATCCGCACCCGCAGCTTCGGCTTCAGCAACCTTCTCGCCTTTTGCAAAGACCAACACGCGAATGGTTTTACCTGTTCCGTGGGGCAATACCACCGCACCGCGAACCTGCTGGTCAGCGTGACGAGGATCTACGCCCAAGCGCACCGACAATTCAACGGTCTCATCAAACTTTGCTTTGGCGGTTTGTTTAACAAGGTTGACCGCTTCTTCAACATCGTACAGTTTGGTAGATTCGATCAGCTTTGCGCTATCTGTATACTTCTTACCATGTTTCATGCTTAATTCCTCCTTGTGGTACAATCGGCACAAAGTCCTCCCACAATAACTATAGCGCTAAAATTGCGCCACTCATTTGAAATGAGATTTAGTCTACTACCGTAACGCCCATTGAGCGTGCCGTGCCAGCAATCATGCGCATAGCGGCTTCCACAGAGCCAGCGTTCAGATCGGGCATTTTGAGCTCAGCAATCTCTTTGACCTGAGCCTGAGTAATCTGGGCTACTTTGGTCTTGTTGGGAACGCCGGAACCCGATTCAATATTGCAGGCTTTCTTAATCAATACAGCAGCCGGCGGAGTCTTTGTAATGAAAGTGAACGAGCGGTCTTGATACACCGTAATCACTACAGGGATTAACAGACCCGCCTGTTTCGCAGTTCGATCGTTAAACTCCTTGCAAAATCCAGGGATGTTCACGCCGTGTTGACCGAGCGCAGGACCTATAGGCGGAGCCGGTGTGGCTTTGCCGGCGGGCACCTGCAGTTTAATCAACGCAGTAACTTTCTTGGCCATGGGATTTCCTCCTCTTATCAAATGTGGTAAAGCGGGGGCTTACCCCCTCCCACTTTCTGAAATCGCGCAAGGCGCGACTATTCAGCATTTAAACACAAACACGCTCGCATATTCTGCGAGCAGCGCTTGTTATACGCGAATCACTTGATCGTAATCCAAATCTACAATTTGGTCGCGTCCAAACATAATCACTTGAGCTTTAATCTTTTGATTTTCGGTATCTATTTCGACAACTTTTACAGTGAAGTTCTCCAAGGATCCCGACAATACCCGCACCTCGTCCCCCACATTGATGTCAATGCTGGTCGGCTGATGGATTTCCATAATCTTCTCAACCTCTTCCGGAGAAAGGGGAATCGGATCGGATCCGGGGCCAACGAAACCTGTAACGCCCCGCGTATTGCGCACCAGATACCAGGCTTCATTGGTTCGAATCATTTTAACCATCACGTATCCCGGATACAGCTTACGCTGCACCACCTTGCGACGGCCATTCTTGATTTCCACAACCTCTTCGACGGGCACGCGAACTTCCTGAATCAAATCCTGAAAACCATTGTTTACAACGGCCATCTCTAGATTCGATTTCACTTTGTTTTCATAGCCCGAATAGGTATGTACGACATACCACTTAGCCTTTTCTTCTGGCATACCTTGTCTCTCCAATCAGGGTTTAGTGTGGGGTTATCGAACAATCCAGCTAACCAACGTTGCTGCGCCAGCGTCCAATACTCCTACGACGACCGACATGAAAGCCATGAAGATCAACACTACAAGACTATAATTGAACAATTCGCCTCGCGAAGGCCAGCTAACCTTTTTCAGCTCAGCCGCCATGTCTTTCAGACTTTTAATGATACGTTTGGGCAGGTGTATCAACCCTTGGCCCACCCGAACCATAAAGCCCACAAAACCCTTTTGTTCGGTTTTCGCGATCTTTTTATCGCCTTTTGAGGGCAACTTAGGATCGGTTTGCTTATTTTTTGTAGCCATTCGATTCACATCCTTACAGCGAAACAGCCGTTGATCAGCGAGTCTCCTTGTGAGCCGTGTGCTTTCTGCAGAAACGGCAGTACTTAGTCATCTCCAAACGATCAGGGTCGTTTTTCTTGTTCTTCATTGTATTATAGTTGCGCTGCTTGCACTCGCCACAAGCCAACGTAATTTTGACGCGCATCTTCGGCACCTCCTACCCACAAAAGTCAAGCCTTCCATACAATCAGGCTGGACAGGCTTATATACTCTATCATATTTATACTTCGCTGTCAACCAACATAAAAAACCATTTTGAAAAGATCGATAAAATACAACGAATATTTAACGATAGAAAATATAAGCGAGAGAACTTTCTCCCGCTTATATAATACACAAAGATTGATTATGCAATAACCTTGCTGACTACGCCCGAGCCTACCGTGCGGCCACCT
>CAYFTL010000047.1:0-12329 GCA_964346145.1 uncultured Oscillospiraceae bacterium | reverse complement strand
GTTCTATCGGCAAAGCGTAATCACAATTTACATTTAAAAGTAGCCGACCGCATTCAAGCGGTCGGCTTTTTTTGGATTTCAAGAATACCCCGCGGAAGCTATTTGGCCACGTTGCAGGCGACGTTTATGACATCCCACGGGTTGGAGAAGGGCGGCGCATAAGCAAAATCCAACATACCGATCTCCTCTGTAGTCATGCCCGCTTGAATCGCCGTCGAAAACGCAGTCCCTCGAAGCACCGCTCCTTTTTCGCCGCACAGCTGCGCTCCCAAGATGACTTTTGTGTCCGGTTCATACACCAATTTGACGGTAATGGGCGTGGCGCCGGGATAATACGGCGGATGATCCAGGTCGGTGACCAGCACGGTCTTATAGGCCCGGTTCAAGCGCTTAGCCTCCTGTTCTCCTAAACCGGTGCGGCAGGCTTCCAGCCGCCCCACCTTGATGGCCGCGCTACCCAAAGCGCCGTTAAACTCTTCGGCACCTCCGGCGATGTTGACACCGGCCAGCCGGCCACATTTGTTGGCCACCGTGCCCAGCGCCTGATATTCGTTTTGCCCCGACACGCGGTTGTAGCACAGCGCACAATCGCCCGCGGCGTACACATCGGGCACCGAAGTGCGCATATATCGATCCACAACCACCGCACCGTTGCCAGCCATTTCGATGCCGCTTCCCCGCAAAAAACCGGTGGCCGGACGCACCCCTACCGCTACGATAACCAAATCTGCCGTATAAATGGCGCGATCGGTTTGAACCGCGGTCACAGAGTTCGGCCCGGCGAAGCGCTTCACCCTTTCGTTCAAGTGCAGCGCCACACCGCACTTTTGTAGCTCATCAGCCAGCATATCGGCAATTTTTTCATCGAACGCAGACAATATGCGCGGTGCTGCCTCCACAATGCGCACGTTTTTGCCCATATTTAGAAATACGTCGGCGCACTCCACGCCTATAGCGCCGCCCCCTACGATAACGACATTGTCAACCGTCGAAGAATCAATCATCGCCCGCAGCACAAGACCGTCTTCCATGGTTTTAAGAGCGTGCACACCGTGCAAATCCTTCCCTTCAAAGGGAGGCATGATGGCGTTTGCACCGGTGCCGATCATCAGCTTATCGTACGCATCGGAAAATTCCTGCCCCGTTTTGAGATTGCGCACCCGGACCGTCTTGCTTGCCGGATCAATGCCGATTACTTCGTGATGAATATGTGTTTCGATGTTCATCTGCTCAAATTCTTGGGGCGTGCGGGCGATTAGGCGCCCCGGATCGTCGTTCAGGCCACCCACGTAGTAGGGCAAGCCACACGCGCCGTAGGACAAATGTCCTCCCCTTTCATAAACCACAATTTGGGCCTCCCGATCCATCCGGCGAATTTTGGAAGCGGCCGACATGCCTGCCGCAACTCCTCCAACAACGATTACTTTCATGATAAAGCAGCGCTCCCTTCATTCGGTTCGTTCGCCGCACGAGCAGCATAAGCACATATTGCAGCAACAGTTTAGATAAGCGGCACGACCGTCGTATGCCCACGCACCTGTTCGATAGCCACCGGCAGTCCGTATACCTCATTGATCAAACGAGGCGTCAACACCTCCGCGCCGCCAAAGGCGTGCACCCGGTGGTTGTGCAGCAGCACAAATTTATCACAGTAGCGCAGCGCCAAATTCAAATCGTGCAACACCATAATCACACACAGCGGTGTTTGCCGGGCAAGCTCTTTCACCAGCGACAACATTTCGTGCTGGTTGCGCAAATCCAGACTGCTGATGGGCTCATCCAGCAACAAAATCCGAGGCTGTTGCACCAACGCCCTGGCCAGCATTACCTTTTGTGCTTCGCCCCCCGATAGGCTAGAAAGCGGCCGCATGGCCAGATCCTGCAGCTGCATTTGTTTTAAGGTGCTTTCCACGATGGCATAATCCTGTTCTTTGGGACTTATGCCCGAATGGGGCTTACGCCCGAGCAAAACAGTATCATACACGCTAAGAGGCCAAGGATCAATCCGCTGGGGCAGATAGGCCATAATCCGAGCCAAATTCTTTCGGGAAATTTGGGATATATCCTGCCCATCCATAAAAACGGTTGCGCGTTTGGGGCACAAAATGCGGTTTAAGCACTGGATCAATGTGGACTTGCCCGCGCCATTGTTGCCCAGAATGGCCGTGCACTCCCCCGGCTGAGCCTCAAAGCTAATCTGCTGCAACACATCCCGGCTGGATTCGTAACCAAAATGCAAATCGGCTATTTTGATCATCGCGCGCGCCCCCTTCTAAACAGCAGCAAAAGAAACACCGGCGCGCCCAAAAATGAGGTAATGGCGCCGATGGGCAACACCACGGGCGCAATCAAAAGGCGGGCCAGCAAATCACTGAGCAGCATCAGCAGCGCACCGCCCAGCGCCGATGCCGGCAGCAAAAACCGATAGTCATCCCCTACCACACGCCGGAGCAAGTGGGGCGCAATCAGCCCGATGAAGTTGATCACGCCCACAAAGGACACCACCGTCGCCGCCGACAGCGCGCAGAGGATTAACCCCACAATCTGCAGCCTGCCCACTGCGACGCCCAGCGACCGCGCCGATTTTTCACCGGTTTGCAGCGCGTTAAAACTCCAGCGGTTGAGCATGAAAAAAACGATGGCAACCAGCCCCAGTGCAGCCATAATAGCGATTTCCTCCCAACCCACTCTGCCCAAATCGCCAAAGGTCCAAAAAACCACGCTGGCCACCTGGGTGTCGTCGGCAAAATACTGCAGCAATGTGGTGCCGCCCGAAAATAAAGCGCTAAGCGCCACCCCGGAAAGCACTATGCCTTCGGGCGTCAAGCGGCGAAAGCGGGAAAGCAGCAACACCACAACTGTAGACAACATAGCTGATAAAAAGGCGCATACCGATATCAAAAATGGGCTTTGAATAAAAGCCTGTCCACCACTCGCCGCCCCAGCCCCCGCGCCCAACACCAAAATGGCAAAGGATGCGCCGAAGGCCGCCCCCTGGGATACCCCCAGCGTAGAGGACGAGGCCAAAGGATTTCTGAGCAGGCTCTGCATGGCGCACCCAACTACGGCCAACACCCCGCCCGACACCAACGCCGCCGCCACACGAGGCAGCCTGACGCTCAGCACGATCGCCGAGCTTTGGCTGCTCCCTTGCCCCGCAAGCGTTTGAATCACTTGGCCCACGCTCAGCTTAGCAGAACCTGCCGCCATGGAAACCAGAGCGCACACAGCGGTCAGCATAACCAGCGCCGCCACGATCCCGCGCTTGCCGCGCTGCTGGCGTTTGTAGGCTGAGCGCAATACAGAGTTCTCCCTAATCATTCTTATTTTGCTCCAAATTCAAGTTTTTTGTAGCCCAATCCCGCCTGTTCCAGTTTGCCAAGGAACGGTGCGCCTAGCATGGCGGTAAACACATCGTCGGCCAGTTGAGCAAAGTCTAAGTCGGCAAAACGGTCAGGATACAGAATCGTACCCGCATAATAGGCGTTGATGACCGCCAGTTCTATGTTGGTGGAATTGTAATTATAGGCAAGCTGGGTGTATATCTGCCCGTTCTTGACGGCATCCAGCTGGTTTAAAAGCGCAGCATTTTGCTCAAAGTCTTGACTTAACAGCTCGGCATTGCCCGGATTCAAAAAGAGATATTCCGGATTCCACACCAGCAGCTGTTCTATATCTACTTGAAATTCAGCCGCCTGACCGGTTTCGTCGGCCACATTGAGTGCATGCACCGCTTCAAACGGCGGATAGTGGGCGCAGGTTCCGTCTATCCCGCGCAATCCCTTGTAGTTGACGCCCCCCACATAGGCGCTGGGCTTTTGGTCGTCGGCAATGTCGCGCGTGCGCGAATATAAATCTTTCTGCCATCCCTTAAGGTTCTCAACCGCCCTGTTGGCCGAATCCTGCCTGCCGGTTATTTGACCGATCAGCGCCAAAGCATCGTAAACCTGATCGGAAAACACACCGCTGCAGTTCAACCCCACCACCGGAATCCCGGTTTTTTGCTGGATGGTTTGGCAAGTGTCGGCATCCTGGTTGGCAAATATGACATCGGGCGCCAGCTCTATCATGGCTTCGTAGTACGTGGTGCCGCTGGTGCTCCCGGCGCCCACCGAAGGCAGCGCACCTAGCGCATCTGCATGGATGACCGAATAGGGCATGCTGATGTTGTTGGTTTGGTCGGCATCGGTCACTCCAGCCAACATGTCTATACACCCGGCGTAGATCAATATGCGCGCTGTATTTCCGGAAACCGCCAGCCGCTCCACACGATCCGAAATCTGTACACTGCGCCCCCACATATCGGTAATTTCCCGAGTTTGTCCTTGAGCGCTGCCCACAGCCGGCACCGCCCACAGCAGCGTGCCCACTAAAATCAGGCTAATCAGCACCTTGGCCTTATCGCATCGGTTCATTTATTTTAGTGCCTCCCTATCATATTCTGAAAAGCAATCCAGACAAGCCATCTCCCCCTGCTGCAAGCGCACAAAGGGTTCAGCCACCGCCTCCCCACAAGCCGAGCAAATTACACTTTTAAACAAGCGCGCCCGTTCGGGCATTGAGAATTGGGGTTGTGACAGGGTAAACAATTCATCGGTTGGTGCGTTTAAAAAATAATCGATCCGCTGCCCCTGGCTCATTTGCCTTTGAAGGGGCTTCAACATTATGCGGACTCCTTCCCCGGTTTCGCGTACAAAAAAAGTAAACGCTTGTTTGCCCCGCAGCCTGAAAATCAAATTGCCCTTGCCCACGGTGCAGCCCAAAATCGCCTGAATCCCATCCACTCCACAGGCATCGTTTTCGGTTACGCACACCAACTGTTCATCGGGCGAGGCAACGCAGCCGAAATGCTCTTTGACCACCATGCTCACCCGGACGCCTATGGCCAGCCCTCCGCATGCGTGTCCGTGAAAATCGACGGCCTTTTTCCACAATAGATTGCTCAAAAATCGGACCTCCCATTCCAAACATTGGTTTGTTTATCATATTATGTATTATATACTGCCGGCACCGTTTAGAAAAGCAAACGCCGCCAAGTTTTTGTTTGGAACTTGACGGCGCTGTCGCGCTATATATCGGCCCTATCGGCCCAGCGCAAGGCTTCCATTGCGGCTGCTATTAAGCCGCAATGATTACCTGCCCACCAGCAGCTTTTGATACTCCGGATTTTTATCGAACTCTTTTTTGGCAAAGGGACAAAGGGGAATGATCTTTTTGCCGCGCTCGACGGCCAAATCCACCACGCGCTTGACCAGCTCCTGGCCAATGTTGCGGCCTCTGTAGGCATCCTCCACACTCGTGTGATCGATAATCCAAGCGGTTTCTCCGGTGTTGACAAAGGTGATTTCCGCCGCCTCTACGTCCCCGTCATATGCGATAAACTGGTTGGAGCTGCCCACGTTTTCTTTGAGTTTGTATGTAATTTCTGCCATTACTTTTCATCCTCCTGCGGCAAGATTTGATCGGACTGCTTGAGCCTATACTTCAAAGCACCCGAAGGACAACGCTTGATAATTTGTTTGATGGATTCGACCGTGCCCTCCGACGGCAAAATCCAGGGCGTGCGGTCCACGTCAAAAACCGCAGGGTCTCCATGCACACAAAAGCCCGCGTGCTGACAAACCTCTTTATTATAATAAATATCGAATTCTTCTCCCCGGTACTTTCTGTAGCCTTGGGCTAAAAGCAAAGCTTCGTCCATGGCAAGCCACCCCTTTCAACGTGCTCAATCCACTTACTTTAAAATCCTTCCAGGGTCCCCCCGGCCTATTGCTGTGCCGGGTTGTGCTTAATAAAGCTGCCATCCTCAAGCTCTTTAAAGGTTTGCATCAGTTCGTCCCGCGTGTTCATCACGATGGGACCACCCCATGCAACCGGCTCGCCCAAGGGCTTGGCCATGGCAAATATGAACCTAAGCTGTGAAGCAGCAGGAGCGCTTACCGTTACTGTGTCCCCGTCCTCCAGCAGCACAGCAGTCTTAGCAGCTACGCTCTTACCTGCGACGATCCCGTCCCCTTCGAGCAAAAACACAAACACGGTTTCGTCCGCCTTGGCAGGAAGCACTATCGACGCCCCGGCCTCCAAACTCACGTCGTACAACGTGGCTTGAACATGAGGCGGCTTTACCCCGCGCACCTCTTTATATTGCCCAGCGATGACGCGCACTGTTGCGCCCGGCTCTTGGGCAACGCCCACCATCTCTTTTGTAATATCAAAATATTTTGGTTCTGTCATTTTTTCTACCCGGGACAGGTTCAACCAGAATTGCAAGCCCAACATGCGGTCCGAAGCTTGGGGCATCTCCTGGTGCATAATTCCGCTGCCCGCGGTCATCCACTGGCTTTGCCCTGCGGCGATTTTCCCCTTGTTGCCCAAACTGTCCATGTGATCGATTTCGCCTTCGGCTAAATAGGTTATGGTCTCAATGCCCCGGTGGGGATGCCACGGAAAACCCTTCGTGTAGTCGTCGGGGTTTTGAGAGTCAAAGGAGTCGAGCATCAAAAACGGATCAAAATCTTCCACCGTGTCCCTGCCCAGCACCCGCACCAAGTGTACACCGGCTCCGTCTACCGCCCGATTGCCCTGTACCATGGTTTTGATTGTTCTTTCTTTCATAACCTGTCTTCCTCCTTGTTTAGTCCCCGCGGCCAGATTCATTGGAACATCAACTCTCGCCACAAAACGTCTGTTTTAATTATACACTATCGGCTCCGATTTCAAACCTTTTTGTGACTACCGCCCTCCGCTTCGTCCATCGCCTACTTTGACAAATCCTTAACCAGCATTCCACAAAACTTGCTTGTAGATCACCATTGTCTGAAGTACAATGATATATGCTTTATTAAATATGTTCCGGAGGAGGAATACTATGTCCATTATTCAAGCGTTTGTCCTCGGATTGGTGCAAGGGGTATCCGAGTTTCTTCCGATCAGCTCTTCCGGCCACTTGATGCTTGCCCAATCCCTTATGGGAATTTCCGGCGAAGGCATGACCTTAGAGGTTCTGCTGCACGTGGGCACGCTGGTGGCTGTGGTCGCCGTATACTGGAAGCGTATTTGGCACATGATCTGCCATCCGCTGACTTCCGAGTTGTGGCTGCTGGTGATCGCTACCATACCGGCCGTACTCACCAAGGTTTTGCTGGATGATCTGCTTGATGCAGCCTTTTCCGGTGCATACCTGGGCATTTCGTTCATCATCACCGCGCTTTTGCTCACCTTGGCCGATTACCTCGTCAAGATTCGCAAGCCTAAGCATAAGAACCCCACCTGGAAGGATGCCTTGATTATGGGCGGAGTGCAGGGCACCTTGGGTATATTGCCCGGCGTTTCCCGTTCGGGCTCAACCTTAACCGGTGGTTTGGCTTCGGGATTAACCCGAAAAAGCGCCGCCGACTTTTCGTTTTTGATGTCCATCCCGGCCATATTGGGTGCTTTGGTGTTGGAGCTGGGCAGCGTGTTTGACGGTACTGTGGTTCAGAATTCTGGCGGTATCCTGCCGGTGATCGTCGGCGTTGTAAGCGCCGCTCTGTTCGGCTTCCTGGCCATCCGCTTTATGCTGTACGTAATTCAGAAGATCAGTCTGAAGTGGTTTGCGCTCTACACCGCCCTGTTGGGCATTTTGGTTGGGCTAGATCAATACGTTTTTCATTTGTTTTTGTAATCAATTAGCTTCATATGGCTGGCAAAAGAGGAGCCCCTACTACTTGTAGGGGCTCCTCTTTTGCTTATAGTCAAACACTACCCAAACTGATCAACTCAGCTCTTCCGTATCTGCAAGCGTTTCCCCGCGCGTGGAAAAGAAAGGGAGAAAAGCCAATTTGGTTTCCGAAATAACGATAGCCACAAAAATTAGCAAAAAACCCACGATTAATTTTGCACTAAGCTGTTCTCCATAAAACACAACCGAAAACAACACGCCAAACACCGCTTCCAGGCTCAGTATCAGCGAAGCAGACGCCGGGTCCGTGCCCTGCTGCCCCACATTTTGCAGCAGCAGCGCCAAGGAGGTGGGCAGCACCGCCAAATACAGCAGCGACCAAAGGGCCTTGTTGCTCACCCGAACCGGAAACTCTTCGAAGCCAAGGGTTGCCAGCCAGGAGAGCACCGCGCAGGTTACAAACTGCATAATGGTGAGCACCACCGCATCCCGCTCCTTGCCCAGTTTGCTAATTGCCACAATGTGGGCTGCGAAAAATAATCCACTGACCAGCGTGAGCACATCCCCCCAGCGCACGCTTAAATCCCCATCAAGCGAAGCAAATCCTATGCCCGCAACGCAAATAAGAGAAACGATAATGTGAAAACGGTCTGGGCGCCTTTTATCGACCATCCAATAGAAGAACGGAACGATCACACAGTATACCGCGGTCAAAAAAGCGTTCTTGCCCGGGGTGGTGTCGGTCAGCCCCACCGTTTGAATGGCATAGGCACCAAACAACAGAACGCCTAAAAAAGCCCCGCAAACTAAAGACTTTCGGTCTGTTTTTCGTATTTTCCGGGCAAAAATCAGCGAAAGTATAAGGCTACCCAGCGTAAACCGGATAGCCAGCAACAAAAACGTGGGAAATTCATCCACCGTATTTTTGACGACAAAGAAAGAACTGCCCCAAATCATCGCCGCTAAAAAAAGAGCCAATTTGCTCAGCAGCGCCCTCTTTTTATCCTTCATCGTTCACCGTCCCGTTCATAGCGCCATCCAGACCCAACATCTCTTCGATGGGCCGCGTATCATTTTTAAATACGTGCGCCTGCATTCCCAAGTACATCGCCGCTTCGACGTTGGCTACACTATCGTCTATAAACAACACCTTTTCAGCCGTTAAACCATAGCGCTCCAGCAGCCTTCTATAAATCTCCAAATCAGGCTTTAAAAGATACTCCTCAGCCGACACCACACAGCCGTCAAACAGCTCAAAGAAATCGTATCGGCGCTTTACCTGTTCAAAGGGTTTCCCCGCAAAATTGGTCAGCGCATAAACCTTGTAGCCCCTCTCTTTCAAACGCTTTAGCAGCTCGATACTCTGGGAAATCGGCTGCACCTGCTCGGTCCATCGGTTTAAGAGTAGGTTCATCTCATCGGTAAGGTGCGGGTACCTTTGGGCAAATTGCTCAGCCACAGTTTCCATGGTAACCGTTCCCCGGTCCATGGCCAGCCAAATCGGATCCCTAAACAGCAGCTGCATCATATCTCTGCGCACACCCTGTGCCTCATCGCCCGGAAAAAGCTTGGCCAATATATTTCGGGGGTCAAATTCTATCAACACATTCCCCACATCGAACACGACGGCGTCAATCATCCCAAAACCTCCTCAAGTTGCTAACCTATTTACTTTAGCAAGTTTGCGCGAAAAAAGCAAACCCCCTGTTATCCAAAAACCCAACCGCTAAAAACGGTTGGGTTTTGTTTTGTACCAGCACGAAAGCTAATCCAGCTTACCGGAACGTCTTTTGACGCCTGGGGGTGTAGTTGCTGTATTTGGCCACCGACATCACACTGCAAATAACCGTGTTGCCATTTCCGCCCTGTTCGATGATCATCATCTGGGTTTTGGCCGCGTTGGTGTAATACAGGAACAACACCGTGTGGTTTCCAGAGCGCACCAGCAGGTCGCCCGGCCGCATATCGGTTCTGCTAATATTCTTGTACAACGAGGACTTGGCAATTGCGGTGGTGTTGTTGTAATTCCCCTTGAATTGTGCCTGGGACACAAAGGAAGAACAATCGTTGCCCACGTACTTGCCGTTCAGGTACCGGTCCTGGTTCATGATGTAATAGCCTTTTCCAGTGTTGGTATAGCGCTTTTCAGCAACCGCTTTGGCCACGTTGTATTGGCGGTTTGCGTAATTGTAGTTGTTGCCATGCTGTATATAAGGCAACCCATAATATACTTTCCCCGGCAAGAAAGCCTTGTGATTGAGGCTCAAATTCCAATAATCCTGTTTTTTCTCAACCATCCACGGGAACTCTTGCATCTCGAATGCACGGTCGATGATGGCCTTACGCGTGTTGGCTTCGCTGGCGCTTATATTGCCTTGAAGCACTTCGCTGTCCACCTGGCTGCGCGCGCTCCGGCGAATCGCTTCGATTTTAGCAAGATTACCTTTTATGCCCGAAACCGAAGTGGTGCGCGCAGGAACCGTGGTCGAGCGCGTCGTATCCAAAACGGTAACGCTCACGGTGGCCACCTGCCCACCCTTGGCTGTGGTTGCTTTAATTGTAGCTGTACCCGCTTTGTTGGCGGTGATCTTGCCCGAGGAGCTGACCGATGCTACAGAAACGTTGCTGCTCGACCAGTTTACCGTCTTGTTGGCGGTGCTGGGCGAAATGCTGGTTTTTACGGTCAGGGTATCCTTCTGGCCCAACATAACTTCCTTCACCGACAGGCTGATCGAAGTGGGAACCGTGGGGTCTACCACATTTATGGTCAGGGTCTTTTTAATCGAACTTTTGCGCTTTGAACTGACCGTTACGGTCACCTTGCCCACTTTTTTTGCCGTAACCAAACCGCTGGAGCTTACCGTAGCCACGCTGGTGTTGCTGCTCTTCCAGGTCAGCTGCTGGCTGGCGGTGGAAGGAGAAACGCTGGCCTTCAGCTGAAGCGTCTTTTTAATGGCCAAAGTGTTGGTGTTGGGGCTTAGGGAAATTGAACTGGGCGCCGCCAACTTTTTAATCGTCACCGTAACGGTCTTCTTGACGCTACTGTTGCCCGACGCATAAACTGTTATCACAGCTTTGCCCGCCTTTTTAGCGGTGATCAGTCCTTTGCTATTTACCGTGGCCACCCCGGTCGCGCTGCTCTTGTATTTGACGGATTGGCTCGCCGTTGTAGGCAGAACGCTAGCCGAAAGCTGATTGGTTTCGCCAATGTCAAGGGTCAACTTGTTGCTGCCTTCAACCACCACCGAAGTGGGTTTTTTTGCATCCACAACCGTAAGTTTGAACGATTTCTTGATGCTCAATTTCGTTTGAGATGTGGCGGTAATGGTTACCGTACCAGCTTTTTTTGCCGTCACCAAACCGTTGCTATTTACCTTGGCCACGCTGGTATTGCTGCTCTTCCAGGTTACCTTTTGGCTTGCCGTCGAAGGAGCAACCTTGGCCTTCAGCTGAAGCGTCTTTTTGATTGTCAGCGAATTGACGCTGGGGGTAATGCTGATCGATTTGGGCGTGCTCGCCTTTACAACCGTTACACTGACAGTATCCTTTACACTAGAATTATAAGCCGAGCGCACCGTAATCTTGGCAGTACCCGATTTTTTAGCCGTAACAACGCCTTTGCTGTTTACCGTGGCCACTGAAGTTTTAGAAGTCGAATACTTTACGCCGTTGTTGGCGCTGCTGGGCGATACCTTGACCGCCAACTGATCGGTTTCCCCCACGGCCAGTTTAATATTCTTTTTGGTAGCCGAAACTTTCTTGGGCGCACGCGTGTCTGTAACGGTTATTTTGGTTTGCGCCTTCTTCTTGCTGTTGGCCGTAGAAGTCGCCGTAATGGTGGCCGATCCGGCTTTTTTTAGCGTCACTACGCCTTTGCTGTTTACCGTGGCCACGGCTTTGTTGCTCGTAGACCACTTAACGCTCTGCTTTGCTTTTTTGGGCGACACGCTGGCTTTCAAGGTGTACGTCTTTCGATTTTTCATATCCAGCTTCAAGCTCTTTTTGTTGAGCGTCACCTGTTTTACCGCAGGCGCTGCATAGGCAGGCGCACTATAAACGGCAGCCGAACCCATCGTCATTAGCAAAACAGCCAGACACATCGCAGCAAACCGCTTGATACGCGATAACATATACGTTCCCTCCAAGTTAAATATCATAAAATGAAACAATTGTGCGTAAATTTGTTTCAATTCTATTACATTTTTCGGTCGTTTGCAAGCCCTTTATGTAAAATTTATTACGCGACAGGCCACAAACACGCATATTACGAGAAATCACTCGACGTATGGCCACATTTTTTGTATACTGAATGCTGTTTAAAATATCTAGGAGAACGGATGCAAACTATGTTCATTGACTTTCACACCCATGTTTTTCCTGAAACAATTGCTTCCAAAGCGCTGGAATCCATGTCCTACAACGGAGGCGGACTCATTCCTCACAGCGACGGCACCCTCGCCAGTCTGATTCGAGACAGCGAGCGTGAAGATTGCGCTTACCGCGTGGTGCTGCCCATCGCCACCAAACCCAGCCAACAGCGCACCATCAACAACTGGGCGGCTCAAATCCAAAACGATAAAATCATATCCTTCGGTTCAATCCATCCCGATGCTCAAAACGCTTTAGAGGAATTGGAACGAATCGCTCATTTGGGGCTAAAAGGCATTAA
>CAYFTL010000046.1:0-12645 GCA_964346145.1 uncultured Oscillospiraceae bacterium | reverse complement strand
CAGTCGGTAGAGCAGTAGACTGAAAATCTACGTGTCGGTGGTTCGATTCCGCCCCGAGGCACCAAAATGCGTGCGGTAGTAGCTCAGTGGTAGAGTGCCACCTTGCCAAGGTGGATGTCGCGAGTTCAAGTCTCGTCTACCGCTCCATTTTGTTTGGTGCCATAGCCAAGCGGTAAGGCCAAGGTCTGCAAAACCTTTATTCCCCGGTTCAAATCCGGGTGGCACCTCCATAGTGAACAAAACCGATCCATTTCAATGGGTCGGTTTTAAATTTGTAAAAATTTCTGCGACGCTCTTTATGTTATCCTATGCTACATAAAAACTTTTGATATTGCATTAAAGCGTGGAATAAAAAAGATTCGGCAAGCTAGCCTGCCGAATCTTTTTTATGGAAAAATTAAGGAATGTTTTGTATGGTGCCCAATCCGTGTACCAGGCGCTGCCACAACCACCGCAGGCGCTCGATGGGCTTGAGTTGCTGTGCCAGCTGTTTATAAACCAGGTTGGCAGCTTCGAAAGCCTCTGGTGAAGGTGGTTTGTTGGCGTATTGGCTTTCGGTTAGGGTTTGTACCAGGGCTTTTAAAACTTGAGGCGCTATGCCGCTGGAAATCAGGCGTTGTGCGAACTGGAAGGGAGTTTCGCCGCCGGCAGGCGTCTGGCCTTGCTGGCTGAGCACCTGCAATATAGCGCGGTACCACAAGAGCAGTCGATCTTTATCCGATTCTAGTTGTGCCGCCGCTTGCGCCGGCCTGGTTTTTTGTATGCGGTGTGCTATCCAGAATGCAAAGACGCCCAGCATACACAGTACCAGGAGGGTTGTAAGGGCAATATTCCACCAGCTGTTAGGTGGCGGGGGAGTGTCGTCGGTATTGGGATCGTTTAAATCGCCCTCTGGCGGTTCTCGCGTGGGATCTTCGTCTTCGCTGCCTTCGTCGTTCATTTCGTCTTCAGGTTCGGGGGTGGGATCTTCGTTGTATAGGGAATCGTTGTCCTCTTCTTCATTTTGAAAGTCGTCCTCCTCGGCGCCATCGCTGGAGTCTTCGGTTTCTTCGGGTGGATCGCTTTCGTTATCGGCAGAGCCGTCCTCCGGCGGCACCGGATCCTCTATGGGATCGTCCGCTTCGTTGCCGGGGGTAGGATCGAATGTCATCCAACCGAAGCCTTCAAAGTAAATTTCAACCCAGGCATGGGCATTTTTGCCGGTAACTATAACATTGCCGTTCTGCGCATTGGGGAGAATGTATCCTTCCACATAGCGGGAGGGCAACCCAGCGATACGTGCCATAACGGCCATGGAGGAGGCAAAATATGAGCAATAGCCTTCCTTGCTTTCCAGCAAAAAGTATGAAACAAAATCGCGGTTTTGAGGGGGATAATCTACATCCAAAGTGTATGAATAGCGATCGCTTCGAAAATGCTCCATGATCAGCTGAGCTTTTTGGAAGGGCGTGTTGGCGTTGGCTACGATTTCTTCGGTTAGCTTGTACACCCCAGATTCCACGCCGCTGGGCAGGGCCGTGTAGTTTGACTGGACATCGGCGAATTCGCCATCGGATAGTTGGGCGCAGTAGGCCAGCAGCGCATCTAGCTTTTGTGTGTCCATATTATTGATGACTTGGGCGCTCAATCCGTAGGCGTCGCCATCTTCAACGCTACGCGTGATGAATACCTCACCGTTGTTGTTGTAATAGGCCACCGAATCCATTTCCAGCGATAGATCCTGCAACCTGTGGGGCACAAACAGCGTGCTGGTACCCGGATTCAACATGGTTACGTGTGCGTCCACTTCGGAGATCGGCCATAAGTCTTGCGCCTGTAGCTGGAAAATCATATCGCCTGAAGGCAGATCAATGCCAAATACTGTGTTTCTGGCGCTACGCTTTATGGGATCGGCAAACACATAGCGTGAGTTGTAAGCGCTATCCTCCCAGGAATAGCCGGTATAGGTGCGTCGTATGGATCCGCGCAGCATCAAAGGGACATCGGTTTTAACCATCATTACATCCCGCTCATCCGGATCGGCGGGGCCGCCCAGCGAATTGCCGTTGGGCTGAAAGCCGTCTGAACTAATTGAGTAGGCCGTTCGCGGATCGGTGAACATAAAATAATCGTAAAATCGCTGGCGCATTCTTTCAGCTGCCTCTTCCAGCGGCTGGAAGGTGGGATGCCCGGCAGGCACCAGCAGGGTTGCCAGCAAAGCCGCAACCAAGGCCATCGGCAAAGCTTTGAAGTACGATGTTTTGTGCTCGTAAGAACGGGCGAACATGGCCGCTAGGGCGATTAACGCTGGAAGGGTATGCCAGAAGTTGAGCTGTTTGCTCAAAAGCCAGCTGCTCAGCAGCAATATCAGCGTTAAACACAGTGCCGGATATATGCCGCCAGCCATGCGTGTCATCAGGAAAAAGGCGATACAAAACAGTATGGCGACGATACAGCTTATGGTTTCGGAATGGGCAGAAACGATTACGGCCACGTCGGGCGCTGGATTCCAAACCTGGGCAATCAGCTCAATTACATTGCCGAAGAGCCGGGTGTCGACAGCGTAGCTGGCGATGATACCGATGACAACCGCGATTGTGGTTGCGAGGCGTATGGGTCGGTTGTAGGCAAACCCTGCACACACGATGGCTGCCAAGCCGCCACACAGCAGTATAAGCCATATGGGCGCGGCCAGCATCAGCGCTTCGGCCAGCACCAGCGTCAAGGAAATGCTGAACAAAACAGCAATCAGCGCGGATCCTAAAAGATCCAGCAACCTGTTTTTCGATTTCATTACAAAGGGATTCCTTTCGGGGGAAATATTAAGCCTTGAACATGCCGAGGTTGGCATCTTGCCAAGGGTTGATGCGCTTGACCTGAACGCCCTGTAGCTCCATTCGCGTCAAAACTTCTAATGTTTCCGCGCGCTGGGCATCGGTGATCCAACATAAGCATACCTGCATGCCGGTGCGCCGCATTTGCACGGCGGCATCTGCTATCTGCATGGACAGGCGGGAGGATATCAATATAACGCCGCCGGTGCGCTGTATGCGGCGCATTTCCAGCGCCAACACCTTTTCGAATGTATGAATTCCGTCAAACTGAACTTCAGACAGTGCATCCAGGAACATGGGAAAGGATGCACTGGATTGTCCGGAGATTTCTACAGGGTTTAGGCTCATCAGCGGTATACGCACCGGAAAGTCTGCCTGGAGTTGGGCTTTAATTAAAGAAGCAGCTGTTTCGCACAAGGCATCCTCAATATGAAGCGCTTGATTAAGTGTAGCGTTGATTGCGCTGCAATCCATCAGCACCAGGGTGTCCGGGCGCGGCGATTCTTCGTATGTACGCACTATAAGCTCGCGTTTGCGCATGGTCAACTTCCAGTGTATTCTTTTCAAGGCATCGCCCTGTTGATAGTTGCGTATGTCGGAAGGGGAAGCTGTATCGTCAGTATTTTGCGCAAAAGTTTCAGGGCCAGAGTCTCCGGAACTCAGGTCAAGGGGGGGCAATTCCACTACCCGCGGCATAACGCTGATGACCACGCTTTGATCTTTTATTTTTTTTCTGAAATGGAAAAGCCCGAATATATCACTGACTTCCAAAGCGTTGATGCCCACGATATGCTGCCCGCGGTGGGGAAAGCGCATATGGTGATGGGATAAGCGCCTGCGAAAAGGAACGCTGCTTAAATCGATACTCTCTGCTATCCCTGCGGTTTGCGGGCCGAAAAAGGAAACTTGAATGTTGCCCACAGGAATCGGGCAAAAATGCTGGGATTCGACAGAGAGGGACGCGGACTCTCCACGCACGACCCGGCTGGGCGGGTATGTGCAACGAATGCGTAGGCTGAACAACATCCATGCGCATGAAAATGCGGACAAAACCGCCATCATGGCCATCATGGCAAACAGCAGGTAATAGATGGCGCCGCCTGTGGACAAAGCGACCACCAGTAAAGTCAGCGCACAGAGAAAAAAGACAGACAAACGAATCATATTATCTGGATACCTTTACGGGTACTTGTACCGCGCCGAGCACCGACTGAAGCACGCGTTCAGGGGTCATGTTGCGCATGCGTGCTTCCGGGCTTAAAACGATGCGGTGTGCGAGAACCGGGGTGGTCATGCGCTGTATATCTTCGGGCAACACATAATCCCGGTTGTTGAGTAGAGCGTGGGCCTGCGCGGCGCGCTGCAAAAAGATGGCGCCGCGCGTGGAAATGCCTAGCTGAAGCGCGGAGTGCTTGCGCGAAGCCGCGGCAATTGCAGACACATAGCTGCGCACCTCGGGCGAGGAATATACGTTATTCACATACGTTTGCAATGTAGAAATATCCTTTGCCGTGCAGATGGGGCGCAGTTCTTCTAAAGGAGGTACTGCGCTGGTGGAACGCTCCAAAATATTGGCTTCTTCCTCTTGGGTAGGATATCCCATGGAAACGCGCATAAAGAAACGATCCAGCTGCGCTTCGGGCAACGGATAAGTTCCCACAAAATCTACTGGGTTTTGGGTGGCCAGCACGATGAAAGGCTGGGGCATGCGGTAGGTGATGCCGTCCACGGTAACCTGCCCTTCTTCCATAACTTCCAGTAAGCTAGATTGAGTTTTTGGTGAAGTGCGGTTGATTTCATCGGCCAGCACGATTTGGCTCATGATCAGCCCCTGGTGATATTCGAGCTCGCCGGTCTTTAGGTTAGCCATGGTAAATCCGGTAATATCCGACGGGGTGATATCGGGGGTGAATTGAATGCGCTTAAAGCTGCAATCCAAAGAACGGGCCAATGCTGATACCAATGTGGTTTTGCCCACGCCTGGAACGTCTTCGATCAGCACGTGCCCTTTGCACAGCAGAGCAATGAGCAACAAATCTATGGTTTCAGACTTGCCTACAACCGCTTTACCAATATTTTGTTTGAGTAGCTGAGACAGCTTTTGAGTAGCTTGCATATGTTCTCCTTTTGTATGTGCTGCGATTACAGCAAGTAGTTCTATCGCAGCGGTTTATCAATGATACAAATTGGCAAAATTGATTACATTCCAGTATACCCGAAATTGCGTTGGTTTTACAAGTCGGGGCGAAAAATACCCGGAATTCTTACCGATTGTTTACTCCGTATGCTATAATTTATTAGGTAGAGGATAAAGAGGTGTTGTTTGTGCGCAATCAGCTGCTAAACTTGCTGCAAAATTCGGGTGAGATAGATATAAAAAGCACTGCCAAAAAGCTTGACATACCATTAGATCGAGTGGGCATGATCGTAGATGAGCTAAAAAGTGAAGGCTATAAGTTTGAACGTTGCTCAAACGGTGAAAGGCTGCGAATCATTGCCCCTGATAACTCTATTCAACCCTGTACACTTGCGCCACGCCTGTCAACGCGTTGGTGCGCCCACCAGATTGAGTATCATGATTTGATCAATTCAACCAACACCCGGGCCAAGGAACTGGCTCGGGAGGGCGCGGCTCACGGGACGCTGGTGCTCGCGGACGAGCAAACCGGTGGCCGGGGACGAATGCAGCGACATTGGGTGTCTCAACCTTTGGTAGGGATTTGGATGAGTTTGATCCTGCGCCCTGAAGGGATAGAGCCTCAGCGCATTTCGTTTCTCGTGATGGTTGCTGCGCTGGCGGTTGCTCGCGCTTGCCGGCAAGCGGTTGGCGGTGATGTGCTGATCAAATGGCCCAACGACATCGTTTTTAACGGAAAAAAAGTTAGCGGCACGCTACTGGAGATGGGCGCAAGCGGCTCTAGGGTGGATTGGGCGGTGGTGGGCATGGGCATCAATGTTTTGAACTCCAATTTTCCTTGTGAAATAGAGGACAAAGCCGGCTCCTTAGCTCAAATATCCGGACGAAAAATTGAACGGACAGCGCTCCTTTGTGGCGTGCTCAACGAATTTGAAGCGCTGTACGATGGCTGGCTCGCGGGCGAACAAGATGCGATCCTAAGCGACTATAAACAGGTCTCAGCAACCATAGGCCGCTCTGTGCGAGCAATATATACGGATAGTGAGATTGAAGGAACCGCAGTGGACGTGCAAGAGGATGGTACTTTGGTTGTGCGCACCAGCGCAGGGGAATATATTGTTTTGCATGCAGGAGATGTTTCAGTAAGGGGGATTATGGGCTATGTATAATGGGAGCATTACCGATGTGCAGGGCGTCCTGGTAGGGCAAGTGAGCGACCGCGCAGCTTGCACTGGCGTCACCGCCGTTCTGACCCTGGAGGGCGCTGTGGCTGGGGTTGATGTGCGCGGAGGTGGCCCGGGCACCCGGGAGACCGACAGCATGCAGCCCGGTCGATTGGTGGATAAAATTCACGCCATTCTGCTCAGCGGCGGGAGTGCCTATGGGCTGGATGCAGCCGGCGGCGCTATGCGGGTTTTAGAAAACTGGCGTGTGGGCTATGATGTGGGTGTAGGCAAAGTGCCGATCGTCGGACAAGCGGTGCTGTTTGACCTTGCCGTGGGCAGCGGCAAAATCCGGCCCGATTCGGACATGGGCGCGGCTGCATGTCTCAATGCGGGCAAAACGGTTCGACAGGGGCGCGTGGGCGCGGGGTGTGGGGCCACGGTAGGCAAATTGGTTCCTGGCATGCAGATGGATTCCGGAGGAGTAGGAACCGCATCGGTTCGGCTGCCCGGTGGTGCGGTGCTGGGGGCCATCGTAGCGGTGAACGCAGCGGGGGATGTATATCATCCGGAAACCGGAGCGTTCCTTGCAGGTGCGCGGGATGCCGAGGGAAAGCCTAGGCCCGCCATTGATCAGATGCTCAAGGGGCAAGCGGTTAAGCATCCGCTGGGCAACACCACCATAGGCGTTTTGGCTACCGATGCCATCATCAACAGGGAACAGGCCAACCGGTTGGCTCTTTTGGGCCATGACGGATACGCTAGAACCATTCGCCCTGTGCACATGCCCGTGGATGGCGATACCATATTTGCTCTGTCCTCCGCGAGGGTGGAGTGTGATTATATGCTTTTGTGTAGCGCGGCGGCCGAAGTGATGGCGCGGGCGATAGCCAATGCGGTGGAGGCGGGACGGGTATGATTTTAGGTTTGGGCACTGATTTGTGCGATGTGGCCCGCATCGAAAAGGCCATTGCCAATCCCCGTTTTTTGGAAAGGGTGTACACGGATCCGGAAAGGGCGCACATTCAAAAGCGGGGCGCACAGAGCGCGGCCGGCCTGTTTGCTGCAAAGGAAGCTGTGGCCAAAGCGCTGGGCACCGGGTTCAGGGGCTTTTCTTTGCGGCACATTGAAGTCGTTGGCGATTCTCTAGGAAAACCCTGTTGTTTTTTGCACGAAGGGGCACGCGAACGGCTTGAAGCGCTGGGCGGAAAGACGGTGTGGGTGAGCATATCTCACAGCGGTGGTTTTGCCAGCGCCACAGCCATTGTGGAGGGCTGAACATGGAAATATTGGTTTCTGCGGAACAAATGTATGCGCTGGAGCACGCTTATTTTGAAAGCAGCGGCCTGCCAAGCGAAAAGCTGATGGAACGCGCCGCCGATGAGGTGGTGCGGGTGTTGTGCGAAAGGCTGCACGGCGCTCAAAACAAGACCGTTGTATTCGTATGTGGGCCCGGCAACAATGGTGGTGATGCATCGGCAGCGGCCAGGCTGTTTAATGCGCGGGGCGGCAGGGCTGTGCTGATGCCGGTTTGCGATATGAATTTGCTAAAAGGGGATGCGCTGCTGAATATGCGGCGAGCTCTTTCGATCGAAGAGATCATCAAGGTTCAAGACCGGGATGTGGATCGCATTCCCATCCCTGATGCCTGGGTGGACGGGATTTTTGGCATTGGTTTGGACCGGGAAGTTAAGGACTCGCCGCATGTTTGCTACACAAAGTTATTTGCCCGAATGCAAAAGGATAGAGAACGGGGTAGCTTGGTGCTGTCAATCGATATTCCTTCGGGAATTTCGGCGCGCAGCGGGCGCAAATTGGGCCGTTGCGTCCAGGTCGACATTACCGTCACGTTTGAATATGCAAAATATGGTCACCTGCTCAATGACGGCTTGGATGCTTGCGGCCAAGTGATGGTACGCCCCATAGGCCTTGCACCGGCACAACAAAACTCAGGATACGCTTGCCGAATAACCGACGCAGACATCAAAAGCATGGTCAAGACGCGCCGGAGAAATTCCTATAAGGGAGATTACGGGCATTTGCTGGTGGTTGCCGGCTCCTTGGGCATGGCAGGCGCTTGCATATTAACGGCCAGCGCTGCGCTGCGAAGTGGAGCCGGATTGGTGAGTGTGGCGTGCGTACAATCCCTTGTTCCAATTGTTCAAGCTTGCGTACCTTGCGCCATATGTATTCCGCTACCGGAGAGAAAAGGAGTGATAACTGCTGAGGCGGTTACCATTCTTCAAAATGCGCTGCAGGGCAAGACAGCACTTGTTATAGGGCCGGGGCTTTCTCAGCATGCAGCGCCCGAGGTCGTGGCTTGGGCATTGAAAAGCGGCGTGCCGGTCGTGTTGGATGCCGACGCTCTTAACATCCTTTCCCAAAACAGGGAGCTGTTATCTTTGCTTTCGGCGAGGCATGTGATCACTCCTCATCCCGGAGAAGCTCAAAGGCTGCTGAATCGTTCTTTAACCGATCCGGTTCATGATGCACAGGCGTTGAGCGAGCTGGGAGCGGTTGCGTTGCTCAAGGGGGCAACCAGTGTAGTTGCCGGCAACCAGACTTTTTTTACAGATCAGGGGAGTGCTTCCATGGCAACCGGAGGCAGCGGGGATGTGTTAACCGGCATAATCGGTGCGCTACTGGCCCAGGGAATGCCTCCTGAAACGGCAGCTTATACGGGCAGCGCCTTGCACGGAAAGGCGGGCGAGTTGGTGGCGGATCGGCGCGGCGAAATCGGCGCGATTGCCGCCGATCAAATCGACATGCTGCCCAAAGTATTTTCCTATTTATTAGGAGCGGATGGTAAAATGAAAGAATAAATATATTGCGTTTTAAAGAGGGATGTCAATTTGGAAAAAAACAAGCACGAAAAGATTTTGAAGGACATATTTTACATCATTGTTGGGCTGCTGCTGTGCACGTTTGCCTACCGCATGTTTCTAATTCCCAACGAAATTGCACCGGGCGGTTTTACAGGCATAAGCCAGCTCGTGAACCACTTAACGGGATGGCCTATCGGCAGCATTGCATTGGCGCTGAATGTGCCATTGTTTTTAATTAGCGCAAAAATGTTGGGATTAAGGTTTGGGTTGCGCTCGCTGATCGCCACCATCGGCTTTTCGTTGTTGATCGACTACCTGCCGGTACCTGCCGTCACTTCCGATGTTATATTGGCCTCGGTTTTCGGCGGTGTGGTTGGCGGTGTAGGATTTGGCTTGCTGATGCGCGGCCAAGCGACCACCGGTGGTACCGACATGTTGGCGCGAGTGCTACATAATTTTTTTCCGTCGTTAAAGATAGGGACGGTCCTTTTTGCTGTGGACGCCGCGGTAATTATCGCATCGGCTTTCGTATTTGATACGACCGCGGCGATGTATGCACTGGTTTCTGGATTTTTAATGACCAAAGTTTTGGATAAGGTGCTCGACGGCGTAAACGCTGCCAAGGCCTACGTCGTTATATCCAACTATGCAGATCAGATTTCGGCCCGTATCATGGAAGAAATGGATCGGGGGATCACCGAATTAAAAGGGCAGGGCGCTTACAGCGGCACTGATAAAAAAGTGCTTTTGTGCGTGATCAACCGCACGGAAACAACCAGGCTTTTAGATATAGTGGCCTCGGAAGACGATCAGGCCTTTGCGATTGCTGCCGATGTCAGCGAAGTGCTGGGCGAAGGATTTAGGCCTCATTTACGCAAAAAGGCATAGTGCTTGCCGCTCAAAAGCAATGCAAAAGCTGGAACTGCGGATTTAGAATGGAAAGAGGTACAAAGGCTTTAAACTGATTATTTATGCGGAAAAGATGTACGGTGGTGAAAAATATTTACAACCATAAAAACGCTTGCATAATCAAATGCGCTACTGTGTGCAACGCAATCGCTTTAAAGGTACTCCGATCTGGCCGAGCGAAGAAGTGATTCTGCGTTAGTAGACATGGAATGGAAGAGATAAGTAAAAATCGCCAGCCGCATGGCTGGCGAATGAATAATGACGAATAATATTAAAATAATGTTTAGCGTTGTTTGCCCATAAAAGCAACTGCAATGACGTCTGGGCCCGAATGTGTGCCGACGACAGGACCGACAGGCCAAATCTCCACGTCCTTTACGGGGATACGAATGCGTACCATCTCGGCAAGTCGGTTTGCATCCTCAAGGCAATCGCCGTGCATGACGATCAGCGTTTGATCCTGGGCATTGATAATATTGTTCTCAACTTTGCTCAGCAGGGCGCGAAGCGCTTTTTTTCGTCCCTTCACTTTTTCGATGGGTTCAATGGCACCATTGGGGTTTACCCTAAGCATCGGTTTTACATCCAACAACTTGCCCACCATGGCCACCGTGGGGGAGATCCTACCACCCCGCCTTAAGTGATCCAGATTGTTCACCGCAAAAAAAACATTTACATTTTCCTGATGCTGGCGAAGCCATTGCAGGTTTTCCTCAAGATTCATTCCATCCGCTTGATTCTTGAGCGCGGCCAGAACCAGCAGGCCAGTGCCGGCGGATACGTTTCGCGTATCAAAAACTTCAACTTTGCAGTCGGAATAGCGCTGATTGAGCTGCTCGGCTGCTGAATAGGCGTTCACAATGGTGTGGCTCAATGCAGAAGAAAAGGATAGAAACAGTACATCCTTGCCAGCCTTTAAATAAGGCTCAAATAGCTCGGCGTATACGACATCGGTGACCTGAGAGGTTGTGGGCATGGTGCCGCTGCGTATGGTATCGTAAAAACCTTTGAATCCATCGGCTCTACCCATGTCTCCGAAAAAGTCTTGGCCATCGATGATGTAGGGTATGCTCAATATAGGTAGTGTGTGTTCATCCACATGAGTGTAGGGAAGATCACAAGGAGAATCGGCAATAATTTGATAGCTCATATTAGCCTCCTTTCTAAACAACAAGATTGGTAATGACATAAGGGTCAAAGAATATTTTACAATATGCCATTTGAAAAAGCAAACATTGAAAAGGTATATTGGATTGTACGGTGCGGTTGTGCTGTGGTATAATAGCAGAAAATATTTTTGGAGAAACGGGGTTGCGTTATGCCTATTGTAGACATGCCGCTGGAGGAATTAAAGCGATATAAGGGGTTGAACCCGCGTCCGGCAGATATGGACGCTTATTGGGAACGCGCGCTTCAGGAAATGCATGCGCTGGGCACAGGATGTGAGCTGATGCCTGCTAAATTTCAGGCGCCTGGCGTCAAGTGTTACGATTTGTATTTTGTCGGTGTAGGTGGTTCCAAAATTCATGGGCGTGCTGTCATTCCTGAAAAAGACGGGAAAATGCCTGCGGTCATCCAGTTCCATGGATATTCAGGTAGTGGAGCCAACTTTGTAAGCTTATTAAGTTATGCAGCAGCTGGCTTTGTCAGCGTGTCTATGGATGTACGCGGCCAGGGAGGCCTTTCTGAAGACTTGAGCGCAGTTCGGGGAACTACCTTTAAAGGCCAGATTGTGCGCGGTCTAAGCGACCCTAACCCAGACAAGTTGGCGTTTCGAAATATATTTCTGGATACCGCCCAGCTGGCGCGGATCGTTATGGATATGCCGATGGTGGATGAAACTCGAGTGGGTTGCCTTGGCGGCTCACAGGGCGGCGGCTTATCGCTGGCTTGCGCTGCGCTGGAGCCCAAGATCAACAGAACCGCGCCCTCTATGCCTTTTCTGTGCGATTACAAGCGGGTATGGGTGATGGATTTGGCGGTAGGAGCCTACGAAGAGCTGAGCTATTATTTTCGTAATTTTGATCCGCTGCACGAGCGGGAAGATGAAATTTTTGAGAAGTTAGGGTATATAGATAATCAACATTTGGCCCCCCGGATTCGTGGCAAGGTGCTGATGATTACCGGGCTTATGGATACGATTTGTCCGGCATCTACCCAGTTTGCGGCTTATAACAAAATACAGTCGCCTAAACAGGTAAAGGTGTTTCCAGATTTTGCCCATGAAGCGTGTCCTGGGGAGAGCGAACTGGTTATGCAGTTTATGTTGGAAATGTAAGCGAAATTTACCCGGGTTGCTGCGTTTATTATCGGCAATCCGGGTGAGATAGATCAGGGCATAAATCGGGCGCATAGTCGTTTAAATAAACGTCTAAAAATAATCCTGAAAAATTCCCAAAAAGGCTTGACGGATTATCAGGGCTTTGTTATAATGAATATCGTCGCTTGCAAGACAACGACTTGGTACGGCGACCGACCAGCAAGCTACTCACCGTCGGGGTGTGGCGCAGTTCGGTAGCGCACGTGCTTTGGGAGCATGGGGTCGCAGGTTCAAATCCTGTCACCCCGACCAGTGTGGCCCCTTGGTCAAGCGGTTAAGACATCGCCCTTTCACGGCGGTATCAGGGGTTCGAATCCCCTAGGGGTCACCATTATTTTATTTTTCGTGATATATCGATGGGCCTTTAGCTCAGTTGGTTAGAGCGACCGGCTCATAACCGGTTGGTCCGGGGTTCAAGTCCCTGAAGGCCCACCATCGTGGTCCGGTAGTTCAGTTGGTTAGAATGCCAGCCTGTCAC
>CAYFTL010000045.1:0-13368 GCA_964346145.1 uncultured Oscillospiraceae bacterium | reverse complement strand
TGGACGGGCCCTGTCCTTTCAAGGATTTGGTGGCGTTCAAGGACACGGCCGACAAGGATATCCATTCGCTGATTATGCCCCTGTACCGGATTCACGTACGCCTGGGGTCCAAAAGATTTGCGATGGCCATGATGCTGCTGGACGTGCTGGTGGAATACATCGACATTTTAAACAGCAAATCCCAACACACCAGCATGGTGGAATCCATGGAAAACCTGATTGTCAACAATATTGGCGACCCCGAGTTTCGAATTTCGGATCTTTACCGCCAGCTGTACCTGACCGAAGACCAGGCCCGCGCCGAGTTTCGCCGGGCGATCGGCCACACGCCCCAGGAATATTTGACCAAACTGCGCATTGAACAGGCCTGCTGGATGTTGTCGCAAAACAAAAAAGACATGAGCATCAACGAGGTGGCCAGGTTCGTTGGCATTTTGGATCCCCAATACTTTTCGCGCATATTTAAAAAACACATGGGCGTATCGCCCCGGGCATGGAAAAACCGTAACGCCGCAGCGGCAGAATAGAGCTTTCCGTAAAGAAAAAGTTTGCCGACCACAGGCCTATGATTTGCATTGAGTGGTCGGCGTTTTTGTGTGCGTTTTCCTAAAAAAAGGCCGATGGAAACGGCCGGCTACGCGGGCAAAATTGCATCTTGAAATTATCAAACAAAAAGGCTAGCAATCCAATCAAAAAAACGATATACTAAAATTGTTACGCATTTTTCGACTGCCCTTATTTATGCTGGCAGTACGGGCGGTTTTGCGCCCCAAAATGCCTAAAAACAATGGAGGTTGAGTTTTTTATGGCAACGTTACGCAAGCGGTTTCGCGAGCACCCGCTGATCAGTCTGCTGATTAACCTGAAAGGCAATCCCAAGGCTTGCATACTGATGGAACCGTTGTGGGGCATTCCCTACAACTTGATTGCCCCCTTTGTCACGGTGTATATGTACGCCATGGGCGTGGACGACCGCCAGATCGGACTGCTTTTGTCCATCGCCATGGTGGCTCAAGTGTTCCTCTCCTTTATCGGCGGCATGATCGCCGACAAGCTGGGACGCCGGTTTACCACCAACATTGGTGACTTTGTAGGCTGGGCGCTGGCGTGCGCGGTGTGGGCCATATCTCAGAACTTTTGGTTCTTCCTGGTGGCCATGCTGCTCAACTGTTTTGAGCAAATCAACCAGACCGCTTGGTATTGTTTGTTGATTGAAGATGCCGAGCAAAAGGATGTGCTGGGCATCCACACATGGATCACCATCGCCGGGCTATTGGCCGTGTTCTTTGCGCCCCTGTCCGGCGTGCTGGTCGATAGGTTTTCGGTGGTGCCGGTGGTTCGGGTTCTATACGGAATTTTTGCGGTGACCATGACGATCAAAGTGATCGTCACGGTGAAATACACCAAAGAGACTACCCAGGGCATGCGGCGCATGGCCGAGAGTAGATCGGTGCCCATCCGCACGATGGTAAAAGAGTACAAACACGTGCTGCCCCTAATCACCAGGAGCCGCAGCACCATACAAACCCTGGCCATTATGGTGTTGTTCCAGATCACGAGCATCGTTACTTCCAACTTTATGTCACTGTATTTTACCCAGGATTTGATGATCCCCGAACAGTACCTGGCCTACTTCCCGATCCTTAGGGCCATCGTCATGCTGGTGTTCCTGTTTGCGGTTCAGCAAATTGTGGACAAGCTGCGCATGAAGGTGCCTATGTCGGCCGGGTTGGTACTCTACATTGTCTCGCAGTTGCTGGTGATCCTTTTGCCGGTGCGCAGCGTGGTGGGCATCGTGGTCTACACGTTGCTGGAAGCCGTGGCCTTCGGCCTGTTCATGCCCCGCAAGGAGGCCATGCTGAGCCTGTCGGTCAACCCCAAGGAGCGGGCGCGCATCGTAAGCCTGCTGACCAGCATCATGATTTTGCTGTCCTCCCCCTTCGGCTATCTGGCCGGCTTCTTGTCCAGCCTGGACCGCCGCTTGCCCTTCTGCTTGAACATTTTACTGTTCATCGCCATGCTGGTCGTGATTGCAAAATATCAGGAGCCCCGCTACGATATAGAAAGCGAAGAAGATGGGAATGCAAAGGAATCCCTCCTAATCTAACGGCGAATACACAAACGTTCATACAAAAAAGCGCCCGCTCAAACAAAGTGTTCGAGCGGGCGCTTTTTTGATGTTCGTTTTTTAAAATTGCAGCGCTTGCCAAGCGGCACTGCGCTAGGCGTTTCGAATTTTTTCGATCAAGCCGGCAGGCAAAGATAGATCGGCGGTCTTGAGGTTGCTTTGCAGGTGAACTTCGGAAGTGGTGCCGAATATGGTGGCCGAAACGCAGGGGTTTTGCAGCACATACCCCAGCGCCACCTGGGCCCCGGTGAAGCCGTCCACGCGGTTAATAAAGCTGTAGCGCCGCCCTTTGATGAGCAGGCCACGAAAGTTTTTAAGCGCACGCGCCAAATACCACAAGTCCCGGGAGCTGCGGATTTTAAAGATATCTTGAGAATACAAACCGTGGGCCAGCGGGCTGCCGCCGATAACGCCGATGCCCTGGTTGTGCAGCTTTTGAATATCGGGTTCCAGCTGTTGGGTCAAAATGTTGTAACCCAGTAGCACGAAATCAAAATTTTTATGCTCACAAATGTAGGTGAGCACTTGGCCCCCCGGCGAGCTGACGCCGATGGCGCGAACCAGGCCCTGGCGCTTGAGGGCGTGTATCGTTTCCATGGCTTCTTCGGTGAGGTGATGAATCTGTGGGCTGTGGAACAAAAATAGATCCAAATAATCGGTACCAATGCGCTCAAGGCTCATTTCCAAACTTTGGCGAATCCACTGGGGCGAAAAATCTTTTTGGTGGCTCCACCTGCTAACCTGCTTTGTGCCGCATTTTGAGGACAAAACCAGATCCCGGCGCTGCGCACCCAACGAGCGAATGGCCTTGCCCAAGCGCACTTCGGCGTTGCCGCCCGAATAGTTGTGCCCGGTATCGAACAGGTTTACGCCCGCCGCGAGTGCTCCGCCAAATATACGGATGGCAGTGGCCTCATCAAAGCTTTCCATGCCCCACAGGCTGGCGCAGCCCAGGCCGATTTTCGAAAGCGCGATGCCCGTTTGGCCCAGCAATCTTTTTTCCATATGTGCAAACCCCATATCTCCGGTGAAATTGTGTGTAGAGTTTATTATAGGCCAACGCCCGGCTGCGCGCAACCGATTGCCTGCAGCCGGTGCGCCGTTGACCTGCCAAAATCGCTGTGCTAATATGGGCTTAATTGTTTTATTAAGCCCCATTCCACCGGTGCGCAAGTTGTCACACAAGAAGCATACCAGAAAGGGAACCGCTATGGAAAACGAAAAGGCGATCGAAAGGCTGGCCGCCAAGATACTCAAAAGCCAGGGTATAGATTTTGAGACAACCGCCCGCGCCGGCGGTTGGACCAACCACGTGCGCATAGGGGCGAATACGGTGTTGCGACTGTCGCCCACGCCGGGCACCGATCGAATACGGCGGGAGATTCGGCTTGCAACCGCTCTGCCGCCCCAGGTGGGCTACCCCAAGGTTGTTGCCTGGGGGGTGAGCGAAGGCCACGAATGGAGCCTGAGCGAGCGAGTCGAAGGTGTGGATTTGAGCGACGCCTGGGCAACACTCGACTGGAGCCAGCGCACCGATGCGCTGGAGCAGGCCTTTGCCATTGCCCAAGCAGTGCACGATTTCGATGGGCGCGCCCGAGATTTTAAACTGCCCCGGGTGCCCTGGTACTCCAATTTCGACCGAGGCGAAGACTTTGCACTGCTCGAAAGCCTGGCCCAACGCAAATTGCTGAATAATAGCCAGGTTGAGGCGCTGCAGCGGTTGTTGGACGAATTTTTTGCCGCGCTGGATAGCGCCGAACGGGTATTGTGCCACGGCGACATCACCATGTACAACATGCTGTGGGGTGAGGGGCGCATCACCGCGCTGCTGGACTTTGAGCACGCCGCGCTGCTCCCCGTTCAAGTGGATTTGAACCTGCTGCTGCGCTTTGTGGTAAGCACCGAAGGCGTGAGCGACGTGCAAGGAGAAAGCCCGGTGCCTCAAAGTGTGCTCAAGCGGGCCGCCCAGTTGGCCGCAGCGGCGCTAAGTGGCCAAGGGGGCGTCGCGTTGCTGCTGGGCGTCGCCGCGCTTATTTCCCTTAAGCGCCTGGACATCTGGTGGAACAATTTGAGCACCAAAAACGAATATGAGCAGTGGGAACCCCACCGCTCTTTGGTTTCCCTGGCCGACGGGCAGGGCGGTTTCTTTGCGCCGCTGCTACGATTGCTGTAGAAGAGGCGCACCGCCGCAAGTACCGCTCGCAGGTTGTACAAGATTCTTTGTGTTGATTATAGGCGCCCCTGCTGCTGCAGGGCGCTTATTTCGTTCACGCAGGGCATGGAACGCAGCGCACCCTTGCGGGTGGTCACGATGGCTGCGGCGGCATTGGCCGTTTGCAGCATCTGTTCTATTTGCCCTCCGTTCATGCGATCGGGCTGCACGTTTAGCAAATGGTGCAAACAGCAACCCATAAAGCTATCCCCCGCGCCTGTGGTGTCCACCGCCCGCACCGTATAGCCGGGCACGCGCACCGTATAGTCTTTGGTGAAGGCCACCGAGCCTTCCTTGCCCAAGGTCAACAGCAGCATGGACATGCCGTTCTCTTTAAGCAGAGCCGGGGCAGAGGTTTCCCAATCGGCCGATCCGGTCAGAAGCTTCAGCTCGTCTTCGGCGATCTTGAGTACATCGCACATTTGGCAGCCGTATTCCATCTGGCGGTGCGCCTCGTTTAAATCGTCCCACAACATAAGGCGAATATTGGGATCAAAGGAGATCAGCTTGCCCCGCTCCTTGGCGTATTGAGCGGCGAAGCGGGTGGCCTGGCGCACGCCATCGTGGGTCATGGAGATGGTGCCGAAGTGGAAAATGCGCGCTTCGCCCACCAGAGCCAAATCGATTTCGCCTTGGCGCAGCATCATATCGGCGCCCGGATTGCGGTAAAAAGCGAAGCTACGCTCGCCCGCCTCATCGTTTTGTACAAAGGCCAAAGTGGTGCGCACCTGATCGTCGTACACCAACCCTCGGGTGCCGATGCCTAGCTGCACAAGAGTTTGGGTGAGCTGCCGACCGAACAGATCGTTGCCCAGCTTGCCCACAAATTCGGTGCTACGCCCCAGCCTAGAGAGCATCGCCAGCACGTTGCAGGGCGCGCCGCCCGGGCTGGCCTCGTACAGCGGGTTGCCCTGATCGCTGTGCCCGCTTTGAACGAAATCCACCAGCAGCTCGCCCATGGCCAACACATCAATCATTTGCCTGCTCCCCTTCCTGCGCCTTTATGGCGCGCAAGATCCAGTAGCCGCCGCTCCTGTCCACAACCTCCACCGATTCAAAGCGCTCTTCCAAATGTTTTTTTGCCGAGGGTGCGCCCTGCTGCTTGCGGATGACAATGTACAGCGCGCCCCCGGGAGTGAGGCGTTTAAAGGCCTCGTCGAACATTGCATAAATCACCTGTTTGCCCGCGCGGATGGGTGGGTTGGTGGTCACGCAATCCACCGAAGTGGGCAGGTTTTCAAAGCCGTCGCTGAGCACTACGGTCAAATTGTTGGCGCCGTTTTCCCGGGCATTTTTCTGGGCCAAGTCCACCGCGCGCTCATTCACGTCGGCCAGCACCAGCCGGGCGTCCGGATTTTTCAGCGCCAGCGAAATGCCGATCGGTCCCCAGCCGCAACCCAAATCCACCACCGTGCCCGACAGATCGGGAATATTCTCGATGAGCAACCGGCTGCCCGGGTCCAGTTCGTTTTTGGAGAACACGCCGGTGTCGGTCCAGAACCGCAGCGTGCGCCCGCCCAGCTCTACCTGGATTTGGGCGGGGTTGCTAGCCGAAGAGGGTTTTTTTGTATAGTAATGGTCCGCCATTTGCTTAAACTTCCTTCCGAAAAGTCAGTCCAGATTGGTGATGGTTTTGAGCCTGCTTATCTCGCCGGGGGTGAGCGCCCGCCACTGGCCGGGGGCCAGATCTTCATCCAAGGCAATGCCGCCAAAGGCGCTTCGGTGGAGCTGCAAAACCGGCTTGCCCCGGGCGCCGAACATGCGTTTTACCTGGTGGTATTTGCCCTCGGTAACCACGACGCGCCCCACGGCAGAATCCCGTTCGTCGATCGACAATCGCGCAGGCAGCGCAGTGAAGTCGGTCAGCCGGATACCCTGGGCAAAGGCCTGCACATCGCCTGCGTCCAGCGCACCTTCCACCACCGCGATGTACTCCTTTTCCACCTGCCAGCGGGGCGAAATCAACCGGTGCAACAGCTGCCCGTCGGTGGTCATAAACAACAGCCCGGTCACGTCCTTATCCAGGCGCCCTACCGGGCTTAGCCCCAAGGATTGGTAGGCCTCGGGCAGCAGCTCCATCACCGTGCCGGCGCCGCGCCCATCCCGGGTGGCGCTGAGCAGTCCGGCGGATTTGTTCAGCATCAGATACATTTCGCCCGGCGGCGCCACACTCTGGCCGCTGGAGGACACCTGATCCACCCCGTCGTCCACGATGTGGCCCGGGTCGGTGCACACCTGCCCATTGACCCGAACTTCCCCCCGGGCGATGCGCCCTTTGGCCTGTTTGCGGGTGACCCCCAACTGGGCTATATACTTGTCCAGCCGCATGCGGGCCATGGCGACCGCCTCCATTTCTGTTTTTGTTTCTCAAGTGCACTTCGAGTACATTGTAAGCTTAATGCATTTGCCGATCAAAATTCATAAACCGGGTGCCCTGGTAGGTGAGCATGCCGCGCTCGCCCTCCAGCAGTTGGCTGTATTCATCCGGGCTCATGCGCAGCTTAACCCGGGTTCCGTCGGCAAATTCAAATAGGCCCAGGTATTCGGTGCGCCCCAGGCGGATGAAGCCGCCGCTAGTGTTCTGCTGCTTGTCGACCAACATGGCGGCATTGGTTACCACTGGGTGCTTGGCATCTTCCGCCTTTTGGGCGTGGCGCAGCGCCAAATCGATGAGCACGGCCAAAGCCATCAGCCCAAAGGCGATCAGTATTCCATACTGCACAAAAATCTCTCCTTTAAAATTCAAAAATAAAAATCTAGAGCGCGCCACACCCCAGTTGGGCATTTTGCGCGTTTAGAGAAAGGCAATCCACCCTGCCAAAGGGAACCCCCGCTCCGCTATTTATGCTGCGCCGCCGCTTGAGCCAGCCACTCGAGCGCGGGAGCGTAAGGCTCAGCGGCTTGCACATCGGGATCGATGGGTTCCTCCGGATAGACGGTTCCGTCCGGCGTTTTAAAAAGCGCAGAAGTCAGCATCATGCTGGAGCCATCGTACAGCCTGCGGGTCATGTTGACCGAAGCGTAACCGGCGCTGGGTTGCCCGAAGGTTTTGACCACGGCACAATTCTTAAGCGCCAACAGCATAGCCTCCCCCGAGCTACCCGTGTTTTGTCCGCTGATGACCGCTACCGGGCAATCCACCTTGGCCGAACCGCTTTGTATGGCGGTCGGGCTGCCGCCGCCCTCCACCTTGCCCGCCTTCAAGGTCACCGGGATGGCGCTTCCGTTTTGAAACTCAAAGAACAACACGTCGCCATCGGGCAACAGCGGCGAAAGTCCGGCCAGCATAGGCCCCATATCGCCGCCAGTGTTTTGGGACAGATCCACGATCACCCCAGAAAAACCGTTGCCGGTCAGCGCGCCGGCCAACACGTCGGCATAGCGCTGACCCTCCTCAGCGGTGCCCGAAAATGGCGGCAAAGTCAACACCAACACATCCCCTTGCATGCAAACGCCGGGCAGCTCGATCGCTTCTTCCTCCGCCTCTTCCTCGGGCTCATCATCTTCGGGGGTTTCGGTCTGATCTTCGCCTTCCAGCGGCTCATCGTTCCAAGCCATGAAGGAGTGCTTGCCGCCGGCCACCGAAAGCGCCTTTTCCAGGATGGGGCGCGTGTCTTGGTAGCTGGACACGCCCTTTAAGGCCTTCCGGGCTTCGGCGTAGGCATTTTGCCAAGCTTCGCCTCGGGCGTAAAGACCGTAAGCGTTCATGGCGCTCAGCGCGTTTTGCCCGTATTCCTCCGGCGAGGGCGCCTTGAGATAAACGCCGTAGTTGGGCCCATAGCGCCAGATCAGCGCCAGCACACCGGCCGCCAGCAGCACCAGCACCACCGACGCGGCGATTAGGATTTTTTTCATCATTCTTCCAGGTATCCCCTTGCAAATATCTTTCCTTTTGCTAGTATAGCATTTGCCCAAAAGAGAAGGCAACCCAAACCGGTTGCCGTGCTCGCGTTTTTCAAGATTTGTCCCTGCGTTTGAAGCCGGGTGCCAAGGGTGATAAACTTTAGGCCGCTTAGACCCGAGAAGGGGTTCGCAAACCTCTTTTTTTATTATATAATAATCGGGAATGCTGCGGCCAAGAACCGTATTTGATAGGAAAAGGAGCGGATGATATGAACTGGGGTGCCATTGCAACCTGGCCTTTTGCTTTGAATGGCATAAAGGAGGCTGCCCAAATGTTGGAGGGCGGCGCCGACGTGTTGGACGCCATGGTGCACGCGGTGAGCATGGTGGAAAAGGATTTGGAAGTGGACACCGTGGGTTTGGGCGGATTTCCCAACGCCCAGGGCGAAGTGGAACTGGACGCCGGGGTTATGGACGGTGACACGCTCAACGTGGGCGGCGTGGCCGGGCTGAAGGGCTACGTAGACGCGCTACAGCTGGCCCGGATCGTCATGGAAAAAACCAAGCACTCCTTGATCGTGGGCGAGGGCGCTGCTATGCTGGCTGAGGGCCACGGGCTGGAGCCTGTAAACCTGCTGACCGAAGAAGCGCTGGCCAAGTGGCGGGAAGTGAAGGACAAAACCGAACCCATCGGCCACGACACCATTGGCATAGTTGCCCTGCAGGGCGAGCACATGGCGGCGGGCACATCCACCAGCGGAATGGGCATGAAAATGCCGGGCCGCGTGGGAGATTCGCCCATCGTGGGCAACGGTTTTTATGCCGACAGCAATGTGGGCGGCGCCGCGGCCACCGGGTTGGGCGAAGAAATCATGAAGGGCTGCACCTGCTTTTATGCGGTGCAAAAAATGAGCGAGGGCGCCACGCCCCAGCAGGCCGCCGAGCAGGCGGTGCTCTACACCCACAACCTGATTGCCAGCCGGGGCCGAAACCCGGGCAACATTGCGCTGGTGTGCATGAACAAAGAAGGCGAATTTGGCGGTGCGGCCAACCACACCGGCTTTGCCTACGCTGCGGCCAACCACAACCGGCCCGCCAAGCTTTATGAAGTGCAGCCGGTGGCGCTGCGCCAATCGTCAGACACCAAGCTGGAGCTGTTTAACAACATTGCGCCCCAATAGGGGAACATAAAAAAGCAGCGAAACTTTTGTTTCGCTGCTTTTTAAAAATTCATTTTGGCATGGGTAGCCAGCTATGGTTCGTAGCGCGCTTTGCCAAAGCGTTACGCTTCCAGGCTGGCTTTGTGCTGAGGCGATTCCGGGGAAATTTGCATCAGCTCAATGCTGTGGCCGTCGGGATCGCTGATCCAAGCCTGCCAGTTTTTATCCTTGCCCTGGGCGGGCTTGCCCCACACGTTCACCCCGGCAGCCTCCAGCCGGCGCACCACATCGTGTAAGTCATCGACCTGCAGGCACAGGTGCATATAGCTGTCGTTTTTGGCCGAATATTCACCCTCGGGGTAAAACAGTTCAATAAATTGGCCGCCGGCTACCTTGATGTACTCGATCCACGGCTTGCCCTGGTCGTCGTGGAGCGAAAAGGCGTGGCCAAAGCCCAGTTTGTCCACATAAAATTCCAGAGAGTTTTGCATGTCGGACACTTTAAAAGCCAAATGGGCAATGCGCATGTTCATATGCCTACCTCCAATGCGGTTGTTTCGTGCACCTTGCTGCATAAATCCTGCTTACGCCGGCAGAAACCCTGCCCGCAGGAACGGGTTTATTTGATTTCGATCACACTGTCTTGAATGTTCTCCGGAGCGCCCACCAACGGATATGTCATATTGTTATCATTTCCATCGTACTTGAAGAAGTCCAGCCGCAGATATTTTGCACCCGGATACTTTTCCAGATTGATTGTTGCTTCGCTGACCACAGTTTTTCCGGGCGCAACATTACCTGAAAACGAAGCATAATCTGAACCCAATAGATTTTCATCTTTATCTAAAATAACGTAGTTTACCGAAACTCTGCTGAGCGAATGCTTGGAATTATTTTGCACCACGAATTTGCTTTTAAAATATTGCGTATCAGTCTTGCGGAATGAAAATTTCTTCATCTCCCCGGTCGCCTTCACAACGGTCAAGTCCCCCGGTTTGAGCACTACGTCATTATCATCTCGGAACATCCCATAGAGCTCTTCCAGCTCTTCGAGTCCAGATACGGATACCGAAACAGAGGTAGAAGTATCGGAAGTATCGAGCAGATAGCCTGCCGCTTCTTCGGCAGTGATGTCCAGCCCATAGTTTTCGTAAAAATACCGAATGATGCCTGCGCGAATGCTCAAGCCGCCACTCCACAGCGCATTATACAATTCGGGAAGGCGCCAGTAGTTGAGCGCCTCCTTTTGGGTTTGGCACCCAAGGATGTATTGGTGGGCCAGCGCACCAAACCTTTCGTCCTCGAAGGTTGCGTTCTGGTATTTTCCGATGTTGTTCAACTCGCAGTCCACCAAACCGTTGTAATATGCGGCGTCTTCTTCCTCGATCATATTGCTTGTATCACCACCCAATGCCGCGTTTCGTTCTTGTATGCCCTTAGCCATATCTGCAAGGAAGTCGGCCTGACTAACCGCTCGCCCCGCGCCCTCTGCGCTTGAACAGCTGCCCACAGCCAAAAAGGAGCAACCGATGAGTAGCATCAACAAAATGCTTACCAAACGTTTCATAACCGCACCATCCTTGTTGTATTTGCCCCAATTATAGCACAAGCTAGAGCAATTATGGACGCTTATTGTAAAATTGCCCAAACGAACGACATAGCGATCTGCCGATCCTGCCCCGGCGACCAACCCTTGCCCCTAGCCCAGGTGCCCTTTGCTTAAAGGTAGACGCCACCCCGGTGTTGTGGTATAGTGATGGCAGAAATTCCCAAGTGAGAAATGCGAAAGGAGTGCTGTTTGATGATTGTGACGATGTGTGAGGGAACTCAAAACTAAATAGTCCAGGGCAGGACGGCGCAGACGCCAGCATTGCCCGCTCAAAGCAACCTTTGGCAGACTGAATAAAGATGGAGTTGCCGCTGAGGACGCGGCCGTTTTTGGGCGTGCGATCTTTGGCGCACAGTTTTGTTGTATCCTCCGCAGAAAATCAGCCCGAGTGCGTTGTTTCTGCGGTATTTTATGCCTTTTTACAGACGACAGCCGGCGCAAATATCCGGCCAGAAAGGATGATGTTTTATGATTTGTATTCACGATGCCCTTACCCCGCCCCATGATGCAAACCTACAACAGGAGGAAAATTTCCTTGAATATACAAGATTATGGTTATACAGAATTTTACGAGCCCAAAGCAGGCCATGACGGACAAATCGCCCGGGTGCTGGCGGTGCACCGGGACCGGTACGATATCGTTTGTGATCTGGGCAGCGGCAGCGCGACCCTAAAACGCAGCGCATACTTTTCCGGAAGCCAGCCTTACCCCACCACCGGAGATTTTGTGCTGATCGACTGGCAGAGCCACGGCGACAGCCGAATCACCCAGACCCTGGAGCGGCGCAGCTACTTTTCCCGCCGCAATCCCGACCCGACCAAGCCCGAAGAACAGGCGGTGGCCGCCAACTTCGACTACGTGTTCATCCTTCAATCGCTAAACCACGACTTTAATTTGCGGCGCATGGAGCGTTACATCACTTTGGCCTGGCAAAGCGGCGCGCAGCCGGTGGCGGTGCTGACCAAGGCCGATCTGGTGCAAAATTTCGACCAGCATTTGGCGCTGCTTCAGAGCGCGGCACCCGGGGTTGAGGTGGCGGTTGTCAGCGCCCACACCGGCATCGGCATGGAAGCCATTCAGAAATACTTTGTACCCAAGAAGACCACGGTGTTTTTAGGCTCCTCTGGAGTGGGCAAATCCAGCTTGCTCAACGCACTGGCCGGCCGGGAAATTATGGACGTAAAGGGAATCCGCGAAGACGATAGCAAGGGCAGACACACCACCACCCACCGGCAGCTAATCATGCTGCCCTCAGGCGCCATGGTGATTGACACGCCGGGCATGCGGGAGCTGGGCATGTGGGATGTGAGCCAGGGCATTTCGGGCGGCTTTCCCGATGTGGAAGCATACCTGGGCCTGTGCAAGTTTTCCAACTGCCGCCACGCCAGCGAGCCGGGCTGCGCGATACGGGTCGCCATCGCTTCGGGAGAGCTGGACCCTAAGCGGTTTGACAGCTACCAAAGGCTTAAAAAAGAAGCGTACTACACCGAGGACACCTCCAGCTACATGCGCGAAAAAATGGCCTTCCACAAGTCGCTGGCCCGGCAAAACAAAAACCGGAAAAAGTTAGGCAAGGCCGGCAAATAAACGGTGTTTTTGGAGGCCGCTTGCCCGGCCGTATGGGTTGCGATTGTAAAACGAGCGAGGACACCCAAAAATGGGAAGACTTCAATTGGGTATTTAATAAAAATAAATGTAGAGAGTAAAGGCTTCCATTAGCGAATCTGAAAACAATGATCACATACCGAAGCTACTTACTATGAGTCAGCCATGTTCATTGAGAAGCACCGCCGAGAATGCATACATTCCATCTTTATCAGAGGGACGAAAGAATCCTGCCTGATAGATAAAAATAAGCGGTTATGCAAAAGTGGGAAAACTACTTAGGCATGCTCATTTTGTTCCTCCCGCTTGTATCTCAACCGTCGCACTCCAGCTCCGTTTTCAAGCGCCAATCCCCATTTTTACAAGATTTTTGGTCGGTTTGGTGTGCGCTATTTTTCTTTTCCACAATATACTGTGCTTTCTCCCAATCCGCTAGCCGTCCAGCCAATTGGCCATCTCCTCGTATTGCTTGGCCGCCTGCCTCAGCCGCCAGGATGGACCGCCCATTTCCACCGGGTAACACATCTCAAATATCCGCTCGTATATCCGCCGCTGAGCCATTCCGGGGGTGCCCTTCATCTGCGCCAGCGTCAAATTGGTGGTCACAATCAGCGGCTTGCCCGCGCGGTATCTGCTGTCCACAAAGTTGTACACCCGCTCGGCCTTGCGCTCGCTGGCCGCTTCGCTGCCCAAATCGTCTATCACCAACAACTCGGCCGCCCCCATCGCCGAAATGATGCGCTCGTCCTCGTCCCCGAAGGCCGCGTTCTTACTGCCCGTGGTCAGTTTTACGATGGATGTGGCCATCAC
>CAYFTL010000044.1:0-14925 GCA_964346145.1 uncultured Oscillospiraceae bacterium | reverse complement strand
GCTTGCTTCCGAGGCAAGGCGTTGCGACAAAATTGATAAACCATGCGGTTGAACAGGCTCGCTAAAATGGATGCAGCCGGATGTGGATGAGCACTACAGACGACAATATAGAGACAATTCGCTTCTATCAAAAACGTGGGTTTGATATGGTCGAATTTTACCGCAATTCCATGGAAGATATCAGGAGGCTGAAGCCTGAAGTCCCGATGATCGGGCTGGATGGAACCCCACTGCGGCATGAATTGGAATTTGAACTGAGCTTATAGGCGCTGGGCAGGCCGCTGGATACATGCAGTGGCGGCGCAGATACATATTCTTTATCATACAAAATATAATTGATCGAGAGGGCTGTTACGATGACGTTGCTGGAAGCTATTGAAAATCGGCATTCTGTTCGTTCATATACGGACCGCCCCATTGAGCCGGATGTAGCTTTGGAGCTGCAGCGGGCGATAGATGAAGCCAACAGCCAAAGCGGTTTGCACATCCAATTGCAACTGAATGAGTCTGATGCTTTTAGCGGCATTTTGGCCAAATACGGCTCTTTTTACAATGTAAAAAACTATATGGCAATTGTGGGACCCAAAGGCAGCGAAAACGAAGAAAAGTGCGGATATTTTGGTCAAAGGATTGTCCTCAAAGCTCAACAGCTGGGGCTCAATAGCTGTTGGGTTGCGCTTACGTATCGGCGCAGTAGGGTTCGGTGCAATATACAGCTCAATGAACGGCTATACTGTGTTGTTGCACTGGGTTATGGCGTCACCAATGGACATCCGCGCAGGACAAAGCCCGTTGAGGATTTATCCAGAAGCATAACGGGTGAGCCCGATTGGTTTTTAAACGGCGTGCGCGCGGCTCAGTTGGCGCCTACTGCTATGAACCAGCAGCAATTCCGATTCGACTACAAGGGAGATACGGTGGTAGCCAAGGCTTTGGTTGGCGTGCGTACCCGTTTGGATTTGGGCATAGCCAAGTGCCATTTTGAAATCGGAGCCGGCACAAAGGGTTGGCGTTGGGGTTGACAAAGTCGGTGCCGACAGGTTTGCTGCGGTACTAGCTCGGCCAGAAAGGAGTACACCTTCCTTGGCGGTGAATGGATCTGAGGATTGAGTGCTATCCTAAGCGCCGGATGTTTTCGGCGTTGTGGATGACAAACAGGCGAGAGCATGCTATACTATGGGGGTATTAATTTATAGGTATTACTGTTTTACGGTTCCTATGTTTATTTTTAGCGAGGTGGATTCGTGGTGAAGGAATATGCGCTACTGGGTATTGAACCCGGTTGCTCCGCAGAACAGCTTCGCGAGGTGCACAAGCAGCTGGTGCGGCGTTGGCACCCCGACCGTTTCCAAGAAGGGCCCGAACGCATGTGGGCTGAGAAAAAAATGGCGGAAATCAACAGCGCTTACCAAGTAATTAAAAAAGGCGCACAAGCAAAGTCGGCTGCTGGACAAGCGTCTGCGCAAGATTATAATCAGGTTCGGCGGCTTTTGAGTGCCGGTCGATTGTCTGCTGCCCGCCAGGCGCTCTTAGAGCTGCCCCTGCGCACCGCTGAATGGAATTATCTTTTTGCTGGGATACTGGCTCGGTCGGGTGAACGCAAAAAGGCGGCCTTATATTTTAGCATAGCCGTGCATCAGGCGCCTGAGAACGTCAAATACCGTTCCGCTTATCTTCGCGCAAACGCTACGGAATCTTTCCGTGATTCTTTTTGTCACAAGCTGCGTAAGCGAATTTTAGGTGCATAAATAAATTAAACTGCCCTTTTAAACAGAGGACGGTTTTTTTATATTATAATATTCGTTGGTAGTGAAATCCATAATATTGTCATATTTAATCCGTAGCGCTTTCATATTGTTTTTATAAGATATAAGTATCAAAAGCAGCCGGTATATATCCGGCATTGGCTTTTCAATATAAACGGATCGATATGTGTAGCGCTTCACAACAGACTCGATTTGCGGGCTGCGCCTTAGGAGCGGTTGTCGCAAAGCATATGGATCGACAGCTGTTATTATCGGGACAGGTCCCCTTCACACCCCCCAATCAATCCTTTTTGGTTGCCTGTCCAATACTCGCGCCGTATATTGCGGCGCGAGTATTTTTTGTTAAAAAGAGAATAAGATAGAAAATACAATGCCCCGCCTTTTTAAAGGCGGGGCATTGTAAGTGTTTACTGCTTATACATTCTAAATATAACAGGTTTATTTGTCGGATTCCGCGTATCCAGATCCACCCTGCAGCTTCAGGATTTCCTGATGGCGTGCATCGTAGATTTGTTCTACTTCAGCAAAGTTGTTGTCATCGAAGAATTTCAGCAAGTCATCGTACAACTGTTCGGCTTCTTCGGCAGTGCCGGCCATGATAATCTTGGGGATTTCGGCCCTGTACTGCTCTTCGCACAACGTGCGCTGAATGCCCAGGTCGGACAATTGATCGATTTCCAGGTTCAAGTTGACGTATTCGTCAGAGGTGAACATGATGGGGGACAATACGTGGGCCTGATGCCAAACAACCCAGTCCTGCTTTTCTTCCGGCAGGGCATCGTTTACGGCAAACTTGGTGGTATCCACGTTGTCGGCGCTGTTGCAGATGCTCCAGGCCCACAAGCCCATTGCGGTCTTCTCGTCGCTGGTCAGTTCGGTGTCGGATTTCAGCATGATGGGATTGCCGTTTTCATCCAGCTCCTCCCACAGGCCTGCTCCGGCGGGACCGTACATCATTTCGATGGAGCCCTGTTTGCTGTACATATGCATGAAGAAATCAAAGATTCTCTGGGGTTGTTCCGCTTTGTTGGTAATCAAATTCGCGGCCGAACCCATAGTGGATTTGATGTCGGCATAAGTTTTTGCACCTTCGGCTCCCGGGTATACCGGATCGGTGAGGATCACATAGTCGTCATCGGGGTGGGTTTCCCGCAAAATCTGACGGAAGCGGTTTACGCTATCCATCGAGAAGTCATACCAGATCAAACCGGTACGGCCGGAAATAAACTTTTCGACCATTTGATCGTTGGTATCGGCAAATTGAGAATCCAGCAGCAAGCCTTCGCGGGACCATTTGTTTAGCTCCATAACGGCAGCCTTGAAACGCGGGTCGCGCAGCACCGATTGCATTTTGCCATCGATGTGAGCGGTGAAGCTGGCGCCCTTGTCCGGTCCGCCGTAAGCGCGGTAGAACGCAGAGGTGGCCAGGTCGTACGCGTCGTTATTGTTGTTGGTGGCAAAGGGGATAACCGGCAGGCCTTCCTGGGTTTCCTTCACTTCATCTTTGACTTTCTTAGCGTATGCATACAAATCTTCAAAGGTTTTCAGTTCAGGGCTTCCTGCGGCCTCGTACAAGCGCTTGTTGTACATCCAAACGTTGTTGCCGCCGGTGGGTTCTTTGCGTACCCAGTGGGACATGGAATAGATTTTGCCATCAATCTTTAACAGTTCCTGTGTATTTTCGGCGATGGTGTTGTCGTATTCCGGATTGTTTTCCTTCAGGGGAGTCAAATCCATAAAGATGCCCATTTCGCACAGCTGTTTGTACAGCGGACCATAGTTCATGCGGATGACTTCGGGATAATCTCCTGAAGAAACCATCAGATTCAGCTTGGCATCAGCATCGGCGTCAGGCTTCTGCTGTTCGATGTTCAAGTTGAACTTTTCTTGCCAATACTTGGATATGGCATCGCTGCCCCACTCATATATCGTCTGGTAGTCGTAGTTGTGGTAGATGGTAAAAGTGTACGGATCTGCAGGTGTTTCGCCTTCGGCGGTAGCAAGGGCGCCAAAGGGGATGAACACCAAGAGAAGCATGATGACCATCATTATAGAAGTAAATCTTTTCTTCACGAACATTCTCCTCCTAGCCTAATTTTTGTAGTAACAGGGTTTTGACGTTGTTTGCTTCATCGATCACTCCCTCCTGGGTAGATCTCTTTTGATAATTAGAGATGCACTAGCCTTTGATAGATCCAATCATAATTCCTTTAATGAAGTACCGCTGAATAAACGGATACATCATCACGATGGGCAAGATGGTAATGATCATGGTGGCCATAGTGATGGAGCGCACGTTGGTGGACTTGCCTTGGGCGATGTTGCCCATGTCGACCGAAGCGCCGCCCGCCTCTTTGGCAATGCTCTCGGCAAATTTGGCCTCGTTTATGATGGACATCAATACGTTTTGCATGGGTTTTAAGTTATCTTTATTGATGTACATGGAGGCATCAAACCAGGAATTCCAATGGAATACACCGATGTACAGCGCGATGGTGGCCACGATGGGTGTAGAAATTGGCAAGATAATCTTAAACAAGATGCGAATATAGTTGGCGCCGTCGATCTTGGCCGACTCTTCCAAAGCATCGGGAATGCCGTTAAAGTAGGAGCGCATCAGGATCATGTTCCATAGGTTGACCAAGTTGGGGATAACATACACCCAGAAGTTGTTGGTCAGCCCCAAGGTTTTTATCAAAAAATAGGTGGGGATCAATCCGCCGCCAAAATACATGGGGATCAAACAAAACATGGTGTAAAATTTGCGCCCGACCAGCTGTTTGTGGGACAAGCCGAAAGCCAACGCACCGGTAAACAATAGACCGCCGAACATGCCGATTACGGTGCGCAGGATGGTAATGAAGTACGCGGTATAAATCTTAGCGTTTTTAAATATGATTTCATAGTTTTTCCAAGTGAATACGCGTGGGAATAGGGTGATTCCGCCCTTCATGGTGTCGTCCGAATGGTTGAGCGAAATGGCCAACGCATTCAAAAACGGATAGAGCGTGGTCACGATAACCAGAAGCATGGTACTGATGATGACAATATCTAAAAGAATTTCGCCAAAAGTCAAATTTCGTTTCACAGAGATTCCTCCATCCAGCAATTTTGATTATTCATATTTTAGAACAGCGCGGATTCGCCTACTTTTCCGGCGATGAAATTAGCGCTTAGCAGCAATCCAAAGTTGATGATTGCCTTGAAAACGCCCGCCGCCGCCGCGTATGAAAATCTCATTTGGCTTAGGCCTACCCTGTACACGTAAGTATCAATAATATTTGCGTATTCCCGCAGGACTGCATTGCTCATCTGGTTGGTTAACATCATTGCCTGGTCAAAGTTGGCGTTCAGCAAACCGCCTACGTTGAAAATCAACATCAATATGATGGTAGGCCGGATGCTGGCCAAAGTAATGTACCAGATTTTTTGGAGTCTGGTTGCGCCGTCGATATCTGCAGCCTCATACATTTCCATATCGATCGAGGCAATGGCGGCAATGAATATAATGGAATTCCAGCCGAGCTCTTTCCACAGATCGGTGATCACCGACATAAACCAATAGTATCCCCCTTGGGTGAAAAAGGGGATGGGAGATTTTGCGAGGCCCAGCGACATTAAAAACTCGTTGACCGCTCCGCCGTCGGTAGAGAAAAAGTCGAACATCAACCGGGCGGCAACAACCCAAGAAATAAAGTGAGGCAAGTAGCTGATCGTTTGTATCGATTTTTTAAAATGTTTGTTGCGCAGTTCATTGACAAACACCGCAAAGATGATGGGTAGCGGAAAGTTTATCAGCATTTTGAGCAAACTGATGACCAAAGTGTTGCGCAGCACCGTGCCGAAGTTGGGGTCCTGAAATAGGGCGAAAAAGTGTTTGAGCCCTACCCATTCACTCATGCTGGGGAAATCGCCGATGCGGTATTCTTGAAAAGCCATTACGATACCGTACATCGGGACGTAAGAAAAAAGAAAGACCAGCAAAATACTCGGAATCACCAGCACTTGCAAATCCCATTGATTGAGCCACTTAGAAAACAAAGATTTCTTCGAAGCTTTCATTTGATTTGTTTGCAATTCCTTAGCCAAGTTATATTCCTCCTCCAAACAACATTCTGTCCTTTTAATAAATAATAACATTATTCTAGAAAAATGTAAACATAAATTTTACAAATAGTTATTGAATGTGGTTGTTTTTTCAAATCATTTGACAAAAAACTGTATAAGTTTTCTAAATTAACATATATACAGGCCCGAGATAGTTTGAGCAAAGCATATTTCACAAATAGGCCGGATCGGTGTGGGTTGTGTTAATATTGTTTTGAAAATATTTACCGTTACGAAGTGGGAGCGTAGGGGGAACTGACGAGAATATCGTAAGCCGAAAACATATAGTCTTGAACAGAAAGGACAGACGGATGATGGGAATGCGATCCTTGCGGGAGAAAACGAAAAGAAAAATATTTTTGCGCATAAATTTGAAAGGGATAGCGCATTTAGCACTATCCCTTTTTGGGTTTTGGGTTGATAAAATTGTCGGTTTGTAAGCTTTTATCCTTTGATAGAGCCAATCATAACGCCCTTGACAAAGTAGCGCTGCAAGAATGGGTACACGAGCAGGATGGGCACGGTGGCCACGATTATCGTGCAGTACTTTACCAACATTCTGTATTGCTCTTGTTGGCTTTGGCCTACCGCCGACATATTGGTCATAGAGCTGGTATCGTTCTTCAAAAGAATTTCCCGCAACACCAGCTGCAACGGATATTTGCCCTTGGTTTGTAAAAAGATGGAGGGGTTAAACCAGTTGTTCCACCAATATACCGCGTAAAACAGTGTGATGACCGCGATGGTCGCTTGCGCCAACGGGAAATAGATGCGCCATAGGGTGGTCCAGCTGGATGCTCCATCGATCTTGGCGCTTTCTTCTAAGGAATCAGGAATGCCGGCGAAGGCAGTTCGCATGACGATCAAGTTCCACGTGTTGACCAACACCGGCAAGATTATGCCGGAGAAGGAATCCAACATATTCATGTTTTTCACCATTAGGTAGAAGGGGATTAACCCGCCTTGAAAGTACATGGTGAAGGTGATCAGTTTCATGATTTTGCCGTTCCAGAACAATCCTTTGCGGCTGAGACCGTAGGCGCCCATAATGGTTAGGAACATGTTGGCCAGCGTGCCGACGCCCAGGTAGATCAAGGTGTTTCGAAACCCTGTGGGTATGTTGGGGTTGTTCAATACCAGGCTATATCCCTTGAAGGTCGCCGGGGTAATGGGCAGCATCATCACTCCGCGCTGCGCATACAGCTGAATGGGATCGCTGATGGATGCAACGAACACATACCACAACGGGTAAATGCACACGATGCATAGCAATACCAAAAAGGAATAGTTGCATACCGAAAAAATTTTTTCGGATGTAGGCCTGTGCTTTAATGCCATGTTTCGTCGCCTCCTTTACCACAAACTCGTTTCGGTCAACACGCCGCTGATTTTGTTCGCCAGCACCACCAACACGAAGTTGATGATGGAGTTGAACAAGTTTACAGCGGTAGAGAAGGAGAAGTTGGATTCTCCAATACCCTTGCGGTACACGTACGACGAAATTACATCGGCGGTTTCGTAGGTGTTGCCGTTGTACAATAAAATGATTTTTTCGTAGCCCACGCTCATCATGGCGCCCATGCGCAAAATCAGCAATATGGCGATGGTGGGCATGATTCCGGGCAATGTAACGTGCCAGGTTTGCTTGAGCTTGCCAGCTCCGTCAATGGTTGCGGCTTCGTACAACTCCTGATCGATTCCAGCCAGGGCCGATAAGAAGATGATGGAATCCCAACCCAATTTTTGCCATATTTCAGAACCGATGTATAAGGTTCTGAAATACCTGTGATGCCCTAAAAAGTTGGTCTCTGTACCGCCAAAGAGCTTGGCGATGGAGGAAAACAAACCGTCGGAGGCAGCAAAGTCGGTCAACATACCGCACAACACTACGAGGGATATGAAATAGGGCATATAGGTGATGGTTTGAACGGTGCGCTTAAAAGGAACGCTGCGCACCTCGTTTAGCAGCAACGCGAGTATAATGGGCGCGGGAAAGCCGATGGCCAGGTTTAACAGACTGATGACCAACGTGTTGCGGATGGTGCGGAAGGCAAAAGGGCTGCGAAAAAAGTCACGGAACCATTGCAGGCCCACCCATTTGCTGCCGATCATGCCGCCTCTGGGGCTGTAATCGTTGAAAGCGATGATGATGCCGTACATAGGTCCGTAGCACCAAACCAAGTAATAAATTACGGTGGGCAAAATCAAAAGATATACCGGCCAATGTTTTTTGAAGTCAACGGCAATGGTCTCCCGAAGGGAGCGCATTTTATAGCCGCCGGGCAGATTGGCGCTGGCAAAGTGAGTGTCTAACTCCCTTCTTTTGTTGGCGCGGCTCACGCTCAAAGCGCGCCATATGGAGAACATGAACGCTGCCAACGGTGCGGCGGCGCCGATGGCATATCCAATGCCAAACCGTAGTCCATCTTGCAGCATGCCGAATTCAACTTTGGATTGATAGTATACATCTACGCGGAAAACCACCATAAACAAGGTGGTAAGCAACATGAATAACACCGGGATGAAGCTCTTTCCCTTGTTGAAAAGCATTAGTATTGCGGTTAATGCCAACGCGACAAAGGCACCCAGCAGCATGGGGTGTGGCGAGCTGTGAGATTTTCCATCGGGTGCACCCGACAAAAAGTCCATGCCTGAGTAGGTTACGCTTTCTTCCGTAGCCGAAGAGATGCCCGATGCATAGCTTAGGAGCAAGCTCAGCAACGCAACGACGCACAATACGATGATGACAATGCGTTTCCAATCTATCTGGCGGGGACTTGACATAGGGCGCGCAGCAGTGGTCATGGTGAATCAACTCCTGCCTTTTTTATAATAAACGAGATTCAATGTACATGACCGGACGAGGATTTTCCTTATCCGGTCATGGCAGGCCTTTTTTATAGTGGGAGATCGATCAACTAACGTGCCAAGTAGCGATCCAGCGCGTCTTGCTTGATCTTGATGGCTCCGTCAATGTTCATGCTCTTAATGTTTTCTACAAACATTTCAAAATTCTCCAAAGGTTCTTGGCCCGAGATAAACTTGTAGGTCATCTCTTCGCGATAGGTTTTGATATCGGTCATGATACGGGACAACTCTTCGCTCTCTTCGGGGGTGTGTGCTACCGGAGGCATGAACCAGTCGGGTTCGACCGTGCCCCACGCTTCAATGGCTTGCCACACTTCGGGCTGCATTTCGTATGCGGTAGAGTCGCGCAAATATCCCCAGTTGTGCAGTTTGAATTTGGGATAAACGGTCCAGAAGTCTTTGTCTTCGCCCTTTTCGATGACGCCCGTATCTTCATATATCCATTTCAGTGTATTGTCTTCCTGCCATTCGTAGGACACGCCTTCCGGTCCGTAAGACATCAGGTCGCCGCCCTCCTGGCTGTACCAATAGTCTTTCCACTGCATAGCCACATCGGCAATGCCCTCGTCCACGCAACGGTAGGTGAAAATGTCCTTATCGCCATCGCGCACGGTGCGGTCGGCCTGACGCAGGTGGATGGTCTGGCCGTCACGGCTGGTGGGCTGGGGGACGGCGAGGAGTTTATAATTGGGGTTTGCGTTCATGCCGGTGACCTTGGCCTGGCCGATTTCGCCGTAGGCGGAACCGAAAGCGCCGTAAGTGCCATCGGCCATTTTGGCTTGGAAGGCTTCATGAGTGTTGGTGGAGAAGTCAGGATCCAGCAAGCCTTCTGCATACCATTGATTCAACAAAGTTAAAAAGTCTTTATACCCGGGTTCAATGGGTCCAAAGGTGGCCGTCTTGCCATCCTTGGCAAACCATTCGTAGCCGGTGTCATAGGAAGATACGAATTGATAGTTGGTGGCAACGCCATACCAGTCTTTAATGTTGCAGCCCAACACCGCGCCGTATTTTTCTTTAAATGTGCGCAGCATATTGGTCCAATCGTCGATGGTTTTAGGCGGCTCCAAACCGCACTCTTCCAGCATGTCTTGGCGCACCCACAGGCCGCTCCAGGGGGAGGAAGGTACGTAATCCAGCATGTGCCAGCCTACGATCAATCCGGAGTCCAAGGTCATATCCTTGGCGATGTCGGGATAGTTTTCAAACAAATATTTCAGGTTGGGAGTAAACCCTTTTTCCATATATTCGTTGATAGGGAGGTAAACTCCGTCATCCACGCCTTTGTCGTATCCGCCCTTGTATTCTGGCGGGTTGGAGAACATGTGGGGAAGATCGCCGGATGCGACGCGCAAGCTGAAGTTTTCCTCTGCTTGGTTTACCGGAGGATATACAAATTCAACTTTAACGCCGGTTCGTTTTTCCAGCTCCTGAAATGTCAGGTTTTCGGAAAGGTCTTCCATGATGGTCGAAGTAAACTCACGCCACACAACCAAGGTTACATCGTCCGTGGTGATGGGAAGCTGGGTTGCGTTGGTTCCGTAGTTTTGGCGATAAATGACGCCGCGCTCTTTTTCTTGAGCGGGCGTTGCGGCAGCGTCTTGGGTTTCGCTCTCATTAGTTGCCTGATCGGCTGTTTCGGTGCCGTCTGTAGCCTTCGTATCTTCGGTAGGCTCGGTGGCCTCCACAGTTTCCGTGGCTTCGGTGTCCTCACCGGAATCTGGGGCTTCTGCAAACCCGGCGGCGGATAGGAACATGGACATCGCCAACAATAGGCAAAGGAGTTTTGAGAGTTTTTTCAATTACATACACCTCCAAAATTATTCACGTATAGTTTACGTGTTACATATATTTAACCACAAAAAAGTTAAATTTGCAATCTAATTTTGTAGCACTTGTATGTTGCGTAAACTTTTGCGAAAAGTATGTAAAATATGGAGGATGCAAAGAAATAAACGGTGCCGGCTACCATTTCTATCAAACCAAAAAGAATTTCCGGGCAAAATTTTGCCCGGAAATTTGTGGAAAGATATATTTAACGATTCATGGATTTGGAAGCTAGCGTGCCAAATAGCGGTCTAACGCATCTTGTTTGATTTTGATGGCTGCGTCAATGTTCATACCCTCAATGTTTTCTACAAAGGTATCAAAGTTGTCCAACGATTCCTGACCGGATATAAACTTATAGGTCATTTCTTCGGTGTAGGTTTCGATATCAGCCATGATCCGGGACAGCTCTTCGTTCTCTTCTGCGGTGTGGGAAATGGGGGGCATATACCAATCGGCATCGGTGCTGCTCCAGGCCTCAATCGATTGCCACACTTCAGGCTGGTTTTCGTAAGCGGTGGAGTCGCGCAAATAGGCCCAGGCGTGCAGCTTAAACTTGGGATAAACGGTCCAGAAATCTTTGTCCTCACCTTTTTCAATGATCCCGGTTTCCTCATAGATCCATTTTAGCGTGTTATCCTCCTGCCATTCGTAGGATACACCTTCCGGCCCGTAGGACATCAGGTCGCCACCCTCCTGGCTGTACCAGTAATCCTTCCACTGCATAGCGATTTCGGCGACTCCATCGTCCACGCAGCGTTGGGTTAGAAAATCTTGATCGGTACGCACAGTGCGGTCGTATTGGCGCAGGTGCAGATTTTGTCCTTCGTGACCTGCCGGCATAGGCACCGCAAGCAACTTGTACTGCGGGTTTAAGGACATTCCAGTGACCTTGGCTTGCCCAATTTCGCCGTAAGCGGAGCCGAAAGCGCCGTAAGTGCCGTCGGCCATCTTGGCGTAATAGGAATCGCTTGTCAGGGTGGAGAAATCCGGATCCACAAGCCCTTCGCTATACCAGCCGTTTAGCAGGGCTAGAAAGTCTTTGTATCCAGGTTCCGTGGGACCGAATGTGGCGGTCTTGCCGTCTTTGGCGAACCATACGTAAGCGGTATCGTACGAAGCAACAAATTGATAATTGGTTTTTACGCCGTGGCCGTCTTCGATATTAAAGCCCAGCACGGCGCCGTATTTTTCCTTAAAAGCCCGCAGCATATTGGTCCAATCCTCGATGGTTTCAGGCACCTGCAGTCCGCATTCGTCCAGCATGTCCTGGCGCACCCAAAGACCGCTCCACGGGGAGGAGGGCACATAGTCTATCATATGCCAGCCCACGATTTGGCCCGAGTCCAGCCGCATATCGATTGCGAGCTCAGGGTAAGTATCGATCAGATATTTTAGATTTGGCGTCAGACCCTGATCCATGTAATCGCTGATGGGTATATAGATTTTGTCTTCCACTGCCTTTTCCACGCCGCCCTTGTAATTCGGCGGAACGGCAAACATGTGGGGCAAATCGTTGGAGGCTATGCGCAGGTTAAAGTTTTCTTCTACTTGGTTGACGGGGGGATAAACGAATTCGGTCTTAACGCCTGTTCGCTTTTCCAGCTCTTGAAAAGCTGCGCATTCGGACAGATCCTCCATTACGGTGGAGGTGAAATTCTTCCATATGACCAACGTCACGTCGTCCGTGGTAATGGGAAGTTGGGTTGCGTTGGTACCAAAATTTTGACGATAAATGGTCCCCGGTATCTTTTCGACCTCTTCGGTTTTTTCAGTTTCCGGGATTTTGTTGGCGGCTTCAGTCGGCGCTTCGGCGGTTTTTTCTATTTCTTCGGCATCTTCGGTAGTTTCTTCGATTTCGGCAACTTCTGTCGTTTCGGCAGCCTCAGTGGATTCTGGAGCCTGGGCAAAAGCGGACATGGTCAGTAGTATGGGCACGATCAGCAACAAGCTCAGTAGTTTAGAAAACTTTTTCAATTTCCATCCACCTCCAAGATTTTTGCACAAGGTTGATACTCGCCACTTATATTAACGCATAGCTTACAAAGCTATGCAACCATTTTTTGCCTTTGGAAGAGGCGTTTTTTTACGAAAAAGGACAGCCAATGTATGGCTGTCCTAAGGAGGTTTTACAAATAGATGCGCTTAAATTCGCGCAGACTTTCTTCGGGTTCAAGCAGCGGATTGTATTCCAGGCCGCAGGCGCCGGTGTATCCGGCATCGTCGATGGCCTTGAAAATCACCTTGTAGTCGTTTTCGCCGTACTGCAATTCGTTGCGCCCGGGGTGGCCTGCGCAGTGCAGATGGGCGATACAGTCCAGGTTTTGAGTGACGTTGGGGATGATATTGCCTTCCATCACCTGTTGGTGATAGATGTCGTATATCAACTTTACATTGGGGCTGTTTACTTCCCGAACGATTTCAAAGCCCTCTACAGCCGACCACAGATAGTAGCCCTTATGGTTGACCAATGTGTTTAGCGGCTCGACCATCATGGTGATTCCGCTGTCTTCCAAAATGGCTTTTCCGGCCCTTAATCCTTCTACGATGGACGCATGCTGAAACTCGCGGCGGGCTCCGGTGTCTTGCCCAACCTGGGTAATCAAGCGTTTAACGCCCATTTTCTGGGCGGCTTCACAGCTTTCGCGCAAGCCGTCCAGCCAGGCTTGGCGCCTAGAGGGATCGGTCAGCTCGAAATTGGAGGTGCACATGCTCAACAGCTCAACGCCGGTCTCTTCACAAGCTGCGCGCACCGCTTCAAAGTCCAAGGTGGACCAATCGTAGGTTTCGGCCGCGTCAAAGCCCATATCGGCAATGCGCTTTAGCGCATCGGTAAACGGGATTTTGCTATAAAAACAGGGAACTGGAATACAAAAACGCATAGGATTTTACACCCTTTCTTTAACTCAAGTGGCAACCGAAGGCAAAGGTTACTTCAGCGTAATGACCTTGCCGGTGTCCATGGATTCGTTGGCGGCGAAACCCAGGCGCAAAGATTTTAGGGCATCGGCGTAGCTGGAACGAATTTTGGAACCGTCTCCCGATTTCACGGCGTCGATGAAGGTGCGGTCTTCGGTCAGACCCTGGTTCTGCTGGGTCAGGTAGGTGAAGGTTCCCTTGTTGGAGATGAAGGTTGCACTCTGGCGCAAACGGTATTGTATGGTCATATCTTCCAATGTGATTTGTAGCCCGTTGGTGTGGCCTTGAGATTCGGGCGTCAGATAGCAGCCGCTGACCAGGGTAACCGTGTAGTTGTTATCGAAGGTGATTACGGCGGTGGAGTGATCGTCGGTGTCGTAATCGGGCAGGCCGCGCTCGGCGGTGGGCACATTTTGAACGATGCCGCGGGAGGCGGTGGCGTAAACGGTGCGTGGTTCGCCAAATAGGTAGCGCAATCCGTCCAGCAGGTGGATGTTTTGCTCAACCAGCTGTCCGCCGCAGGTATCTTTTCTCATCCACCACCATACCATGGGGATTCCGCCAACCCAGGATCCGTAGACCAGTCCACCCGGCTTGTGCTTGGGCAGTTCGTCCTTCACCATGTTGAACACGTCCAGATAGCGATCCTGGAAGCCGACGGCCGTGATGATTTTCTTTTCGCCTGCAAGGGTGACAATTTTGTCGGCCAAATCGAGATCCATCGTCATGGGTTTTTCCACCAAGAAGGGTAGGCCCAGGTCGATGGCGCGCAGTTCAGTGTTTTCGTGGGCGGTGGGCTCTACCATAATGTAAACGGCGTCCAAGGTTGCGGCGCTTTCCTTGTCGTACAGATCGTCATGGTCTTTGTACTTGCGCTGTGCGCCGAACAATTTGGCCATGGCGTCGCGGCGCTCTTCAATGGGATCGGCTACGGCAACAACCTGCACATCCTCGAATTCTTTTAGATGTTTGGCGTGAAATCCGCTACAAATGCCCCCGCAACCGATCAATGCAACACGAACTTTGTCCATAATATAGATCCTCCTCGACTTTAATTTAAGAAACTGTTGCGTAATTGCGCAATTTGGATTAATTATACCATATATTAACCCCGGCGCAAGCCAAACTTCATCAAAAAACAGGGCCGGGTCAAATTATAAATTTGTGGGAATTAAGCGGGAGGGATTGCCGATGGGCCTAGTAAATTATGCAACCCTGATAGCGCCATGCTGGCAATAGTTACAGTGCGCTAATGTTTGCATACAAAATTTCAAACACTTTATGTTATGCGCGCTAAAATAGGTATATAAAAAAGAAAACCACAGCATTGCGCTAGGGCACGTGCTGTGGTTTAATGGAGCTGCTATCCGGATTTGAACCGGAGACCTCGTCCTTACCAAAAATCAGCTACGCTTTATCCGCTGTTATCCATGTTTGT
>CAYFTL010000043.1:0-15485 GCA_964346145.1 uncultured Oscillospiraceae bacterium | reverse complement strand
ATCAATTCCAGCTATAGTTAATATTTCATTAAAGAGAATTTTATAATTTTTATCACTATAATTTTGATACATATAATTACATGTGATTGTTAATGCCTCGACTATAATCTCACTTATCATTTCTGTTGCATCTACCTATAGTTTAATCAATTGCACTTTTCCCGCTCTTAATCCACTCATCTAATTCCGAACATTTAAACTTCCATTGTTTACCGATCTTATGAGCAGGAATTCCATTTTTCTTTTTTATCCAAGTTCGCACAGTAACAGCTTTTACCCCTAGATACTCTGCTGCCTCATCAATATTTATCCAGTTGTCACTGATTAATTTACCCATTTTATGTCACCTCAGATATCTGTAAATTTGCAACAGCATACTATTATAGTATATATCAAAACAAGCCTGTTTTCAATATGTTTGTTGATATTTCTTTATACTTGTTGATATTTGTACTTTTTTTAAATTCTTCGATAGTTGCGATACTCAAGCAAACCATATATCAATCTTGTCAACTCACTATTATTTTGCCAACCACCTTATCAACTCACCAACTCAATAATCATATCGGCTAAAAAATTTCACATTTTATCATTCTTGGACAACTTCCCTCAAAGCAAAGAACCGTGATTATCCTTCCGGCTTAGAACCAGACCTCAAACCACGGAAAGCCTTTATTTACTTATCTTATTAAACTCTTACTTCTCAACCCTTGACATCAATACTACCGTCTCAACGTGACTTGTCCAACAAAACATATCCACAGGTTGTACGATTTGCAGTCGATATGGTCCTTCCGTGCACAGCAGTTTGGCATCTCTGGCGAAGGTGGCCGGATTGCAGGATACGTATACGATTCGCTCGGGGGCGCTCGTAAGCGCTGCTTGGATCAGGCGTGGCTCAAGCCCTTTTCGCGGCGGATCGACCACCAACACATTCGGACGAAGTCCTTCTTGCACCATGGTTTCCATAAGTTGGGGCGCGTCGCCCACAAGGAATTGAACGCATGGCTCCAAGTGATTGCGGCGGGCGTTGGCCTTGGCATTTTGAATGGCCTCAGGTACGATCTCGATTCCGATCACTTTGTGGGCGCGTTGGGCCAGCAGCAGCGAAATGCTGCCCACGCCACAGTAGGCGTCCACTACCGTTTCGGTGCCGCTAAGCGCAGCGGCTTCCAGCGCGGCAGCGTATAGCACTTGGGCCTGTTGCCGATTCACTTGGAAGAATGATTGTGGAGCTAGCTCAAAAGTCATGTGCTGCAGTCGATCGACGAAGGGTTGCTGCATCCAAATGGGATAGATATGTCCGTCTAGAGCGTGACTGGCATGGCGTTTTAGCCGGCAGTAATAAAAACCGATCAACCCGGGAACGCACGCTTGCAGATTTGTCACCAACGCGCTCAACCCTTGAGCAGCAGGTTTTTCTCCGGATAAAATACATACGAGCTGGCCCTGATGGTTTACGCGGGTCACCAAGTAGCGAAGACCAGTGGTGACATTTTGAGGCTTATCTTTTAGAAAGTCTTCGACAAGTTTGGCAGCCTGGGTGCTTAAGGGATGTTGCAACATACAGCCGGTATAGGGTACGATTTTTTTGCTGCCTCGGGCGTAAAAGCCCAAGCGTGCACCTTTGGTCGAAGTGGTGTCGATGGCGTACTCTGCCTTGTTGCGGTAATTATAGGGTGCGTCCATGCCCGCTACCGGTAGCACTTCGGGCGCAACAAAGCCGCCGATGCGCTCCAGCGCATCGATCACCTGCTGCCTCTTGATTTCTAGCGTTAACCCATAATCCATATGCTGGCCTTGGCAGCCGCCACAACGGCCGTATACCGGACATTTTGGCGTTGCCCGCAAGGGATGAGGTTTTAGCACATCCAGCAGCTCGGCGACGGCGTAGCGTTTAGTTTCGGAGACGATCTGGGCGTGCACGATCTCATCGGGCAAAGCTCCCGGGATAAACACTGTGCGGCCGCTATCTTCCCGGCCGATGCCTTGCATGCCGGATCCAGTGCCTGTGATGGTAACCTCAAGCAGGTCTTGATTCATAATTCCCCCCTGAAACTGCGGTATAAAAACCCGAGGAACAAAGCTGCAGACTCCTCTGGTAGATAATGTGGTATATCATTTTTGAAATGACATTCTCACCATCATGCATGATACAAAACCGCCGCCATCCCGTTGGATAGCGGCGTTGATGTATTACAGGGAAAGAATGTCCATAAGTTCAATATAGTCGGGGCGGGCCTTGCGGCGCTTGCCCACGGCGTCTTCAATCGGAATATCTACAATGCTGTTGTCCTTGATGCCCACTGCGCGGCCGCTGATGTTTTCGTTGAGCAACTCGACGGCGCGGGCGCCCATCCGGCAACCCAAGATGCGGTCGTTGGCCGAAGGGCTTCCGCCTCGCTGGATGTAGCCCAACACGGTGGCACGGGTTTCTTGCACGTCCTCTTCGCCGATGCCCGTCAGGGTTTCGATTACTACGGCCAGTTTTTCGCTGGTCCATTTGCCTTCCTTGAAGTTTTCAGGAAGCTTGCTGGCGTATTCTTCGGCAAACGCATTCAAGTCGAAAGGCTCCATCGATTCCCAAGCGCCCTCAGCCAGCATAATGATGCAGTTGTTCTTTTCCTTGCTGCGGGCAACCTTCAGCTTTTGAACAATCTTGTCTACGCTCCAGGGTTTTTCGGGGATCAGGGCCATTTCGGCGCCGCAAGCCAAACCGGAATAGAGCGCCAGATCGCCGCAGTGACGACCCATGACCTCAACTAAGCTGGCACGTCCGTGGGAGGTATTGGTCTCGCGAATATGGTTGACCGCATCGCAGATGGTGTTGAGGGCGGTATCAAAGCCTAAGGTGAAATCGGTAAACGGCAGATCATTGTCTATGGTGCCCGGGATGGCCACGGCGGGCATGCCCAGCTTGTGCAGCTCAAAGGCGCCCATAAAAGTGCCATCCCCGCCGATTACCACCAAACCGTCAATGCCCATATCCTTCATTTTGGCAACCGCTTGGCGCCGGTACCGGTCGTGCATAAAATCATCGCTGCGGGCGGTCATCAGCATGGTACCGCCCCGGTGCAAAATTTCGGCCACACTTCCGCGGTTTAACTCAATCATGCTGGGAGAGGAACCAATTTTGTCACGTAGCAATCCATCGTAACCGTTTTTAATTCCGATTACTTGGAGCTCATAGTGCATTGCGGTGCGCACCACAGCGCGCAGCGCTGCGTTCATACCGGGAGCGTCGCCGCCCGAGGTCAAAACAGCTATTCGTTTCATATAAAAAATCACTCCTATGATAGATATAGTCTATAAAAACGGTTGGCACGCGGCCGAACTTGAGGATATCGTAATATTTTGTGTTGTTAAGTATAATAAAAAAGCCTTTTTTATATTTATGCACACGGATGCAACAATATTACATTTGTTAAGGCTGTAAAATCAATCTAAATTATAGCACATCTTTATGAAAAATCAAACATGAATGCACCGATTATCGGTTACAAACTCTGGATAAATTGCCAATTCTAACTTATACTATGCGTATAATGTAAGGGAATCGGTTTTGGAGGGGATTGAAAGTGAAACTTCATGGCGGAAATGCCCATAATTTGCTGAATGGTTTTGTGTACTTGGATGAATATGTGCCCAGAGTGCAGTGGGATGCAAAATATGCAGGAAACGATAATTTTGTAGGCGAACCGGTGGATGGATATGCTGCAAACCGTGTGGTTGGCAGCGTTGAACTAGCAAATATATTGAAAATAGCCGCTGAAGAAGCTGAAACCTTGAATGTTGGTTTGTTGCTGTGGGATGCTTATCGCCCCCAGCGCGCGGTGGATCACTTTGTTAGGTGGACTATGCAGCCAGAAAATGGGAAGACAAAAGAACGGCATTATCCCAGGCTTCATAAGGAAGTGTTGATTGAACAGGGCTATATTGCAGCAAGGTCGGGGCACAGCCGGGGTGGAACGGTGGATCTGACGCTGTATAACTTGGAGGACGGAGCGCAGCTTGATATGGGGGGGTATTTCGACCTGATGGATGAAAGCTCCCATCACGGCGCTGCAGGGCTGACGAAGCTGCAGGAGGCCAACCGCAGACTACTTAGGCAACTGATGGAAGCATGCGGGTTTCGCGCTTACAGCGCCGAATGGTGGCACTACACTTTGGTGAATGAGCCGTACCCCGACACATATTTTGATTTTGTGATTGCATAATGAAGTGCTGTAAGCTGGGCAGAGATCATTGCCGCCCAAGACTGGGCGCAAATGGAAACCCTTATCCCGGTTAAGCTTAGGGAGGGAAAGCTGGCAGCTTGAGCAGTGGCACAAAGGTCCTGTTCTTTTAGAAGCGTTTCTAAAAGGTAATATGCTTAGATGCGGATCGGTTCAAAAAATGGGGGCGTTTTATGGAAAAGGATAATGCTACAACACAAAAGAACTCAAGAAATTCACACAGAACGACTGTGCTTTCGCTGTTGTTTGCCATCGGATGTGGTAGATATGTTCCGTAATTATGCTGCCGACGCTTGAGCTAGCGAGCTTTTATCCTGGAGACCTTATACAAATATCGCAGATGTGGGCGCGTTTTTAGCAGAGACGGTGACCGGATATGCAAAAGCAAACGCGTATCGCTGGGCTATGGAGCATAATATGGAAGGTGATTGGCAGCATCTCTGTTATATCGATCGATGAGCGAAATTGTTCTTATCAAGTGGGGTACGGCATCGGCTATGATTTTTGGAATATGGGGCTGATGAGCGAAGTACCAAAGGCAGTGCTAGCCTTTTTGTTTGATGAGGTAGGTGTGGAGAGAATTGTGATTAAGAATGATGTGAAAAATCCGGAATCGGCAAAATGATGGAAAAGTGCGGCATGCAACATGAAGGTCGGCTTCGCAAACACTGTTTGCGCCACGATGGAATATGAAGGATATCTCGGCGGCGGTGGAAAAGGGGCAATTGCAATTTTTGATGGGCTCGGCCACTCAAACCAACAGTGGCGCATCTACCTATTTGAGCTTTTTAAATGTGCTCGCGGGCAACCCGGAAATCTTGACGATCCAAGACTTGCAAGCCAGACGGGGCGGGCAACACCCAACCCTACGACTTGGCCTTCTTTTCCGATCAGCGCTACGATGAGTATTACCAGCTCGCAGCCAAGGAAGGCGAAGCGCCTCGGATGCGCAAGCAGGCCGGATCGATTGCGCTGAACACGCCCATCGTTTTTTACAGCTGGGATGGCGTGGTGGAGGCGCTGATGGAAGGGCAAATCGTCACCGAACGAGACGGCGTGTTTTACATCACCGATATGGATAAGCTGATTGACCATATCAATCAAGGCAAGAAATGGTCCGACATCGGAGTGAAAAATGTGTATGGCAACATCAATATTACCTCCACCGATCCGGTGACCTCCTCCCCAGGGGTTACCTACTACGGACTGTTGGCTGCGATTATGAATAAGGGTGATATTGCCAGCAAAAACGTGGCGGGCGTCATGCCCGCGCTGACCAATTTTTATTTAAAGAGCGGCTTTATGAACAATACCCTTGCGGACCTGGTCGACTTATATTTGCGCACCGGCATGTGGGCCAAACCCATGATCGTAGATCACGAGAAGAGCGTCATTGATTTTACGGTGGCCAATTCTACGGGATACGCATTTTGTATCCCGAGCCCACCAGCTGGAACTCCCATTGCGTGATCGCGTTCAACGAAAAGGGTGAAAAATTCATCGGCGCGCTGAACGATCCCAAAGTGCAGGAGATCGCCTTTAACAAATATGGATTCCGAACCGGGGTAACCGGTGGGCAGTGCGATGTGTCGGCCATTGGCCATTGGGGTGAGCGGTGTTCCCCAGAATATTGATATGGTGGTGTCCGGGCTGCGCATGGATGAATACAATCAGATTATTGACAGACTTAAACAGGTTGTGCGCTGAACGCAAAAATAGATTTGTTTGCGTAGGCAAATCCTTGACATTGGGGGATGCGGAGAGTATAATTAAATTATTATAAGCAAATGTGGCGGTGTTTTTTGCATCGCCGGCGATGATGGGGATCAGCCGTAGCGCAAATCCGCAAAGCGAGCCGAAGAATGGTGAAAGTTCGGCCGGTGGCGGGCGGTGAAATCACCCCGGAGCAGCAGGGCTGAACCGTTAGTAAGCCCGCCGGACCCGCCCGATACAGCGGCAGCGCATGTTGGTGCGCGTGGAGTGGGCGCTTTGCGCCAATTTGGGTGGTACCGCGAACGAGCTTCGTCCCAATCGGGAAGGGGTTCGTTTTTTATTTGTTTTTTTAGATTATATAGGAGGGATCGTCGATGATTCAAAAAGTATCCAGCGATCTGGATTTTCTGAAGCGCGAGCTTGAAGTAGGGGAATTTTGGAAAGAAAACAGCATTCGCCAGAAAGTAGATGCGCGCGAGTGTTGCGAGCATTTTACTTTTTATGATGGGCCGCCCACGGCCAACGGAAAGCCCCATATCGGGCATATTCTAACCCGGGCGATCAAGGATATCATTCCGCGTTACCAATCAATGAAGGGAAAATCCGTATTCCGCAAAGCCGGCTGGGACACCCATGGATTGCCCGTGGAACTGGAAGTCGAAAAAGCGTTGGGGCTGAATGGCAAAGAGCAGATCGAGCAATACGGTGTAGAAGACTTTATCAAAAAATGTAAAGAGTCGGTGTGGAAATATAAGGGCGACTGGGAGCGCATGAGTGAGCGCGTAGGTTATTGGGCCGATACAGATCATCCTTACATCACCTACGAGAACGACTATATTGAATCGGTGTGGTGGTCGCTCAAACGCATCCACGAAAAGGGCTTGCTGTACAAGGGGCACAAGGTGGTGCCTTACTGCCCCCGATGCGGAACCGCGTTGTCCAGCCACGAGGTGGCCCAGGGCTATGCCGAAGTGTCGGATACCTCTGCCTTCGTGCGCTTTGCGGTGAAGGGGCAACCCGACACCTATTTGATGGCTTGGACCACAACGCCCTGGACGCTGCCCAGCAACGTAGCCCTTTGTGTTAGCCCTACCGCCGAATACGTGAAGGTGGCTTCGGGTGGTCAAAACTTGATATTGGCCAAGGAGCTGGTCAATGCGGTATTGGGTGAGGAGGCTGCGGCCCAGACGCAGGTGGTTGAAAGCTACAGCGGCAATGATTTGGTGGGCACCGAATACGAGCCCTTGTTTGATTTTGCAAACCCTGATAAGCCTGCCTGGCGGGTGGTGGCCGACAACTACGTAACCTTGGAAGACGGCACCGGCATCGTGCATATTGCGCCCGCTTTTGGTGAGGACGACGCCCGCATCGGCAGGGAGAATGATCTGCCCTTTGTGCAATTGGTGGATCCAAAGGGAGAGATGACCGCCGAAACCGCTTGGGCCGGCATGTTTGTTAAAGATGCCGATCCGTTGATCGTTGAAGATTTGCAGCAACGGGGATTGCTGTTTAAAACCGAATTGTATGTGCACAACTATCCGTTTTGCTGGCGCTGCGATACGCCCCTTTTGTACTATGCCCGGGGCACCTGGTTTATCCGTATGACCGAGGTGCGCGACCAGCTGGTAGCGGTAAACCGTTCGGTCAACTGGTATCCGGACAACATCAAAGAAGGCCGTATGGGCAACTTTGTGGAAAACGTGGTGGATTGGGGCCTGTCTCGGGAGCGCTATTGGGGAACGCCGCTGCCCGTTTGGTTGTGCGAAGAAGGGCACATCCATGTAGTAGGTTCCATCGAAGAGCTGCGCACGATGGGCAAAAACGTGCCGGAAGATATTGATTTGCACAAACCTTACGTGGACAAAGTGGTACTGGATTGCCCTGAGTGCGGCAAGGAAATGCACCGCGTGCCCGAAGTGATCGACGTCTGGTACGACAGCGGCTCCATGCCTTTCGCCCAGTTTCATTATCCCTTTGAAAACAAGGAACTGTTTGAGCAGAATTTCCCGGCAAACTTTATTTCCGAAGCCATCGACCAAACCCGCGGCTGGTTCTACACGCTGATGGCCATCGGCACCGTGGTGTTTGGCGCGTCGCCCTTTGAAAACTGTGTGGTAATGGGGCACGTGCAGGATATGGAAGGCCAAAAGATGAGCACGCACAAGGGCAACGTGGTTGACCCGTGGGATGTGCTCAATAAGCAGGGCGCCGACGCGGTTCGCTGGTATTTTTACAGCGTGGGTGCGCCCTGGTTGCCCAGCCGCTTCTCGTCCGAAGCGTTGAGTGAATCTCAGCGTAAGTTCATGGGCACCTTGTGGAACACGTATGCATTCTTTACCTTGTACGCCTCCATCGACAACTACAATCCGGCTGTTCACAAAGCGGATCCGTCAGATTATTCGCTGATGGACAAATGGGTGCTCAGCAAGCTCAACAGCTTGATCAAATTTGTAGATGAAGGATTGGCGGGTTACAAAATCACCGAAACTGCCCGCGCCATCGCAGCCTTTGTGGACGAGCTATCCAACTGGTATGTACGCCGCTGTCGCGAGCGTTTCTGGGGCAAGGGTATGGAAGGGGATAAGCTGGCCGCCTTTGAAACCTTGTACACCGTGCTCGTGACGCTGTGCAAGCTGTGCGCGCCTTATGTGCCCTTCGTGTCCGAAAATATGTATCGCAATCTGGTGGTCTCCAGCATGCCCGAAGCGCCCGAAAGCGTGCACCTGACCTTATTCCCGCAGGCGGATATGTCGCTGGTGAACCAAGATTTGGAACGCCAGATGGACATGGTTATCCAGGCGGTTCAGTTGGGACGCGCTTGCCGCAACACGGCAAACATTAAAGTGCGCCAACCTGTGGCCAATCTGTACGTTCAGGGAAGTGAACTGTCCGGTGCCATGGTGGATTTGATCGCCGAAGAGCTCAACGTAAAGCATGTGGAGTTTACCGACGATGTGAGCGCTTTCACCACTTACAAACTCAAGCCTCAAATGCGCACCGTGGGTCCCAAATATGGCAAGCTGCTAAAAAAGATTGGCGAAGCGCTGCTCAACACCGACGGTAACGAGGCTGTGGATGCCTTTAAACGCGGCGAAAACCTGACATTTGATATCGACGACACTCAGGTAGTGCTCACCGCTGAGGATGTGCTCACCGAACCCATGCAAAAACCGGGGTTTGTAAGCGAGAGCGACTGGGGCGTGACTGTGGTGCTGGATACCAATCTGACGCCCGAACTGATCGAAGAGGGATTTGTTCGCGAGGTAGTTAGCAAGCTGCAAAATATGCGCAAGGAGTCAGATTTTGAAGTGACCGATCGCATCGGCGTGGCTTATAAGGCCGAGGGCGAGCTGGCTCGAATCATTGAGGCTTACAAAGCCGATATCATGGAAGCGGTGCTAGCAACCGAATTGCGTCCGGCCGCTGAAGGGGAAACGCTTCAAAATTGGAACATTAACGGAGAGCAGGCCGGTCTGAGCGTGTGGGTAAACTAAATGTTCTAAGCGCCGACTGCAATAGCTGCCATGGCGAGGTTCGGTGATTCCGAAATGGCCATGGCGGCTTTTCCAATGCGCGGCCCATATCTCTAATTATTGATAGAATTTCTTTTCAAAAAAAACCGATTTTGATTTGCTGCTGCCGGCATCAGGAGTATACTTAAGGTAGCAATAAGGATTTGTGTGGAGTAGAATTTATGTATATTGCCGACCAATGGAAAGATTACGAAGTGTTGGATACGGGAAATGGCGAAAAATTGGAGCGCTGGGGCAACGTGCTTTTGCGTCGCCCTGATCCCCAGGTCATTTGGCCTGTACAGCAGTCCGATTTATGGAAAAATCCCCACGCCCATTACCACCGCAGCGAGCGTGGCGGCGGCGAATGGGAGTTTTTCAAAAAGCTTCCCGAGCGCTGGGTGGTCAAGTACAAAGAGCTATCTTTTTATGTTCGCCCTACCGGGTTTAAGCACACCGGACTATTTCCGGAGCAGGCGGTCAACTGGGACTGGATGCAGGGGCTAATCCGGCAAAGCAATCGCCCCATTCGGGTGCTGAACCTGTTCGGCTACACCGGAGGCGCTACGATGGCCTGCGCTGCAGCGGGTGCCAGTGTGTGCCACGTGGATGCGGCCAAGGGCATAGTGCAGTGGGCCAAGGAAAACAGTAAGCTGTGTGGTTTGCCCGAAACCAATCTGCGCTGGATTGTGGACGATGCACTCAAGTTCGTGCTTCGGGAGCAACGGCGGGGCAACTTTTACGACGGGATATTGATGGATCCGCCCAGCTATGGCCGCGGTCCCGGCGGGGAAGTGTGGAAGCTGGAAAATGAGCTCTATGGATTGGTGGAGGCCTGTAGCCGTGTGCTCAGCTCCGATCCGCTGTTTATGCTGGTCAACAGCTACACGACCGGGCTTCAGGCCGCAGTGCTGTCCAACATGCTGGGCATGACGGTTGCCAAGCGTTTTGGTGGCCGGGTAGACGCCGGGGAAGTGGTGTTGCCGGTCCGGGCGGCAGGTGTGTTGCCGTGCGGCGCTAGTGGCCGATGGACGGCAAAAGGCGCCGACCGCTAGCCAGCCGGTTGTATTTGAACCGAGCTATCTCAAAGATTTTTTGACTCAATTCTTACCCATGTGATATAATAAACTGCAAATCGCCGCAATGCTGCGGCGATTTGGCTTTATTGCGAACGAATGCAGGTATGCAAATATGAACAATGAATACATTCTGACGGGCGAATTGCCTAGCGCGGTGCAGGAGACGGTGCCTTGTGGCCGGTTTTCCATTCCCGTTTTGTACTTGGATAACCATCTATTGGTGGTGGAAAAGCCGCCAAATATGCCGGTTCAGCAGGATAGCTCTAAAGACACCGATCTGCTCAGCGCCATGAAGGGCTACATCGCCCGCAAGTTCTCCAAACCTGGGGAGGCGTTTTTGGGGCTGTGCCACCGGCTAGATCGGCCGGTGGGCGGGGCTCTGGTTTTTGCCCGTACCAGCAAGGCGGCGGCCCGCTTGAGCGCAGCCTTCGCATCGGGGACAGTGGACAGGCGCTATCTGGCGGTGGTACAAGGCGAAACGCCGCAGCGCATGCACCCAGTCGATTATCTGATCAAGGATGGGCGCACGGCCACGGTTTCGGTAGCGGCAGCTGGACAACCCGGTGCCAAGCGCGCCGAGCTCGTTAGCTGCCGGATTGCCGCGCGCGCCGGGTTGTCGCTGCAAATGGTCAAGTTGCTTACCGGCAGGAGTCACCAAATTCGGGTGCAGCATGCCCATGCCGGATTTCCGCTGTGGGGCGATGGGCGATATGGCAAAGGTAAACCCGGCCAACAGATAGCGCTGTGGGCAGCGTTGTTATCGTTTCAACACCCAACTTTGAAGGAACCTATGCATTTTGTCAGCATGCCGCCCCAAAAAGGTGCGTGGACGGTGTTTGAAGCCGAGCTAAAGGGAGGAATGGAACATGTCGAACCATAGGAATTCAATATTTTCATCCTTAACCTTTTTGGTTCCCATTTTGGCAATTCTGTTGTTTACCCAGCTTTTAGAGGGGTACAGCGCCACCAGTGTATGGGCGGCGCTGATTGCCGGGGTGGTGCTAGGGGGAGCTTACTTGTTGTTGCGTCCGCTGCTCAGGTTGTTGACGCTGCCTATGGGCTGCGCCACGTTGGGCTTGTTTTTCTTTGTGGTTGATGCGCTACTGATCATGCTGTGTAGCGCGTTGGTGCCTGGATTTTCTGTGGCCAGCTTTGGCTGGGCCATATTGGGCGCGATACTGATCAGCCTGCTGACCGCGCTGTTCAATTCCATCGGTAGGTGAGGAGGCAATGCAAATGTTACAATATCCCGACTATTCAAACAGCAACCTAAACGCAATCAACTCTGTTTTGGCTCATTACGGTGCCGCGCCGCACCATCCGACCCATCCCGTGTTGGATGACGAACTTGCCAATGTGCGCCGCAATTTGGTGGTGCTGGTGCTCGATGGCTTGGGGGTAGATGCAATTGAGCGTCACGTTGCGCCAGATGGATTTTTCCGCCGAAATCTGCGCGCAGAGATGTCGGCAGTCTTTCCTTGCACCACGGTGGCGGCGCTGAATACTTTTTACTCAGGTTTATCTCCGTCCCAGCACGGTTGGCTGGGTTGGTCGCTGTACTTTAAGGAATACGGCCGCACGGTGGATACCTTTTTAAACTGCGACAGCTTCGACCACAGCCCTGTAACCCCATTTCCGGCAAAGACGCTGATGCCTTACGAAAGCGTTTATACGCAGCTGAAAAAATTGGGTGTGGAGTGTCACGATGTAACCCCGTTTGCCACGCCATTTTCCGATTGCTGGATGCAAGCCAAGGATATGGAAGCGTTAACCGAATCGGTGGTGCAGTTGAGCCACCACAGCGGGCAACGCTTTGCGTTATGCTACTGGACTCAGCCCGATGAGCTGATGCATGAAGCCGGTCTTTATGGCAATACAGTGCAAAACATGGTGCGCGGACTGGAGCAACAAGTTCAGGCAATGTTTGAGCGCTGCGAAGACACTACGCTGGTGGTGCTGGCCGATCATGGCATGGCTTCCATAGACCGTACCGTGTTCATTACCGACTATCTAGAAATTATGGAATGTTTGACGATGCAGCCCTTTATCGAAACACGGGCCGTTTCCTTTTTTGTGAAGGCGGGGGAGCATCGGCGGTTTTGCGAAAAGTTTGCCGAAGAGCTTGGCGATCAGTTTGTGCTGATGAGCCGGGAAGAGGTGTTGGAATCGCAACTGTTCGGACTGGGCACGCCCCACAAAAAAACGTTGGACTTTGTGGGCGACTAGCTAGCCGTCGCCAGCGGCAGCTGGATGCTCCGTAGCCGCGGCTTGAATTCATCTCATAAAATGGAATTTAAAGGCATGCACGCCGGGCTTAGGCCGGAAGAGATGCGGGTACCCTTGATTGTGTGCCATAAACAATGATACATAGCTCTTTATTTGGGTTATAAGTTACCACTGTGGCTTGTGCTGCGAAAAAATCTTGGAGGAATCGATTCTTGAAACGTAAAACTAATTTGTTGGATGCGCTCTGTTGGGCGCTGTGCCTTGTATTGCTGCTTGCGCCTTTGAGCGTCCAGGCGGAAGACCCAACCGGGGGCAAGCTCACCGTGGTATGCACGCTCTTTCCCCAGTGCGACTTTGTGCGCCAGTTGGCCGGTGATCGGGCCGAAGTTCGGTTATTGCTGCCGCCCGGGGCCGAAAGCCATAACTACGAACCCACTCCCAAAGATATGATCGAAATTCAAAATGCCGATATGTTTGTGTACACGGGAGGACAAATGGAACCCTGGGCCGAACGCATCTTAGAAGGAATCGATCAATCAACTCTGACCGTTGTGGATGGTTCTAAAGGGATCGAACTGCTTGCTGTAGATCACGATCACGACCACGACCATGATCACAGTGATGATCACGGACACGATCACACAGAAGAGGGAAGCGATCCCCATTTCTGGCTGGACCTGACGCGCGCAGCCCAAATGCTGGAAAATGTGCGGGTCGGATTGGTTGCGGTTGACCCTAAAGGGCAAGCAGTTTATGATGAGCGCGCTAAGGAATACACCGATAAGCTGCTGCAGCTTGACGCGCAGATTGCCGAAGTGGCCAAAGGCGGCGTTAGGGATGAAGTCGTCTTTGGCGGCCGGTTTGCGTTTTCTTACTTCGTTAACCGCTATGATTTGAACTATTTGGCAGCCTACGATTCTTGTTCCACCGATGTGGAGCCCAGCGTGCGCGAGCTCGCCCAGCTGATTGAAGAAGTGATCGAGAAAGATATCCCGGTGGTGTACTACGAAGAGCTGGTGGATTCCAAGGTGGCCCAGTCCATCGCCGACCAAACCGGGGCAAAGCTGGTGCTATTCAGCGCCGCCCACAACGTAACGCCCCAGCAGCTGGAGGAAGGCGTGACATTCTTAAGCCTGATGGAAGAAAACAAAGAAGCCTTGCGGGAAGGACTGTATTAGTTTATGGATAATGGCCTTGATTCTCAGATCCAACCGCTGCTTAAGGTTCGGAACGTATCCCTAGCCTATGAAGGCCGGCAGGTGGTCGGCTCGGTAAGCTTTGATTTGCATCAGGGGGAAAATCTCTGTCTGGTGGGCAGCAACGGTTCGGGAAAGTCCACACTGCTCAAAGGAATTTTGGGATTGATGCCCATTACCAGTGGTAGCATTGAGTTTATCCACGGCAAGCACACAGCGGGATATTTGGCTCAAATTAGCACCACCGATCGCGATTTTCCTGCCACGGTTTGGGAAATCGTGCTTTCGGGCACTCAGCGCACAGGCCGTCGTTTGCCCTTTTATACTAAGGATGATCGTCGGCGCGCCCACGATGCGCTCGCCAAGCTAAAGATTGAAAACTTAGAAAAGTCCCCCATCGGCAAGCTGTCCGGCGGCCAACAGCAGCGGGTGTTGTTGGCCCGGGCGTTGGTTTCCGACCCGGAAATTCTGGTGTTGGATGAGCCTTGCTCGGCGCTGGATCCCGAAATCACTGCTGAGTTGTATGATTTGTTTGATCAGTTGCGTCAGGATTTGGGCTTAAGTATTTTGATTTCTACCCACGACTGGGAGTATGTAAAGCGCAGCGCCGACCGGGTCATGGAACTGGACAACGGCGTGCGCTATATCGGCCCGGTGGAACATTGGGTGTGCGAACACGAGCGGGAGGGGTAAGATGAGCGAGTTGATTCAGGTGTTTCAATACCCCTTCATGAGCCGTGCGCTGGTGGTGGGGGTGCTGGTCAGTTTGTGTGCGGCGCTTTTAGGCGTGGTGTTGGTGCTCAAACGCTATTCGCTGATCGGGCACGGTTTGGGAGAGGTAGGCTTTGCCGCGCTGTCCTTGGCGGTGGCGCTGGATTTATCACCCATGGCGGTGTCGATTCCCGTGGTGGTGGTCGCTTCTTTTTTAATTATGTTTCTGTCCCAGCGCAGCGGCATGAATGGCGATGTGGCCATCGGCATTTTGTCTACCGCGGCGCTGTCCTTCGGGGTTATCGTGACCTCGCTAACCAAGGGTTTTAACATCGATGTGGCCAATTATATGTTTGGCAGTGTGTTGGCCATGTCTAGCGGCGATGTGTGGCTGAGCGTTGCCTTGAGCGCGGTGGTGGTTGGGATGTACGTGTTGTTGTTTAACCGGCTCTTCGCCATTACCTACGATGAGGTTAACGCCCGGGCTACCGGTATCAACGTGGGTCTGTACCAGTTTGTGATCTCGTTTTTGACTGCGATTACGGTGGTGCTGGGCATGCGTATGATGGGCACCATGTTGATTTCCAGTTTAATCATTTTTCCGGCTATGATCGCCCGCCAACTGGTGGGCAGCTTTAAAGGTATGGTGATCGTGGCGGCGGTTTCCTCGGTTCTGTGTTTTTTGGTGGGTTTGGTTGCATCTTACTTTTTGAATCTGCCCACCGGTGCCAGCGTAGTCGGTGTCAACCTAGGGGTGCTTGTGGTGTGCAGTTTAGTGAGCAAATTGCGGGGAAGGTAATCCGCTATATAGTT
>CAYFTL010000042.1:0-16483 GCA_964346145.1 uncultured Oscillospiraceae bacterium | reverse complement strand
AACAACGCAGTGGCGTTTTGTTATAGATCTATATGGCGTTGTATTCATCAATCAGCGCCTTAAAGGCAGGCAGGGAGCGCTCAATCTGCTCTGTGGTTACGCAATAAGCGATGCGCACGTAGCCTGGGCAGTCAAAGTCATCGCCGGGAACCAATAACAATTCGTGTTTTTTTGCGCGCTCGTAAAAGGCATAGGCGTCGGGTTCCAGCGCTTTAACGAACAGATAAAAAGCACCGTCGGGTTTGACACAAGCATATCCCATCTGTTTTAAGCTGTTATACAACAGATCCCGGTTCTTTCTGTAGACTTGCATGTCCGAAGTTTTTCCATCGCATTCGGCGGCCAAATACTGGAACAGGCTGGGGGCACACACATAGCCTAGCGCCCGGCCTGCGCCGCATATCGCCGCGTAAACTTGCTTGCCTTCGGCCATTCGGTCGGACACGGCAATGTAACCGATGCGTTCTCCGGGCAGGGAAAGGGATTTGCTGTAGGAGTAGGTGACGATGGCGTTATCATAGTGATTCATCAGGTAAGGCACTTGGATGCCGTCGTACACGATTTCCCGATAGGGTTCGTCCACGATCAGGTAAATGGGATGGCCGTAGTGTTCAGATTTTGCCTTGAGGATTGCACACATGCGCTCTATGATATCCGGGGAATACACTACACCCGACGGATTGTTGGGGGAATTGAGGAGCACACCTTTGGTGTTGGGACCTATAATGGACTCGAAATATTCTAGATTAATTTGGAAATCGGGTTCTTGAGCGGGCACCACCAAAAGTTTTCCGCCGCTAGCTTCCACGAACACTCGGTATTCGGTAAAAAATGGTGCGAAGGTAATAAACTCATCGCCCGGCAGGCTTAACGCCCGGCAGCAGATGCACAAAGATGCGGCGGCGCCGGCGGTCATGTACAGGTGATCGGCGGTGAGGTTGGTGCCAAAGCGGCTGTTGATGGATTTGGCGATGGTATCGCGCACCGAAAAATCCCCTTGGGCCGAAGTATAGCCGTGCAAGGCGACGGGATCGGTGTTCTCGATTAGATCCAGTAGCGTATTTTTTACAAAATCAGGCGCGGGCACGTTAGGGTTTCCCAAGCTGAAATCATACACATTTTGTTTGCCAATTTGGGCGCTTCGGACTTTGGCGTACTCGAATATTTCGCGAATAATCGAACGTTTGGAGCCCAGCTCGTACATCTTAGGGGAATACATAAACAATCACTCCTGAAAAAATATAAAAAAGATTGCGCAGGCGGGTGTCCTTACCAATCCCATGGATAATCAAATGAAAAACGGCCGGGCACCTTTAGATGCCCGGCCGGATTAGCCGATCGCTTCGGTTTCCGCGCGGGATAATTCCTGTTGGAATTAAGCCTCGGTTTCTTCTTCGATGGTCGCTTCGGCAGGAGTTTGGTCCTCTGCCACTGCTTCGTCGGCAGGCTCGGCCAAGAAGCCGTCATCGCCGGCGATGGTGAAGTCATCTAACACATCTTCGCCTGCGCCGTCAAAGGCTTCGTCTTCCAGAACTTCGCGGATAGACAAGCTGATTCGGCGGTTGGACGGATCGATGTTTAAGATCTTTACGCGTACAAGTTCGCCTACTTGCACTGCGTCTTCAACCTTTTCGATGCGGTTTAAAGCGCACTGGGAAATATGCACCAATCCGTCCAGGCCGGGCTCAAGCTCCACGAAAGCGCCAAAGGTAGTGATGCGAACCACTTTGCCTTCAACTACGCTGCCCACGGCGTATTTTTCGCCGGCAACCTTCCAGGGATGGGGTTGGGTAGCTTTGTAGCTCAGCGAGATGCGCTCGCGCTCGGGATCCAGAGCCAAGATCTTTACTTGAATGTGCTGGTTTACCGAGACAACGTCGCTAGGATGCTTGATGCGTCCCCAGCTCAGATCGGTGATGTGGACCAGTCCGTCTACGCCGCCAATGTCTACAAAGGCGCCGAAGTTGGTCAAGCGGCGCACGATACCCTCGCGCTCTTCGCCTTCCACCAAGGTGTCCCAAACGGCTTTCTTCTGTTCAGATTCCTGGGCAAGGATTACCTCTTTGCGGGAAGCGACGATGCGGCGCTTGGCTTTATCCAGTTCGATGATTTTCAAGGTCATTTCCTGCCCTACAAAATCTTCGATCTTTTCTACATAGTGTTTGGCTAGGTGAGAAGCGGGAATAAAGGCACGAATGCCCTTCACATCGGCGATTAGACCGCCTTTAACGGCGCTCTTGCCAACGCCTTGAACGTATTCGCCGGCTTCTTCTTTGGCGACGATTTCATCCCAATGCTTTCGGTTCACAATGTTACGCTGGGACAAAAGCACATTGCCTTCGCCATCGTTTACGCGCACCACTTCAACCTCGATTTCGTCGCCAACCTGTACGTCGGCAGAAACTAATTCCGACTTTTTGAGTATGCCATCGGCTTTGTAGCCTACGTTTACACACACCTCATCATCGGTGATCTGCACCACGGTGCCTACGATGGTCTGGCCAGAGCGGATGGGTACCAATGTTTTTTCCACATCTGCCATGAAGTCGGATTCGGTCATGGTTTCGACCGGCTCCTGGCCTACAGCTTCTTCCGGCGTGGCCTGTGCTTCAGGCGCTGCGGTTTCAGGTTCTACAGATTCTTCAATCTGCGGTTCAATGGGGGTGGTGGGTTCGAGGGTTTGGTCTTGTCTTTCGATGTCGTTCATTCGTGAAACAACCTCCTTAAATGTACCATCCGGCGTGGAAGCACCGGCTGTAATACCTACACAATCCTGGGGCCCGATTTGAATGTGCTCAAGATCCGCACTGGATTGAATAAGAAACGAGCGTTTGCAGTGCTGTTTGCACAAAGCAAACAGCTTTTGGGTGTTGGAACTGTTGGTTCCGCCCACCACAATCATCACATCCGCCCGTTTGGCGATCGAAACGGCTTCGTTTTGCCGTTCGATTGTCGTAGAGCAAATGGTATTGTGGATTTTTATGTTTTTGCACTTTTTGTGCAGAACAGCGGTAATTTTTTTGAACATCTCCTGGGTGATGGTCGTTTGTGCAACGACCATGGCCTGTTGGCATTCCGGCAGAGCTTCGGCATCTTCCGGTGTGGCAATCGCCACACCCAAACCGCGGGACCAACCTAAAATGCCTTGAACCTCGGGATGATCGGGCTGACCAATCACCCAAATAGGAACGCCTGATTCGCTTGCCGTATCGGCCAGTTGATGTATGCGTTTGACATAAGGGCAGGTAGCATCTACTATTTGTAAGTCGAGTTTTTTGCAAGTTTCCAGAATTTTGCTGCCTACCCCGTGGGCTCGAATAATGACGATAGAACCGGGTGGAATTTCTTCCGGTGTTTCGGCTTTTCGTATGCCCTGTTTTTCGAGATCGGAGACAACCTGTGCGTTGTGTGTAATTGCCCCTAAAGTATAAACGGGTTTGTCTTGGCACACACATTCAAGGGCAGTTTGCACAGCCCTATGAATGCCAAAACAAAACCCCGCATGTTCGGCTATAATATTTTTTTGAGTCGAGAGTTTTGGTTTCAAAAGAATATGCTCCAATGTGCCATGACAGCACTGAACATTGGTATATTTGTTATAGGTCACCAACGTTCAACGACAAATTGCTATAGAATCAGACCTATATGTTTTTAATCATTCGGGATATTTGTATTCATTCCTGCTTGTTTCGCTTTTTTTGTGAAAAATTAACAATTCAACCGCGCGTATTTTGAAAGAATCCGCACATTTGAATTGTCTTATGTAGGGGTCCCACACGGGCAATATCGCCTAATGGCGATATGAACCCGAAGCATATGGAGCTATTTTGGAGACTCCAGGGTGGCGTGCTGAGGATTTAAGTACCACAAAGCTTGGGAAAGGGCGTCGGTTACTTCGCCCAGTTGTTCTGCGTTGATATGTTTGGCCGACCAAGGCTCCAACTGTATCGGTTTTCCGATGATCAAACGATTTTTTCGGAATAACTTATATCCTGTAATGTAGACAGGCACCAAGGTGGCCATGGAGCGAAGGGCGATCAAAGAGACGCCGTTTTCCAGTTTGGTGTTGGCATTTTGGGAGCGGCGCCCGCCTTGAGGGAACATGCCCAGCACTTCGTTCCTGCTTAAAAGCCGGATGGAAGTGCGAACGGCCTTCATGTCGGCACCGCCGCGATCCACCGGAAACGCGCCCAACGCCGAGAACAACCGGCTAAGAAATTTGCTTTTGAACAATTCATTTTTGGCCATAAAGTGAACTGGGCGGTTTAGGGCATAGCCTACCATGACCGGATCCTTCATGGAGATATGGTTGCCATAAACGATTAACGCGCCGCTTTCAGGCACGTTTTCACGGCCTTCAATTTTCATAGGATAAAAAAAACGCAACACGCTACCTGCAGCGATCTTGGCAAATTTATAAAACTTAAGGTTCATTCTGATGCCTCCCCGAGCTGAACTCTTACTAGCTTTACAATTTTTAATACCACCTGATCGATGGACAGCCCCGTGGTATCCAGCAAGATGGCGTCATCTGCCTGCTTAAGCGGGGATGCGGCTCGGCTGGAATCGTTGTGATCGCGTTGGGCAATTTGTTCTAAGACGGTATCGTAGTCGACGATTTGCCCTTTTTGCTCTAATTCCAGATGGCGGCGTTTTGCCCTTTCTTCAAGGCTGGCCGTTAGAAAAATTTTGAGGGTGGCGTGGGGTAGCACATGGGTGCCGATATCGCGTCCATCCATAACCAAGCTTTGGTTTTGAGCAATTTCGCGCTGGAGAGCTACCAGCTTTTCACGCACCTCCGGGAGGGCCGATACGGCTGAAGCGGCAGCAGAAACCTGGTTTTCCCGGATCTGCTGAGAAACATCGTACCCGTTTAATATGACATGTTGGCTGCTATCCTGATAGATGACTTCCAGGTTGATGTTTTGAAGGTGGGCTATCACATCGGCAGCACTTTCGGGACGGATGCCGTGGTTTAACGCAAACAACCCAACGGCGCGGTACATTGCACCAGTGTCCAAATACAAGATATTCAGTTGCCGGGCAACCCGCTGGGCTATGGTCGATTTGCCGGCGCCGGAAGGTCCGTCGATGGCGATGGAAAAAGGTTGTGACATGAGGATTCCTCCATTTTTATATGGCGCGATGGCCTAGTCCTACAGCAATTTCGTTCATGTGCAACAGACCGATGCCAAAAAAGATGGCTACTGCAATATTGTTGCCCGAACGGGCCACACCGATTTTCCCGCCCACGTTGAGCCCGACAGCCTTGTTGGTGATTTGGGAGAGCGCTTCGCGGGCTGCCCCGGCTACCGAGCCTTCTTCATGATATTCGCTGTCAGAGATTATGTTTTCGCGCTTGGCCGCCACGACGGCTCGCTCCACAATGCGCATAACCGAAGACACATATTCACCGCCGTAGTCTACAGCGGCGCAGATAACGTTCTCGGCGGCGAATTCGCTTTTTAGTTCTTTTTCTTCGGCGCGGTCTTGCGTCATGCTCATTAAGAGCGCGGCACGGCACACGGTTCTGCTTCCTGTAATATTGATATTGGTATCCATAATAAAATCTCCTAACCTTGCACGGCGTTCAGCGCGGCGCTTTTGCCGGCCAGTGCTCCGGTCGAAAAAGCAATTTGTAAGTTAAAGCCACCGGTTAAACCATCTACATCCAGGATTTCCCCGGCGAAAAAAAGGCCTTTGACTTTCTTGGATTCCATGGTCGAGGGATTGACTTCATGGATGGATACACCGCCGCGGGTGATGATCGCCTCGGTTAAGGGGCGGTATCCTGCGATATGAAGAGGTAAATTCTTAAGCACGGCCAGCAGCTGTTTGCGTTCTGATTGGGTGATGCTGTGCACCGGTATCTCGGGAGTCAGGCGGGCGCATTTGCTGAGCTGCAGCGCCAAACGGTGTGGTGCTAAGCCGTCCAATACGCTAATCAGCTGCTTGCGGCCATACTGTTTGAAATCGCTGAGCAAACGCGCATCCAAAACCTGTTCGCTCAGTGCCGGCTTTAAGTCGATAAAGACCTTCTCATTGCTAAGCACATCTGGCAGATGACTAGAAAGAGACAAGGCCAACGGCCCGGAAATTCCAAAATGGGTGAAGAGCAGTTCTCCCATTTCTGAGAACACTGTTTTCTTACCTTTTTTATAATTCAAGGTGACGTTTTTCAGCGAAAGGCCCATCAAATCTTTGGGCCAGCTTTCGGCTGTTTCTAGCGGTACCAATGCGCTGCGTACGGTTGTAATGGTGTGCCCACCAACTTTTGCAAAGTTATAGCCGTCGCCAGTAGAACCGGTGGAAGGGTAGCTTACGCCGCCCGTAGCCAGAATAACGGCATCTGCCTTTTCTATCGCGCCGCCTACATATTCGACGCCGCTGACGCGGCGATCGTCGAACAGCAAACTTTCGACTTTAGTGTTAAGACGAACCTCTATGCCCCAGCGATGTAACTCGCGCTCAAATGCGCGGGTGATGTCGCTGGAACGATCGGACTGGGGAAAGACGCGACCGCCCCGCTCGGTTTTAAGGGGTACGCCCAAAGAGAAGAGCAGCGCCATCAAATCTTGATTGGAAAAATGGTGGAACGCTGAAAACAAAAACCTTGGATTTTGTACGACGTTGGCAAAAAACGCATCTGCATCGGCGTCATTGGTTACGTTACAGCGCCCTTTTCCGGTTATGTATAGTTTTTTGCCCAGCTTTTCGTTGCGCTCTACCAAAATGGCTTGGGCGCCATGTTGACGCGCATATAGCGCGGCTAACATGCCCGCAGGCCCGCCACCGATTATTATTATATTAGCCATTATTGCCTCGATCCTTTGGACTTAAGTACACGCTGTATTGGTCCCAAATGCCTTCCAATTGATCAAAATATTGTTTTACCTGTTGGCGACGGCGTTGGCTAAGGGCCACAATCAACGCATTGATAAGCGATAGTGGCGCGGCCAATGAATCTACAAAAGAGGCCATATCGCTTTTGGCCATCAAACACAGATCGGCTGCCGAGTAGAGGGGGGACAAGGGCCCATCCGTAATCGACACCAATTTGGATCCTCGGCTTCTGGCGAAATGCATGGCTTCCACGGTCCGGCTAGAGTAGCGGGGAAAGCTGATGCAAATCAGCAAATCAGTTTCATCAATTCGGGACAATTGCTCGAATACATCGCTGATGCCCGAAGTGACCAATTGTACGTTGTTAAATATAAATTTTAGATAATGGGTTAAAAATTGGGCCAAGGGCGCTGAAGAACGCAAACCCAGAATGTAGATAGTGTGCGCTTCTAAAATCCGATCTACCACGCTCTCGAACACGTTAACATCTATTTCGTCTAGCGTAGTGCGGATGTTTTGGATGTCGGATTTAAGAACGCGAGATAGAACCTGGGTGTGCTCCAGGTCGGAAGTCATTTCAAACCGTTGGGAGGCGGTCAAGCGATGCCGGATTAGTTCCTGCAACGCTTTTTGCAGTTGGGGATAGCCTTCATATCCCAGAGCAGAGGCAAAGCGAACCACGGTTGACTCGCTGACGCCTACATACTCACCCAGTTTGGAGGCAGTCATGAATGCAGCCTTGTCGTAATGGTTGACGATGGTTTCGGCTATGCGCCTATGGCTTTTTGATAATTTCTTCTGGCTGTGGTTCAGGCGCCGAATCAACTCTTGTCCGTGATCCATCTGCTTCCCTCCTGCAAGTGTAATATCCTATTGCATTGTACTTGAAATTTGGTAAATTTGCAATATAACATGCTCTCTTGAACCAAAAATGGCGGTGCACGAGAATTTTCATCATCGGGATTTATAAATTCTTAGAAGGCTTTTATCGCTTATGGGGCTTGTCAAAATCTTATCGAAATACTAAAATGCCTAAAACAGTTGAATTATTTAAATGAATGGGAGGCAAAAATAAAATGCAAAATATCATACTGATTGGCATGCCGGGCAGCGGCAAAAGCACGATTGGGGTTCTGTTGGCCAAAAAACTGGGCATGGATTTTGTGGATACCGACCTGTTGTTGCAGGCACGAGAGGGAATGTTGCTACAGGAAATGATAGACGAATGGGGTATAGACGGCTTTTTAGATGCAGAAAGCAGGGCTATTCAAGGCTTGACTTGCAGCAATGCGGTGATAGCGACCGGCGGTAGCGTGGTTTTACGCAAGGAGGCCATGGAGCACTTGCAATATTTGGGAAAAACTATTTATTTGCGCCTGCCGCTGGAAGAGATTGATCGACGCCTTGGCGATCTTTATACGCGGGGTGTGGTGCTGCACGAAGGCTCCCTTTCCGAGGAGTATGCGCGCCGTGCTCCACTATACGAGGGAAATGCGGATACGATTCTCGATGCCCAATCGCTGCCTATAGAAAAAATGGTGGAGAGGCTGGTGTTAATCAGCGGCGAACTCTTTGTGGACTGATAACCACAAATGAAAATAACGGAAATAAATTTTGCAATTTTGCATCATTAAATATTGCAAAATTGGTGGTGGTATGATATGCTTATGCATAAGATTCTGACAGGTTCAGAATAATGCAACCTGAAATTTAAAGGAGGAAGAGGACCATGAAAAAGCTAATGGCGTTTGTCTTGACGCTGGCGCTCTTGTGTACCATGGCAATGCCCGCATTGGCGGCCAAGGAAGACAATAGTGTGACCGTAAACATTAACACAGAACCGCCCCAGATGTTCCATATTAAAGCTACGGACTCGGTGAGCTTCCGTTTGTTCCGTCATCTTTTGGTGGGACTGACCGATTTAGATGCCGACAACCAGCCCATCCCCGGAGTTGCGGAAAGCTGGACGGTATCGGAAGACGGCTTGGTCTATACCTATAAGTTGCGCGAAGACGCAAAATGGGAAGATGGCACGCCGGTTACGGCTCACGACTTTGTTTTTGCGGTGGAAAAGCTACTGGATCCCGCTGTGGCAGCGGACTATTCCACCATGGCCTATTGCATTAAGAATGCGGAAGCCTATTACAAGAGCATGGCGCCTGCCGAGGTGACCGAGGGCTCCGACAACAGTGAAGAGGAAGAACCGGCCGAAGCGACTGAAGCGCCTGCCGAAACCGAAGAGACCCCTGCTGAAGCTACAGAAGAGGCACCGGCAGAAGAGGCTGCTCCAGCTGAAGCCACCGAAGAAAAGCCCGCGGGCGAACTTACCTTTGCGGACGTTGGCGTAAAAGCGCTGGACGATTACACCTACGAAGTAACCTTAGAGCATTCCACTCCCTATTTCAACTCGTTGATGGCCTTTGGCGTGTTCATGCCTTTGCGCCAAGATAAGTACGAAGAGTGGGGCGACAAGTACGGCACCGATGCCGAATACTTCATCTCCAACGGACCGTTCAAAATGGAATCCTGGCAACATGAGTTTGAAATCGTTATGGTGAAAAACGAAGAGTATTTCGCCAAAGACGAAATTAAGCTGGACAAGATTGTCAACAAAATGATCAACGACAATAGCACCGCTTACAACAACTTCTCTACGGGCGAGTTGGATGTAACCGGATTGTCCGGCCAAACTTTGGCGTTGGCCAAGCAGGACGGCTTGGAAGCCAACATGTCTGAGTATGGCGACGGCTCTACCTTCTACATTCAGTTCAACCTGGACAAACCGGTAACCGGAAATTTGAACATCCGCAAGGCTTTGACTTATGCTTTGGATCGTCAGTCTTTTGTGGAAAATATCATGAAGACCAACTCCAAACCGGCACTGACATATACATCCATTGACATCGCCGGCCTTGATGGCGTTACGCCCTTTAGCGAAAGCGTTGAGGTCAGCTACAAAGACAATGATGTAGAACAGGCTAAGGAATTCTGGGAAAAAGGCCTTGAAGAATTGGGCATGACGGCTGAAGAAGCGGCGAAGGAGCTCACCATCATCGCTGACGACAGCGACGTGGCAAAAGAGTATGCTGCTGCCTATCAGGAATACTGGCGCAAGGCGCTGGGCATCACGATTGAAGTGGAATCCATGCCCTTTAAGAGTCGCTTGCAGCGTACCACCGACCGCGAATATACCATCGTATCCGGCGGCTGGGGAGCGGACTACAACGATCCGCTGACATTCTTGGACATTTTTACCACGGATAACGCCAACAACCAAACCGGTTGGTCGAATGCTGAGTTTGACAAGCTGATTGCAGACTCTAACGTAGAAGTTGATCCTGCTAAGCGTATGGAAATGCTGACTCAGGCTGAAACCATCTTGCTGAACGAGCTGCCCATTGGCCCCGTGTACAACCGTATCGTGAACTACTTAGCCGATGAAAACTTGGAAGGCATCGTTTGCACCGCATTCCAGAACTACAATTTGACGCGTGCTAGCTGGAAATAATTGAGTGGTTTCATGGCGAGGTTTTGCGAGGTTTTGACTTAAGCGATAAGTCGGAAGGCTATAGTTCTGATGCTATAGCCTTCCGCTTTTGTGATTAGCTTACATTTTTGTGGGGTATAGTATAACAATATTCGAAAGAAGCAAAACCTTGGCCAGCGAAAGCGCCGCGTGAGGAGGATTTTTTTGAAACTTGCAAGATACATCGGCAAGCGTCTATTTTATGCATTGCTGACTTTGTTTGCGCTGGTGTGCATTACGTTTTTCTTAATGCAGCTGATGCCTGGCGATCCGTTCATCGGTGCCAAGGCGCGCACGCCAGAGGTAATCGCCGCGCAAAAAGCTAAATATGGCTTGGACAAACCGGTATGGCAACAATTCTTTATTTACATGGGTAACCTGCTTCAGGGCGACTTGGGCACGTCCATGTATTATGAAGGGCGCGACGTTACCGATATTATATTGGAAGCGTTCCCATATTCTTTTGACTTGGGTGTACGTGCTTTAATCTTTGGCGTTGTGGCTGGCGTTTTGCTGGGCATTGTTGCGGGCATTAACCGCGGCAAGGCTTGGGATACGGGGGCTACAATCTTGGCTATTATCGGAATTTCTGTGCCCAGCTTTATTATTGGTTACTTGCTTCAATACGGGATCAGTATTCAATTAACCAATTTGTTTAAAGAGCTGCTGGACAAGCCGCGCGGTTGGTCTATTTTGCCGGTTTCGGGATGGGGTACTTGGAAATCCAAAGTGTTGCCTTCCTTTGCGCTGGGCTTGAGTTCGCTGGCATCTATTTCACGCTTGATGCGCACTTCAATTCTGGATGTAAACAATCAAGATTACATAGCCACCGCCAAAGCCAAAGGTTTGTCCAACCGTCAGATCACGGTTCGTCACACTTTGCGCAATGCTATTTTGCCTGTTATTACGGTGCTTGGGCCGATGGTTGCAGCTGTGCTGACCGGCGCATTTGTAGTAGAAAACATTTTTGCAATACCTGGCATGGGTAAATTTTTTGTGATTTCAGTACAAAATCAAGACTATCCTTTGATTACGGGAACCACCTTATTTTACGGTGCTTTCCTTGTGCTGTCGACTATGCTCGTGGACATTGTGTACGGATTTATCGATCCGCGCATCCGCTTGGAATAGGCTAGGGGGGATATATAAGTGGAACATTTGGATAACAAATTGTTTGAACGGGTTGAGGTGGACGCAAGTGCGCGCGAAGAAATCAGCCGACCTTCTATTAGCTATCTACAGGATGCGTGGCGCCGTTTAAAGCTTAACAAAGTGGCTTTGATTTCGCTGTTTTTCATCATTTTCATCATTTTGGCATCGATTATTTTTCCGGAAATTTCGGGCTATTCGGTGTATGAACAGCATCAAGACCACACCCAACAGCCGATAGGATACCTTCACACCGATGCGGAGGGCAACACCCACAGGCATCTTTGGGGCACAGACTCCTTTGGACGGGATATGTTTACCCGCGTTTGGTATGGTGCGCGCATATCCATGACTATTGGTATTGCGGCGGCGTTGATCAACCTGTTGGTAGGGGCGCTGTACGGTGGCATATCGGGTTACTTTGGCGGCCGTATTGACAACATTATGATGCGCTTTGTCGAGGTAATCAACGGCATCCCTTATATGATCGTGGTAATTTTGCTGTTGGTGGTTATGGAGCCGGGTATCGGCACCATCGTTATAGCCTATGCGGCGACAGGGTGGACGGGTATGGCCCGGTTGGTTCGCGGCCAGGTGCTTCAGCTCAAAGAGCAGGAGTACATCCTTTCTGCCCGGGTTTTAGGGGCGCAGTCTTGGCGAATCATCCTTCGCCATTTGTTGCCCAACAGCTTGAGTGTTATTATGGTGCAGATGACGCTGACCATTCCCAGCGCAATATTTACCGAGGCCTTCCTGTCCTATATCGGCCTAGGGGTAAAAATTCCGCTGGCATCCTGGGGGACTCTGTGTAATGAAGGTGCCCAATACTTTAGGACATCGCCGCACATGCTGTTTATTCCGGCCTTGTTTATTTGCCTGACGATGTTGTCGTTTAACTTGCTGGGCGATGCCCTGCGCGACGTGCTTGACCCGAGAATGAGAAAGTAGGTGAAATGATGGACAACCAAATATTGTTGGATGTAAAAGATCTCAAGGTGTCTTTCATGACCTATGCCGGCGAAGTGCAAGCGGTGCGCGGTGTCAGTTTTGACGTAAAACAGGGTGAAGCGTTGGCAATCGTTGGCGAGTCGGGTTGTGGAAAATCGGTAACGGCAAAATCCTTGATGCAGCTGAATCCGTCGCCGCCCGCCCAAATCATGGGAGGCAGCATCCACTTGGATGGCGTGGATATATTGGCGCTTGATGATAAGCAAATGCAGAGCGTACGCGGCCAACTGGTGAGCATGATTTTCCAAGATCCCATGACATCTTTAAACCCTACGATGCTCATCGGAAAACAGCTGGTTGAAGGCATTCGCAGACATCAAAAAATTGGGAAAGAGGCCGCTGAAAAGAAAGCCATCGAGCTGTTGAGTCTCGTGCAAGTTCCGAACCCCGAACGCCGAGTCAAACAATATCCGTTTGAATTTTCGGGTGGCATGCGCCAGCGCGTTATGATCGCTATGGCCATGGCTTGTGAGCCTAAGCTACTCATTGCGGATGAACCGACGACGGCTTTGGATGTGACCATACAGGCCCAGATTATTGACTTGATGAAAGACATCCAGGGGAAAACAGGTACTTCCATTATCCTGATCACCCACGATTTGGGCGTTGTTGCCAACTTGGCGCAGCGTATTGTGGTAATGTATGCAGGGGAGATCGTAGAAACGGGTGCGTCCGATGAAATTTTTTATAATCCCAAGCATCCCTATACATGGGGACTGTTGGAATGTATACCGCGCTTGGACCAAGAACGTAATCAGGTGCTCAAGCCCATTTTGGGCACACCGCCGGATTTGATTTCTCCGCGCAAAGGCTGCGGCTTTGCTGCGCGCTGTCCTTATTGTATGCGCATATGCAAAGAACAGAATCCGTCTATAACCACGATCAGCGATACCCAAAGCGTGCGCTGCTGGTTGCAGCATCCGCAGGCGGAGGGGCTAAGGCCTGTATGGGAAGGAGGTGCGGTGCGTGACTGATCAAAGCAAAATAAACAAAGAACCGTTGTTTAAGATACGAGGCTTGAAAAAATATTTTGCGACCGGGCGCAATCAGTACGTACGCGCCTTGGACGGCATTAATTTGGACGTGTACCGAGGCGAGACCATCGGCTTGGTCGGCGAATCGGGTTGTGGCAAGACGACGCTCGGCCGAACCATCATCCGAATTTATGATCCTACGGAGGGTACGGTAGAATATAGCGGAAAAGACATTTATTCGTTGAACAAACGGGAATCCAAGCAGTTTTGCAAAAATGTGCAGATGATTTTCCAAGATCCATACGCCTCTTTGGATCCGCGGATGACGGTAGGGAGCATCATCGGCGAAGGGATTGATATTCACAAGTTGATGACGGGAGATCAGCGCCAGGCTCGCACCGCTTCGCTGTTGGAGCAGGTGGGTTTGAATCCTGAGCACGCTAGTCGTTTTCCGCACGAATTCTCGGGTGGTCAACGCCAGCGCATTGGTATTGCACGCGCGCTTGCGATCGAGCCGGAATGTATCATTTGTGACGAGCCGATTTCGGCGCTGGACGTGTCGATTCAGAGTCAAATCGTAAACCTACTGCGCAAGCTGCAAGTTGAGCTTGGTCTTACCTACATATTTATTGCCCATGATTTGAGCATGGTTAAATATATTTCGGATAGGGTAGTGGTCATGTATCTGGGCAATGTCGTGGAAATCGCTCCAAGCGATGCTATCTATCATGAGCCCTTGCACCCTTATACCAAGGCGTTACTGTCGGCTATACCGATTCCGGATCCCAAGATTGAGGCGGAAAAACAGCGGATTAAGCTGCAAGGCGAGGTTCCAAGTGTTATGAGCGTGCAAGAGGGCTGCGTTTTTGCTGCGCGTTGCCCGTTGGCGGATGAGCGCTGCCGTAGTGGGCGGCCCGAATTGTTTGAGCATCGTTCGGGACATTTTGTGGCTTGCTACAAAGCGGGTCAATTGTTATAAGCTTTATAAACCGTCCCAAATTGGGACGGTTGCTTTTTGCGTTTGCTGGTATTGGGTGCCGGAGTAGATTGCTTTCGGGCATTGTAGAGATCTAGGAGGATTTTTATGGATGAATTAATGCAGGCACTTATAGAGATATTTGGCGGCAGACCACATCGGCTGGTGTTGAGCAAGCCCAAATCGGCCCAAGCCTCATACCGGAAAATGGTGTTGAACCTTGGAGAAGGGAAGTACCGTGCAGAAATGTTCACTGCCCAACAAGCTTTTCATAAGAGTATAGAAGGAAAAGAAGCTTTGAATTTTGTAAAAGGGGAATTGGAGAATGGTTTTTCTCAGTTGCACGCTTGGGATGACGAGCATGAGCACTCCTTGCGATTAACCAAGAAAGGCAAACTGTTGCAGAACAGCCGAAAGATTGGCAAGGATGCACCCAAAGCTCAGGTGACCCACGATCGTCCAAAGCGTCAAATGATTGAAAGCGGTAAAATTATACCGCCCCTTATAGATATGGGCATCATGACGCAAGATGGCGAAATATTGCCCTCGATGAGTCATAAATTTCGGCAAATCAATCGCTTCCTTCAAATAATAGAAGATAAGATAAAGGATTGGCCGAGCGCGAAGCCTATTCGGGTAGTGGATTTATGCTGTGGTAAATCTTATTTGACATTTGTGCTTTACCATTATTTATCCGAGCAAAAAGGGTTGAAGGTCGAAATGTTGGGTCTGGATTTAAAACGGCAAGTTATAGAAAATTGTAATTTGGCTGCGCAAAAATATGGATATGAAGGGCTGCGTTTCGAGGTACAGAATATCAACGAATACGATTACCCAGGGCAGCCGGATTTGTTGGTTGCGTTGCATGCATGCGACATTGCTACGGACTATGTGCTGTATAATGCTGTTCGTTGGCAAGCTAAAATTATTTTTTCGGTTCCTTGTTGCCAACATGAACTGAATAAGCAAATCAAAAGCGAAAACTTATCGATTTTAACGCGCTATGGATTGGTAAAAGAAAGGTTTTCGGCGCTTTTAACCGATAGCATTCGAGCCAACTTGTTGGAGTACTGTGGATACAAGGCTCAAGTGATGGAGTTTGTGGACCTAGAGCATACGCCGAAAAACGTATTGATCCGTGCAGAGCGGACGGGGCAGAGGGGAAGTTCTAAATATCTAGAAGAGGTTCGCGCGGCGATGGTAGAGTTCAAGGTGGTACCAACGCTGTATAATTTGCTAAAGGATATCGAAAAGTTTGATGTTGGAAATTAATGCTGAAAATATGCGCCAGACTTTCAATGCTTCACCTCGGGGGAGTTGCGTGAAAATATTGGATTTGGGTGGTCGTTGAAGACTGCCAAACTTTTTGCTTGTTGTTACAGGCAGTGTGTATAGAGATGTTGATTGTTTGGTAATCATAGAAAATGCGATATGCAAGGTGGGAGGAAGTAAGATTTTTATAAAAGATAGACTGAAGAGGTGCGCCGATAGAGGAGCGACTCTGCCCGTCCAATCTATCCATGTTAGATTTTGAGTTACGATCTATCCATAAAACGAAGATAGATTTGGGTTTAAAGCGTGAAAGGTTTTGAGCTGAGATTGATATGATAGGGCGCTATTGAGGCAAGGATTCTGTGGCTGTAGGTGTGACTGCGTGGAAAAGGGAGTTGTGAGCTGTGGATGAGAGCGCATAGCGTTAGTTTGAATATAAAAAACTCTGATTTTCACTATAAAAATCAGAGTTTTTGACGATCTGACACCGTACAAAGACGGTGCTTTTGGTAGCGGCGGTCGGATTCGAACCAACGACACTCCGGGTATGAACCGAAGATTTGTGGATTCAAGAACGTCCAAAGTGCCTATTTTACTGGCCTTTACAGTAAGCGCATATCCCGTTCCGGGTAACAAAAGTTGCACAAAAGTTGCATAACCGCCCAAACTTCACAACGAAGTTTGGGCGGCGTTCTCTTTTATTCCACTATTCTATTTTCAGTTATCCTATTCCAT
>CAYFTL010000041.1:0-17900 GCA_964346145.1 uncultured Oscillospiraceae bacterium | reverse complement strand
GCTTTGTGATGTTGATTGGTTCTTCGAGTTTGATTCCATCTTTTTCATACAATAGATGGATTCGTGAACAAAGGCTATGGAAATACATTTTCACCCTTTTCAAAACCGGCCAAGTGCGCTGGAAAGTATATATTTATCCGTTTGGATATCCCAGAAGCATCTTTGTTGTCGGGTTTAAACACAAACATCAAAAAGGTCGAATCCATAATCCGTGAGTATCAAACTCTATCTCACGGCAAAAAAGTGCGGATTACGACCGACAAAGGCACCGACATTACAATGCAAATCGACCGTCAGGAACTGCTTCCCTATGATGCGCGACCTGTAGGGGGCCATGCCTTCCTGCCCCCATCTGAAATTTCCGAAGAATTGGTGTATTCCTCTGCCAACGGAACGATTGTGGTCGATGTTACCGTAGGTGAACTCAGATTCGGCGCTGATTTGATCGATCCCCTCGGAATAGTAGACCGCGAAGTCATGCTAACTGTTAGAAATGGCTTCATCGTAGATATCGTAGGGGGCGATATTGCCACGCGCTTAAAAGCTGGCCTGGATAAACTGGATAAAAATCTTCAAATGCTGGTAGAATTAGGCCATGGGTTATCCGACCTCACCGCTACCGGCATCATCGGCGTTGATGAAAGCATGAACGGAACCTGCCATTTCGGAATTGGCAACTACAATCCGTACCATGTTGATGTCGTGGTATCTAATCCTAAAATTATCGTTTTAGATCAATAAATCCTCCTGCTCTTGTCTAATCATAAAGTCTCTTACTCATCTGCGCTTTGTTAATCGCCTCAGCACAAACATATTTGTATCCTGATAAAAAAATCCTAAAAAGGTTATATAAGAAACGTAACCTGATACAAATCATTGATAATAAAATCGCAAAAAAGTATATTTGAAACAATAATTATTCAAAGTTCTAGCGTATAAGCAAAACCAAAAGGAGAGACCATAATGTGGAAATGCCCAAAATATAGCCGGAAATTTAAAAATACCAACCCAGGCCACTATTGCGACAAAATTGAAACCATTGATCAATATATAGCACAACAATCCGAAGGTATTCGACCGATTTTGCACAAAATTCGCGAGGTAATTCGCGCGGCCGCACCTAAATCTGCAGAAAAAATTTCATGGCAAATGCCGACATTTTGGCAAGAGGAGAACCTAATCCATTTCGCAGCGTTCAAGAAACATGTAGGCATCTACCCCGGCGATTTGTCCCTTGTCCCCTTTGAGGATCGCCTTACAGATTATCACAGAACCAAAGGAGCAATTCAATTTCCGTTTAAAAAACCGATTGACTATGATTTAATCGCCGACATCACACGGTGGCGGGTTGCTTACGTCGAAGACAGCAACAAAAATAACTTAGATAAAAATACAAGCAGGCAAAAGCGAAAAATTCATGACATACCTGATTATGTTATCCTAGCGCTAGATAAAAGCCAGCTGTGGGAACGTTATCGTGCTCGTCCCCCTTATCAACGCAATGACTATATCGGGTGGATTGCTGGCGCCAAGCGCGAAGAAACCCGTCAAAAACGCCTAAACCTGATGCTCAATGAACTGCAGAGTGGAAATGCTTATGTGGGGATGAGGTACAATGCGAAATGAACGAAAAAATCTATGAATACAGTGCCATTATCCATCCTGCCGATAATGGCGGTGCGTATGTTGCTTTTCCATATGATATTCGCGCCGAGTTTGGCAAAGGCCGGGTAAAAGTTCACGCCACATTCGACGGCGAGCCGTACGATGGCAGTATTGTCAACATGGGCATAAAAAAGCCAGACGGTTCTATTTGCTACATCATTGGGATTCGCAAAAATATCCGTTTAAAAATCGGCAAGCAACCCGGCGACTCGGTAAACATTATGATAGTCGAGAGAAGCTAAAATATAAGCAAACCTTAAAATCAGAAGGATGAAAGCACAATGAAAAACGAACACATATACAAAATGGCATTTTCTAAAATATATCCCATGTATATCCAGAAAGCAACGAAAAAAGGACGCACTAAAGAAGAAGTTAACCAGGTTATTTGCTGGCTGACGGGCTACAACGATAGCCAACTTCAGGCGCAAGTCAAAAAAGAGGTATCTTTCGAGACATTTTTTGCCCAAGTTCCACAATTTAATCCAAATACAAATAAAATCACAGGAGTGATCTGCGGCATTCGTGTAGAACAAATCGAAGATCCGCTTATGCAGAAAATTCGTTGGTTGGACAAGCTGATCGACGAATTGGCAAAGGGGAAACCGATGGAAAAGATTTTAAGAAGCTAAAGACGAATCTTTAAAGACATAAAAAAACTGCATCCATGCGAAACACCGCATAGATACAGGTTTTTTGGTTGCTTTTTATTATCTCTTAGAGAACTGAGAGGCACGACGTGCAGCTTTCAGTCCATATTTTTTACGTTCCTTCATCCGCGGATCGCGAGTCAAGAAACCGGCTTGTTTGATGGGCGCGCGCAACTCTCCATCCGCCTTAACCAGTGCGCGGGCGATACCGTGACGGATAGCGCCTGCCTGGCCGGTGTAACCACCGCCATGCACATTTACCAACACATCAAAACGTCCCAAAGTATCGGTCAACACCAACGGTTGACGAACGGTGGTCTTCAGCGTTTCAAGGCCAAAGAAATCATCCATGGAGCGCTTATTAATCACTATATTGCCTTCACCGGGAATCAGACGAACGCGGGCGATCGCCTTTTTTCTCCTACCAACGGCAGCGTAGCAAACTTCTGACATTGTACGTCTTCCTCCCTATTATTTAACTTCCATGACAACAGGCTTCTGCGCCTGATGTTCATGCTCTGCACCTGCGTAAACGCGCAGTTTTTTCAGCATTTGACGTCCTAAGGGGCCCTTAGGCAACATTCCCTTAACTGCAGCCGTTACCACAAATTCAGGTTTGCTTTCCATCATGCGACGGGCCGTGGTCTCTTTCAAGCCACCCGGATAGCCGCTGTGACGATAATACATTTTTTGATCCAACTTTTTGCCGGTAAAGCGAACTTTGTCGGCATTGATAACAATTACATGATCCCCGCAATCTACATGGGGGGTAAAAGTGGGCTTATGTTTTCCGCGCAAAATCGCGGCAACTTTGCTTGCCAAACGTCCCACTACCATATCAGCAGCGTCAATCACGTACCACTGACGCTCAACTGTGGAAGTTTTTGCCATATATGTGCTCACAGATATTCTCCTCCTCAAATTTATGAGAACGTTACGCTCGGTGCTGGTCAGACACTTTGCGCCACTTCAACACGACCCGGGGCTAGTGGGCCTTTGGTTGACACAAGTTTTATTTTACCCGAACACTCAGCATTTTGTCAAGCGATGCCAGCACAAATTCCCACAACACTGTGTTAATCTTTTGCACCAGGTTCTAAAAGCTGAACCGATCTAAAAATCCCCGACTCGATTCACCCCTTCGACCTTCGACATTATAAAAAAAGGCCTGTAACATTACAGGCCTTTGGGGCAAACATGCTTCAAACCTTATTGCCTAGTCTTCCGGGGGAGCTTCAACCGGTACTTCTTGCATATTATCATCTTCCGATCCGTCTTCAGCGGAAATATCCGCTTCCGTTTCCATTTCATCATCGGCTGTGCCATCTGAGTCATCGGCATGCTCAAGGTCGTCTTCCGGCTCAACGGGATAAACCTGATCGTAATCTTGATCGCTCCACATCGGATTTGGGTTGGAAAGTTCGGGGGGCGTCCACTCCGCCTCTTCCGAAGAAGATATGGTTATCGTGTTGCCCGCCTGATTTACCATTTCTACACCACTAAAGAAAATTCGTTTAATAAGACCTATCCCTAAGATAAGCAACCAGACCAGTAATGCTATGACCAAAATGCCGAATATAAGCTTGACCCATTGTTTTGCTTGCATTGGGACACCTCCCTCTAAAGGAAACCTTTAGAATGGCATTGTACCAAATCCATGTTTTTTTTGCAAGTTCAAAGATCACCGCCCATACTCTAGCCGTATACCTCGCCGCGTCCAAAGCGTTTCCATACATCTTCAAACCAGCCGCCGCCATCGGGCAATGGGCGTACAGGAACCGCTTCGGTGTACCCGTCTACGGTTTCAAAAGCGTAGTCCATGATGGAAGCATTGTCTGTAGGGTCGTATCCTTGAGTAAAGGCATGCCCGGCGCTATCCTTGTATTGGGCTTGACAAATCATTGCAGACAACGCCGCCTGCTGGGTGTAGAGCACATCAATATAATCCAACACAGTTTCCAAGTCGGACATGGATTTGGGCGCTTCAATTTGCCCATTTACCACCTCCAACATCTTCTTCATCATCTCTACGTCGCGCAGCGCACCGGCGTATTCGTCCATGCCGGTTTGCAGTTGATCAACCGTTTGATCCGAAGAGGATTCTCCGACCAATGCTTCAAAGTATCGAATATTGTTTTGTACCGCGTCGGCAGCTTTCTCAATAAAACGTTCCACCGAGCGAGCCGAATATTCACCCGAATGGGCAGCAATATGCTGCGCAGCCCGTAAGGATCCTACCTGAGTTTCATTCAGAGCGCTCCCGCCCGGCCTGTATACGCCAAAGGCTCCCGCACATTCTCCAGCCGCATACACCCCGGATAGGTTGGTTTGCCACCATTCGTCTATAGCAAAACCGCCATTGGAATGCTGAGCGCACAAAGCGACTTCCAGAGGCTCAGTGTACAGGTCGATCCCGCGGCTTCGATAAAAGTCAATCGCCTTGGGATTGATGCGCGCCAAGCGGTCAATCGGTTGTTCAATCAGTGCATTGCAGTTTTGTAGATAGTCCTTGGCCTCGCTACCAATCTGAACCAACGGATTTCGCTCGTGCTCCCGGGTGAAATCCATAAACACCCGCTTGCCCTGCTTGCGCGCAGTGTGCACAGCTATATCCACACGGGAAGAACCGTCAGTTTTTCGTGCATCAAAAGGCCATTGATACCCTTTCAGAAATACCGAATCCAACGCATCCGCTTCCGAATCAAAGAAAGGCAATAAAATTTCATTTTCGCCGTCAGTATAGCGAGGCAATGCCTGTTGATAACTACCAGATACATTCCAGCGCACCTTGATAGACGCTAAGCCATATTGCCAGTAGCAGAGGTTGTTGGCCTTTATGCCTGAGCGCAGCACCAGCCCGGTTGCCCCGTGCTGAGCTTTAGGAAACACCACGTTTTTGTATGCATTTGCCGCACCGCCAGTGCACAACACTACGTTGCGGGCGTTGATCAAAAGCCACGGGCGTTCCTTATTGGCGCGATCCAGCATCAACAACCCGATAAACTTTCCCTGATCATCGCTTAGAAGAGAGCATAAGCGCACTTTCTCCCGCATTCTGACTCCGCGCGCCCTACAACTACGCTCCAGCACTTCCACCATATTCCGGCTGGTCAACGGCCCGACCGAGGTAGCGCGCTGCGCCTGATCGTGGTCGGTTTGATAGCCTACATATTCTCCCCACTCGTTGTAAGGAAAACGCACGCCAAGCTGTAACAGCTTCATAAAGCAACGCACAGAGTTGGCAGCCATAGCATAAGCGTGATCGCCATGGGTACCGCCGCCCGCATAAAAAGACTGAGCCATAGCACCTATGCTGTCTGGCCTATCCCCCGAAAGAGATAACTTATAATACGTTTGTTTGTCACTGCCTGCATTTCTGCTGGTGCCACCGTGAAGCGAGTCGGCCAGCAACAGCACGTCCACTCCGCGTTTGTGGAGTTCGTCTGCCGCATTAAAACCTGCCGCGCCGGCGCCCACTACCGCAGTGTTACAGCTCAACACCGGTATGCTTTGAATATTAAACTCCATAGTCATTTTCCTTTACAATCTGGTCAAATGGAAACCGCCATCGACGTTAAGCACTTCCCCCGTTGAAAAGGGAATCCTGTTTTCGGCCAAAAGCGCCACCGCTTCGGCAACGTCTTCGGGCTGACCCCAGCGCTTTATAGGGGTAAGACCGTTCTCAATCAGTTCGTCATACCTTCGGGATACCGCGCTTGTCATATCTGTATTAATAATCCCCGGACGAATTTCGTACACCGGAATGCCCTCTTCCGCCAAGCGCACAGCATAAAGCTTTGTCATCATCGACAAGCCGGCCTTGGAAATACAGTACTCTCCTCGGTTAACCGACACCACGTAAGAAGACATGGAAGAAATATTAATAATCATTCCACTGCCCTGCCGAACCATTTGCTTGGCCACCAGCTGAGTTAAAAAGAAGGGACCAACCAAATTCACATCCAGCAGTTGATGCATGGATTCCGGTTGCATATCCAAAAGATCTGCACGAACCGAAGGTGCTATACCCGCATTGTTCACCAATAAATCTATACGGCCCCAACGCTCCAGCACCGAATCTAGCGCCGATTTTCGATCGTCCGCATTGGAATTATCTGCCTGTATGCACAGAAAATTCTCTTGCAGATCTGGGCTCAATTCCTCTACTTTCCTGCGGCCTGTTATCGCTACGTAATAGCCCGCCGATGCAAGACGGCGTGCGATGCCCAGCCCAATCCCTCGAGTTCCCCCGGTTACCAAGGCAACTTTCATAATCCATCACCCTCCATCTTTCTTTGGGCTATTCAGCGGTTACCCGCTTTAATTCCGTCAGATAAATCTCCTTGTCACGCACCGGGCAACCCACAACGCCTCCGGCCCGCATAACCTTGGTGCACAAACCACAGGTCAGGCAAATCTTGGATTTGTCCATCTCCCCGGTTTCAATTACATCTTTTACAAAATCCGGGTAGGCAAACATTTCGCGGCCAAATCCAACCGCTTTTGCACCGCCCTCTTCTATAAGGCCCGCCGCAATCTGGGGCGCAAACTGGCGCAAGTACGAAAATCCGGTCGCTACACAAAGCGCATCCGGCACCGCTTGCTGGGCTGCCTTGCAACCTTCCAGCAGCCTAGCCACGCCCACCACGGCCTTTTCATCGCTACCGCCACCGCTAAGGTCGGGCCTGTTCACATGGGGATTAAAATAGGGCGTGCCCATGGTCAAATTAAAGACGGTTACCCCCATCTCATAAAGCTCCTTGAGCAAGCGAACCGGCTCATCGTAGCAAGGCCTTCCATCCGCTCCTACGCCCCAAAAAGCGGCTTCTCCGTCGTATAGGTTAATGCGTACCGAAAGCACGCCGCCATCCAGCGCTTCTTTGGCTGCGGCCACCCCTTCTTTTAGTAAGCGTGTGCGGTTTTCATAGCTGCCGCCATAAAGGCCTTCCCGGTCCTGTGCACTTAAAATTTCGCTCACCAAATACAGGTGGCACGCTTTAACGTCAACCCCATCGAAGCCCGCTTTGCGGCACAATTCTGTGGAGTGCGCAAACTGTGCTGCCATATTGCGCAGGTAATCATCGCTGGCGATCGGGTAATCTTTGCCCAGCTCTTGTTTTTCATCTAGAACGGTATTGTAAGAAACCCGAATGGGCGCATTCTTGTCCACCGGCCTGCTCCAGCGTCCCGAATGGGTCAGCTGAGCGATAACTTTGGGCGGTTCCTGCCCTGCGCTTTGGGCAGCCTCATGAATTTCATCAATCAAGTTTTTGAATTGCTCCAAATTTTGCTCAGTAATCATTAACTGGGCAGGGTTGGCTCGAGACTCGGGCGATATGGCCACAGCCTCCACCCATATAAGCCCTGCGCCGCCTTGGGCAAAACGCCTATAGCGCCGAACGGTCAATTCCGTGGGCGCGCCCCCTCGGTCAGAATCGCACCCTTCCATCGGCTGTGCCACAAAAGCGTTCTTTAAGTCCAAACCTCCAGCCGTTACCCTCCTGCTAAGCACTTCCACCGCGCCAGGTTTTGGCAATGCGTAACCACTGTGTTCGCAATCCGAATACAATTCTTCAATGTTTTTGTAGCGAAAACCATGTGCCATACTCATCGTTCCCCCAATATACGTTTTTTGTTTGTTAAATATATTGTAACGCATCTGACAAAAACCCACAAGGTACAGAGCGAATTTGTATTTCCTCCATATTACCTGCACATGCCGCAAATAATTTTTCTGCTTTGATTAAAAAACGTATTCTGATGTTGCAGTTTTTGATATAAAAGTGCAATATAAAAGAATCATGAAAAATATTAGGAAAAGGGTGTCATCATGTTTTCAAATCAAGATCTGCGCAAACTCATCATTCCTCTGATATTTGAACAAATTTTGGCTGTCACCATCGGCATGGCTGACACGGTCATGGTATCCACCGTCGGCCAAGAAGCGATTTCTGGCGTGGCTTCGGTGGATTCTATAAACATTTTATTAATCAATATATTGTCGGCGTTGGCCACGGGCGGAGCCGTGGTCGCCTCCCAGTATTTGGGCCGCAAGGACTTAAAAAACGCTTCCCAAACAGCCAAACAACTAATCTTTGTTTGTACGGCGCTGGCAAGCGTTTTTATGATGATCGTGCTTCTTTTCGGAACACCCCTTTTGTCGTTCATTTTTGGGGACATGACACCCGAGATTATGGAACACGCCAAAGTTTACTTTTTCTATTCCGGACTCTCCTATCCCTTTCTGGCCGTTTACAATTCAGGCGCCGCTGTATTTCGTTCCATGGGCAACAGCAAAGTTTCCCTCTATACCGCATTGTGTATGAACCTCATGAATCTAGTCGGCAATGCCATTTTAATTTATGGATTCAATATGGGTGTTGCCGGCGCCGCCATTTCCACTTTGGTTTCTCGCGCAGCGGGTGCAGTCATCATGATCATACTTCTTCGAAATCCTTCGCTTCCGATCCACGTTCGTAGCCTGCGCCCGTTTAAGCTTGTACCCGGCCTTATTCGACGCATCCTCACCGTGGGTATCCCTACAGGCGTTGAAAACGGTCTGTTTCAGATGGGCAAATTGATCGTAATGCGCTGGATCGTCAGTTATGGCACTGCCGCAATCGCCGCCAACACAGCCGGCGGCAACTTGGCGGGCTTTGCGGTTATACCCGGCTCAGCCATCGGCTTGGCCATGGTTACTGTAGTCGGCCGTTGTATCGGCGCCAACGAAAAAGCACAGGCCAAAGCCTACGCAAAAAAGCTTCTGAAACTGGCTTACCTATCTATGTTCGTGTTAAATATTATTTTAGTGGTATCCTTGCCCCTCGTTTTACTGCTTTACAAATTTCCAACCGAAACTTATGATTTGGCATACAAGATCATTGTCTTACACTCCATATTCGCCATCGTTTTTTGGCCAACCTCCTTTGCTTTGCCCAACACACTGCGCGCCGCGAATGATTCGAAGTTCACTATGATTGTATCCTTTTCCAGCATGTTCATTTTCAGGGTGCTTTTAAGCTATGTGTTAGGTACTATGCTAGGCATGGGAGTCATTGGAATTTGGCTCGCAATGTTCTCCGACTGGATTGTCCGGGCAATTTTTTTCGCCTGGCGTTTCCGTAGCGACAAATGGCTAACCAAAACGTTATTGTAATCCCGATACTCTTAAAAGGGAGGCGTTGATCAAATGAAAATTGTAATCTGTAGCGATTCTTTTAAGGGAAGTTTGAGCTCAAGCCAAGTTGCAGACATTATAGGTCAAAGCGTTGCCCAGGTTTTCCCCAACACTGAAGTTGTCAAACTACCCATCGCCGACGGAGGCGAAGGATCCCTGGAGGCTATGTTTCTATCTGCCGGTGGACAACTCCATACCGTTCCCGTCCACGATCCATTAGGAAGGCCCATCCATGCTCAAATGCTGCAATTACCTAACGGTGATGGATTCATCGAAATGGCATCAGCCTCAGGCCTCCCTTTGCTTAAGGATTCCGAACGCAATCCATTGCTGACCAGTAGCTTTGGAACCGGCCAACTTATCCGCTATGCGCTGGATTTGGGTTGCAAAAAAATATATATGGCCATAGGCGGTTCAGCTACCAATGATGGCGGAACCGGCATGCTGCGGGCGTTGGGCGCTCAATTTTTAAATGACAATGCTTCCCCACTTCCGGATGGCGGCATTCACCTGCAATCTTTAAGCCAAATCAATTTAAACCGTTTAGATGAACGTTTATCCTCAACCCAAATCATCGTTTTGAGCGATGTCAACAATCCTCTGTGCGGCACCAACGGCGCTTCCGCAATATATGGCCCGCAAAAAGGCGCAACGCCGCAAATGGTTGAAGATTTGAATTGCGCTCTTAGCCAGTTAGCCCAGATTGTAGAGTGCCAATTAGGCAAATATTTCACAAACGTTCCCGGCGCCGGTGCTGCCGGGGGTGCCGGATCTGGGTTAATGTGTTTTTTAAACGCCCAGTTGCATTCCGGAATTGAAAGCATGCTAAAGCTAATCGGCTTCGATGCACACATTCAAGGAGCGGATTTAATCATTACAGGCGAGGGAAAGTTAGACGAGCAATCTGCTATGGGCAAAGCCATTTCCGGCATAGCAGCCTGTGCACACAAGCAGAACGTTCCCATCGTAGCTATCGCAGGAAGTCTGGGGCGTGGAGCCTCCCAAGCGCTTACGGCCATGGATTTAAGCGCCGCTTGTGCATGTGTAAATACACCTATGGATATTTCCCAAGCATTGCAGGACGCTCGTCCGCTTCTGGAGCAGGCCAGCATGCAAATGCTTCAATTTGTAAGGTTGGGTATGCAATTAAGGGATTAATGAAAAAGCTATTATTAACCTTTTCGAATTTATGCGCCACCTAAAATGCGCTCAAATGCAAACCAAGGGCGCCTTCATATATGAAGGCGCCCTTGGTTTGTTTAAAGTACTGCCGGTATTATTCTTCTTCCTCTTCCCGCTTAACGTTTTCGATAATCTTTTTGGCATCGGCAGCCGGAACTTCTTCATAGCGCTCAAATTCCATAGTAAAGCTTCCCCGCGCCTGAGTCATAGAGCGCAAATCCGTAGAGTATTTAAACATTTCTGCCTGGGGAACTTCGGCGGTAACCTTCTGTTGTCCGCCCACCTGATCCATGCCCATGATGCGACCACGGCGTTTGTTGATATCCCCCATAACATCGCCCATATATTCATCGGGCACATAAATTTCTACGCGATACACCGGTTCAAGCAATACCGGATTGGCATCCACCAGCTTTCTAAAGGCTAGGCGCGCTGCAGTCTTAAAGGCCATTTCGGATGAGTCTACCGAATGATAAGATCCGTCGTATAGCTTGGCGGAAAGGCCCACAACCGGGAATCCGGCGAGCACGCCATTCTTTAGGTTCTCGCGCAAACCTTTTTCTACTGCCGGAATGAAGTTACGCGGCACCACGCCACCTACAACAGCATCCACAAACTCAAATTCGGTTTCGCCGTCAGCACGGGGAGAAAACTCAATCCAAACATGTCCGAACTGGCCATGGCCACCAGTTTGTTTTTTGTGACGCCCTTCGGCCTTAATGGTCTTGCGGATGGCTTCGCGATACGCAATCTTCGGATCCTGAAGCACACTATCGGCGCCAAACTTATTTTTCAGTTTGCTGGAAATCACTTCCAGATGCAGCTCGCCCAAACCCGACAAAATAGTCTCAGTGGTCTCAGTGTTTTTCTCAATCCGGATGGTAGGATCTTCTTCCGTTAGCCGGTTAAGTCCAGAAAACACTTTGTCCTCATCACCAGACTTTTTGGCATAAACTGCCTTGGAAATGCTAGGGGCCGGGAACTCCATAGCCTCAAAACGAACCGGACGAGAAGCATCACACAGCGTATCACCTGTGTTTACTGCGTTCAGCTTGGCCAATGCGCCTATGTCGCCGGCATGCAGCTTGGGCACAGCAATTTGTTTCTTTCCGCGCAGCACATAAATAGTGCCCGCTTTCTCGCTCTTGTCCAGATTGGCGTTGTACAGCTGGGTTTCATCCGACATAACGCCGGAAATAACCTTAATCAACGATAGCTTGCCCACAAACGGGTCGGCCAAGGTTTTGAACACGCGGGCGGAAAAAGGCTGATCATCGTCGCAGACGCGCTCGTGTATGTCGCCGCTTCGCGGGCTCACGCCTTCCAAAACGCGCCCTTCGGGCGATGGCATCAGTTCAAGAATCGTATCCATCAGCGCAGCGATACCCACGCGGGTCGTTGCCGATGTGTACACGACCGGCACCACAGTGCCTTCCGCAATACCTTTGCGAACGCCCAGCACCATATCTTCGGTGGACAACTCGCCATTTTCAAAATATTTTTCCATCAATTCGTCGTCAGCGCTGGCAGCGGCCTCCATCAAGGCTTCCCGTGCTTCGTTTACATATTTCTTTGCGGTATCCGGAATCTCTACTTCTTTGATGTTTTTCCCGTCGCCCACAAAAGCTTTTCCATCCAGCAAATTTCCGATTCCCAAAAAACTTCCGTCGTCCAATATAGGAACCTGAATCGGAGCGATATGACTGCCGTATTTATCGATCAGCTCGTGGAGCAAGGTATTAAAGGCCGCGTTTTCGCGATCTACCTGATTGATCACGATCATACGAGAAACGCCGTATTTATCACATTGATCCCAGGCTTTCTCGGCGCCCACGCTTAGGCCGCCGGCGGCGTTCATAACAATGATTGCGCCTTCGGATACGGTCAACGGGCCTACCACTTCACCTGCAAAATCAAAATAACCGGGGATATCGATTAAGTTGATTTTTTTATTCTTCCATTCTACAGGTGCCATGGCAGCGCTGATGGAGATGTTCCTACGGGTTTCCTCGGGATCATAGTCGGTGGTGGTGCTTCCGTCTTCCACTTTGCCTTGACGATCAATTGCGCCCGAGGTGTATAGCAACGCCTCAACCAAGGTAGTCTTTCCTTCGCTACCATGGCCCAACACAGCGATGTTCCTGATATCTCCAGCACGATATTCTTTCATTCGACTTTCCCCCTAGATAAAATAATGATATTTAAACCAAATCTATAAATCATTTTAACAGAAAATAAACCAAATGAAAAGAGTTTTTGTAATTGAAATAACATGAATTTGTGAACAAAGCCCGAATTTGCTGTTATAATTATAATTGTTTATAATATTTTCTCAGGAGTTGTTATGCGAAAAATATTTATACGGTGTCTAATGATAATGCTTGCTGCATTCCCATTTTGGGTCTCTGCCCAAAGCATAGAAGCAGAAAATCAGTTGCATACCCGTAGCCAGGTGCGAGAAATGTACACCCAATTCAAACCCACCTTCAGCGGAAATGTTTATCTTGAGCAGCCTTCTACCATTCCGCCCTTTTCACTGGGCGAATTGGAACCACAGGCCATCCAGGATGCCTTAAACCAAGTACGGTATGCCCGTTACTTGGCTTACCTGCCCTACGATACCGAGCTATCAAGCGGATTTAACACCTTGTCCCAGCAGGGAGCGGTTCTGCTGGCTGCTACCGGTCAGTTGAATCACTCTCCCCATCAACCCGAAGGCATGGATGACAATTTTTTCAAGCGCGCGCTGGACAGCACCAAGACCAGCAACCTGTTTGCCGCTAACTGGCTGGATTCGGATTTGCTTTCTAGCTCAGTGCTGGCTTACATGCGCGACGAGAGTGACTACAACCTGTCCCGCCTAGGACATAGGCGCTGGGTGTTGAGCCCCAAAATGCAATATACCGGGTTTGGCCTGGCCCAATCCAGCAGCGGCCTGCACTTTGCTACCATGCAGGTATACGACCAGTCGGCCGAAAACAACATCTATGATTCCATTTACTGGCCCTCTCCAGGGGCCTTTCCCGCCGATATGCTCTCCAGCAAAACCCCGTGGTCCATCAGCCTCAATCCCGATGTATACGATCCGGAAAAGAGCAACCCCTACTTGCAACTGAGCGAATCATCCAGCGGCGCCTCATTCGAATTTCCCCAGTGGAAAACCCCAGACTCCTTTGAGGCGCTACAAGAAAAACCGCGCCAATATGCTGTTTGGGATAAGCAACTGTATGGCTCCGGCGCATGCTACATATTTCGGCCGGATCTATCTACATTCGAAGCTTTGCAAAACGGCTATGCACAAAACCAAATATGGAATGTACGTTTGAGCGGATTGGTCACCAAAGAGGGGCAGGCGGCACAAGACATCGTTTACCAGGTCAACATGGTTTCTTTAAATCCCCAGGCCATATACGCAATCGAAATTTTAAACCCACCGGAGCAGCTTAATGTGGGAGAAAATATCGACATGCAGGCGCAAATCGTGCCCGCTTGGGCCGACGAGCTATCGGTCATCTGGAATGTGGACAATGCCAAAGTGGCAACGATTGATCCGCAAGGCAAATTGGTTGGGCTTCAGCCCGGAACCGTCAAGGTGAGGGCAAGCTCCATCGATGGCCATATCGACGAAGTCTTCATTAAAGTTGTCGGCGATCATTAAAACTATCAGATCTCACCACGATCATTATCCTATCAACAAACCGAAACAAACGGTGATAAAACTTTGAAAATAGCTTCAAACACAAAAAATTAAGGCAACACCTCATAATGAAGGTATTGCCTTTTTTGTATCCATATTGCCGCCGAAGGCAAAATGAGCTGGCCCCCGCTTATAAAATATTTGCCCACTCATCGGGAAGGAAGGATTCACAAACGATTTTTGCTTTGGTTATGGGCTGCAACAGGCTTAAGTAACAGGAATGCAGCGCAAACCTTCGCGGCAAGCGCTCGTCTTCAGCCCCGTACAAAAAATCGCCCAGCACCGGGCACCCCAAATGCGCCATGTGTACACGAATCTGATGGGTGCGCCCGGTCTCCAACCTCAAGCGCACCAAGCTTACCCCATTCCCCTTCTTCAGTAGCTTATAATGGGTTTTGCTGGGCTTGCCATACGGCCGTATCTCCCTCCGCAAGGTGGCACCCTCCGCCTTACCAATCGGCGCGTTCACTACTCCCTCCGCTCGGGGCAACTCGCCAACGACCAGCGCCAGATACTCCCTGATAAAACCATCGCTGTGCAACAGGCGTTGCAACAAATCCTGAGCATGAGCGTGCTTTGCAACCACCATCAGCCCGCTAGTACCTTTATCCAACCGATTTACCGGCCTGTAGACAAAGCCCTGCTGTTCCCGGCAAAGATAGGCCACACCGTTTGCCAAAGTCAAGCTGGCTTGGCGGGTGGAAATCTGGCTAGGAAGCGGTGCCGGCTTGTCAATAACCAACAAATCTTGGTCCTGATAGGCAACGGATAGATTCATATCGACTGCTTCAACGAATTTTTCCACCCGCTCAGGTATCCGCACCTCAATATATTGCCCCGCTCTCAATACATGGTTGGCAAAAACCGCCCGGCCATCCACCAGCAGACCGCCGGCAGTCTTTGCCGCATTAAAATTGCTGGTAGAAACCTTTAAAGCCGAACGAACCACCCGCTTTAACAGCCTTCCCTCTTCTTCTGCCGAAACCGTATGCGTTAGCGTTTTCATCTCTCTCACCCGTTAGCTTCCAGTAGATCCATATTTCTTCAATCCAATTCTCCACGCACAATAACCAACCACAAAAAACAAGCCTCCGATAAGCGGCGCCAGCCAAGAAAGCGCCACCGGCATATAATACCGGCGCAGCAATAGACTTGCCGGAAAGTAATTTACCGCTGCCAGTGGAATCACAAATGTAAAAAACCGCCGCAAGTTGTCCCCATAGACATCCAACGGATAGCGAATGGTTTCCAAACCTCCATTGGTAAAAGCGTTAAACACCTCCAGCGACTCAGTCGTCCAAAAGCAACACGTGGCACGCATCAAAAAAAGCCCGCCAAACAGCAGCACACCCCCCACGACCGCAGCCAAAAGCAACGCATAATCTAGCATATTCCAGCGGATGGCCAAATTTATCTTTGCTACGATCAGCACGCACAATCCCACAGCCAAGCGCCCCACTTTTACCAGTTGCATCTTGGTGCCCAACATTTGGAGTATAGTGGAGCGCGGCCTGAGCATAACGCGGTCAAACTCTCCAGATTTTAGCAGGATATCCGTATCCTCAAATCCTCGCATCCAGATTTCGCACAACGAAAAAGATATGTTGGCCATCCCATAAAATAACATCACTTCGGCCAAGCTCCAATTCCCAATCCCACCGAAGCTGCCAAATATAATATATAACGCGATAAAATCGGTGAGCGCAAAAACAAAGGCACACCCGATCAGCATAAAAAAGGATGCTTTGTATGCCATTTGGCTACGCACAGATATGCGCAAACAGCGCAAATACAATCTAAAACCGCTCATACTGCCCTCACATCAGCTTCCCGAAGATCCGTATTTCTTTAGGCCTACCTTCCATATCCCTAAACCAATCACAAAGAACAAACACCCGATCAGCGGCGCCAACCAAGAAAGCGCCACCGGCACATAATACCGGCGCAGCAATAGGCTTGCCGGAAAGTAATTTATCGCTGCCAGCGGAACTACAAATGTAAAAAATCTCCGCAGGTGATCGCCGTAGACATCCAATGGATAGCGAATAGTTTCAACGCCCCCATATGTAAAGGAGTTAAACACTTCCAACGACTCAATCGTCCAAAAACAGCAAGTGGCGCGCATCAGGAGAAATCCGCCAAACAGCAACACACCCCCCACGATCGAAGTCAAAAGCAGCACATAATCCAACAGGTTCCAGCGGATAGCAAGGTTCACCTTTGCTACGATCAGCACACACAGCCCTACAGTCAGCCGCCCAACCTTCACCAGCTGTATCTTGGCACCCAACATTTGGAGCACGGTGGAGCGCGGCCTAAGCATAACGCGGTCAAACTCTCCGGATTTTAGCAGGATATCCATATCGTCAAATCCCCGCATCCAAGCTTCGCACAACGGAAAGGACACGTTGGCCATACCATAAAATAACATAACTTCGGCCAAAGTCCAATTCCCAATCCCACCAAAACTGCCAAACAAAATATACAGTGCGATAAAATCGGTGAGTGCAAATATTACCGTGCATCCTATCAGCATATAAAAAGATGCCTTATAGGCCATTTGACCGCGCACAGATATGCGCAAATAACGCCAGTACAACTTCAAACTCTCCATACGAACCTTATCCTCCCGCGATGGTAACTCGCCTTAACCCAACCCGCACCAATACCCTGCCGAGCATCACCAACAGGATAATCCATATGCCCTGCACAAACAGCAACTGGGGCAAACTTTCTAGCGAAATCATCCCTGAAAAAAGGCGTGTCGGGCCATCGGCCACTCCATAAAAAGGCAGCCAGCGCACCGCTCTTTGTACAACCTCAGGAAGGTATGGCATATGCACGCCGCTAAACAGCATTACCACCGCTGGAACCGCCCGCGCAATGCCTTCACCGCTCACCGTCCAAAACAAGCTAATATTTAAAAGATTAACGATAGCCGCCGCCAACATCCAGGCTCCCAAGAGAGCCACCAACCAACCCATGAGCACCGGAATTTCCGGCCAAGCCATCTGGATCATAGGCGGAAACAACAATCCATTGATCAAAAACTGAGGAATGCTCTTAAGCAGCGTAGGCGCACTCAACTGTGCCAAACAGCGTGCATACCACATATTGTATAAATCCATCGGCCTTGTCAACTCATAAGCCACCTGGCTGCTGCGCACCGATTGAGCAATCTCAGGCTCCAACCTCCACGGCAGCATACCCAGCAGCGCCTGGTTTATCCAGATAAAATTGATGCTTTGCTGCAGAGAAATGCTTTGACCATCAGAAGAAAACTCATAAAATGCATGCATAGCCATCACATAAATCATCCCAAAGACGATCTGGGTAGCGATGCCCGCAGCGGCCGCAGAACGGTACTGGATCAGCGTCAAAAACCGAACTTTCCAAAGAGAAAAGTAAGCGCGCATCCCTACTCCTCCTTTTGCTCGATGCGTTGGTACAGCTGGGCAACCACTTGATCTATCGGCAAATCGCGAATAGAAATATCTTTGATTTCGCATTGCTTCGCAATTGTAGATAT
>CAYFTL010000040.1:5146-18475 GCA_964346145.1 uncultured Oscillospiraceae bacterium | reverse complement strand
AAAATGTTTTTGTCGCCATCAACCCGCGTAGCGGGTTACTGACTGGTTTGCCTCTAAATTAAGCAAAAGCTCAGAAGCTGTTGTATATTTTAGCACAACAAAAGGCTAAAGGCAATATCCTTTTTTACTTTTTGGGAAATATTTTTTGTTTTAACCGCAAGCCGAAACTATAGCTGTATTTTGTCGATGGTTGCACCGCCCAAGCATTCTTCGCCCAAATAAAATACCGCTGCCTGTCCCGGCGTCACCGCTCTTTGCTTCTGTTGAAAATCAATATGCACATTTTGCCCGTCCAGCCCGATTATAACCGGTTGCAATGGCTGTCTATGGCGAAAGCGCGCCCAGCATTCCAAGCGCTCTCCTTCTTTTATAGGTGCTTTTTCACTCACCCAATAAGACTGTCCTGCCAGCGCCGCCTTTGAATACAGCTTGGGCGAATCCTCGCCCTGTTCCACCAGCAGCAGATTCGTCTTCAAGTCCTTGCCCACTACAAACCAGCGCCTGCCATCTCCTGTACCTCCAATGCCCAATCCGCGCCTTTGCCCTAATGTATAATACATCAGTCCATCGTGCTTGCCCACGACACGACCTGTTGCATCCACCATATCCCCGGGTTGCGCCGGCAAGTACTGCTTCAAAAATTGCTTGAAGTTGCGTTCGCCTATAAAACACACGCCGGTAGAATCTTTTTTCTCACTGGTCGGTAGCCCTGCCTTGCGCGCAATTTCCCGCACTTCACCCTTGTTCATGTGTCCCAACGGAAACATCGCCTTGGACAGCGGCCTTTGTCCCAGCATGTACAAAAAATAAGTCTGATCCTTATTCTCATCGGCACTGCGCAGCAACCTATAGCACCCATCCACGCAGTCAACCCGAGCAAAATGTCCGGTCGCCAGTTTTTCGGCGCCCAATTTTTCGGCAAAATTCAAAAACGCCTTAAACTTGATCTCCCGGTTACAGAGCACGTCGGGATTTGGAGTGCGCCCCCGCCGGTATTCATCCAAAAAATACTCAAAGACATTTTCCCAGTATTCCTTGGCAAAATTCACCGAATAGTAAGGAATGCCAATGATATCGCAAACATCGCGCACATCGGCCCAATCGCGCTCCGACGTACACACGCCGTTTTCGTCTTTTTCTTCCCAGTTCTTCATGAATACGCCGATGACTTCGTGCCCTTGCTCCTTCAGCAAGTACGCCGCCACCGAGGAGTCAACCCCTCCGGACATGCCCACAACAATCTTCACGCGATTTCCTCCTTCACACAAAATAGCTGCTTCTGCCACGTGCGACAGAAGCAGCGAGTATTTTTATCGTTTTAGTTTTCGGCCGTCGGCTGAGGCATCGGCTGAATTTCCATGTACAGCCACACCTGCGTTGCCGGATCCGCAATTCCGTTTTCTTCAACACTGTCTGCAAACATGGTGTTGATATACCTTTGGTACCCCAGCACAACCGCTTGGATCTCCGCGTCATATACGCCCGTCAACTGCTTTTCCTTCAGCCATCCCAACTCATACAATCGCTGTTGGATTTTAAGCACTGCTTCACTGCCAGATTGCTGATCCACCGTAGTATAAGGCTCCGGCGTTGCCGTTCCTGCTTCGGTTGCTTCAGGCGGTTCCGGCGCATCTCCGGTTTCAGCCGGCTCTTGACTTTGTTCGGACAGTTCCGGCGTAACTTCTGCTTCAACCGGATTTTGGGTTTCTTCAGAAGGCTCAGACGTTACATCGACCGGATTTTGCGTAGGCTGTTGAGTCGATTCGACTTCCGGCTGCGGGGAAGGCGCGGAGCCTTCATCACCTTCCCCTAGGAAGGGTTTGCCGGCGCATTATCCTCCAACAACAACTCCAGCGTCTTGGGATCGGCTATGCCGGTTTCTTCTAGTCCTGCATTCATTTGCTCATTCGCATATTTCTGGAATGCCTCAACCGCACTGCGCGTTTTCTTTCCATAGTTGGTGGTGGGCTCATCAATGTCCAACCACTTCAGCTCTATCAAACGGCGCTGCAAAGACATTATTGTTTCACCATCCGAGTTTTCGTCGATCGTCTGGGGCGTTTCACCCTGCTCGCCGCCATCGGGTTCGGCCGGGTTAAAATGAGAGTCGTCAAACAACATGCTATAGGTCTTGGCGTCCACCTCTCCCGTTTCTGGGAGTCCCGCCTGATTATTGTTGTTGGCCTCCCGCTGAAACTCCAGCACAGCCTGCTTGGTTTGATCGTCAAATTCGTTATCAGAGCCTGGATCAAATCCCAAAGCCTTAAGCCTGCGATTCAAGTTGATGATCTCATCAAGCGACGAGTTGGCATCGACAGTGATACCACCGGAATTATCAGAATTCCCATCAGATTGGTCCGGCACTTTGGTAGCTTCCGGAGCTTTGGTAGCTTCGGGCTTCTTGGTTGTTTCCGGTTTTTGTGTAGCCTTGTCTTTATTGGGTTTGGGCGTAGCCGTCGCTTTAGGCGGTTTGGTGGGTGCACTCTGCCAGAACAACCAACTATAGGTTTCGCGATCCGCGATGCCGTCTTCATCCAGCGACAAGCCTTGTTCTTTGTTAATATATTTTTGGAATTTCTTCACCGCATTCACGGTATTTTTTCCATAAATTCCATCAGCCTTGTCGTTCAACCAACCCAGGGCGATCAGACGATTTTGAAGCTTTTTAATATCAGCTTTTTTGGATTTCTTATTTACATAAGGGCCACCCTCTTCAACAACCGGCGTTTCCTCCGGTTCGGGTGTTTCCGGCTCCGGCGTGGCAGTCGGCGGGGCCGTAGGTTCAGCTGTAGCCGGCTGTTCGCTGGTTTCAACCTCTGCCGAAATTGTCGGCGTTATGCTAGGCTCCCCAACATTTTGGGTGCTATCCATCGCTTTTTTTCCCATCCGAATGACAATCAACATCACAAGCACGATCACAACCAGCACAACGCCACCAATAATTGCGAATTGCTTAGTCACTCTGCTCGTCGGCACTTCGTCTTCATCGTCAATTTCTTCATCGTCTGCATACCTGGCAGCTTTGGGCTGCACGGCAGCTGCCGGCTTTGCAATTTTACGGAGCACCACATATCCGGTTCCGTTTTCCTCAAAATAGGTACGGCGTTTTTCCGGATTGTCGGCAGACTCAGCCGCTATAAACATGCGATCTAAACCCGCATTAAATACGTCTTCGCTGCCGGCTAGCGCGGCCACCTGCGCCGTTCCCGGCACGCGCTGCGCACTGTCTCGGGGTAAAAATTCGCGAACGCGCACCTTCTGGTCGGTCTCTAAGTCCATTGCGTTGTACACAACACCGCTCGCGTCCTGCCCTACCGGGCGGCCGATCAAATAGCGTTGGTTAAGCACAGTCCGCAAAGGCAGGTGGTTGGGCGATACCGGCGCATCGGCATCGTTGCCGCATGCCGGGCAAACTCCCTGGCCCCCTGTTTCCTTCATGCAATACAAGCACAACTTGTTAATATCCATAATCCTCCCCCTCGTCTGCCGCGTTTCCTTTTACTATTATAAGTGTTTTGACCTTCAAAATCAAACCTGTATTCATTTCTAGTTGTTAGCTTTTCATTAGCTCCCGGTTTAAGACTTCACGCACTGTCGCCTGAATCTCTTCCACCCCGCCCGTGGCATTTATTCGCTCCATCCGCTCTCTCTCTTGGCCAAGCAACCGCTGATATCCTTCGTACACCCTGCGCATAAATTCCTGCCCCTGCAGCTCTATGCGGTCGGGTTCGCTGGCCGCTTTCCGCCTTTGCATTGCCTGATCCGGGTCTATGTCAAACAACAGCGTATAATCGGGTAACAGTCCCTGAATGGCATAATCGTTAATCTGTTTTATTCTATCCATGCCCAGCTGCCTGCCCGCTCCCTGGTATACCACGTTGGAATCCACATACCGGTCGCTGAGCACCAACTTGCCCGCATCTAATGCCGGCAAGATCAGCTCCTCCACGTGTTGCGCCCGAGCCGCAGCATACAAGAGCACCTCACACATATCGCTCATCTCTGCGTTGTTTTTATCCAGCAGCAACTCTCGAATGCGCTCAGCAATCGGCGTGCCGCCAGGCTCCCGGGTTTGAACCACTTCAAAGCCGCACTCTCTAAGCCACCCTGCCACCAGCTCCAGTTGAGTGCTTTTGCCGCAGCCGTCGGGACCTTCAAATGTGAAAAACCTGCCTCTGGCCGGCTGCGCATCGCCCAGCAAAAAATCATACAACTCGTCCACCGTTTGGGCCACGCAATCGGGTGCAAACGGCGCGTATTCTTCTACGCTGCCATATCCGTACAACACCGCCGCAACGTCAATCCCGTTGACGCGCCCGCCCTCTAAGTCGTAGAACCGATCGCCCACCATACATGCGCGCACATATTTTTCGGGCAGAGCTTCGCGTATAATCTGTTTTTTGTCTGCATTGTGGTTGTCCAAACCAATACCCACAACGCGGTCTATCCATGGCTGCAATCCAAAATATTCCACAATCCACTCGCTGAATTTTTGGGGTTTAGATGTGGCCACCGCAACGTAAGTACCTTCTTTCTTCAGCGTTCGCAGCAGCCGTTGTACGCCCGGATAAACCGAATTTTCTTTCCAACCCACCACAGAAAAGCGCTCGCGATACACTTCCACCGCCCGCTCCGCCTGGGCATCATCCATGCCCGCTTGCTCCATAAAGCTTGCCTTTAATGGCGGGCCGATAAAGCTGCGCAGTTTTTCCTCACTCAATGGGGCAACGCCCATCTTGTCCAACGCATATTTGACGGAATTTATGATTCCAGGTTCCGACTCGGTTAAAGTTCCATCCAAATCAAACAAAACGGCATCGTATTGCATTTCCCAACCTCTATTCATCATCAACTACCAAAGCCATGTCCTCCGCACCTTGGCGCAATCCAAAGAGCACCGCTCCCCGGGCCTTGGCTGATTCCATAGCCAATATTTGTCTTTTTTCAATCCGCTCACCAGGCACCAACCAAGCTATCCCGGGTGGATAAGTCCCCATCGACCTGGCGGCCACCCTGCCTTCGGCCTGCTGTAGCTCAATCCATTTTGTCGCCGATAGCGCTGCCTGCCTTGGCAGCATCGCCGGCGTGCTCCGCAGCGGAACCTGGCTCAACACCGCGCTTCCGCCCTCGAGTGGCAAACGCGCCAACCCGTCCAAGTACGCTTCAAAGTCGCACTCTTCGTCGCACACGCCGGTAATCGCAACCACTCTGCGGTGGTCAGCCATCTCCACATCAATCCCCGCTTCAGCCAGCAGCCGGGCCGCTCGCCACCCGCTCAATCCACGTCCACTCACATCCACCGTAATCCGGGTAGAATCCAGCATATATGGTTTGTCCTCAAACGGGTCAAATAACCCTCGCATCCCCTTGAGCCTTCGCCGAAAATTTTCGCTCATCATTCGCGCTTTTTCCAGTGCTTTTGCTCCGCACCCATCCATCCATGCCCGCGATCGATCCAGAGACTCCATCACCAAGAACGATGGGCTGGATGTGTGCACTATACTCAACCGGCCACGAACCTCGTCTTCCCACGCCCGGTTGCGTATGTGTAGCCAGGCGCCGGGCGTCAACGCCGGCATCGTTTTGTGCGCGCTTTGCACCCACAAATCGGCACCGCATATACCTGCCGCGGGAGGCGATTTCCACCAGTTGAAATGGCATCCGTGGGCGCTGTCCACCAACACCAGCATGCCCGCATCGTGGGCAGCTGCCGCAATTTCCTTCAGCGGAATACAGCGTCCATAGTAATCCGGATAGGTGACCAGCACCGCCTGCGCATCCTTATGTTCTCGTATCGCCGACAATATCGCCCGCCCATCGGGCTCACACAAGCCGGACTCATCCACCGCTTCGTCAGCCCAAACGGGCTGCGCACCCGACAGTATACAGGCCGAAACCGCGCTGTGGTGGGCGTTGCGTTGCACGATTAGCTTTTGCCCCGGCTTGACCGCCCACAACACCATCGCCAGCACTCCGCTGGTGGATCCGCCTGTCAACATAATCGACGCGCCGGCGCTTGCCGCCGCCGCCATGCGCCGCTGGGCTTCCAATATTCCCGAGCCGGGGCAAAACAGATCGTCGGTGCCCGCTATCTCGGTCATATCCATCGATACGTCCATAGCACAAAATCCCGCTTTGCCTTTGTGCCCGGGCATGTGCATGCGTACTCGCCCCTGGGTTCTTTTAAGCATTTCCCACATTGGCAAATCCAAGTTCAATCTCCGCTCCCCTTGAATCTTTTTCTACATTGTACCTTTGAAGCCTAACGTTTACAACCCAAATAATCAAACCCTCACCCAGCCAACGCATTTTTGCCATAAAAAAGTGCGCCCATAAGGCGCACAAAAAATCAAACGATATCCTTGGGAAATCCCATCGTGTTCCGAATTTGTTGAACCAACTTTTCGCTGGGCTGGAACAATACCATATTCTCTTGCCCTTTATCGGTATATACCAAACCCCAAGTCGGCTTGGACTCCCGGCTTAGCACCAGCCTTTTAATGCCTTTGATGGCTGAATAGCGTGCTTTGATTTCCTGTTCGGTTCCAATAGCACGCACGTCGGTCAACAGGACGTTCACCGCCAGCTTGCCATGACCGCCAATCAACCGTTCCATGATCAGCCGCCCTTGGTGCAGCGTATACCGATACCCTTTGGTCCTGTTCAGTATCCAAGCCACCACCAGCGCGGCCACTCCAATAACGATCCAAATCCCGTGCTCAAACCCGAATGCCAACCGCAGCCAGGCCACAAAAAATTGGATAATGTATATGCCGATGATCACCCCTAGCACCAAGAACAATCCGGCCAAGGGGGAAACCCGCTCGCTTTTTACCGTTTCTTGAATCATTTTCCCTCCAGCCACACGCCATGCACGCTCGATCCATGTGCGTATAATGCTATTCGTCTTTTGCTGCCGCTTCCTTTAAGCCTTCGTTTCTGTCACCTGGCGTCTGCTCTAATTCGGTTGTCGAATCGGCGGATTCCGCCTCACCTTGAGCCGGCTCAGCCGGAGTCAGTTCGTCCATCAAGAACCGAAGCACATGCATGGTGGTATCCACATTCTTTGTGTAGCTGGTCACCACCATATATTTGTCGCGCACATCAAACGAGAGCGCATCTGCATTCATCATCTCGGTCATCGGATCGGTTTGCAGCGCATACACATGTTGAATCCCGCTGGAAGGCTCGTCGTCGCTGGGCGCCGGCTCCTCATAGGTCACCTTGCCCAGGTTTCGATCCCCGGGATCGATCACACCGCTTGCAATGTATTCATCCAACGGCAAAGCCACATCTTGCTTGACAAACTGCTCGGTATAATCCCGGTTCAAGAAGTAAATATTGCCCTCGTTGGCCGCCAACAGCACCATCAGCTTTTGCGGCGTATAGGGATCATCCTCCCCAGCCAAGGCCAGGTCAAAAAAATTCACCTCTTCGAGCGTTTCATCAAAGGCCTGCCCGTGTTCCAGCGCCCTCGCTTCCAGCTCTTTTAGCGGCTCAATGTTCACATAATTGCCCATCAGGTAAATATCGACTCTGCGCTCGGCCGGCGGATGGTACTCGGTCACCGTATACAGCAGATCTACGCCAAACCAGGCCAGCACGATAATCAGCACGTACACCCATTTGCCGTAACTCATGTGGTTGGCAACTTTTTCGCGGGTTATCTTGGTATTTGGCATTATACTTTCCTCTCCCTACAGCGACAGACGCTTATCCACAACCTTGCCCTTTGCATTCGATCGCTATTCTTTCGGTTTCATCGTGGGGAACAGCAGCACATCGCGAATGGAAGGAGAGTCGGTCAACAACATAACCAGCCTGTCCGCACCAAATCCCATGCCGCCCGTCGGAGGCATTCCGTACTCCAGCGCCGTCACAAAATCTTCGTCCACCTGGGCATCAATGCCTTCGGCGCGCCTTACGGCCACCTGCTTATCCAGCCGCTCCCGCTGATCGATCGGATCATTCAGCTCAGAGAACGCATTGCCCAGTTCCCTGCGGGTAATAAAAAACTCAAACCGTTCGGTCAACATGGGCTCGTCCTTCTTGCGCTTGGCCAACGGCGACACTTCCACCGGATAATCATAAATGAAAGTGGGCTGCACCAAATGTTGCTCCACGCCTTCCTCAAACGCTTCATTTAAGCATTCACCGCGCGTCGCATTCTCGGGCACTTTGATCTTGGCCTCAGCGCATTCCTTGCGCGCCTGCTCGTCACTCTCCCAGCCATAATAATCAAGGCCTACATACTTCTTCACGGCCTCCGCCATCGTCATGCGCGCCCAGGGGCCACCCATGTGCACCGTTTCGCCTTGGTATTCAATGTCCAGCGTGCCGCACACGTTCTGGGTCACCTGAATAAACAACCGCTCGGTCAAATCCATCATGCCAAAATAATCGGTATAGGCTTGATATAGTTCTACCGATGTGAATTCAGGATTGTGGCGCGTGCTCATGCCTTCGTTACGGAAAATGCGCCCTACTTCGTACACTTTGTCAAATCCGCCTACGATCAACCGCTTCAAATAAAGTTCTGTTTCTATGCGCAAATACATATCGATATCCAGCGCATTGTGATGGGTAGCGAATGGGCGGGCAGCAGCGCCAATTTCCAGCGTTTGCAGCACCGGGGTGTCCACTTCCAAAAAGCCTTCATCGTCCAAAAACTTGCGTATTTCCTTAAAGATCAACGAACGCTTGCGGAAAGTTTCCCGCACTTCAGGATTTACCATCAAATCTACATACCGCTGGCGGTAACGAATGTCGGTGTCCTGCAAACCGTGCCATTTTTCCGGCATTGGGTGCAAAGATTTGGTGAGCAGCGTCAACTCAGCCACATGCAGCGAAATCTCACCCTTTTGGGTGCGAAACACTTCGCCTTCCACCCCAATAATGTCGCCTAAATCGAAATTTTTAAAAGCTTTGTATTCATCCTGACCCACATCATCGCGGCGCACATAGATTTGCAATTGGCCTTGGCCATCCAAAATATGCGCAAAGCTGGCTTTACCCATTACGCGCCGGGACATCATGCGTCCGGCCAACTTTACTTTTTGACCTTCCAACTCATCAAATCCGTCCAAAATCTCTTTGGTCGTATGGGTGCGGTCGAAAGTTGTTATCTCATAAGGGTTCTGCCCTTGGGCGGTCAGCTCCGCCAGCTTGCTCCGGCGCAACAGCTGCTGTTCGCTAAGCTCGCTCGCCGTCACTTCATTCTGCGGTGATTGGTTCGGATTGGTCATTTATCAAAAGCTCCTCTCAAGTAACTCTACTCTGCTCTGCCTATTTCCAAAATGCGCATTCGAATCGTATCGCCCGGAATCTGCACCACGACGACATCGCCCACCTTGTGATCCAACAGGGCCATGCCCATGGGCGATTCGGTGGAAATCTTCATCTCTGCAGGATCCGCTTCGGTTGCCCCTACTACGATATAGGTCTCCTCTTCTTCCATATCTTCATCGTATACACGCACCCGGGTGCCCACGCTCACTTTTTCGGTGGAAACCGAATCGGCCTCCACAATCACGGCGACATCCAGCATGGTTTCAATCTCTTGAATGCGTCCCTCGTTAAAGGATTGCTCGTTGCGCGCCGCATCGTATTCGCCGTTTTCGCTCAGGTCTCCAAAAGAACGCGCAGTTTCAATGCGTTTGGCAATTTCCAAACGCAATTTTTTCCGCTCATCCAACTCCCGCTGCAGCTTGGTTGCTCCCTCTCTACTCAGCTGGATCGTGCGCACCTGTTTCGCTTCAGCCATAACAATAATCCTCCTAATGCCTAAACTTGGCATACTTACGTCTTTTGCGTTAAAAACTCAGTTGATTCCATACATAGCAACAAAACACTGCCGGGACTTTGCCCGCAGTGCTTGTTTCCTGTTGCAAGCAGTATAGCCCAATCCTGCATGTTTGTCAACCATTCCGTTCATCTTCTGAGACGGATTTCGCTTAGCCGACGTGTGTTTCCAACACCTTTAAATACTCAAGTAGCGCGGCGCGCACCTGTTCCAACGTGCCCATGGCGTTTAGCCGCTGGCGCATTTGCCCGGCTCCACGAAGCCCCTGTAAGTACCAGGCCATGTGTTTGCGCATTTCACATATAGCAATCTTCTGTGGTTTTAGCACACACAACATGTCCGTATGGCGCAGCGCCGTATGGATGCGCTGCCCTGCATTCGGCATTTGCTCTTCCTTTCCATTCAAAGCCGATAGCACCTGGGCAAAAATCCACGGGTTGCCCTGAGCCCCCCGTCCGATCATTACCCCGTCGCAGCCGGTTTCTTTCATCATCCTCAAAGCGTCTGCACCGCTGCGCACATCGCCATTGCCAATCACCGGTATCTGCACCCGTTCCTTAATCCGAGCAATGATCGACCAGTCGGCCTGCCCGCTGTACATTTGGTTGCGGGTCCTTGGGTGCACGGTAATCGCCTGGGCACCGCTCTGCTCCAAAGCCGTGGCCATTTCCACCGCGTTGATCTGTTGCTCGTCCCACCCCGCCCGGATTTTAACCGTAACCGGCAGCTTTACCCGCTTGCACATCGCACCGATGATCGCCGCCGCCAACTCTGGGTTTTTCATCAGCGCCGATCCGTCCCCGCCCTTTACAATCTTGCCCGCCGGGCATCCCATATTTACGTCGATGAATGCAAAACGGTCGCTTTGCAGCTGATTGGCTGCCTCAGCCATCAGCTCCGGATCCGATCCAAACAGCTGAAGCCCCACCAGTCCTTCCTGGGGCAAAGTCTGAATGAGTTCCTGCACCATCCGGTTCTCTTTGGGCGCGTACAAAAACCCCTTTGCACTCACCATCTCGGTCACCGAATACGCCGCACCAAATTGGTGACACAACAAGCGAAAGGATAAATCGCTCACCCCCGCCATTGGAGCCAATCCTGCTCCTTTGGGCATCTCTTTTCCGCCTATGCGCACAACACGCATCCTCCTTTTTTCAAAAACAAAGGCATCTCAAAACTGAGATGCCGCAAGATTATATCCCTGCTGTTTAACCCGCCTGTTCCGTCGCTGGAGTCGGCTCCGCCGTGGGCGCTATCGTCGGTTCAGGCGTCGATTCAATAATCACTTGGGTTTGCCGCAAACCGGCAATTTTCCATTGACCGTTTAAACGGTACAGAGTTACTTCGTACTTACCGCCCTGCCATCCCGGCGGCGTTCCCGACATCTGCCCGTCCGTCACCAACGACTTTTTGCTCGAAATTACGCTTCCCGTAATTTTGGGCACCCGCTCCGAAATAACTGCTTGGGCCGTGTCTTCCCACGGCCACGAGCGGATAGCTTCGACCTTCAACAGGTGATCAAAATCGGTAATGTCGTAATCCATATATGGCGAATTCTCAGAAAACGCTATGTTCAGTGTTTCATCCTGGTCCAAAAACTCCGCTCGGAAATAATCGTTCAGCCGCTTGGCATCTTCCCGGGTAAGCACGACCTCCGCTCGCGTTTTCATACCATCACTCAGCAAAATATAAATATTGGCATAGTTCATGCAAGTATAAAAAATCATCACCAAAAATGCTGCGACCAGCGTGATGATCACTAGGCGCGATGCCAAGAACCCTAAAAACCGTCGTAGATACTTCACGCACAACGCTCCATTTCCACAGTGCAAATCTGCAAACCCAAATTTGTAGGCAATAATACTGCAACAGTATAGCACAAATCAGCCCGTTTGTAAATTTAGACTGTATTAAAGCGGTAAAAACCGCCTTCCTATTTTCTGCAACACAGAATCCCCCCTGCCGCTACCCTTAAAAAAGGTTAACACGCATCGCTCCAACAAACCAAAAGTCAACAACGCTACTCTTACACAGCGCCCAAGCGTCCGCTTCGTTACCACCAAAGCATCGCCGAATCCCGTATTGTTTCTTTTCGACGCATCTTTTGCTCTTTTGGTTGCCACTCCCAAATATTTTGATTTACAAATTATTTTTTGCTTTGCTTAAGCCCGTTAGATCCGCATAAATTAAGGGCAAGCCTGTAAACAGCCTTGCCCTTAATTTTAAACAGAAAATTAGCTTTAATCTGCCATAGCATACTCAAAGCAATATGCGCCCGAACCTAGTTCGACGATCACGCCGCTGTCGGTCTGTTGTACCTTTAGCACGCCTTCGGAGTCAGCCAACTTTTTGCCGCCTTCGCACACACTGTCCACCCGGGCACCTTCTAGCATCAGCTGCGCCTGGGCGCCCGCGGGCACTTCGCATTCCACAACCGCGGCATTTTTCTCTTTTTTCCAACCGCAAGCCGCGCGTCCGCAGGATGTCATCTGCCAAGCCGATGCGTATTCCATCTGCTCGATCATTCTGGGGTGCAGTTTCAGCAGTCCATAACCGGGCGTGCCCGCATCCAGGCCGGCCAACATGCGCACCATCCATTCGCCGATGGCACCATAAGCATAGTGGTTATACGAGTTCATATCGGCACTCCAGAAGGAGCCGTCAGGCTTGATGCCATCCCAGTGCTCCCACATCGTCGTCGCACCCTTAGAAATCGGGTACAACCAGGAGGGATAATCGCTTTGCATGAACACTTCAGCCGCCAAAGCGTGCTCGCCATTTTGGGTCAGAGCCGGGCATAGGTAAGGTGTACCCACAAATCCAGTCGACAAATGATTGCCCCGCTCTGCCAGCAATGCCACCAAATCCTTAACCACCCGTTCTTTGTACTCTGCCGGGGCCAATCCAAAGTGCAGTGTTAACGCATGGGCCGTCTGTGTCGCTACAGCTAGGCGACCATTGGGGGTGAAGTACTCGTTTTTAATGCTGTTTAGAATATCCTCGTTCATCTGGCGATAGTATGCAACGTCCTTATCTTTACCCAGCACCCCGGCTGTCTTGAGCATGATTGCGCTGCAATGGGCAGCGTAAGCGGTCGAGATAAAGGTTTTGTCGGTGGCGCCCACATAGTCGCCTTCTTTAGCATCCAATCCCAGCCAGTCGCCAAAGTGGAAGCCGGTGTCCCACAGATGGTTATGGCTGCGGCTCTTAATGAACTCTACCCAGCCCGCCATGCTGTCGTACTGCTTTTCTAGCACGCGCACATCGCCATAGTTCTGATATATCTCCCAGGGGATGATTACCGCCGCATCACCCCAGGCCGAAGAACCGTATCCATCGTCACCCAGAACATGGGGCACCACAAAGGGCACTGCGCCGTCGCTTCGCTGATCCAGCTCCACATCGCGCAGCCATTCGGACAGCATAAGCGCGCTATCCATATTGATGCACGCGGTACGCCCAAACACCTGGGCATCGCCAGTCCAGCCCAAGCGCTCGTCGCGCTGCGGACAGTCAGTCGGAATGTC
>CAYFTL010000040.1:0-5136 GCA_964346145.1 uncultured Oscillospiraceae bacterium | reverse complement strand
ACAAAGTTGCCCTTTTGCCCCCACAAAATATTGTGCTGCAGCTGGTTTACCCGTTCATCAGAGCACTCAAATCCTGCCGTTACAGCCAAATCGCTGTTGACAACCACTCCCTCAAAGTCTTCCAGCTTAACTTCGCAGGGCCAGTTTTCAAGCTTCACATAACGGAAGCCAAAAAAGCTAAAGTCGGGTTCAAAGCACTGGCTGCCGCCATCTTTTAATGTGTAAACCACTTCGGCTACGGCCGCCCGGTAATTCTCCGTATAAAAATTGCCTTGTGCATCCAGCACTTCCGCATGGGTAATACGCACCGTATGCCCCTGCGATCCATCCACCTTAAACTTCAGCCAGCCCACCATGTTCTGGCCCATATCCAACACGGTTTCACCGCTGGGCGTGCGAATAATCTCAATGGGCTTAAGCTTTTCTTGACGGCGCACCGGCTGATCCAGCTGAGCCACCAGCGTATCTTTGGTGTGCTTCAGCACCTCCATGGCCTCGAGTTTCCCCGAATAACCCACCTTAAAGAAGCTGTCGTCTTCCCTGCGCGCATCGTAATGTACGCCCATATAATAATCGGCTTGACGGAAAGGACCTTCGTGCGAGCATTGCCAGCTGTCGTCGGTTACAATGGTCTCTTCGCTGCCGTCGGCATAGCACACCTTCAGCTGCGCGATCAGCGCTAGCTTTTCTCCATATACGTTGCGGTTGCCCTTAAAGGCCAAATATCCGCGATACCAGCCGTCGGCCAATTGGGCGCCTATACAGTTGGCACCGAATTTCAACATATCGGTCACATCGTATGTCTGGTATTGAATCCGTCGGCTATATGTGGTCCAGCCAGGGGCAAACAAATCCTGTTCCACCCGGGCACCATTTAGGTGCAGCGCATAAATTCCCAGGGCGCTGGCATAAATTCGGGCAGACTTTACTTCGCCCTTCAGCTCAAATTCCTTGCGCACCCCTACCACGGGCTGCATCTGGCTAACATCTCCAGCATTCTGGGGCGTGATCCATTCGCCTGCCCAGTTATCGCTTCCCATAAGCGCGGTTTCCCACCACGCAGCGTCATCGGCTTTTGCCTCGTTGCCGCGTTCATCCCAAACGCGCACCGTCCACTCGTAGCGTGTTTGACCTTCCAGCGGTTGTCCCGCGTATTCAATTAACGCATTTTGGCGGCTACTCACCTTACCGCTGTCCCACATTTCCAGGCCGTCGTTTTTACGCGTGACCGAAATCTGGTATGCGCTTTGCAGCACTCCACGGCGATCAGATTCAAGCTTCCAACTGAATCTGGGCGCGCCCTCATCAATCCCCAAAGGATTCTCACGGTACTCGGTGGTTAAGTTTCCTACTTTTAGCATGTGACCGAACCTCCCAAAATATTTGCATAATTTTTTGGTTTCATCATTGATTATTCTATCAGATTTTCGGCTTGACCGCCAGGGCATCGTATATTTTTAGTTCGCAAGCAGATTTTACTCAGCTGCAGGCGCCTCAGTGGGTTTCTGCGTCGGCTGCACATCGGTCTTCAAATCCATCTGGTTCAGCATTTCGCTCATCTGCCGAATCATATCTTCATCCTTCATCCTGAACTTAAACTCCACCCTTCGGGAAGCGTCCATATTCACACTGCCGTCATCGTTTTTGATCGTGTCGCTGAAGGATCGCCCGTTTGCCGTAATGATCTCGCGCAGCTTGGCGCGCTCTTCCTGGGTAATGGCCGTGTAATCATCACTCAAAATATAATTTGCCACAGCCAGCGCCCGCTGTTGGGATAGGGCCAAGTTGCTCATATAGGTCCCCGTAGTATCGGTATGGCCTTCCACCAGCACCTCGCTGATATATTGCCTGTTGGGCTCGCCCAATATCACGCGTAAATATACCGGCATGAATTTGTCCAAGAAATCCTTGCCCGATTGCTTGAGCTCATAGCTCCCATGGTCAAAGAACACGCCGCTGTCCATGGTAATCGCTCCGGTCAGCGGATCCACCTTGCCTTTGATATTGTTTTTTTGCAGTGCTTCGCTTAGCGAAGAAATAATCGCCGGCCGCACGCCAATCAGCGCATTTAGCTTTGCCGTCTGTGCCTCCAGCTGGGTCTGCTTTTCGGAAAGCTCACCCTGAGAAATGTCCAACTGCTTCTGCGCCTCTTCTAGCTCTTTCCGTTGCTGGGCGAGCAATTGTTCGGCTTCTTCCAGCTTGTTTTGTTGCAGCAACAGCTTGGCCGCCTGCTGCACCTGTAGCTGTTCGCTTTCGTCCAGTTTTTGCTGGGATTCCTTCAAAATCCCGCTTTGCTCCAGCATTTCCGCCGTGCGCAGCTCCAGCACATTCATATACTCGTAAATTCCATAGAACATGATCAGCACAAAAACCAGAAGCATTGCGCTCATCAGGTCGGAAAACGATATCCAGTAGTTGTTCCCACCATCTTTGTATGTGCGTTTCTTTTGCCGTTTTTGGTACCGCACTCCGGTCACCTCCTAGTTTTGGGAGGTTGTTGGTCCGGAAATAGCCTGTATACAGCTTCATCCAGCCCTAGTTGAGCACGCTGTAGCGTAAATATCAGCTGATCCAGCTGGTCTGCATAGCGCTGGTTAGTCTCGTCCAGCACCTTGGGCAGATCGTCTATCGCCCTTTGTATATCATCGACCGACCGGCTCAAGTGCTGCGTCATGCGAACCATATTTTCGTCAAAAATTCCAAAGGTATCTTCCACTCCTCTGTTAATCCCAGAAATCAGCTCGGCATGGGAATCTTGCAGCACTTGACTGTTTTGGGCAATCCCTGCGGATGCCTTGTCCAAGGCCTCGGCTGAGCGCATCGAACTTTGTTCCATAGCCTGGGCAAACTGCTGCGCGGTAGCCTTGAATTCCTCCACCGTGCTCCGGAAATCCTTTTGATATTGGTTGATAGCTTTTAAATATTTACTCTGCTGTTCGCTGGCCGCGTCCAGGCGTTGAGCGTTGCTTACCATGTGGTTGTAGCTGTCATCGGCCTGCATCTGCGCGGCGCTCAACTTGTTCACATAGCCGTCAAATTTCACCAGAAGCGAATCGGCTACGCGTTGGACTTCGTTTATGTTTCGGGTAACCTGTCCCAATCCAATCAATGTCTCGCGCACAGTTTCCCCGGTTTGCTCTTGCCAGCGGGCAGATTCGGCCATCGTATCGGCCAGCTTTTCAAACTGTCCATTTAAAGCATCATCCATATGCCCCACAAACCTGTCTACAATCCGCTCCACTCCGCGCACCTGTTCGCGGCTGGTGGCGGCGATAAAGTTATCTAGGCTATCCTGTACTGGACTTAGTGCCCTCTCCATCACAATGCCCATCCGTTTGGGCAACGTGGTCCTCAAATCGTTGGACAAGGACTGCAAAATCTGGGATTGTTCCTGCTGGTACACCGCAATCTGAGTCATGGGGTCTACGGTCACGATGCCGGCATCGCTGCGCATCGCCCGGTAAAAGCTGACCAGAGCCTTGCGCGTGCTTCCGGTCACCCATGAGATAATCAGCGTAAACAATACGGAACCGATTACACCCACGATGGAGGTCATAAATGCATATCGCATCCCCGGGATCAGAGTTTTCATGGAGCTCATGACCTTTTCGGCGTTTTCAAAATTCATGCCCGCCAGCCCGATCGACATGCCGATCAGCGTGCCCAAAAAACCGAGCGAAACCATTACTCCGGGAAATTGAGAGCCCATCACCGCATTGCCCGGATCTTCTATCGCGGTGTCCTCGTTGATATAGTCTTCCACGCTGCTGGGGTTGTGGTACTCCCCATCCGAAAAAAACAAATTAGCCAGATACTCACTCCAGTGGGGCATCAAATTTCCGCGACCCAAAAAGCTTTCCTCTTGCCATCCGGTCTTGTCTTCGCCCGAACGCAGCCTGCGCGCCGCCCGTTTGAGTATACGCCTGTTGTGCAGCACCGGCACCACACACCGTATGAGCCCAACTACAAACACCACCACAATGGCCACATACACCAGCACATTGCCGATCGTCTCTCCAAACCAAATCAAGCCGTTTACCAATTCTTGCGTGAACAAGTAAGTCACCTCTTTTTTAAAAGTCTATTCCTTATTTTTAAGATGTCCGTCCTCTTGCGCATCGTACACTTTACCGTTTCAGTATACCATTGCCCGCAATACTTCACAAACCCTATTCGAAATTTTCCAGCCAACACCAGTTTAATTTTGGATCCATTTTGCACACATATCGTTCCCACTTGCTATCTTTTTGCTACATTTTGCTATAAAATACATATGAGAAGTCCGCCTTTGTACTATTGCAGAAAGGAGTTCTGTTTATGAAAAATGTAGAATACACTCAAACCATCGCACACACCACCCAACACCTGTCCGGCAGCGGCGTTTTCTTGACCGTCGGCGGCGCAACACCCAACACCATGACCATCGGTTGGGGATCGGTGGGCTACTATTGGGGCAAGCCCGTCTTTACTGTAGTTGTGCGTCCTACCCGCCACACCCACGGCATTTTGTTGGCAGAGAAAGAGTTTACCGTGAGCGTCCCCAAAGGCAGAGAACTGGATAAAGCTCTGGCGTTTTGCGGCAGCACCTCCGGTCGAAATACCAACAAATTTGAGGGACACGGCATCAGCACACTCGCCGGCCAGCAGGTCAACGCCCCTGTCATAGCCGAAGCTTTCCTGCACTACGAGTGCCGAGTGCTTTTAATGCAGGATATGACCGAGGATCGCTTTGATCCAAGTACCTTAAATCGCTGGTATCCTGCAAGAGATTTGCACACCGTATTTTTCGGAGAAATATTGGCCTGTTACGAGCGGTAATAACCGTACTTTTAAAAACAGCCACAAAAACCATAATCATTGAGCCGGATGCTTTGCAAAGCATCCGGCTCAATCGTTCATTATTTAAGGTTGCCTTTAAAGCACCGGTTATTTTTTCTCGCGCAAAACAGTCTTCATTTGAAGCATCGTAAAAGCTGGCATGACCAATCAGCAGAAAGACCAAATTACCGCCCTGCGCTCACAGGGGTTCGGATATGCCACCATTGCAAAGGCCGTGGGACTGAAGAAGGATACCGTTGGCTATGACCGTGGGGCCGATGGCAATTTGGTGGTCAATCCCGAAGAGGCAGTCACTAT
>CAYFTL010000039.1:0-18577 GCA_964346145.1 uncultured Oscillospiraceae bacterium | reverse complement strand
TTTCCGGCGGAATGAAGCAGCGGGTGATGATTGCGTTTTCGCTTTTGCTAAAGCCTCAGGTCATCATTCTGGATGAACCGACGACGGCGCTGGACGTAATTACTCAAGATTCGATTTTTTCTATTTTGCTGGAGATTCATGAAAAAATGGGCATTACGCTGCTGCTGTTGACCCACGATATTGCCGTTGTGGCAAAGGTGGCGACAAGAATGGTGGTTATGTATGCAGGAACCATCGTTGAAGAAGGCGATGTGTTTGACATGTTTTACAATCCTGCGCACGAGTATACCCGTCAATTGATCGCGTCGCCGCCGTCGCTGATGGATGATTTGGAAGATCGGCGCGCGATTAAAGGATCGCCGCCCGATTTGCTGAAATTGCCGGAGGGGTGCTATTTTTCGCCGCGCTGTTCGATGTGCGATGAACATTGCTTAAAGAACCGACCGAAAATTGAAACGATAGCCGATGGGCGATCGGTGGCCTGCTTTAAGTGGCGCGAAGTGTTGGAGAAATCGTCAGCTGGAGGTGTGGAATCATGAGTGATCGACAGACGCCGGTTATAGAGCTGAAAGATGTGGAAATGGTATTTACAAAGCAATCCGGCATTGGAAAAGCGCCGATAAAAATACACGCTTTGTCCAAAGTGAATTTAAGCATACACCCTGGAGAGGTGGTCGCTTTGGTCGGAGAAAGCGGCGGAGGCAAGTCCACCCTGGGCAATGTGATTTGTGGAATCCATATGCCGACGGCGGGGCAACTGTATTTCGACGGGGTAGACGTGGCCAAGATGAACCGCAAACAGCATGCGGAATATCGCCAGCAAGTCCAAATTGTGCATCAGGATGCCTATGCGGCTTTGAATCCGGTGCATACGATTTTCCACTCGCTGTCGGCGCCGCTGCTGCAGAAAAAGATTGTCAAATCCCGCAAAGAGGCCAAGCAGAAGGTCACGGAACTGTTGGAGATGGTGGAGCTGAGGCCGATAGAACAATTCATTAACAAATATCCTCACCAACTATCGGGCGGGCAGCGCCAGCGTATTTTGTTGGCTAGGGCCATATCCTTGCAGCCGCGCTTGATCATCGCCGACGAGCCGGTGTCGATGATTGATGTTTCTCTTCGGGTTTCGGCGCTTAACCTGATGCACCGCCTCAACAAGCAGACGGGCATATCGTTTTTGTATATTACCCATGACCTGGCGACCGCGCGCTATATAGGGCGTTCTGGGCGGGTGGCAGTGCTTTATATGGGACAGGTTGTGGAGGAGGGCGACGTAAACTCCGTCATCGCCGAGCCGGCGCATCCCTACCTTCAAACCTTAATTTCGGTCGTGCCGATCCCCGATCCTTGGGTGGCGCACAACCGAAAGAAGATAGAACTTAAGAGCATGGAGATGCCTAGCCCGACCAACCCGCCCAAGGGATGCCGTTTTCACACCCGGTGTCCATACGGCGAAGAGATTTGCAAGACGGATCAGCCCATGCTAAGGGAATACAACGCCAGGCGTGTGGCGTGCCACTTGGTGGAGCGGTTGCCGGCTTGGTCATTGGAGGATTATCGAAAAAAATAAGCGGTGGGAGTGGGGCGATTTGGGTCTGAACTCGAAAGAAAAAAACAAGGAATTTGATTATGGTGCGGCCGACAAAATACGTGGCTTGATTCGTGGGTTTACGATTATTATTATGATGATCTATCTTGCGGTGATATTTTGTCTGATCAATGTTGAAGGCGGGAGTATAGAGTATTATATTTGCTGGATCACTATGGGCATGAATACGCTACTTTTTGCAGGAGCATTCGCATTTGACCGGTGGCTTGCAAGGCAAATGAAGGCATTTCAGCAAAAAGGCAAGCAGCGCTAAAAGGTTGTTCTATTTGCTTTCGGTGATTGGCACAGGGTGCGTAAGCGAGCGGTGGGAATCGCATGTATGCCCTGTGCCGGTTTCTTTTGGGCTTTGTGCGGAAAACTTATTTGGATTTGAGACCAGCTTAATTGATTGGCGATAGATTTTGTGCCGAGCAGGTACGGGGAAGGCAGACAAAAGCCTTGCGGGAACGGCTGCTGTTTGCTATTATAGCTAAAGAGAATCAAGCCCGCTGCTAGGCATCTAAAATACTAATAGAGCATATATTTAGGTGGTGCGGAACTTGGTATTGGCGTTATAGACCTATGAGAAAAGGGCGAGGATGAGGAGGAGCCGGCATGCAAAAGATTCAGATGAAGACTCCATTGGTGGAGATGGATGGGGACGAAATGACCCGGGTGCTATGGCAGCAAATCAAAGACATTTTGCTTGAGCCTTACATTGAGCTTAAAACCGAGTATTACGACCTGGGTTTGCCCTACCGTAACGAAACCGATGATCAGGTTACCATAGATTCGGCCAAAGCCACGGCTAAGTATGGCGTGGCGGTAAAGTGCGCCACTATTACGCCCAACTATCAGCGCATGGATGAGTACCAACTCAAACATATGTGGAAAAGTCCGAATGCAACCATACGGGCGATATTAGATGGAACTGTTTTCCGTGCTCCGATTATGGTAGATGGCATCAGCCCTATAGTAAAGAGCTGGCAAAAGCCAATCGTCATTGCCCGCCACGCCTATGGAGATATATACAAAGCCAGTGAGAGGATTGTGGAAGGACCGGGCAAAGCCGAGTTGGTATACACCGATAAGTCCGGCAAAGAAACACGCCTAGACGTTCACGAATTTGACGGAAGCGGCGTTTTGATGGCGATGCACAATCTGGATCGTTCCATTGAAAGCTACGCCCATTCTTGTTTTGATTATGCGCTGAGCATGAAACAGGACCTGTGGTTTTCCACCAAAGATACCATATCTAAGCAATACGACGGCCATTTTAAGTTGATCTTTCAAAGGATCTACGACGAAGAGTACAAAGAACGATTTGAGCAGGCGGGTATAGAGTATTTTTATACGCTAATTGATGATGCCGTTGCCCGTGTAATCCGCAGTGAGGGCGGCTTTATTTGGGCGTGCAAAAACTACGATGGCGATGTGATGAGCGACATGGTAGCAACTGCCTTTGGGTCTTTAGCGATGATGACATCGGTGTTGGTATCCCCGGAAGGCCACTATCTGTACGAGGCAGCCCACGGAACGGTTACCCGGCATTATTATCGCCACCTAAAAGGGGAAGCCACCAGCACCAACCCGGTCGCTACCATATTTGCCTGGACGGGCGCTTTAAAGAAGCGCGGCGAGATGGACGGATTGAAAGCGCTAGAGGAGTTTGCAGGGCGACTGGAATCGGCCACCTTATCCACCATAGAAAGCGGAGTGATGACCAAGGATTTGGCAGGCATGTTTGAAGGGAAAGCGAACGACGTAAACAGTGAAGATTTCTTGAAAGCGATCGCTGCCAAGCTATAGAACGGTGAGGTATGATGACAAAATCAAAAATTAAACTGGAAATATGCTGCGGAAGCGTAGACGATGTGGTGCAAGCTTATGCGGGCGGCTGTGACCAGGTTGAGTTGAACAGCGCACTATACTTGGGCGGGTTAACGCCGTCTATAGGGATGTTGAAAACAGCCAAACGCCGCGCGCCGGAAGTGAAAATATATTGCATGGTGCGTCCGCGCCAGGGCGGTTTTTGCTACACCGATCTGGAGTTTGAATCCATGGTGGAGGATGCAAAAGCTTTGGTGGACAGTGGCGCAGATGGCATTGTATTCGGCATTCTGCGTCCTGACGGCAGGGTGGATATGGAGCGCAGCGCCCGACTGATCAGCGCGGCCGGGGACGTAGACCATATCTTTCACCGGGCGATAGACGTCGTTCCCGATGCCGAGCAGGCGCTGGACAGCTTGATGGAATTGGGGGTTGACCGGGTGCTAACCAGCGGACAGCAACCGGTGGCGCTGCAGGGTGCCCAGCTGCTCTCGCGATTGGTGCAGCGCGGCCGGTGCCGGATTGAGATTCTGGCCGGAGGCGGCGTGCGAGCAAAAAACGCCCGGGAACTGATTGAGAAGAGCGGTGTGGGTGCGGTGCATATGTCGGCCCACAGGCCTGTCGACGGGGGAATAACGGCCAAAGCCGGCTCCGGCGAGCTGATTGGCGAGAACAATCAGGTGGCGGTGGTAGACAGCCGGGTGGTGCGCGAGATGCGCGCGCTGCTGGATGATTTATTGTAACAAACAAAAACACAGCTGATACCATGGTATCAGCTGTGTTTTTAATCAAAGGTGAAGGGCGATTTAGCCCATGATGGTAATGGGAATAAACAACGGTTCGGGGCGGCCCACGGTGGAAACTTCCAGCACAACGCGGTTGACAGCTTCCACGTTTTCGCCCGCATGGATGACGAAGGCTCCGTCTTCCAATTGCCTATGCCACATGCGGATTTCGGCGGTGTATAGGTTTTTGTGTCCTTCTACCCACCAGCCTTCAGGCAATATCCAGCGCAAACGGAAATGTTTGGGCTCGGGCATACGCTTGTGCGCGATCTTGATGTTGCCCGACAGGGTGCCTTCGGGAGTGATCACGGGCGCTCTGTCCAACTCCAGCAGCGCTGAGGCGTAAAGGTTTTCTGCGCAGAAGGAGTGGGGTTTTCTGCTGTGGATTTCCCGGGCAAAATCATCGCCCAGAAAATCGTCGGCGGACACATCGGAGAAATCATTGGTTTCTGCCAGCATAAAGGGATTTTGGCCGCCAAACAAGGCTTCATTCTTGGTGCGCATCGTTACCGGCAGCAGGTTCAAAATGGCCTCGGTAAGCTGGGTGCAGGATGCGGGGAAGCGCCCATGGCCGTTGAGAATGCAGCAGGTGTTGATATCGTCGCCAATGTATTCGCGCCAATCCTCGGGGATTCCGGCGAGGCCGTCTTTGATGCCCATCAGCGCACCCACGGTGGCACCGGTGCAGTCGGTATCGTCTCCGCAATTGATGGCGGTGAGCACGGTTTTTTTGAAGTCGCCCTCGCCGTACAGCATGCCGATGACCACATAGCCGATGTTAGCAGGGGCTTGGAACCAGCCCAAATCTTCGCTATCCTGCACCAGAAGGTTGCGGGCGGTTTGCCAGTCTTTGCCGCTATCGTACGCGTCTATGGCGATGCGCACGCTGTGGGCCACGCGGCAGTTGCTGGGGATTTTGCTCAAACCGATTTTGAGCAAGGTGCGTATGTCGGATATGGCAAAAGCTGCCGATTCCATTGCGGCGATGAATATGGCGGCGTTGGTGCCTTCTCCATAGCCGTGGTCGACCGACGCATCTTCGAAGGCAAAGCGAATTGCCTTTTCTACCTGCAACGGATACAAGCAGGCCCAAACTTCGGTGCGGATCCATGCGCCGTTGGAATGCTTCCATTCATCGTTGCAAACTTCGCCAGAAAGCGGAGGAAGAAATCCTTCGCGCAAATTGGATTTGCCGTTGCCATATTCGTTCCAGTGGGGGCCGATCCACGAAAGCCAATATTGTGCAAGGGCGTTGGCGTTCACACCATCTGGCCCCAATTCATCCACAGCGCGCAGCCACACCAACTGCAGATCTAGATCATCGTTGGGCAGTGGTTTGCCCGGCTCTATCTGAAAGCCGGTTACATTTTGCATTTCTTTGGTGCCTTCGTAAGGGGTTCCTATGCTGCCGCCGATGTTTTTACCCATCCAGCAGGCATAAATGCGATCGTAGAGAAATTCGCGTCCATATTGTGGCATAATAAGTTCCTCCATTCGTTGATTATTATTCTTAACTTAATTATAATACAAGGGAACACGGCAAACTAGGCGGAAAGGATCAAAAACCATGCAAAAACGATTAAATGAGCGGATTCCGGCAGTGTTTGTGGAAGTGCCGATTGGCCAAAATGCCATGGATCCCCATCTTTCCTTGAGCAGTTTGGATGTGTATAATGTAACTCACCTGCATTACCATAAGGTGTTAGAAATAGGCTATTGCGTTGCTGGCGAAGGCATTTGCTATGTAGAAAACGAGCAACAACAGTTTGGGCCGGGCGATGTGCAGGTAATTTTTCCGTTTCAGCCTCATTTGTCTAAAAATAGCGGCCGCGAATCGGGCAAATGGTATTGGCTGAATATTGACCCGGTTGAAATGGCTGCCACATTGGGATGGGGTAGGCTGGAAACGATCACCCGATGGATGGGAAAAGAAATAAAGGCTTACGGGATTTTTGATGGAAAACAGCATGGATCCATCGTTCATTTGGTGCAGCAGATGATCGAAGAGGCCACCCACATGCAAAGGCCCTACGTGACCGAGAAGATATTTTCTCTGCTCACTGCACTGTTTATTGAGTTGGTGCGCATATCGCCCGATGAGGGCAAGCGATCTTTGATGCGCGTGCCGAAAAACTTTGATTTGCTCCAAAGATCAATCGCCTACGCGGAGAGCGAGATCCGCGCGGGGAGAAAGCCTGCGGTAACCGCGATGGCGAGGGAGTGCGACATGAGCGAAAGCAATTTTCGGCGTATATTCAAGCAAATTATCGGGCGCTCTCCGTACCGTTATTTAAACGATGCGGCCATGCGTCACGCCCAGTTATTGTTGCTTAGCACCGACAAGAGCGTGATTGAGGTTGCATCTGATTCGGGATTTGAGGATGTATCGGGCTTTAACCGAAGTTTTTTGTCCTACTGTGGAATGTCGCCTTCGGCATTTCGCAAGGGAGAAATCAAAGACAGGTTGGAAGAATAAGATAGGCGGTGCGGAAAGGGGATGGACAGCAGTGGATATATTAATTAGTGCTTGCTTGATTGGCGTGCGCTGCCGATACGATGGACAGAGTTCGTTTATGGAAGAAATTGAGGCGCTCGCCAGAATGCACACGCTGATTCCGGTTTGTCCGGAACAACTGGGCGGTTTGGCAACGCCGCGCGTTCCGGTTGAAATCAAAGACGGCGAATGGATAGATGCAAATCAAAACGTATACACGCAAAACTTTGAACGAGGGGCGCAGGAATGCCTCCGAGTTGCGAAGCTAAACGGCTGCAAGGTTGCGTTGCTCAAGGAAAGGAGTCCGTCCTGCGGAGTGAACCAGGTGTACGATGGCTCATTTTCAGGGAAAAGGGTTAAAGGCATGGGAATGACCGCTAGGCAGCTTGAAAGGGCGGGTATAAAAGTGTTTTCGGAAGAAGAATTAGAGGAGATGCAGGCGTATATTTCTCGCCTTTTGTCGGTTTAAAGACAGGATTGGACAATAAAACAGCTAAACCAAAGTGGTTTAGCTGTTTTGATTGACGTAGATATTGTTAAATGCAGACGGCTCCGTACAAGCGGGAGAGCTCATCGAAATTTGAAAACTTGTTTGCCCCAAGCACGCCCGCGATACCCACATATTGGTGAAGGGCTTGGGCTAGGACATCCTCACGGTCGGCTTTGAATATAAAGGGTTTTTTGCAGATGGATTGAGCTTCGATGATGTATTCAGCGGTTTCATCGGGCGTTAAATTAGTAAGATCTAAGATTACCGCAGGGTCATCGGGATCAAGCTCGTACAAATCATCCAAATCGTCAACCTTAACCGGTGCAGTTAAAGCTTGTTCAAGGCTTACGAAGTTGCGATCGGAGCAAAGATAAACCTTGGCAATTTCAGGTGGAGCAGGAGCGGCTGAGCCGGTTAGTTGGGCGAAGGCGCGTATGTGCTCGGGCGTTGTGCCGCAGCAACCGCCGATGGCCGAGGCGCCGGCATCCAGAATGTGCTGCATCTCCGGGAGCATATCCTGCCAGCCATAAGGGTAATGGGAGTGGCCTTGGGAATCAACCTGGGGAAGGCCTGCATTAGGCTGGACGACGATGGGAAGCGGACAGACTGCGCGCATTGCCTTGAGGGGTGCCAGCATTTCGGCAGGGCCGGTGGAGCAGTTGATGCCTACGGCGCTTGCGCCGACCGCTTGCAAGCACAGCGCTGCACACTCGGGCGATCCGCCCGTCATGGTGCGTCCGTTTTGCTCGAAAGTGAAGGAGGCTACAACAGGCAGGCCAACTTTGCGGGCGGCGATGCAGGCGGCCCGAGTTTCGCCGATATCGGTCATGGTTTCAAGCAGAATCAAATCGGCCCCTGCTTCCTTGCCGGATTGAGCGGCTTTGTAGAAAATTTCAATCATTTCATTGAGCGATAGGGAGCCTAAGGGTTCTAGAAATTCGCCGGTGGGTCCAATATCCAGTGCGACATAGGCCAAATTGGCCGAAGCTTTGCAGGCGTTTTTGACCGCGGCCTGGGTAAGTTCTTCGGAGCGGTGGCCGAGTCCGGCTTTTTCCAATTGAGCTGCGTTGGAACCCAAACTATTGGTTATAATTACATTAGCGCCAGCATTAATATAGCTGGCATGGATGGATTCAATCAATTCAGGTTTTTCTATGTTGAGCAGCTCTGGGCAATCGGAGATTTGACCCATAGAGCTTAAGAGCGCCCCCATACTACCGTCGAATAAGAGGACTTGTTCTTTTAATGCATCCAGAAAAGGTTTCACATTGTTCGCCGCCTTTTTCCTTTTCTATGATTTTACCACAGCGTAAATGTGGCGGCAAGTTTAAGTTTATTGGGTATAGAAGGCGGAAAAGCGCTGCAACTTGATTTTGTATAACGCGCCCAGTATAATTACAAGGTAATGGTTAAGGAGGATTTTTTCTGTGCAAGAAAAAAAATCAACGCTGGAAACGCAACAATTGCCGTTAATCCCGCTGAAGGGTTTGGTATTGTTTCCAAATATTATTTCCCATTTTGACATTGGAAGGGAAAAATCCATCGCAGCCTTGGAAAAGGCGATGGAAACCGACAGGCGTGTTTTTGTGGTTACACAACACCGGTTTGACGTGGAGACGCCCGGTCGAAGCGACCTATATGATATGGGTCTGACTTTGCAAATAAAGCAAGTGCTGAAGATGCCCGATGGCGTGCTGCGGGTGTTGGCCGAAGGCGAGAGCCGGGCTCTTATCATGGGCATGGGCGAAGAAGAGGGCGGCATAGTTGCCAAAGTGCAGCCGGTCTCCTCTTACTACGAAGAGCAGAACAAAGTGGAAGACGCTGCGTACGCCAGGATCGTCAAAAAACTTATCAAAAAGCTGGCGGGTCTGCGCACCAATACGAATATTGACAGTAGTAACATATCCGCCGAGCGAGATGTGGGCGCGCTTGCCGATTTTGTGGCCTGGTATTTGTTTGGGGAAACCGAAGATCAGCAAGAGATTTTGGATTCGATCAATGTATCGGATAGAATCCGTAAGGTTGCAGCTGTTTTGTCACGCGAGCTTGAGATTCAAACCATTGAAAAACGCATTCAGGATTCAACGGTGCAGCAGATCGAACAGAATCAGAAGGATTATTTTCTGCGCGAAAAAATCAGGAGCATTCAGGCTGAGTTGGGCGATGACGATGCCAACGAGCTGGACGATTTGCGCGAGCGGTTGGAGAAATCCGACATGCCTCAGGAGGCGCACGACAAGGCAGCGCGCGAGCTCAAGCGCATGGGTTACATGCCCCAAGGCGCTCCCGAAGCCAGCGTCAGCCGTAGCTATGTGGAATGGTTGCTGGACATGCCCTGGTCGGTGCACACGGCAAAGCCAATCAATTTAAACAAAGCGCGCAAGGTTTTGGATGCGGATCATTACGGACTGAAGGAAGTAAAAGAACGCATTTTGGAATACTTGGCCGTATTGTCGCTAAAAAATGATATGAAGGGGCCTATTTTGTGTTTGGTAGGACCGCCAGGCGTGGGAAAGACCTCGATTGCACGTTCGGTTGCTAGCGCTTTGGGCCGCAATTTTACGCGGATGTCGCTGGGGGGCGTTCGAGATGAGGCTGAAATCCGCGGACACAGGCGCACCTACATCGGTGCGATCCCCGGGCGCATCGCCACCGAAATCAAGCAGGCCGAGTCGATGGACCCTGTGTTTTTGTTTGACGAGATTGACAAGCTGTCCAGCGACTACAGAGGGGATCCCTCTTCGGCCATGCTTGAGGTGCTGGATCCCGAGCAGAACAACACGTTTAAGGATCATTATTTGGATGTGCCGCTGGATCTGTCTAAAGTGCTGTTTTTGACCACGGCAAACACGCTGGACACCATCCCTGCGCCGCTGCGCGACAGGATGGAAGTCATTGAAATAGGCAGCTACACATACCAAGAAAAAGTGCAGATTGCTAAGCGATATTTGTTGGCAAAGCAGTTAAAAGAACATGGACTCGAGAAGAACCAAGTGAAGATAAGCGAGCGCGTATTGCAGGAAATTGTGGAAGGGTATACGCGCGAAGCGGGTGTGCGTCGGCTTGAACGGCTGTTGGGCACCATATGCCGAAAAATTGCGGTCAAGTTTGCCGATGGTACCATCGCCCCCGATGCGAGCGTTACGGTGAAACGAAACGATTTGCATGAGCTGTTGGGTGCGAAAATTTATTTGCACGATGAGCTGGAGAAGGCGCCTACGGTCGGCATGGTCAACGGTTTGGCCTGGACGGCAGTGGGCGGGGAGACGCTGCCCATTGAGGTGGCTGTAATGCCCGGAAATGGGGATATTCAGCTCACAGGCAAGCTGGGCGACGTCATGAAGGAATCGGCGCGCACCGCGCTGAGCTACATTCGCATGCATTCCGGCGAGTACAACCTGGCCGACGATTTTGTGAAGAAACACGATTTACACATCCACGTACCGGAAGGCGCGGTACCCAAGGACGGGCCCTCGGCTGGCGTGGCGATGACCTGTGCCATGCTGTCGGCGATGACCGGGCAGCCTGCGCGCCAGGATGTGGCGATGACTGGCGAAGTGACCTTGCTGGGCAAGGTGCTGCCGATCGGCGGTGTGAAAGAAAAAGTGATGGCTGCACAACGGATGGGGATCAAGACCGTACTGCTGCCCAACGAAAACGCCAAAGACTTAGATGAACTGCCTGAGGAAGTGCGCAGCAAGATAGACATTCGCTTTATGGGCAAAGCCAGCGAGGCCATTCAGACGGTGCTGCATTATTAGGAGGAAATATGGTAATTAGGCGAGCAGAGTTTGTGACCTCAATGGGCAATATGCAGGGGCACCCGATAACCGGGTTGCCTGAGGTTGCGATGGTAGGTAAATCCAACGTAGGCAAGTCTTCGCTGATTAACAGATTGGCATCCAACAAAAAACTGGCGCACACTTCCGGCGAGCCGGGCAAAACCAGGTTGATCAACTTTTATAGAATCAACGAGATGTTAATGTTGGTGGATTTGCCCGGATATGGATTTGCCCGTGTATCCAAAGAGGAAAAGGCCAAGTGGTCGGGGTTGATAGAATCCTACCTGACGGGAAGCCAGTGGCTGCGCCACGTTTTGCAGCTGGTGGATATGCGCCACAAGCCCACAAACGACGATCTAACCATGGTGGAATATCTGCGCCACTACGGCATTCCCTTTACGGTTATAGGCACCAAGGCTGATAAGCTTTCCAAAGCCGAATGCGCGCGCAGCCTTCCGGTAATCAGCCGCACCCTGCAGATTCAACCGTGGGACATTATCCCCTTTTCTTCCAGGGATGAGACCGGCAAAGATGCAATTCTTGAACTGCTGGGAAAAGTGTTGGAAGATCAGGCCGAGGAGATCGTGCTTTAGCGGGTAAGATTTATAGACTTTTTATAGGATTAATCAAAAGGTTGTTTTGTTTTTATACAAGGCAATCTTTTGTTTATGGGACACTGCCTGTTCAGTTTTGGTTAATTATGGTATTGCCACACACAGAATGCGTTTTTTTGTTTATAATAATGTATGTGAAAATTTCTACAAAGTTTGGAGGGGAACGCAGTGAATGGTTCGGGAAAAGTTTCAAACTCTGTGATAAAACGTCTGCCAGGGTATTACCGCTACTTGACAGATTTAGAAGAAAAGGGAATGGTGCGGATATCTTCCCAGGAATTGGGCAGCAGGATGGGTCTGACGGCTTCTCAGATCAGGCAGGATATCAACTGTTTCGGTGAATTTGGTCAACAGGGTTATGGATACAACGTGACGGATTTACGCGAGCAGATTGGGCATATTTTGGGCTTGGATCAAAAGTACCCGATGGTAATCGTGGGGGCCGGAAACGTGGGCCAAGCGTTAGCCAAATATTTGGGATTCCGGGATTTGGGTTATTGTGTCGAAGCCATGTTTGACAAGTATCCCGAGCGGGTAAGCTCAATGGTAGAGGATATGCCGCTGTTCCCGGTTGAAGAGCTCGGCCGATATTTGCAGAGCCATACCATAAAAATCGGCATAATCACTGCTCCGGCTGCGGATGCACAAAAGATTTCCGACATATTGGTTGCTGGCGGCGTTGAAGGAATTTGGAATTACGCCCCGGTGGACTTGAATGTGCCGGACGATGTCGCCTTGCAGAACATGCATCTGTCTGATTCGTTGATGATTATTTCGTATCACATAAGGCATAAAGAATAATTTTGGAACCATTTTGTTTGCGATGGCGTCAAGCATAGTAGAACGATTTTTTGTATTCTGAAGTTGAACAGCATATCAATATAGTAAAGGGAAATGTCCATGGAAAAGGAAAAACGATTGAGCAAAGGGACGAACCTTGAAGGGAAGACGCCCTCTTCAAAAAGCTCGCCGAATCGTGCGGCGGTTAAGAAAGCAAGCGCAGGCAAAAAAAAGCGAAAAAGGCCACCAAAGCGAAGCAAGCAGAAGGAATGGTGGGCTGCTCCTGTCATTACGTTGATGAGCATTGTGTTAATTATGGCCGGCTATGTTGTGGTTTCAGAAACGCGCAACTACGTGGCATTTGCGCAAATGCGCAACGCGGTGAATACCGAAAGGTTTTATAAGGGGATCACCGTCGAGGGCACCGATATGTCCCAGATGAGCTACAACCAGGCGCTGCAATTGTGGAGTGAGCGGGAGAATGAAATCGCTTCCGGCATTCAGATCAATATGCAGTACGAAGGCAGGAGCTGGACTTTAAGCAGTGAAGACATCGGTTATCATAGCGACTATCAACAGGTTTTGAAGCACGCTTTTGCGATTGGGCGTTCAGGCTCCTTGGAAAGCAGATATGAATTTATTAATGCCATTGACCAGAACGAACACACCTACAGGATTGAACGCGGGTATGATCCTGAAAAAATAAAACAACGAATCAGTGAGATTAATCAAGAAGTTGGACACAAGGGTTCCGATGCAAAGGTGAGCGGATTTGATGCCGAGAATGGAACCCTTATATATACGAGCGAGCAGGAAGGATTTGAATTGGACATTGAAGCGGTATCGCAGCGGATTTTTGATGCGCTGGACGGCAATCTTGGCGTTCACAATCTTCAGCTTGATTTCCGGCCGGTGCAGCCCAAAGTTACAGTTAAAACCTTGGAACAGCAATATGGCAAAATTACTTCTGCGACCACCAGCGCTTCCAGCTCCAGCAGCAACAGGCTGACCAACATAAAGATTGCCTGCAAAGCAATCGATGGTTTTGAGCTGAAGCCCGGCGAAGTGTTCTCGTTCAACGAAGTGGTAGGGGAAAGAACGACCGATCGGGGATATAAGAAAGCCGGCGTATTCAGCAACGGAATGCTGGATTCCGGGGTGGGTGGAGGCATTTGCCAAGTTTCGACCACGCTGTTCAACGCGGTTGCCAAGGCCGATTTGGAAATTGTAGAATGTCATCCTCACTCCCGGCCGGTATCCTATGTGGATATTGGCAAAGACGCGGCCGTGAATTGGCCCGACAAGGACTTGAAGTTTAAAAACAACACCAATGAAACCATATATTTAAAGGCTGAACTAAACAGCAAAAAGAAAGTGGTTATTGGGGTTTATGGCAAGCAGCTGGACGATGGGGTAACCATCAAGATTGAATCCAAGAGAACGGGTACGACTTCTTCCAACAAGGCGCGGGTGATCAAGGACAGCAGTTTGGCACCGGGAGAACGCAAAGTGGTTGAAGGTGCGCGCAAAGGTTATAGAGCGACGGCGTATAAGGTGTACTACGACAAAAACGGAAACGAGATTAAGCGGGAAGAGTTTGTAAAAAGCTCCTATCCGGCTTCCGGCGGTGTGGTAAAGGTCGGCCGATAGCGCAATGTATTTTTAACGGGATATACAAACGGTATATCCCGTTATTTATTTGTTCTCGGAGAGTGGTTGTTCACATAAAAGATAGAAGGCGTTTGATGGCTAAGGGCAGTAGCATGAATAGATCCAGAAATGATCGATATTGCAGGGCGGCACTGATATGGTATAATAGGACAAATCCGAACTTGAAATTGTGTGAAAATAAGATGTCGATATTTTGAGACTACAGCTAGACAAGGAAGTGATTTTTTTGATTTATCCAAATCTATTGAAATATGGAGATGTAATCGGCGTTTGTGCGCCGTCCTCCGGAGTGCCAGAAAGCCTATTCCCGCGCCTAGATAAAGCGAAATTAAATGTGGGAAAGCTGGGTTACTCGGTTTTAGAGTCCGCATCCGTCCGCAAAAATCAAAAGTGTGTCAGCGCCGATGCGAAAACCCGGGCAGCTGAATTTATGCGCTTGTATGAAGATCCGAGCGTTGCGGCTATTATTCCGCCCTGGGGCGGGGAGTTTCTCATGGATATGCTAGAGCATATTGATTTTGAAAGGCTATCGGCTTTGCAGCCCAAGTGGGTGTGTGGCTATTCTGATATCTCTACGCTTACCTTTGTGCTGACGGTTAACGGTAATATGGGCACGGTACATGGGTCGAATTTTATGAACCTGGGATATGCTAAGATACACGAGAGCGACGGAAGATTGTTTGATGTGCTATCCAGTACCGAAACGACGCAACGCAGTGCGCCGTTTTGGGGCGTATATGAGGGGCCGGACATCGAGGGTGCGATTTATAATTTGGATAAGCCCAGCCGTTGGAAGGCGCTTAATGGCAACGCGAAATTCGATTTTTCCGGACGTATGATTGGCGGCTGTATGGACACGCTAGGCAAAATTCTTGGAACCAGATTCGCCTCGGTGGAGCATTTTATAGAGCGATACAAAAGCGATGGATTTGTTTGGACGCTTGAAAGCTGCGAAATGCAAGCATCGGATATATATAGGACCCTTTGGCAAATGCGGGAATGCGGCTGGTTTCAGCACTGCAATGGCGTAATATACGGGCGGGCCGATGGTTATTCGGATTCTCAGGATTTCACTTTGGTAGATGCGCTGACGCAGGGATTGGGAGGGCTAAATATTCCTGTGATTTTTGATGCAGACATAGGCCATATTCCGCCCCAAATGCAAATTGTCAATGGCGCGTATGGACATATTTTGTTTGAGGATGGAGCCGCTTCGGTTACACAAAGATTGATTTAGTATTTTCATATGTCGATCATATGGCCATATTGGGTGTCGCCGCAAGGACAGGAACTTGCTGGAGAGGGCAAGGGTGGCCGGGCCGGTTGCAGTGGCCGTGTTTTAGGGTTAAGACGATTAGCAAGACGCAGGTGCACCGTGAGGGTTGTCGATAGCCGACGCTTGTTTATGTGTAGTTCAAAACAAGACGCGAAAGCAAAAACAACGGCGGTATGGGCTTGTGTTAGTAAACTTGGGCGGTTTTTTATGTTGGGGAATAATTTGGTTTTACTGCTATTGTGCGCGTGAACCGGCTTGCTACGTATGAAAGTGCAAAGTCCCTCGCAAATATAGATTTGCGAGGGACTTTGCTTGACCATCGGCAACAGGTACCTCAGAGATATAGATGAACAGCCGTTTGCGTATCCTTAAATTATAATCAGTGCTCCGGTGTTGATCATTTTCGCATTCTCAATCAGGTCTTGTTCGTAGGTGTGACCTTTCACATAAGGCAAAAGCTGTCCGTTTAAGCTATCCAGCTTTTGCTGCACTGCGCCCATTGAGGCGGGCGACGCCGCCACAAGCCCGTTGCAGCTGATGCTGATAAAGGCATCCAAATCTTCACTATCTACCGTTTCATCGAAAGTTAAATACCCATTTATCCAAAGGGTGTACTGAATGCCTGCTTGCTTAAGTCCCGCCAACACATCATGCGAATAGAGGATCCTGCCGTTTGCCTGCATCAGTTCGCCTTCAAACACTTTTATTTCGCTGGCTTTGCCGATTTTTCTAAACAGAGCAACGGCATGGATGGTCAACTGTGCACTTCCGTCAACAATAATGGAACTGAACATGTTTAAATAATCGGTTCCCTTGGGCTGTATCAGGAAATCCCCCATAATGTACAATTTATCTCCATAAATGGCGTGGGTGGTAGCGTTTAAGATGATATCATTTTGTATCAACGCATACCCTTGGGGAATAACCGTTCTTTTTTTGGCGTCGATATCTCCGAAAGCAGCCAAATACTCCTCCCTTATCGTTAAATCCTCGGCAACGAACCGTATCCCTCTGCTGTCTTTTATCTGGCTAAGCGATGGATCGGTTACCGCCAAAGTGCCTTTTACAACATAAGTCGTATCATTATTCAGTTTCGAAAACAGGGTCTCATCCAGTTCGACGTTGTCATTGTCCATAAAAATGCTTTCATCAGGGTAAGATTTTGTTTTTGTCGACTTCAAACCGTTTATGTGGGCAAGGGGAAGGCTTTGCGGATGGTATAAAGTGTTCATTACGTATAAGCCGTCTATCTGCGAAAGGTTAGGAGCCTTGGTTGCGGGTAAGATAAGGTCGCCTTTAACAACAATAAAATTGCCTTTCAGGTCTGCTTCGTTGGCGCTGAGCAGCTGTTTTCCATCTTCATAAATCAAAGCTTTTCCTTTGAATTCGACAATACTGGTGCTTCCGGTGTTCATGCTGAATCCTTGGGCCAGCAAATTTTGATAGGCTTCTCTGCTGGCCAGCAAACTGCCTGCATTAATCATTCCACCTGCAAAAGCACCAAGTTCTCCCAAGTCCCTGTTCAGTATAATTGCGCCTCCGCAGTTGATAGTTGCTTTTTTTCTTGTATCTTCCATTACGATTCTCCTTTTCGTTGGTTTTGTTTTTTTAGCTACTCAAGTGAAACTTTCATTTTTTTAATGCCTTGGCTAAGGTGATAGCGAACGGTAGAAGGCTCCATTTCCATCATCTGTCCGATTTGCGTCGCGTTTAGCCGGCTATAGTAGCGCAACACCACAATCTCCTTTTGAGGGGAAGGAAGTTTTTCTATGAGGCTGTTCATTTCCACCTGATCAAAGACATTAAGGACTTCGGCTTCAAAAAGATAGTCTTCGCCGGTCAACACCCATCTTTTTTTCTTTAGGATTTCGTCTAAAATAAAATTTCTGGCCGTAGCAAAAAGCTAGGCTTTGGCTGCTTCTTCAGGCATGTTTTCAAGCAACTGGCGCCGTAGTACTGCTTGTAAAAATGCCTGTTGTCTGCCATCTTTTGCCAGCTCTCTGTCGCCGCAGAAGGAAACCATGCTATATTCTATTTCATCTGTGCATTGACGGTAGAGCTGTTCAACGGTCATTTCGCGTACCTCCTATTCAAGTTGATGGTATCCGGCGGTTGCCTCTTTCACCAATAAGACGTGTGACAAGACCTAGGTGTTTGGATTATTTTTTATTTATTATAAAAGAGACGGTTTCGACATTTGTTTTAACTATTTAAATAAGTCAGAAGATGGTGTAGGCAAACCAAATATTTTGACTTGCCTGGCGGAAAGTGATGTGCAAGAGGGAATAAGATCAATCAAAACAAAAATGCATTACGTTTAAGCTTATTATACTAGGATGCCTGGTATATTGTGAATGAAAATGATCATGGTGGTTCATGATTGGCTCAGTATGAACTGGAAATGGTGGAGGCAAATGCTGTGCTGACGGTAACCAGCATTGGTTATTTTTTGTGCTAGACAGATCGTAGTCACCAAGCATACACAGGAATATATGGCTGTTTGCTTGCTAAGTAATATCTGATCTCTTATACTTTGGAAATGGTATGCTTGCATCCATTATATAAATTATGAAATTTTAGCATTGGTCGGTGATATAATGAAGAATAAACAATATAAATATATTCTAAAAGCTTACAGATATTCGAGGTTTCCGCGACTTGTGTATGAGGAACTATCCGATATGATGCTAACATTTGAATGGATCGATCGGATGGCTATAAGCGCATTGAAGGAAAAAAAGACTTTTCATTTTAGTGCGCCGTCGCTTAGAAAAGAGGAAAAAGTAAGAACATCGGCTTTGATTTCGAATTCAAACATTGAGCGGGAGAAACGAGATGAGATGATAATGTTCTATCGCTTAACCATATTGGTCGTCGGTATTCTTGATAAAATTGGGACGGTTGGGTTACGGGATAAAAGATAGGCGCTCTAAACGAAACAAGGATAGTGAGGGAAGTTACTAGGTTCAAGAGGTTTGTTTGGGTAGGAACATTAGTACATGTCTATGTAAAAGTTGTGCAATACAAATTTGGGTGGTATTATCAGCAAAGAGTTGGAGTACAAATTGCATTATGACTTGCATGTTTTCACGAAGACAACCAAAAACACACCGATTTATACCGAATTTGAAAATACACTCGAAATAGAAAAAGCCTCGTAAATCCAGTAATTACAAGGATTTGCGAGGCTTTTTGCTGGTGGGTCATCAGGGACTCGAACCCTGGACACCCTGATTAAGAGTCAGGTGCTCTACCAACTGAGCTAAT
>CAYFTL010000038.1:0-19100 GCA_964346145.1 uncultured Oscillospiraceae bacterium | reverse complement strand
ACGCCTTGGTGGGCCTTGGATATCTCCCCGGGCATGGCCTTGCTGCCCCCACCCACCAGCGCCGCCTGGGATGCCGTATGGTGAGGCGAGCGAAACGGACGCTCGGTGAGCAAACCGCTTTCCAGCACGCTGCCCGCCACGCTGTGGATTCGGGTTACCTCCAACGCTTCGTCAAAGGTCATATCGGGCAAAATCGAAGGCAGACATCGGGCGAGCAAGGTTTTTCCCGATCCGGGCGGCCCTACCATGAGCACATTATGCCCGCCGGCTGACGCAATTTCCAGCGCTCTCTTGGCGCTGGCCTGCCCTTTTACATAGGCAAAGTCGGTAGAAAAATTGCGTTTTTCCAACAAACGCTCATAGCTTTCGACATCTATCGGAGATAATACATCGGCACCCGACAGATGAGCTGCCGCTTGAAACAGCGATTCTACAGCAACGATGGATACGCCCGAAATACAGCGTAATTCGGCTGCATTGGCCATAGGCACCAGCAGCTGTTTGATCCCAGCCGCCCGCGCGCAAATTGCCATGGACAGGGCGCCGCGAACCGACCGCACGCTGCCATCTAGAGACAACTCCCCCACCGCGCCGATCCGGGCCATATTCTGGAGTGCTAACTGGCCGGAAGCCGACAAGAGCCCAAGGGCGATGGGCAAATCAAAAGCCGGACTCTCTTTTTTGATATCGGCCGGCGCCAAGTTCACCGTGATCCTGCTGGTGGGATATGCAAAACCGCTGTTTTTAAGGGCTGAGCGCACCCGCTCCCGGGATTCTTTTACCGCTGCTCCGGGCAGGCCCACCACCTCATAACCCGGGAGGCCTGCCATAATGTTGGTTTCTACGCACACCAAAAATCCTTCAATTCCTTGAAGCCCGAAGCTTTGTATGCTGGACAGCATCTGTTCAAACCTCCATAAAACGACCATTCAAGTCATACCAACGGCATGACCTGAATGGTTGTGATTTAAGATATCAGCCGAAATAGCTTCAGCCCAATGTAGTCTACCGGTACGGGCATGCCCGAAACCAGAGGATAAAACAGTATAAAGAATCCCAATACGATACACAGATAAACGATTGCCGTTACTTTAAACGCTTGAACGTTCTTCTTCCTAATCCAATCCAACAGCAGCACGATGCCCACGATCATAAACGGAACGCTGGCAAAGTAATGATAGATGAATATGGAGCGAGATACGAACATCCAGGGGACCAGCTGAGATAAATAACCTATGGCTACCAGCACGTAGCGTCGATCCCGTTCGCCATCGTTGATGAAAAGGCGGCTGATGGCAAAGATCATTGCTGCCAGGCCAACCCACCAAACGGCCGGATTGCCCATGGTATAAATGTAGGAAACCATGCCATCGAAATACTCGCTACCATCATATAGGAACATGGGGCGCTTGTTGATCAACCATTGGTACCAATGGGATTCGTAAGGATGCCTAGCCGAAAGCCCAGAATGGTAACGGAATATGCGCATTTGTTCATCAATTACGCCGCTGATAGAAAGCCCCTCATCTGGATCAAAAGACCAAGAATATGAGAAGTAATAAATCACCAGGGGAACAATTACGAAGAATAAAATGCACCAGACAATTGTGATGCCGGTATTTTTCCAGAAAGTGCGCACCGCCCGTTCGGCGATAACCCGCTCGCTGCCTTCAAAAGTTTGGGCGTTTTCTTTTGCGAAGCGGTATTCGGCAAACCTTCGATAAAGCGTGTAGAAGAACAGCAGTGCCAAGCCGGCGGCTGCATAGATTCCGATCCATTTTGTCGCGCAACCCAGCCCCATAAACAGACCGCTCAGCGCCAGCGGCACCAAGGTTTTCCTTAGGTTCTGTTTGTAAAAACTCATCTGACAGTACCTGAACATAAACAGATACATCATCATAATGAAGAAAACCGAATAGGAATCTATGGTGGCCAAGCGTGTCTGAGCAAAGTGCATAGAATCAAAAGCCATTAAAAAGGTGCCTATAAACGCAAGATCGGTGCGCTTAAGCAGCTGCTTAACCGTTAAATACATGGCAGGGACCATCAATATCCCCATTACCGTACCCATGAACCGCCAACCGAAGGGCGACATGCCAAACAGCGCGATACCGATCGACATGATCACTTTGCCCAGCGGCGGATGTGTCCATTCATAAATCGGATAGATTCCGTTTAAATGCTCGTACGCAGAGCGCGGATGGTAGATTTCATCGAAGTATGTACTGTTCAGGTAAGAGGGATGCACGGGTACGGTCTGCTGCTCATCGATCAGTTTTATGGGATCGTTTTTGATTGAGGGATCGCCCCCGGAGGACTGAACCGATGCAATGGGATAGGGTTTGCCTTCCTTGTCCAGAAAGACAACCTCGTTGAGCACCAGCCCACCTTCTTGGGCTATAAAGCGCACAAAGCGGGCTTTTTGTATATAGTCATCGTATAAGGTTGGCTCCTTAAGATCGCTTTGTGCATCGTTATTGCCCGGCAAGCCGCGCAATGAATCGTCTCCGTTCTCATCGGTATACGGCTCATAATAGCGCACCAGCTTGTCGGCCTCCTCATCCCACGTGTGAGGCTCATACCACAGCCAGCGAAAAATTTCTCCCTGCCTGTAAAGCGCCAGGTGCGGCTCGCTCCAGTTCTGGCCATCGTCGGAGAACTCTACCGAAAAGGTTGAGTCGGCTATGCCGCCAAAATAGGCCATGGTAAACTCGCGCTTCTCTCCTAGGTCAAAGGTAATTTCTTCACCGGGTGCGGTGCTGGTCCAGCTGGTCTGAGGCGCGCTGGTGGTGCCCAGATTGTAAAAAGCAATGAACGAATACACCAGCGTTAACCCGGCAACAATCAGCACATCCCACCGGGTGAGTTTCAGCTTGTGGTTGGGCGGCGAAAACAAAGTGGCCGCCGCAATGTTCTTGTCGGAAACCGGCGAAGTGCTATCGCCAAACCCCAAATCATCCAGCGTATAAATCCGGCCTTTGATGCAAACATCCCAAGACACCCAAGCTAGGCCGCCGGCCAACAATACATTTAGCAGGCTGACGATCGCGTTGATCACCTGTTGACTGTTTTGCAAATGCCGCGATTGAAGCACCAAAGCAGCATTTAAAAACTGGGTTAAAGACAATAGAAGTGCAGCCAACAACACCCGTGCATCTCGGCAAATGGCATAGGCCACCAGCAGCATGGCGATGGCCGGGAACACATAGCGTTCGTGCATTTTTGCACCGAATGCGAACAGCATAACCAGCAGCATCGCACAAATCAAAAACAATTTTTTGTGATCTTGACTTTTGCCTTTGAGGTGAAAAGGTTCTGTGCCCTGCCGCTTGCCTTTAAAGTACAGAAATGCCGCGTAGCCAAAGGACAACACATAGGACGCCCAAGAAAATATCTTAAGCCCCAGCGGAGTTTCAGCCAGGTCCACCCAGTTCATGTCCAATAGCGTGTACAGATTACAGGCATTTAGCACGAGATGAGGGTATGAGTTCAGGGTTTCTTTGTATTTGTCAATCAGCCAGTGCCAAGGCTGATGCATTGAAAAAGGCACGATTACGGCCAAAGCCAGCCCGATCGAAGCGGCGCAGCCGATCAAAACATTTTTCAGTAGCGCTATCTTATCCTTTTCCCATACGAAAGAAGCGATTAGAACAATTAATCCCAGCGGTCCAAACATCAGCGCTTGGGGCTTGATCAACACCGCCAACACATACAAAGGCAAGGCAATCTTCCACTGCTTGCGAACCAGCTGAATTGCCGTCAACAAAAGCAGCAAGGTCAGCACCGAATCAATTTGTCCCCAGGCTGCAGAGTTTACGATCGCAGCCGGATTGAAGGCAAAAAACAACGCCAACATGCCGGCGGAGGTTTCGCCCAAGGAGCGGCGGCTAACGTTGTAAATGATCCACGCAACCGCCAAGTCACAAGCGATGGGCACCGACTTGATCAAAAGCCAGTGCAATGGGCTATCGTAGGCAATGCTAAAAGGCAACCCGAAGAAGTTGCGCAAACCGCCCAGAATCCAGAGTACTAGCATATACCCGGGAGGATAGTCACAAAAGTAGCCATCGCTGTAGAAACCTATCGGGCCGGTTTCATACATGCGCTCCGCCCAGCCCTCAAAGCAGCTCATATCATTGGGATAGCCGCGCACAGACATGGCAATGCCCATTCGGATCAACAGTGCAAAGGCAAAACACAAAAGCAATATATTGCGCACCTGATTGTGGCTGTTGCCCAGCTTCACCTTGCCTGCGTTGGTGCGCATTGCAAACATGGTCACCAGCACTGCAAACAGTAGCGCAATGAGCATAAAATGCGCAGTGTAGTCTACCGTGCGGTCTTCATCGACCTCCGGCGTGGCAGGTGCGATGGTGCTAAAATCGTTTAGCACTGCACCTTCAGGAAGGCTATCTACTTTTTCCAGGCGCAAATCGTCAAACCAAGCTTTGCCAGTGTTCAAAGAGCTGTAGCCGCCCACCCTGGCCATGACACTCATTTCGGTCTGATCGCCGCCGGTTTGGCCATATACTTCCAGCAAAACCCATGCTCCGTTTGTATCGTATAGGTAATCGGAAGTCGCCTGGCTATAAGCGATCGACAGGCCTGCTCCCGCTTCGTCGGGATCGCAACCCGCGGCTTTAACCATTGCGCTGAAGCGATACATGCTATCAGGCTCTACGAGCACATCCTGCTGATAACGCGCATCGTTGGCCCCAATATTTTCCACTGAAAGGCAGAATCCGTCATCGTAGTCCGAAACCTCGACCACCAATTTGGATAGCTCTTCGTCGGTATCCCATACATCGGGGTACCAGGCCGACAGCTGATCTTCTGCATCGAAGGATTCAATATTGCCGTTCTCTAGCAAATTTTGGTCATTTTTTGCCTGCGCAACCCCAGCTGAAAATGTTAGTACAAGCAAGCATGCCAGCAAGACAGCCGACAAAAATTTGATACGCCTGTTCATGTTCAGCAAACCTCCGTTCATACCGCGAAATATGGATTGCATTTCTTTCATTATAGAAATTCGCCTCTCAATTGTTTAACTTCTATTCCAAATCGACAAAATCGAATGCACTTTTTATGTGAATCAATTTGTCGCCATCGATCGCAACGACATCAAACCGGACCGGCATTTCCGGACATGCACTTTCCGATAAATAGTAAAAGGCTGCCGCAGAAATTCTTTTCTGTTTCAAAAGAGTCACCGACTCAGCAGCCCAACCGAAGCGGCTGGAAGACCTGCCCTTTACTTCGACAAACACCAAGTGTTGATCCATTGCAACGATCAGATCGATTTCGCCCCCCGGCGCTATAAAATTTTTCTCCAGCACCTTAGCCCCCAGGTTTTCCAGATATTGGGATGCACGCTGTTCATATTGTGCGCCCACGCTGCGTCTGCTCATGTTTAAGTTTCCTGCCAGAATTTTTTAATGAAGCTTTTTCTGTGCGCCGAACAGGGGCCGTGTTCGCGAAGGGCTTTGATATGGGCCGCCGTACCGTAGCCCTTATTCTTGTCAAACCCGTATACCGGATACTGCTTATGCAATTCTGCCATGTAGCGATCGCGGCGCACCTTGGCCACGATAGAAGCCGCACCGATCATATAGCTATTGGCATCGCCGTGGACGATGCTGCGCAGCGTGCCGGGCAACTTCAATCCTTCCATGGCATCCACTAAAAAATAGCTGCCCACAGCGCCCACCGCCGCCTGCTCCATAGCAAGCCTGGTTGCATTCAATATGTTGATCCGATCGATAACTTCGGGCTCAACCCAACCGAGCTCCATATAATCTGCCATTTGTATAAGCTCTGCATAAACGGCTTCTCTGCGCTTTTCGCTCAATTTTTTAGAGTCATCCACGCCGAGCACCAGCTTGTCCTCCGGCACGATAATACAAGCGGCCACCACCGGACCGGCCAGCGGTCCGCGCCCCACCTCGTCGATTCCGGCCACCGCTTGGCCCTGCGACCACAGCTGCCGCTCAATTTGGGTCAAGCGTGCAAGTTTTTCCTGAAGCGTCTCTCTAGCCCCCATACTTTGCCTCCCGAATGAAACTCTTAGCGTTTGGGCGGCTGCTGCAGGCTGATTTTGCCCACCTTGCCTCCGCGGAACTCATCCAACACCAACGCTGCCGCGCGCTCGGTATCATAGCGTCCGCCCGAAAGCAACCAACCCCGCCCTTTGCAAGCGGCCTCCAACAACGGATAGGCGCTAAGTTCGGCCGCACCTTCCGGCAACTTAAAACGGGCTGCCGTTTCCGCAGGCGCCTCTTCCATCAACAGTTCCAACAAGCCGATGGCCAGCGCTTCGCCATCCATTACCTCATCGCGCACCGAACCCAGATAGGCGAGGATGCGCGCAGATTGTTGATCTTCCAGCTTGGGCCAAAGCATGCCCGGGGTGTCCAGCAGCTCCAAATAGCGCCCCACCTTCACCCATTGCTTAGAGCGGGTGACGCCGGGGCGATCGCTGGCTTTGGTAACGCCCGATCCATACAGACAGTTAATGAAGGTGGATTTCCCCACATTCGGGATGCCAATCACCATCAGCCGGACGGTTTTGTTGACGCCCCGCTTTTTCATCCGTTCTACTTGCTCGGCGGTGGCTACCTCAATCCGCTTGAGGATCTCCCGCTTTTTGCCGCCGGTAGATTTAAATTTGGTTACATATTCAAACTGGTCGGCGTAATAGCTTAACCAGCGATCGGTTACACGGTCGTCGGCCAAATCGGCTTTGTTGAGCACCAGTATGCGCTCTTTGCCTGAGCACAGCTGATCCAAATCCGGATTGCGCGTCGCAAGGGGGGCGCGCGCATCGCATAGCTCTATCACCGCATCCACCGCTTTCATTTGTTCGCTGAGCATGCGGCGCGACTTGGCCATATGTCCCGGGTACCAATTGATTTTAGGCATAACACTCTCCTGTACACACTTACTGATTTTCTATTTTATCACATTTGATTGCAATGTGCCACCAAAGCGCTTGCCGGCCGCCGCATAAACTCAAGAAGATATGACGGTAACTCTATCCTGCTTCTTTAATCACTGTTACATTTTAAAGATGGCTGCAGTCAAGCACATTTTAAAGTGGTTCAATGCACAACCGATCGGCTGCCTCGCACCAATACTGTTCCGGAATGCCGTCGGGCGAGTTTTGCCCCGTGCTTTTCGATTCCAGCTCGCGCGCCAAACGGATGCATAGGGGGCCGCATTCAAAACCGGTGCGCAGCATCGCGATGATCAAGCGCGTCCAAGTAGGCGCCAATTCATGCAATTTGCACTCAAACAATTCTGCGACGGTCCTCTCCAAATCGTATGCCACGCTGAGCAATCTAGGTACCCAGACACCGGACTGCATGGTAAGCATTGCGTAACGCGCAGCGGGTGTTCCATCGGTTTGGATCCCTACGCTTCCCGGGTTTACCATCGTTTTCCCACCCAAAGAAAACTCAAACTGTTTGTGGGTATGCCCGCACAGCATCAAATCGCTTTGAAGCGCGTTTAAAACCTGGCGTGCTTCAGAGCTGTTGGGCACCGGATTGGCCCTGTTTGCATCCGGCTTGGCATGGCACAATGCAATCGGCGGGCTACCGGAAAGCCTGAATTCCCTGGAGTCCGGCATGGATTCAAAAAACGCCAAAGCCTGTTGCGTAAGATTGTCGTAGGTGTATTTGAGGCTGCCCGAGTGGGAGTTGCCATATGCCCAATGGCCTCCGCCAGAGCGATGGCCGCTCAACAAGTATTCTTCGCGATTGCCCCGTATAAACACGCAAGGATATTGACCGGACAGCTCCATAAGTCTATCCACTGTGCGCATGGGGTAAGCGCAGTCGGTCACGTAATCCCCTAAAAATACATAGGATTTTGCGCCGCGCTTTTTTGCATCTTCCAAGCAGGCTTCCAACGCCCAATAGTTGGAATGGATATCGCTTAAAACGGCGATTTTTTGCATAATAATCTCCTAGATCATTCCTTCAAACAGGCTTATTTGGCTGGTGGCCGGCAGTTGGCCCAAGCATCCGTTCAAGCGCAGGGTTTCCACTACCGCCTTGCCCACGCGCCTTCGCACCATATCCTCCTGGGAAATAAACGGCCCTTCCTTGCGCACTTCCACCAAATTGAGCGCTGCGTTTAAACCGAGGCCGGGCAGCGAACTCAAGGGCGGCAGAATATGGGTGTCGTCCACAATTAGAAAATTATCTGCATGAGACTCATACAAATCCACCGGCAACAGACGGATGCCTCGGGCATTCATTTCAATCAATACTTCCATCACGGTGGCTCGGTCAGCCTCGCGCTCGCGCTCGTTTCTGGGCAGCTCTTCAATCTGCTGCAAAAGCGTACGCAATGTGTCGTTTTCGGCAATCATGGTGGAGCCGTCGAAGGAGTCCAAGTTGCGCTTTAAATAACAGCTGTAGTAAGCAACCGGATAGAATACTTTGAAATACGCTATCCGCAGCGCCATCATTACGTAGGCAGCAGCATGGGCTTTGGGAAACATGTATTTTATCTTTTTGCAGCTGTCTATGAACCAATCCGGCGTATCGGCCTCCCGCATGGCCGCTTCCATCGCCTCAGTTAGCCCTTTGCCTTTGCGTACCGATTCCATGATGGTAAAGGCCATCTTGGGCTCCACGCCGATTGCCATCAGCTGGTTCATAATATCGTCGCGCGTGCAAATACACTCTTTCAGCGGCGCTATGCCGGCGCGTATGATCTCCTGCGCGTTGCCCAGCCAGACGTCGGTGCCGTGGGACAAGCCGGAAATTCGAATCAATTCTTCCATAGAAGTGGGTTTGGTGTCCTCCAGCATTTGGCGCACGAACCGCGTGCCAAATTCAGGGATGCCCAAAGTGCCAGTTTTGCAGCCTATATCCTCCGAGGATATGCCCAACACCGCAGGCCCTGTAAAGAGCGATATGATTTTCCCAAACACCTCGGGATCGTCTAGCGGCACATCCTGCGGCGCGATTCCGGTGATGTCCTGAAGCCGCCTGAGCATGGTCGGATCGTCGTGGCCCAACACGTCCAGCTTGACCAGCACATCGTGCATCGAGTTAAAATCGTAATGAGTTGTAATCACATCGCTGGTTTTGTCGTCTGCCGGGCGCTGCACCGCCGTAAACTGATAAATTTCGTAGCCTTTGGGCAGCACCACCATGCCCGCCGGATGCTGGCCTGTCGTTCGCTTAGCGCCGGTACATCCTAACGCCAAGCGCTCTTTTTCGGCGTTGCTTGCCGCCAAATTGCGCTCTTCCAAGTATTTTAATACATAACCGTAGGCCGTTTTTTCTGCCACAGTACCGATGGTGCCAGCCCGGAATACGTTTTCTGCTCCGAACAATTCTTTTACATAATTGTGGGCAATCGGCTGATATTCACCGGAAAAGTTTAGGTCAATATCGGGCACCTTGTCCCCTTCAAATCCTAAGAACACTTCAAAGGGAATATTGAATCCATCTTTGTTCATCAGCGTTTCGCACTCCGGACAAACCTTATCCGGCAGATCCAGGCCGCAAGTATACTGTTCCGGCACATCGAATTCGCTGTGCCGGCAATGGGGACACACATAGTGGGGCGGCAGTGCGTTTACCTCGGTGATTCCGGTTAGAAACGCCACGTAGGACGAACCCACCGAACCCCGGGAGCCAACGATATAACCGTCGTTCAGGGACTTTTGCACCAGTTTGACTGAAATGTCGTAAAGGGTGGAGAAACCATAGCCAATAATCGATTTGAGCTCCTTGTCCAGCCGCTTGCGCACGATATCGGGCAATGGGCTGCCAAACACCTTTGTGGCGGTGCCTTCGGACAGGCTGCGAATCTCATCCTCGGCTTCGGGCCAAAACGGCTGAAAGGTTTCCTTGCCTTCGGGATGCTTTACAAACAAAGATACGTCGCCCACCTTGTCCGCGATGGCATTTGGGGTGGTAATCACCACTTCCTTTGCCTTTTTATCGCCCAAATAGACGAATTCTTCCAACATTTCGTCGGTGGTTTTAAAGTAGAGTGGGGGTTGATCGTCGGCATCTTCAAAGCCTTTGCTGGCCATTAAAATTGCACGGAATATGGCATCTTTAGGGTCTTTAAAGTGTACATCCCCCGTCGCCACCACAGGAATATTCAGTTTTTCCCCCAGCGACACGATGCGCCGATTGTAATCGCGCAGCTCTTCATCATCCTTGGCTTCACCATTGCGCACCAGGAACTGGTTGTTGCCGATGGGCTGGATTTCCAGATAATCATAAAACTTGGCGATTCTTTCCAGCGTTTTCTGGTCTTGGCCTTCCACAATCGCCCTAAACAGCTCGCCCGATTCGCAGGCGCTGCCGATAATCAGCCCTTCCCGGTAGCGCTGAATCAGGCCCCTGGGGATACGCGGCCTGCGGTTAAAATGGTCCAAATGCGCGGCGCTGACCAAACGGTTTAAGTTGGTCATCCCCTGCTGACTGGCCGCCAGTAAAATGATATGATAGCTCCGCCCACCCGAATCGGCAAAGTAAATTCCGTTCAGGTCGATCAGTTTTTTGACTTTGTACTCTTGCTGCGCCAGCTCCAACAGCCGAAGGAGCAACTGCCCGGTTGCTCGGGCATCGTGCACCGCTCGGTGCGCTTTGGTCAGCGGTATCCCAAAATGTTTGCACAGATTGCCCAGTTTGTAGCTGCGCAAATCTTTTAGTTGATTGCGCGCAAAGATCAGCGTATCCATCTTAGGGTATTCAAAGGACAGTCCTGCGCCTAAAAACGCCCTCTTAAAAAAGGCCATATCGAAGGGAGCGTTGTGGGCCACCAACACCGCACCTTCACAGAATCCGGCAAAAGATTTGATCACCTGATCTATGGTGGGCATGTCCCTAACCATGGCATCGGTAACCCCTGTAAGCTCCACAACCTTTTCGGGGATGGGGCGTTTAGGGTTAACCAATTGAGAAAACTCGGCAACTTCCTTGCCGTTTTCTATGCGCACCGCACCGATTTCGGTGATCATATCGTGGAACTTGTTGAGCCCTGTCGTTTCAACGTCCAGCACCACATAGGTGCCGGTAGACAAATCCCGCTCATCCGCTTCCTCCACCACGATGGCGCTGTCATCGATTAAATACCCCTCACAACCGGGGATCAGTTTAATATTGTTGCGCTTTGCCGCGCCGAAAGCTTCGGGAAAACCTTGCAACACGCCGTGGTCGGTAATCGCAATAGCCCTATGCCCCCACTTGGCCGCTTGAGCTATCAGCTCGCTGGGTGAAGCAGTAGCGTCCATGGCGCTCATCTGGGTGTGCAAATGCAGCTCAACCCGCTTTTCAAGCGCCTTATCCTCGCGCACCGGAGCGCTTACGCGCATAATGTTGCTGGCCATGATTACCATTTCCCGCTGATAATCATCGTAACGATATTGGCCCTGAACCCGCACCCAGGCGCCCGCCTTCATGTAGGCTAGCAGCGCTTTGTTTCGCTCTTCTACTTCTTCTTTGCTTTCGCCCGAACGGGGTTTGCTGCCCACAAAAGCCTTGCAGGACACCGACCCTTCGTGGTCCGTAAGCACAAAGGACAACAGAATCATGGTATCGTTTTTTAAGCTACGCGTATCTACGCTGACTACCTCGCCCTCCAGCACCACCCGCCCGGAATCCTCTTGCAATTCTTGTACGGGCATGGGGTCCCCTTTGATCAGCTTTCCATACAGCAAAGCCGGAGGCTTGAGCTTATCAGGATCCTGGGACTGTTTTTCCGGGGCAGACGCGATCAACCGAGCGATGCGTTCTTCATCCGCCCTGCGCCGCTCTTCCAGCTGTTTCAAGCGCTCGGCCTCGGCGCCCTTGGCCACGATTTGCACCGTTATGTCCAAGCCAAAGCGAACCTTTAGCGCATTTTGAAGAAGCTCATGCACCTTGCGTTCCTGTAAGAACATGACTCCTGCGCTGTTGCTCACCTCTATCCTGATTTGTTCCTGCTCTACAATCCAGTCGGCGCCCACAAACATAGGCTGGGAGGCCGGGCTTTCGTGAGAGATAATATCGGTCAACAGCGGAATATATTCCTCAATATTGTTAAGCAAATCCTGAGCCAAAGCCTCGTAGGTAACCACGAGCTTTAGCGCAACGTTTGGAAATCCGTTGCGCAACGCTTTTTTTATTTGAAAGTATTCGCTGTCTCCGATCATGCGTTTGGAGTCAAAAAACACCATCATCTTGGTGTTGGACCGATTCACCATGACTTTTTTCAGCACAAGGTTGCTCACCACATCCGGGTCGATCTCTTTTAACAAATTGTGCCAAAGTTCGTTCATTTTTATCTCCCTTTGTTTTACGCAGGAATTAGCGCCTGCCCTTGCCGCGTTTTCTTGCCGATGTGCGCGCCCCGCCTGCATCGTCGGCCACCTTTTCGCCTTTCAGTTCTAACATCCTGTCGCGTAGTTTGGCAGCGCGTTCAAAATCCAAGTTTGCTGCTGCTTCCAGCATTTGTTCTTCCACATGGTCGATGGCCATGCGGCGCTCCTCAGCGTCCATAATATCTCGGCCGGACGCATCCGAATCCGGCGCCCGGGTTACATCCAGAAGTTCGCGCACCGCTTTGGTGACACTTTGGGGAGTAATCCCGTGTTCCTGGTTGTAGGCCTGCTGAATGGCCCGCCGCCGGTTGGTTTCCTGAATGGCACGCATCATCGAATCGGTAAGGGCGTCTGCGTACATGATAACCCGCCCGTTCACGTTGCGCGCAGCGCGCCCTATGGTTTGAACCAAAGAGGTCTCCGAGCGCAAGAAGCCTTCCTTGTCCGCATCCAAAATGGCAACCAGGGAAACCTCGGGCATATCCAAACCTTCGCGCAGCAGGTTTATGCCCACCAACACATCGAATTCGCCCGCACGCAGTTCGCGGATGATTTTGATGCGCTCCAGCGTTTCCACATCCGAATGCAAGTACTCCACCTTAACTTCCATTTCCCGCAGGTAATCAGTTAAGTTTTCAGCCATGCGCTTGGTCAACGTGGTGACCAGCACCCGATCCCCTTGGGCGACCACCTTTCGAATCTCGCCGAGCAAATCATCGACTTGACCCGTGGCCGGCCGCATAACAATCTCTGGATCGATCAAGCCCGTCGGACGGATAATCTGTTCCACCACCTGTTTGGCATGCTCCAGTTCGTAAGACGCCGGAGTGGCCGACACATATATGGTCTGACCGATGCGCTTTTCAAACTCGTCGAACTTGAGCGGCCGATTGTCGTAGGCCGCCGGCAGTCTGAAACCGAAATCCACCAACGAAGTTTTGCGCGCATAGTCACCGTTGTACATGGCGCGTATTTGAGGGATGGTCACGTGGGATTCGTCTATAAACACCAACATGTCCTTTGGGAAGTAGTCCAGCAAAGTAAATGGTGGCTCGCCGGGTTTGCGTCCATCGAAGTAACGGGAATAATTTTCGATACCCGAACAGTAGCCGATCTCGCGCATCATTTCGATGTCGTAGTTGGTGCGTTGTTCCAGCCGTTGCGCCTCCAGCAGGCGGTCGTTTTCCCGCAACAAAGTCAACCGCTTGTGCAAGTCTTCTTCAATTTGCCCTATGGCTCCATCCAGCTTTTCCCGCGAAATCGCATAGTGGGATGCCGGGAACACCATCACATGGTTCAAATGGTGCAGCACTTGACCGGTCAAGCTGTCTACCTCAGAAATTCGGTCGATTTCGTCTCCAAAAAACTCTACGCGAATCGCCTTTTGATCGTATCCCGCCGGAATGATTTCCACCACATCGCCTCGAACGCGAAAGCTGCCCCGTTCGAACTCAAAATCGTTGCGCTCATACTGTATATCCACAAGCTGGCGCAAAAGCTCATCCCGGTCTAGGGACGCCCCTTCCCGAAGCGATACCGACAGGTTTTCATATTCCTCCGGCGCACCCAGGCCATAGATGCAGCTAACCGATGCCACGATGATTACATCCCGGCGTTCCCGCAGCCAAGAGGTGGCGCTGTGGCGCATACGATCGATTTCGTCGTTGATGGATGCATCCTTTTCGATAAAGGTATCGGTGGACGGAATATAGGCTTCCGGCTGATAATAGTCGTAGTAAGACACAAAGTAGCCGACCGCACTGTCGGGGAAAAATTCCCGAAACTCGGCAGCCAATTGCGCCGCCAAAGTTTTGTTATGCGCAATCACCAACGTAGGCCGCTGCAATTTTTCAATCACGTTAGCCATCGTAAAGGTTTTGCCCGATCCGGTAACGCCCAGCAAAACCTGATCGTGCAATCCTTTTGTGATTCCGTCGGCCAACGCTTCAATCGCCTGGGGCTGATCCCCCTGGGGCTTAAAAGCAGAATGAATTTTAAATTGGTTCATTCGCCAATTCCTCCATAATTGTCCTGAATTCCAAACCTTGGCCGCACACATTGCCAGCGGCCTATGCAACATATAATTTTTCTATGGTGCTATAATTTAATATACCACATTTGTCTATTTCTAGTCATCACACCTATGTTACAAATAAGTGTTTGCATAAATGCGTGTGTTCAAAAACCGCAAAGCTGATTGAAATCGTTGTTTTATTCCCCTTTTTGCAATAATCACAAAAAAGACTTGCAGCGGGTGCTTCTTTTGTCTATAATCATAAAAATATATATTTTAAATTTGGGAGGTGCCTAATTGTGTCCGATCAAGTGAAACAAATCGCCATGCGCATACAAGATTTACGCGAGATTTCGGGCTACACCGTCGAGCAGGTTGCCGAGCATACCGGAGTAACCGCTGAAGAATATGCAACATACGAAAGCGGCGCCGTGGATATCCCCATCAGCTTTTTGCTGGAGCTTTCAAACTTTTTTAATGTGGATACCACTACGATCCTCACCGGGGAATCCCCCCGCATGAGCGTTTATTCTGTAACTCGTCAAAACATGGGCGTCGATATTCAACGCCGCCACCATTATACTTATAAAAACCTTGCTTACAATTTTAACCACCGAAAAATCGAGCCACTGCTGGTCACCGTATCGCCGGAAGCCAACCCGATCATGGAAACCAACAGCCACCCCGGGCAAGAGTTCGATTATGTGCTGGAAGGCACGCTTCGGCTAAAAATAGGCGATCAGGAAATGGTGCTTGGGCCTGGCGACAGTGTATATTACGATTCAAACTATCCCCACGCAATGCAAGCCGCAGATGACCAACCTTGCCGATTTTTAGCCATGGTTATTCCCTATTAATCTCGCAAACAGGAGGAATACATCCATGCAATTGGCCGACCGTTTTACCCGAACCGACTTCAACTCGTTGGACGAGTTTTTGGAAAATTATCGTTTGCATATCCCTGAAAACTTTAACTTTGCCTACGACATCATCGACGAATATGCCGAAAAGTCTCCCGAACAGGTGGCCATGATCTGGACCAACGAGCAGGGAGAAGAGCGCATTTTTACCTTTAAGGATGTGCAACTCTATTCCAATCGGTGCGCCAACCTGCTGACGCAAATGGGCATCCAAAAAGGGGATCCGGTTCTTTTGTTGCTCAAACGCCGGTATGAATATTGGTTTATCGCCCTGGGGTTGATGCGCATCGGCGCAGTTCAAATTCCCGCAACCCATCAGCTCCAGAAAAAAGATATCGTCTACCGCTGCAACGCGGCCAGCGCCAAGGCCATCATATGCGTTGGTGAAGATGAAATATTGGGCCATGTGCGCGCCGCCGTGCCCGAGTGCGAGTCCCTGGCAAACATAGCCGCCTTAGGCGGCGATCACGAAGGCTTTTTGAATTTTGACGCAATGTTGAACGATGCTTCGGATGCTTTTGATCGCCCTACAGAGTCCACCACCAACAACGACGACATTATGCTGATGTATTTTACCAGCGGCACCACCGGCATGCCCAAGATGGTTGTGCATGACTTTTTGTATCCGCTGGGCCACATCCCTACCGCCGTTTTCTGGCAAGGGCTAGATGAGCAATCCGTCCACCTGACCGTCGCCGACAGCGGCTGGGCAAAATGCGGATGGGGTAAGTTTTATGGACAATGGATTGCCGGTGCAATCAATTTCGTGTACGATTTTGACAAGTTTAATGCACAAAAAATGCTGGAAATTATTTCTAAATATAAATTGACCAGCTTTTGCGCGCCGCCCACCATCTTCCGGTTTATGATTCGCGAGGATATCGGCAAGTACGACCTTTCCTCATTGAGGTCGGCCACCATCGCAGGCGAACCCCTGAACCCGGAAGTTTACCAGCAATTCTACAAAGCCACGGGCGTAAAATTGCACGAAGGTTTCGGACAATCCGAAACCACCCCCATCTTAATGACCCCCAAGTGGATGGAGCCGGTGCCCGGTTCTACCGGCATCCCTTCCCCCCACTACAAAATTCGGCTGCTGGACTCCAATTTCCGAGACGTGGAAGACGGCGAAGAAGGCGAGTTGTGCGTCGATATTGCCGAGGGTTTCCCTCCCGGGTTGTTTAAAGGGTATTACCGCAACCCCGAGCTAACCGCCGAAGCCTTTGCCGGCGGCGTATACCACACGGGCGACATGGCTTGGCGAGATGAGCAAGGCTGCTACTGGTTTGTCGGCCGGGCCGACGACGTAATCAAGTCGTCGGGATACCGCATCGGCCCCTTTGAGGTCGAATCTGCACTGATTGAACACCCTGCTGTATTAGAGTGCGCCATAACCGGTGTACCCCATCCCGTACGCGGCCAAGTGGTTAAGGCTACCATCATGCTGGCCAAGGGCTATGCGCCGTCGGAGGAGCTTAAAACCGAACTGCAGGATCACGTAAAGCGGGTTACCGCCCCCTACAAATACCCCCGTATTATCGAATTTGTAGACGAGCTACCCAAGACGGTTTCCGGCAAGATTCAACGAAAAATGATTCGCGAAAAGGACAAGCAGCAACGGTAACGCTGCCTGTCATTGTCAGCAAATTTTAAAAGGCTCCCCGCTGTAGTTGACTACACTGGGGAGCCTTTTTTATCGATTCCAAAGGAAAACTTTTGTTGCCCGTTATTTGTTGTCCGACCAGACAAATTGAGTGGGCTTGGGCGTTACACCCGGGTAGGGCGTCGGATCCGGTTTGGTGACTTTTAAGGATTCGTCATAATCCGGATTGCTCCTGTGAGGATCGGTGGGATCCCATTGCCCGCTAACCAATTTGGGTAAGTCGATTTCCTTTTTGTTGGGCTGGCGCTCAGAGCGCTCCACCACGTGGATCGGGGTGCCCTTCGGACAGTTTTCATACAGCCACTTTGCGTCCTTAACCGTCAAGCGGACACATCCATGGGACGCAGGCGTTCCAAGGTTTTCATAATTATCCGCATTTAGCGCATCTGCACTCCTGGCCGAATAGGTTACCGAGTGAAACAGAATTCGATCGACGATACGGCAGGCGTATTGAGCATAGCTTCTATCAAACATCAGCCGCCAACGATACCTATCGCTCATGGCGTAGTAACCCTCTTTCAGCGTGCCGGGATCTTCTCCGGTGCTGCATATCATGGTTTTCACCAGCAAATCGTACTCTCCGCTTTTGCCTACGGTAAACACATTTACCCGCTGGTTGCCTTTATCCACCTCCAAAAGGTAAGGAAGCTCTATCTCAACCGGAGTAGGCGTCGGGGTCGGCTTTTCCGTAACTTTAGGGGTAGGCTCAGAAGTGGGGATCGGCATGGCTGTTACCACCGGCTCTAAAGACGGCGAAGGTTTTAAGCTGGCCGTCGCTTGAGTTTTTTGGTGGGACGACGGCACATTGCCCGCTGTGTTTGTATTCATTGATGAACCGGAAAGATACCTTAGCGCAAACAAAGCGATGATGCAGGTGCACAAAGTTAAAACCAGCGCACTCCACCAGCTAACTTTTTTACCATTCTGACTTTTTCTGTTTCTTTTTTTATTCGTCTTCTTCAATTGGCCTCCTATTGGTCAGGCGCAAACGCTTTACAGCGTATGGTGCTTGTGCCTGGCCACATGGCATTGTAAATTTACTGCTACCGGCAACCCGGCAATATGGGTAGGGAAGGTTTCTATATGCACCGCCAGCGCGGTCGTATCCCCGCCAAGACCTTGCGGCCCGATCCCCAGCCGGTTGATTTTGTCCAACATGGTTTTTTCCAGTTTCTGCAACCTTATATCTTTCGATGGTTCACCCACCGAGCGCAGCAGCGCATGCTTAGCCATAAAGCAGGCGTACTCCATCGTGCCACCAATTCCTATGCCTACCACCAGTGGCGGACAGGGGTTCGCACCAGCCAGGCGCACCGTTTCCACCACAAAATCGATTACACCCTCGGTGCCTTGAGACGGGGTCAGCATGCCAAGCCGCCCCATATTCTCGCTACCAAAGCCTTTGGGAGCCACCGATATATTTACTTTCTCCCCCGGGATGATCGTCGTATGGATGATCGCCGGCGTGTTGACGCCCGTGTTGATCCGGCTCAGCGGATCCAACACCGAGTTTCTAAAATACCCCTCTTTATATGCCCTTCGTACCCCATCGTTAATGGCTTCCGTCAGATCGCCATCCACAAAGACTACCTGCTGGCCCACCTCTAAAAAAACCACGGCCATGCCGGTATCCTGGCAGATGGGACGATTTTCGATTGAAGCGATCTGAGCGTTTTGAATCATCTGTTCCAACATATTTTGCCCGAAGTCCGAGCGCTCATTCTCACGGGCTTGCTCCAAACATTTTACCAATCCCGGTTCCAACTTGCAACACGCTTGCAAAAACAGTGTGCACACGACTTCGCTCAGCTCATGCACGCTAACTTCTCTCACAAAAATCATCCTCGCTATAAAACGTAGCCCACGATTGCGTACTGATAGGTGAAGAAAACCAACCCCAACAAGAACGCCGTCATCATGAGCCCATCTTGCCACTTTTTTCGGGTAATTAAAGTCAACATCGGATAGAGAGCGTACATCGCAAACAGGTATCTAGGGCCACTCAACAGCCAGGTGGGCGCCGTGGCCGCAAACAAATACAACCAAGCAAATGCTCCATCCCCAGGGTGCACCCGGTTTACCGTAATGCCCAGCAAAGCCACAAACGCCACGATCAAAACCGCTTGAGGAATCCAAGTCGCCACCCGATATTCCCAGCTGTGATACTCG
>CAYFTL010000037.1:0-20767 GCA_964346145.1 uncultured Oscillospiraceae bacterium | reverse complement strand
CAGTAACAATAGTGCTAGGATGATACTCGTCGCTTTGGTAAGTTTCTTCAACAGCTACACCTCCGATTGATATATGTTTACCCGGACACTTATACTTAACCACAACACACAAAACTTTTCAATAGATTAACCAAATATTTTCTATATAATAAAATGTATTAAGTTATGATTTCTTATTAGCGCTTAAAAGCGGAAAGGGCGAACGCTCAAAAAGTAGTAAAGTATTGACGAATTCGGCGGATCAAGGGATAATATAAATAAGGCCCATTGTCAGATACAGGAGGAAGAATGTCACATAGGATACAAGCAGTTCAACCGGGCAGCATTGCCGATCAGCTGGGGATTTTGCCGGGGGACGAACTGCTCAATATTAATGGCCACAAGATTGTGGACTGGATTGATTATCAGGCGTTTTGTGCATCAGAACAAATAAGCTTGTTGGTGGCGCACAACGACGAACAAATCGAATACGAATTTGAAAAAGATGAATACGAGCCGCTGGGGTTGGAGTTTTCCAAAGAACTGATGAGCGGTGTGCGCAACTGTTGCAACCACTGCCTGTTTTGTTTCGTGGATCAGCTGCCTATAGGGACGCGTAGTAGCATGCACGTTAAAGACGATGACTGGCGGTTATCGCTTTTGTCGGGCAACTATGTCACCTTGACCAACGTAGGGGATAAGGAGCTTGAGCGCATCATCAAGCGCAAAGCTTCCCCGCTGTATATATCGGTGCACGCCACGGATCCCGCTTTGCGTTCGTTGCTTTTGGGTACGCCGCGCGCAGCAGGGCTGATGGATCAGCTTAGACGGTTGGCAAAAGGCGGCATCCGATTTCACGCTCAAGCCGTTGTGTGCCCTGGCTATAATGATGGGCAAGTGCTGGAGTGCACTGCGAAGGATTTGGCGGAGTTATATCCGGCTTGTGAGACTTTTGCACTGGTGCCGGTGGGCTTGACCAACCACCGCAAGGGGCTGACTCAGCTTAAACCTTTCGATTATGATTCGGCCAACCGGCTGGTCGATCAGGTGGCTGCACTGCAAAGTCGGTTCCGTGAGCGCTGGGGTGTTTCCTTTATATATGCGGCCGATGAGTTTTACGTGCTTGCCAATCGACAAACCCCGCCAGACGACTGGTACGACGGCTATATGCAAATCGATAACGGCATAGGGCTTATGCGCATGCTGGAAACCGATATGGAAGATGCATACCCCCTGGCTAAGTTGGATCAGGCACAGCCGGGCAAGGTAGCCATAGTAACCGGGGAGTCGGCAGCCGGTTTTCTAAAGCAGTTGCTAGCCAAATATTCGGTTCCTACAGTAGACGTGACGGTGCATCCGGTTAAAAATAATTTCTTTGGCGATAGCGTCACCGTGGCGGGATTGGTTACTGGATCGGATATTGTCGCACAGTTTGCTGAGCATTCCGCTAGCTATGATAGAGTACTTATTACCCAAACCATGCTGCGCAAGGGTGAAGATGTGTTTTTGGACGATATGCGCCTTGAGCAATTGTGCCAGGCGTTGGCTTGTCCTGTGATCGTGGTGGAAGAGCGGGCCGAGTGTCTGCTCAACGCGGTGGCAGGCAAGCAGATAGTGGAGGTTTTTTAGTTATGGCAAGACCGTTGGTGGCCATTGTGGGACGCCCGAATGTGGGCAAATCCACCTTTTTTAACAAAATGGCAGGGCGAAGAATATCCATCGTGGAAGATACCCCGGGCGTTACCAGGGATAGGGTGTACGCCGACTGCGAATGGCAGCGCTACAATTTTACGTTAATCGATACCGGAGGCATAGATCCTCATAGCGAGGATGTACTGCTCAAGCAAATGCGCAGGCAGGCGGAAATCGCCATAGAAACCTGCGATGTGATTCTGTTTTTTGTGGATGGGCGCCAAGGACTTACCTCGGACGACCAGACCGTGGCCGATATGCTCAGGCGGAGTGGAAAACCCTTAATGCTTGTGGTCAACAAGGTGGACAGCGTGCGACAGATGGACGATATATACGAGTTCTATCAGTTGGGTATAGGCGATCCCATTGGAATATCCAGCACCAATATGATGAATTTTGGCGACTTGCTGGATGAAATTGTCAAATTTTTTCCCGACCCGGATGAAGATGAAACTCAAGATGAAGGAACGATTCACGTGGCCGTGGTGGGCAAGCCAAACGTGGGCAAGTCTTCGCTGGTTAACAAAATATTGGGGCATGAGCGGGTCATGGTCAGCGATATTGCTGGAACCACCCGAGACGCCATTGATACTCGCTTTGAAGAGGATGGCCAAGAATACGTGATCATCGATACCGCAGGCATTCGCCGCAAGCGTGCCATTGCGCACGAGTCGTTGGAGCGCTACAGCGTTGTGCGTTCCTTCGGTGCGGTAGACCGTTGTGATGTAGCCTTGATTATGATCGATGCGGAGGAAGGCGTTACCGAACAGGATGCAAAAATCGCCGGATATATCGATCAAAAAGGAAAAGCGGCCATCATCATCGTCAACAAGTGGGACGCGGTAGAAAAGGAAACGAACACGGCAGGGGAGTTCACCAAGAAAATTCGTGAAGCGCTTAAGTTTATGCACTATGCGCCCATCGTTTATATCTCGGCGCTCACCGGTCAGCGCACCCACAAGGTGCTGGATCTGGTGAACAAGGTGTATGCCCAAACCCATAAGCGCATCACAACCGGCCTTTTAAACGATGTACTGGCCGATGCCCAAGCCGCGCTTGCACCGCCGAGCAGCTCAGGCCGTAGGCTCAAAATTTACTATGGTACCCAGCAAGCGGCGGCACCACCCACCTTTGTATTTTTTGTTAACGACAGCACTTTGATGCACTTTTCCTACGAACGCTACTTGGAGAATCAGTTGCGCAAAGCCTTCGATTTCGATGGCACACCAATTCGAATGTTCTTTAGAGATCGGCAAAAGGGGGAGGAGTAACCCATGATCGTAGTAAAAATGATTTTGGTGATTGTCTTGGGGTACGCTTTGGGCAATTTTTCCACTGGTCTTATCGTAACCAAGTATTTTGCAAAAATGGATATTCGCGAACATGGGAGCGGCAATGCGGGCACCACCAACGTGTTGCGCACATTGGGCTGGATGCCCAGCCTGCTTACCCTCCTTGGAGATGCCCTGAAGGGCTGGCTGGGTGCACTGGTCGGCTATTGGCTCGCTGGGGAATCGGGTGCGCGCTTGGGCGGACTCATGGCGATCATCGGCCATAACTGGCCGGTGGCGTTCGGCTTTAAGGGTGGAAAGGGCGTGGCAACCTCCTTTGGTGCCATCCTGTTTGTAGAACCCTGGTTTGCGTTGGCGCTCCTGCTTATGGAGGTCGTAATCGTATACTTTGTGCGCACGGTGTCCATCGCCTCTATCGTGGCTGCCATCGCATATCCGCTAATGACCATTATCTTCAGGCACAACCACTTTGACTGGTGTGTATATGCCATCATCATGGGTGCGCTGGCATTGTTTGGCCATAGAGCCAACATCAAGCGGCTAATCAATAAAGAAGAAAATAAATTGGATTTTAAAAAGATAAGTAAGTTGGATCGACACGGGAAATCAGCACGTGAACACGAGCGAAAGGATAAGTAATATGGCAAACAGATATTTGATCGGGTTGGATATCGGCACCAGCGGTGCAAAGTGTATTATCGCAGATGAACAGGGCAACGTCATTGCATCCGATACCCAGGGCTATCCGTTGTATTCTCCCAAGCCGGGTTGGTCGGAACAGCATCCTGAGGATTGGTGGCAGGGTATTCGCAAGGGTTGCCAAAATATCATGGGCAAAGCCCAAATTGATCCGAGCAAAATTGTTGGCTTGAGCTTGTCCGGGCAGATGCACGGCCTGGTGGCGTTGGATAAAGAAAACAATGTAATTCGTCCGGCCATGCTGTGGAGCGATCAACGCACACAAAGCCAGTGCGATTGGATCACCGAACGGGCCGGCGGCCTGGACAGCCTGCTTAAATACACCAACAACCGTATGCTGACCGGGTATACAGGCGGCAAGCTCATTTGGCTGCGGGAAAACGAACCCGGAAATTTTGAGCGCATGGTCAAATTCTGCTGTCCCAAGGATTATATTCGCTTCATGTTGACAGGCAATGTCGCCACCGATGTATCGGATGCTTCCGGTACCGGCTTCTTTAACGTAGAAGAACGGGATTGGAGTCGTGAATTGATTGATAAAGTGGAGTTGCCTTTCCATATATTTCCTCAGTTCATGGAATCCACTGCCCTTGCCGGTGTGGTTACCCGGCAAGCAGCCGAGCAGACAGGGTTGCCCGAAGGCTTAAAAGTATATGCGGGTGGCGGCGACGCGGTCATCCAAACCACGGGCAGCGGCCTGGTTAAGCCGGGCATACTCGGAGTTGTGATCGGCACCGCAGGCAACGTGTCTATGGGGCTGGATACATACAGGAAAAATCCGAGCGGAAACCTGCAGGTGTTTTGCAACAATGAGCCGGGTCTGTGGCACTCTTTCGGCTGCACGTTGAGTGCCGGCGGTGCTTATCGCTGGTATCGTGACGTGCTCTGTGAACACGATACGGAGTTGGCCGAAAAGGCTGGGAGAAATGTGTACGATATCATGGGCGAACGTGCTGAGCAATCGGTGCCGGGCGCCAATGGAGTCACCTTTGCGCCCTACCTTAGCGGTGAACGCGCACCCTATCCCGATCCGAATGCGCGCGGCGTTTTTTATGGACTGACCTTAGGCTCCACCCGTGCCGACATCACCCGCGCGGTTATGGAAGGTGTTACGTACAGCTTAAAACAGGTTATAGATTTAATGAACACTATGGCGCCCGATATCAAAAACGAAAAGGTATATACCTCGGGCGGCGGAGCGCTTAGCGTACTGTGGCGTCAAATGCAGGCTGACATCTTCCGATTGCCTGTTTATACGGTGTCTGCGGCCAGTGAGGGCGGCGCTTACGGTGCGGTCATGGTGGCCGGTGTGGGTGCGGGCATTTGGAACAACCTGGGCGAAGCGGCTTCCATCATCAAGGTGGAAACCGAAACTCTGCCCAATGCAAAAAATTTCGCGGCCTACCAAGATGCGTACGCCATTTACAGCCAACTCTATGGAGCGCTCAAACCTGTGTTTGACCTTTCGGCAAGCCAGGGGAAATAAGAAAATTGCAACAAGCAAAGAGAAAGAGGACAAAAATTGACGGATAATAAAGAACATTCTTGCGGTTCCGGCTATCATCGTCACGGTGGCGAGTGCTGTGGAGGATACCACCACAAAAAAGAAGGAAGTGGGCACGCTTGTGGTTGTGGCGGTCACAGCCATGCGCACGGCGACGATTGCGGTTGCTCTCACCAGCACCATCATGATCACAGGCACGAGCATCACCATGGCGAGCAATGCGGTTGTGGCCATCATCACTACCACCATAGCGAGGACCGACCTATAGATGCAAACGCTGAACCGGCGCGCCGGCAGCTTACCGAACTGGAATTCACCATCTTAGAAAAATTGCGCACCCATCGGGTACTGCCCGTGGTAAATTTCGAAATTTATTCGACCAAGGAAAAAAGCCTGAGCGTTACCGCTCTTAAAAACGTGTTGCTGTTTGATCCGAAAGATACCATGGAACAGGTAGTCGAGCGCGCTGCAGCCATCGAAACGTTGGAGCGGGATCAATTTATAAAATTGGAGTTCGATGATAATTTCGAAGCAAAGCCTTTCGAATTGTATTATCAGAGCAATGTATATCAGGATTTTGTGCGCACAGTAGCCAACGGCACCGAGCAATCAGACTTTCTGCTGGATGAACCTTTTATTTACCGCGGTGTAATGACCATCGCCCACCTGTGTGTGCAATAAGGCATAAGTGGGTAGTAGGGTAGACGGCTTTAGATTACAAACTGGATTTTGCTAAATACACAAAAACCGGATGCGTTGTAAAAACGACACATCCGGCTTTTATTTGCCTTTTTAAATTTGCAAACTGTTTGCTTATAAAAAGTGTTTTGTAATGTGGATTAGTTATTTCTAATCCAATCATTATTTCTTTTCCTTTTTAAAGCACATAAACCAGTCTAAGCAATACTGATCTTCGCTTTGGCTTTCCATGCGTTCCTTGGCGGTTCCGCATGAACCGGCAGTGGGCACGATCACGTCGTCACCCGGGCGCCAATCGGCAGGGGTGGCAACGCTATCCTTGTCGGCTTTTTGGAGCGCCTGAATAATGCGCAAAATTTCGTCAAAATTTCGTCCGGTGGTCAACGGATAATACAGAATTGTACGAATCTTAGCCTCCGGATCAATGATAAACACTGCGCGCACCGCTTGGGTGTTGCTTTGGTTGGGTTGGATCATACCAAATTTGTTGGCAACCTCCATGCGGATGTCTTCGATGAGCGGGAAGGTAACCTCGATGTTTTTCTTTCCATTCCACTCCAGTTCTTGAATCTTGCGCAACCAGGCGATGTGGGCATACAATGAATCCACCGACAAACCGATCAATTCGGTGTTCAATGCCTTAAACTGGTCGGCCATGGAAGCGAAGGTCATAAATTCTGTGGTACAGACCGGCGTAAAATCAGCGGGATGGGAGAAGAGCACCACCCATCTGCCGGCATAGTCCTCGGGAAAGTTAATTTCGCCTTGGGTGGTTACAGCTTTAAACGAAGGGGCAGGATCGCCAATCAGGGGCATCCGATTTTCAACTACATTTTCTTGCATGTGTAAAACTTTCTTTCGCAATAATTTTTTTATACAAATAAGCACCTGGCTTAAATGGTATCTTAAGGTTGCAAATAGCATAAGAGAAGCCGAGCGTTGCCCGCTGCATTTTGCTATCTTTGTGTTTTGTTCTGATAAGAATGTGCTAGTTAGCATAAACTAACTTGTTCTATATATGGACTGAAATTTGGGCAATCAAACATTTTTTCGTTTTTGTGATATCGAAGACGAATATTCAATTATCTGTCAGAAGAATCAGTTTGGACTTTAAGAACCTAGAGCTATAAAAATCATATCAATAAAAAAGGATATGTCCAATGCTGGACATATCCTTTTTTTACTATTTTATCCTTTGGCGCCACCGGTTTTTTGCCCGCTGGCCAGTTTGTTTAAGATGTTGGAATCGTACGAGAAAACACTTTGGTTGCGGTCGGCATTGGCCAAGAGAGCATATTCCACCATCTTGTCAATGAGATCGGGGAATTTTAAATCGGTTGCTTCCCACAAATAAAACGCCAAAGAACCGGGGATACAGTTGATTTCACCCACATAAAAATTATTGTTGTTCTGATCGATTAAAAAGTCTATGCGCACAACGCCTTTGCAGTCCAGGGTTCGGAAAATATCGCAGGAAAGGCGCTGGATTTGCTGTGTCATTTCCTCGGATATGGGCGCTGGGATTTTGCGGCTCAACGATTGCATGCCTTTGCTGCCGCCTTTGCTCCCGCGCATATACTTCTCATCAAAAGTCAAAAACTCTTCCCAGCGGGTGGGCATTTCCAGAACCGAAGCTTGCACCTCGTTGGCATAGCCCAGCACCGAGCAGTTGACTTCGGCCAAATCGCTCACCGCTTTTTCAATCAACACCCTGCGGTCATAGCCCACAGCGATTTCTATAGCGTCTTCCAGCTCCTTGCGGTCGTTTGCCCGGCTTATCCCAATGGAAGAACCCAGGTTGGCTGGTTTTACAAACAGCGGATAGCTGAGCATTTGTTCTATGCGGTTCAGTGCTGCGCTGCGGTGGACTTTCCATTCGCTGCGCTCCACCCAGGTATCGGGCAATACAGGGAAAGAGCATCCCCGAAACAGCTGTTTCATCGCAATTTTATCCATGCCCACCGACGAACCCAAAACTCCGGCCGAGGTATAGGGTACATTCCACAGCTCCAACATGCCCTGCAAGGTGCCGTCTTCGCCGTTCATTCCGTGCATCACCGGCATGACCACATCGGCCTGGGCCACCAGTTTTTTGCTCTGGGCCATAAATTGACGCTTTTCGGACGGATATGCGATCAGTTGCAACTTGCCGTTTTCGGCCATGGGCAGCACATGGACGATGCTTTGTTTATCAATGTTTTTATAAAAATCGATGTTTTTCAGAGCATCTCCTATAAACCAGTCGCCCTGTCGGTCGATGTAGATGGGCAGCACATCGTATTTGGCGGGATCGGCATTGCTCGCTGCCTGCAGCCCGGAAATAATCGAAACGTCGTGCTCGGTGGCGCGCCCCCCAAACAAAATGGCTAAAGTGAGTTTCATAAGCAGAATTCCTCCTTGCGCTAAACCTAGTTCTCGGAATAGTTATCCGGCAAATCGTTTTCAAACAGCACCACATCGCCGGGCTGCCCAATCTGTGCCAGCAGCGCGGTAGCTTCACCGATGTCGTTTAATACGTGTAAATTGTCCTTGTTAAAGTTGCTTTCTACGAGCGCCTGTACCATAGGACGCGCGCGTTTTTTGCCGATCAACATAATGATATCACAACTGTCGGCCATTTGCTGGCCAAAGCGGTAATTGAGATCGGCCTCTTGCTCACCCAGCTCTACCATGCCCGGGGTAACGATCAGCCGCCGTCCGGGGAAGCGTTTCAGCACTTCCAACGCGGCTTTTGCCCCCGCCGGATTGGAGTTGAAAGCGTCATCGATCACCGTGATGCCGTTGGCGCCGGGGATAATTTGCAATCTGTGCTCCACGGGCTCAACACGGCTAACGCCCCGGGCAATTTGCTCCATTGTCAGGCCTAGCCGTTTGGCAACCACGCAGCACAGCACAAGGTTTTGAATGTTGTGCAGGCCGAGCAGCTTGGTTTCGCAGCGTATGCGCTCACCCGTGCCGTCCACTAAATCGAAGCTACTCCCGTAGGTGCCCACTTCAATGTTCTCGCCACGCATGTCAAGGTATCCGCCGTCCAGTCCAGCCCGGTATTTTTCCACATGGGCTTGGTTGTACATCCGGTCTACATAAGCGCCGTCGGATGCGAAGAATCCTACGCCATCCTCCGGCAATCCTTTAATGAGTTCGTTTTTGGTGGATGCTACAGCTTCGATACTGCCAAAGGTTTCTAGATGCTGTGGGCCTACAGAAGTGATTACCCCGTACTGTGGGTGTACCAATTCCATCAGTTCGCTGATGTCGCCTACGTGGCGTGCGCCCATTTCAGCGATGAATACCTGGTGATGCTTTTCCAATTGCTCACGGATGACCCGGGTGAGTCCCATCGGCGTATTAAAGCTGCCCCGGGTGGCTAGTACGTCATACTTTTCGCTCAAGATGGTATCCAGCGCAAACTTGGTCGAGGTCTTGCCGTAGCTACCGGTAATGCCGATTTTAATGAGCTCGGGGCGGGCTTCCAACCTTTTCCGGGCGTCGCGCATATAATAATTGTTGATCTGATTTTCAATGGGCTGCATGGCATATCCGGCGATCAACACCAAATAAGGAATGCCTACAAACAACAATAGCGGGGCGATCCCAAGGCGGGCCAGCAGCAGTGCGACCAACAGCGTCAAAATGGAAAGCGCAACGTACAGGCGTTTTACGCGCGCCGTATATACCAACGGTTTTTTCTGAGGCAAAGCCTTCTGTTTTAAGTAAAGGGAGATTGCTACTGCTACAAACAGCGTCAAAACGATCAGCCGCGCCACCGGAACGGCCACATCATCCCCCCAAAATATGCGCAGCACCAGCCAAAGAGCGTAGTAAGCAAACGTAAACAGCACACCTACCGTCAAAGTCCAGCCGGTAATTTTGTCGCGATTTTTGCTCATCCAACGCTTATAGCCGTCCAGCTGGTAACTCTCCAGCTGTAGCATATGTACGTAGTATTTTGAGCACAGCACGCATATCAGCGCCACCACCACGATTTCGATAATTCCGGTTATCCACTGCATAGTGTTCATTATCCTCCTGTGCCTCAATTAACCCTGTTGGCCTTGGTTTAAGAAATGATCGGCAATCTTATAAAAGTCCAAATATTTTTCTAAGAATGCATAATGTCCACAATCCTTAAAAACGACCAGCCCGGCATCGGGTATTTGTTGTTCCATGGTTTGTCCCATCCATAAGGGAGTGGATGTGTCGTTTTCGCCCCAAATCAGCAGCGTAGATGCCTTGACCTCTGGCAAGCAGTAAGCCAAGTCCTGATTGACTACGCGCACGAAGGTGGCGCGCATCGAAGGCGTTAGCGCCTTATAATCTTCCGAACCAAATTTTTGTTGCAAGCTTTCGCGAAGCTGGTTGCTCTTTTTGTCGCCTAGCACCCTTGTAATCGGTGCGCTGGCGTACAGATTTTTGAGCCCCTTATATAAGTTGGAACGCATTTTTTGCTTGGCCGTGGGCTTGCCTCTAAGTCCGGCAGCGCCGGTCAACAGCAACTTGCCTACGAGGTGGGGGTAAGTTGCCGCCAACAGCAAGGCTACGCGCCCACCGAAAGAGTGGGCGATGATATCGCATCCCTGGACGGATAAATTTTGTATAAATCGGGCCGTCAGTTCCATATATTCGGTTACGCTCCAAGGTTCGGGAGGTTCCGAGCTTTGGCCGTGGCCGGGAAAGTCGATTAGAATGAGGCGGCGTACTCCCCTGAAGTCCCGCACTAAGGGCTGCCAAATCTCGGTGCTGCAGCCCCAACCGTGCAAGAGCAGCAAAGGTTTGCCTTGACCGCCGTGCTGCTCATAGTATAATTTGACCTTGTCTAGTTCCGTAAACATGTATATAAAAACTCCTGCTTAAAGCCGTCGTTAAAGTCTATTGGTGATTTTGGGCGATCCAGGAATCGGTGAGGCGGCGCAGCCGTTGGATCCCCTCCACAATCTGTTCGGGCTCCAATCGGGAAAATCCCAGCCGCAAACAATTTGCACCCCTGCCGTCCGGAAAAAACGCATTGCCGGGTACGTACATGACACCGTATTGGGACGCTTCCTTTAGCATGTCCCGGGTGTTTAGGTTAAGTTCTTCTTTAAACGTAAGAAATACTGAAAATCCTCCGCTGGATGCCGGCCAGCTTGCCAGATCCATAAAATATTTATCGAGGCTTTTCAAAAGGATTTGCATGCGTTTGCGGTATAGTGCCCGCGATGAACGCAAGTGCTTTTCCAGTCCACCACGCTCTAGAAACTCGTACAGTCCTGCTTGTTGCAGCACGGCAGTGTGAATGTCCTCGTTGTATTTTTCATTGAGCAAATATTTGTACAACGGTTTTGGCGCCAACAACCAGCCTATCCGCAGGCCAGGGAATAACACCTTGGAAAAGCTGCCCGCATACACCACATTGTCCGCCGTGTCCATAGCCTTAATGGGCGGGAAGGATTCGCCTTCGTAGCGTAATTCTTCGCTGAAGCCGTCCTCCACCAACAAAACATTGTGCTTATGGCATAGCGCCAATATGGCCTGGCGGCGCTCCATGCTCATGTTTGTGCCGGTGGGATTTTGGTAGCTGGGCACGCAGTATACCATCTTTGGATGATGTAGCTTAAGCTTTTGTTCCAAGATGTCGGCCCGCATGCCCTGCTCGTCCAGATCTATGGCCTGAATATGGGCGCCGCGGGACTTGAGCAAGCCTAATACGCCATTGTAGGTAGGAGCTTCCACAAACACCGTATCCCCTTCGGATACCAATACTCGGGTTACCAGCTCTACTGCTTGGCGAAACCCGTTGACGATGAGCAGATCTTGCCCTTCAAAACTCAAGCCTTTGGAGGTCAGGTAATTGCGCAGATAGTTGCGCAAAGGTTCATATCCTCTGGCATAACCGTAATTTAAAAGGACTCCACCTTCCCGGGCCAGCGCATCGTTTAGCGCCCTTCGAAAGGACTCTACTGAAAATACGTGGTGGTCGGGCGCTAAAGAGGTAAAGGAGATGACCGAACGGTCACCGTGGCGTATAGTGCCTTCCTGTTCCCGGTAGTGCTGAAAACGCTTGGCCGAAGGGACCACCAGCGCGTCCCAATTTATGGTGCTTTCCGTTCTTGGGTTGGAGTTGGGCATGCTGTGGGGCAGTACAAAAGTGCCAAGGCCAGGGCGTACTTCCAGCAGCCCTTCATCCACAAGATAATTGTATGCAGCCTCTACTGTGCCGCGACTCAACTCCATTTGCTGGGCCAATTCCCGGGTAGAGGGCAGTTTGCCTGGCGGCAACATTCCTTCTACGATCATCAACCGTATCTGGTCGCGTAGCTGCAAATACAAAGGCTTGGCGTTGTTTTTATCCAACACAAACATGGAAACGCCTCCAATTTTTTCAGCTAAGGTTATTTTACCTTATTCATGTAAAATTGAAAAGGGCCACCGCAAGGCAAATATGGCAGCATAGTGGCTTAAACGCAGGGCATTGTCTCCTTAGGTCAGGCGATAAACCTTATCTAGTCGTCCCGGGTGGGCTTATCGTCCGATGGCGATCCTATATCAATCACCCTTTAAAGCATTTGGACAACACTTTTTTCTATTATACCCAAGATTTTGCATATCAAAAAAGCTCGATATATTCATAATATACCGAACTTTTTTATATGATTGTACTCCTTCGGGCCATATTGAGCTTAAAAAGATTTATACGGCGCGATAGTCTTGCTCCAAAACAGACATTATGATCAAGGATTCAAACTTGTCCCCGACCTTTACACATTCCCTGAAAAGGCCTTCGCGAATAAATCCTTGGGATTCGTATACGTGTTGGGCGCGTTCGTTGTGGTCGCGCACATCCAGCCAGAGGCGGTGAGCCTTTTGTATCTCAAAACACCACTTTTTGACAAGCGCAAGCGCCATTTGTCCATATCCAAACCCTTTTTCGACGATAACAATCCTCATCAATTCGATATTATCATGCTCATTGGTTAGTCCTCTTATAATGACAAATCCGACATTTTTTCCGCCGGAATCTTGAACAACGAGGTGGAGGATATCCGGATCATGGAGCGCATTCGCGTGTTGCTCATACGTCCATTGCCCTATATATTTGGCGTTTTCCTGTTCCGCCGCCATCACAAAAGGGATATCTTGTGCCTGCGCGTAAGCAAGCTTTATAGCAATATTCTCAATCAATATTTTCATGGCATATCCTTTCTGGAGCATCAGAAAAATTTTCGAAATCTATTGCCGTTGATATGGTCATGGTAACAGAAATACGCCCTATATGCTAGATACTAAGGCTCATGAATGATAAAAGGATCGTTTTCCGGGTTTGAGGGCGGCAAATTTTCACAGATCATGATCAGCGCATCCTCGTGGTTGTCGGCGTAGTAGCCTTTGCGGTATCCCACGTCCACAAAGCCCAGCTTGTGGTATAGCCCCTGGGCAGCCAAGTTGGAGCGCCGACATTCCAAGGTCATCCAGTTCATGCCCGAATCGGAGGCGAGTTGCATCAACGCCTGAAGGATTTGTTCCCCGTAGCCCAGTCCACGCTTTTCGGGCAAAACTGCGACGTTGGTAATGTGAGCCTCATCCAGCACAAACCATACACCGGCGTAAGCAACGGCTACGCCGTCTTCCCGGAGTACCAGGTACCGGGCACACTTGTTTTCGGAAATTTCGTGCTCAAAGGATTCGCGCAACCAAGGAATCGAGAAGCTGCTCTCTTCTATGCGCATTATTGCGTCCAAGTCGGTAAGCTCCATCATCGTAATCTGCACGTCAGCCATTTTGCACCGCCTGTTGTCTTTCCAATCGTTCGCGCTCAGCTTGCGGAGCCCGCAAATAAATGGGCTTTAGCTGAAGGTAATCGATGTATTCTTCAGGGCAGAGGGCCGCTAAACTGCAACCGGCGCCGGAACGGAGCTGAGATAGGTGAGCGGGCGCAAGCAAGGCGCGTCGGCCCAGTAAGTCGTGCACCTTTTCGCCGTGTAGGGTGAGAGCGTCGCCGACGAACAGTAGCGGCCGATCTGATGGCAACAATGCCAAATATTCTTCCAAAGGCATGGCCACATCCTCAAGCAACCGCTCAGGGCGGAAATCCATGTGGCTGGCATCAAAAGCGGCAGCATACACCTGACCACGGCGTGCATCCAAAATAGGGCACACCACGCCATTAAATCCCTGAACGCCCATGGCCAGGGTTTCCAGCGCGTTCAAGGCGATGCAAGGCTTGTCGGTAGCCTGAGCCAATCCTTTTATGGAAGCCACGCCGATGCGCACTCCGGTAAAGGATCCGGGTCCAGCCACGACGGCGAACAAGTCGATATCCTTGGGCCTAATGTTTGCAGCCTCAAACAATTGGTCGGCCATCACCATGATGGTTTGGCTGTGGGTTAGACCGTGATTCGCGCTGATTTCATGGGTAAGCCTTTCGTCTTGCCACAGTGCCACGCTGGCTACCGGGCCCGATGTGTCCATACAGAATATATTCATAAACTTACTTTTCCTCATCAACTAAAAGATTGTCCATGCGCGCTTGTGTCTCATCCATACCATAGAAAGAAAATTCAACCCTGCGCATGTTTTCATTCTCATCGTCTGGGAAGATGGCGACTTCGATCCGCCGATCGGGCAGCAGGTCGGTCTGCTGTGGCCATTCCACAAGCGCCACGCCGTCTCCTTCGATGAATTCGTCCAGCCCGGCTTCAAAAAACTCATCTTCCGATTCCAAACGGTACAAATCAAAATGGTACAGCGGAATGCGGGCTTGATAGGGTTGCATCAAGGTAAAGGTAGGGCTGGCCATGGGTTCACGCACGCCAAGCGCTGTGCCGACCCCTCGGGCAAATACGGATTTTCCGGCGCCCATTTCACCATTTAGTAGCACTACATCTCCGGCAGCGAGCACCTGGCCCAGCAGCTCGCCCAATCGAAAGGTGTGCTCCGGTGATTTGCTTTCAATGCGAATCATGGCTTGGTCCTTCTCCTTTTAAATATGTTCAATCAATTCCTAATTCTACCGTGCAGCATGGGCGATAGCGGTTTGTAAATCAGCAGCGTGATGATGCAAAGGACTATACCCTTCAGCAGGTTGAAGGGCCCGGTGGCAAGCAAAATCAGCTTGGGCAGGCTGTCTACTGCCGGGATAATGCCGCCGATCATTGCTACAATCTGGTCGATGCTCATATGAAAAGCTCCTACGTAAAAGGGGATTAAAATGTATAAATTGCTGAGTATGCCTACAACTACCATGGCTATCGTGCCTGCCGCCATGCCCACCAATGCGCCGTTGCGCGTGCGATGGCGCTTATAAATAATAGAAGCGATCACCGTGAAGGATCCGGTCATTAAAAAGTCTGCCAGCTGGCCCACCCCAGCCGAAGAAGATAGAAACAACCCCACCAGATCCTTAACCAGTTGCACCACCAGGGCTGCGAGGGGTCCCATGGAAAGCCCGGCCAGCAGCGTCGGGATTGCGCTAAAATCTAGCTTGTATATGGGTGGGAAAACCGGAATTGCGGGCACAAACTCAAACAGTACGATGGAAAGTGCGCTGAGTATGCTGATGCGCGTCAATTTGGCGATAGAGAAATATTTGGCTTTGGTCGATTGAGACATTTTGTATGTCCTCCTTCCGTTTATAAACAGCGACCCCCGAGCTTCATCGCGATCAGGGGTCGGTTATCGGCAGGAGAAAACGCGTTCTTCTTCCATCCAGACTGACCGGTTTGCCAAGCAAAACGGATTACTGTCGGCTTCGGAATTTCACCGAATCGGCCTGTCGGCTCGCGGGCTATCACCGCCGGTAGGGATTTGCACCCTGCCCTGAAGACTTCGCTGGGTATTTATGCTGTTTTTCGATTAATAGAATAAGCAATCAGTGGCTTTTTGTCAACTGCACAGCGATTAAGATAACGTGTGTTTTATGAGGTTTCCTGGAAACTTGATGCGGTTGTTTTGTGGTTGCAATTTCCCGTGCATCATTCTGTGTTATAATCAAAAAAATAAAGAATTCAAAAGGGGGAACCAAGATGCCTATCCGAAGCGCGGCAAAGGCCATCGTCGTAAAAGACGGACAAATCCTGCTCAATCGTTCTCATAACAACAAAGGCGTTGTTTATTATGAGCTCCCGGGCGGCGGCCAGAAGCATGGGGAACCTTTGAATGCAGCCGTTGTGCGCGAATGCTTGGAGGAAACCGGCTACCGTGTGCGCATCACCGGGTTTGCTGGTATATGCGAAGAAATTCGAACCGGCGAATAGATCCTTAAGCATCATCCGGAATACAGCCACCGGGTGTTCCACTTCTTTTTCTGCGAGTTAGAGGATGCCCAACCACAAACGCCCACAGAAACCGACTTAAACCAGGACGGTTGCGAGTGGGTCGATTTTAAACAAATCGCCGCGCTGAATCTGCGTCCGCTCGTTATACAGGAAAACTTGCGTTGTATTCTCAATGACCCAGATGCGGCAGGACAGTACTGGGGCTATACCCTTCTGGAGTAGTCCCGCGATTTTGTGTTACGATTTTTTTATTTTCTGTGGAAGGAATTGGTGCGTGGAGAGGGTGTGCACATACCAATCCTTTTTTGCCCTAAAAATAGGCGATGCAACCGGGCGTTTTCTAGTCGGGGCAGAGCTTCCGTCACTCCACTCAAATTGACTGAGATGTTCATTTATGGTATAATAATCGCCGGTGGTAAAGGCCAATCTAATCTTGTGAGGAGCAATGCTATATGCAAAGGCTAATCGGAACTGTTTCTAGAGGTGTGCGCGCCCCCATCGTCCGCAAGGGAGACGACATTGTCTCTATTGTGGTAAACAGCGTGCTGGCTGCCGCACAAAAAGATCATATCGAACTGCGCGACCATGACATAGTCGGCGTTACCGAAGCCATCGTGGCCCGGTCGCAAGGCAACTATGCCAGCGTGGAACAAATCGCTGCAGATGTGTCGGCCAAGTTTGGTAAAGATGCAACCGTCGGTGTAGTGTTCCCCATTTTGAGCCGCAACCGTTTTTCCATTTGTCTAAAGGGCATTGCCTCCGGTGTGAAAAAGATAGTGCTGTTGCTCAGTTATCCTTCGGACGAAGTGGGCAACCATCTGATCGATTTGGATATGTTAGATCAATCGGGCGTGAATCCCTACAGCGATGTGCTTAGCGAGGAACGTTTCCGCGAACTGTTCGGCAGCTACAAACACCCCTTTACCGGTGTGGACTATGTAGATTACTACCGCCAGCTTATCACCGAAACAGGGTGTGAAGTGGAAATCATTTTCGGCAACGATTGCCGCAAAATATTAGACTATACGAAAAATGTGCTTACTTGCGATATCCATACCCGTAAGCGCACCAAACGGTTGCTAAAAGCGGTCGGCCCAGATAAATTGTATGGGTTGGAAGATATTATGACCGCCTCCGTCAACGAAAGCGGATATTGCGAAGATTACGGACTGTTGGGCAGCAATATGGCCACCGAAGACACTGTCAAGCTGTTCCCGCGGGATTGCAAAAACGTGGTCAACGCAATACAAAAGCAGTTGTATGAGAAGACAGGCAAACAAATCGAAGTTTTGATTTACGGCGACGGCGCCTTCAAAGACTCGGTTGGAAAGATCTGGGAATTGGCCGATCCGGTCGTGTCCCCGGCCTATACCGCAGGCATCGAAGGTCAACCCAGCGAAGTCAAGCTTAAGTATCTGGCGGACAACGTCTTTTCCGACTTGTCGGATCAAGCATTGGAAAATGCGGTATCTGAGTATATTGCCTCGAAGGGCGAAATTCAGGCCGACGATATGACGGCCTTGGGCACCACGCCCCGACGCTATTCGGATTTGATTGGTTCGCTTTGCGATTTGACCTCGGGCAGTGGGGACAAGGGCACGCCCATCGTATGGATTCAAGGCTACTTTGACAACTACTCCAAGTAAATATAATGATTCAGCTCCGGCATTGAATGTGCCGGAGTTGAATTTTTTTGGTGCGGGAAAGATTGCTGCAAGGGGGGTGCCCATGTATAATAGGGAGCAACAAACCTTACACTTAACAAATTTGCCCGCTTATTAGGAGGTCGTATGAAAGTTATTTTGCCTGAATTGCCGGACGAATTGATGCTGGCCGTACTGACCGATCAGGTGGAAGACAGCCTGTTTTCCGAAGAGGATATCCAGGCTATGGAGTTTTTGGACGACTACATGGGCGGGCATGTCGGTGCAAGGCTAGAGTTTTCTGGCTGCAAGTTTTCCGGTTGCACCTTGGCCAGCAGCCAAATTAAATATATTTTCTTTGCGGACTGCTTCTTTGAACAGTGCGATTTTTCCAACATCGATTTTGAAAATGTGACCTTCGTGCGCTGCAGTTTTGAGGACTGCAAAGTTACCGGTGCCGATTTTGCCAAGGGCATTTTCCGACATGTGCGTTTTGAAAATTGCGTTATGGCGTATTGTAATTTCTCGGAAACCAAGCTTCAAAACGTATTGTTTGAACGCTGTGCTTTGGAGCACTCAGCGTTTCATGAGGTAAACCACAAACAAATAGAGTTTTCAAACTGTGCCCTCACTGGTGCAGAGTTTTATTACACGCCCCTTAAGGGAATAGATTTGCGCAGCTGCCAGATTGATGGAATCAGGGTATCCGATGGTGCGCTGAGGGGAGCCATTGTGACGGTTGTACAGGCGTGCGAGCTGGCCAAATTGCTGGGCGTAGACATACGCTAACCATTCTTGGCTACTGGGTGGGGGAGGGAAGCGTGAAAGTTGATCGCTTAATCGGAATCATTACAACACTGCAAAGGCGCGGCAAGACAACTGCGCCTTATTTGGCTCACAAGTTTGAGGTTTCCCGGCGCACCATCAACCGGGATATAGAAGCCATCTGCAAAGCGGGTATCCCGATTGTTACAACGCGCGGCAAACATGGTGGGATATCCATCATGGAAGGGTTCAATCTGGATACCACCGTTTTTACTCAGGATGAATTAACCGCAATCTTCGCAGGGCTTACTGCGCTGGACAGCGTGTCTAGCCTGCCTCAAGGCGATTTGTTGGCAGCCAAACTGTCGGGAGCGGAAAGCTTGGTTGATATTGATGCGAGCATATCCATAGATTTGGCCTCGTTTTATAAGGGCAGCCTGTCGGAAAAAATTAGCTTGCTAAAGCGGGCGATAGATGGCAAACGCAGGGTAAGCTTTCGCTATTATTATTCTAAAGGGGTAGCTCAAAAGCAGATTGAACCTTATCGAATCGTGTTCAAATGGTACGATTGGTATATGTACGGGTTTTGCGTGGATCGGCAGGCATTCCGAATGTTCAAGCTAAATCGGCTTTGGAATTTGTCGCTGGATGACGATGTGTTTACTCCTCGTCCATTGCCGGAGGAAACTCAGCGCTACGGCGGGCATATCACCGACGACTATAGCGTGACAGCGATCTATGATGAGAGCGAGAAATACCGTTTGGTAGAAGAGTATGGCCCCGATTGCTATACAAGCCTTGCGGACGGACGGCTATTCACAGAATGGAAGTTCAGCGGCATTGAAGCGGCGGTCGATTGGTTGATCGGTTTTGGCGACCGGGTGGAAGTGGTTGAACCCCGCGAAGTGCGCCAGAGGATTCGAAGGATCGCCCAAAATATACTGGATAAAGGGTGATGTGCAAGTACAATCAAATGAGAAATCAGTTTCAAGCACGACGGTTTATACGCATGTTGCTAAGCAATCTATCGGAGTAAGGTAGGTTGAAGGAGATATGACCTTTATGAGAATTGCAGAAAATATATTGAAACATAATTTGCAAAATGTGTACTTCTTGGTCGGAACCGCCTGCGGAGGCAAAACGACGGCAGCGAAAGCGTTGTCGGAGAAATATGATCTATACCATTTTAATGACAATTGGCACGAGGACAGATTTGAAATTTATCGTTCGATTTGTAATGAAAAATATCAGCCTCAGTCTACCCGAAAAGCAGGAACCACAGACTGGGAAGCCTATTTCGGAAGATCGGTGGAAGAGTTTTTGGCTGATGAGAGCGATTATGGCGAGTTTGATGAGTATATTGAGTTTATGCTTATAGAGCTGATTAAGCTGTCTCAACAGCAAAAAGTGATTGCGGATATCGGTATCCCGCTACCGCTTTTGACTGAAATATCCGAATACAAAAAGATTGCTTGCCTGCTTGCGACTCCTGAAATGGTCACTTGTGAAAACTACGGAAAAAGGGAAGATCACAGGGAGTTTTTGGAATGCCTTTTGTCGCTAAAAGAGCCTGAGAAAAAAATAGCAACGCAAGATGAGCTGTTTAGGATCGGTGTTGAGAAAATGTACCACGATGTTGAAGAGTACGATCTGTTTTATATTGTGCGCGACGAACATAGTACCGTTGAAAACACGGTAAGCTTGCTGGAAAAACACTTTTCCTTATAAAGCATGGAAGGGTAATGGTCAATTGAATAATGGATTGGATAAACAATCGTGAGCTTTTGAATACGGTGATTTCTCCCAAATTAGCATGTGCAATATGCCCAATTCTGATAGGGAGTTTGCTAAAACGCTGGGCAGCGACCAACAACAAATCAACTTTCCGCTAAAGTTCCGCTTGAAGAAAGCAAGATGTTTTTTGTGAATTCACAATTTATTTGAAAGCTTTATTTTAATACGACATAATGCTGTCGTATTAAGCGTGCTATAGTGTAATCCATAACGATACCGCGGCGAGCGGCTTAGGAGGGATTTGTATGAAAACCATAGCAGATTCGCGTTGTGGATTGCATTGTACCGGTTGCACTTGGAAGGAAAGCCACGGTTGTGAAGGCTGTATAGAAACCGATGGACACCCTTTCCACGGAGAATGTCCGGTGGCGCTATGTTGTCAGGAGAGGGGACTTGTCCACTGCGGCCAATGTGCCGATATCCCCTGTCAGCTGCTGACCAGTTATT
>CAYFTL010000036.1:288-20989 GCA_964346145.1 uncultured Oscillospiraceae bacterium | reverse complement strand
TATCATTATGCCATAAATCGTCGGTTCAAATTTGCGAAAGAAAAATATTTTATCACTTTGTTTTAAGCATGTCAATATATTCTTAAATATATTTTTATATGATATTAATAACCTTTCAAGAACAGCCAGTTTTAACACAAATGGCTTGCGTTTGCTTCAAAACCTTGCTACAATATTTCTAATTGAATATGCAGCGTAGATAAAGAAACGATTCGCAAGCGGTGCAAAGCGATCCGGGGCAGGTGTGAGCCGGAGCATGCGCGCGATGGTTGGCGCTTTGGAGCCGCACACAAACATTCACAAAAGAAGAGAGTCGCAAACGGCTAAAAAGGGTGGAACCGCGGAGAATCCTCCGTCCCTTTAAACCAAGCGCGCTCTATTTTTTTAACCAATTTTAAGGGAGGAATTATTGTGTCTGAATTAACGATGGATAAACTTGTTTCGCTGTGCAAAAACCGCGGCTTTATATTTGCCGGTTCCGAGATTTATGGCGGCCTGGCCAATACCTGGGATTACGGTCCGTTAGGGGTGGCGCTTAAAAACAATGTCAAGCGTGCCTGGTGGCAAAAATTTGTTCAAGAAAGCCCTTACAACATCGGCCTGGATGCCGCCATCATGATGAATCCCAGAGTCTGGGAAGCCTCCGGCCACGTAACCAGCTTTAACGATCCGCTGATGGACTGCAAATCTTGCAAAAGCCGTTTCCGCGCCGATACTTTGATCGAAGACTTTACCAAAGCCAACGGTGATGCCGTAAGCGCAGACGGCTGGCCCAACGAGAAAATGGAAGCTTACATTGCCGAGCACGGCATCCCCTGCCCCTCGTGTGGCAAACAGGATTTTACGCCCATCCGCAAGTTCAACATGATGTTTAAAACCTTCCAAGGCGTCACCGAAGAATCGGGCCGCGAAGTATATTTACGACCCGAAACCGCTCAGGGTATCTTTGTAAACTTCAAAAACGCCATCCGTTCCACGCGCAAAAAGCTCCCGGCAGGCATTTGCCAAATCGGAAAATCCTTCCGCAACGAAATAACACCCGGCAACTTCATTTTCCGTACGCTAGAATTCGAACAAATGGAGCTTGAGTTCTTTTGCAAACCCGGCGAAGACTTGGAATGGTTTAATTACTGGCGCAATTTCTGCCACGAGTGGCTTTTAAGTCTGGGAATTTTGCCCGAGCGCTTGCGCTTACGCGATCACGCGCCCGAACAACTCTCCCACTACTCCAAGGCGACCACCGACTTCGAATTCCTATTTCCCTTCGGCTGGGGTGAGTTGTGGGGCGTCGCAGATAGAACCGATTATGACTTAAAGCAACATGCCCAGCACTCTGGCGAAAATATGGAGTATCTGGATCCAGTTACCAACGAAAAATATATTCCTTACTGCGTAGAACCCTCGGTGGGCGTCGATCGCTTGGTGCTTACCTTCCTGTGTAACGCATACGAAGAAGAGGTTATGGAAAAAGGTGATTCCCGCGTAGTGCTTCACCTGCACCCTGCCTTGGCACCCTACAAGGCCGCCATCTTGCCGCTACAGAAAAAACTGGGCGACAAGGCCAAAGAGGTATATGCACAGCTAGCCAAAAAATTCCCGGTGGATTATGACGAAACCGGATCGATCGGCAAGCGCTACCGCCGCCAGGACGAAGTGGGCACGCCTATGTGTATCACCATCGACTTTGACACCTTGGAGACCGGAATGGTCACGGTGCGCGACCGCGATACGATGGGGCAAGAACACGTCGCCATCGATCAGCTGGAAAGCTACATCGCCAAGCGCGTAGAGTTTTAATTCACAATCTCAACACAAAAATAGAGCCTGAATTGTCAGGCTCTATTTTTGTGTACTTACGTCGACTAAATCGTTTATTTCTTTAAGCGTATTCTTCTAAATACGTTTCCAGCACAATGCCCCTGTCGTGAATTTCGCGGGCCATATCTTCGCCCACATAGCGCAAATGCCAGGGTTCATAAGCATATCCGGTAATATCTTCCGCACCTTTAGGATAGCGCAAAATAAATCCGTACCGGGCAGCATTCTTCTCAATCCATCGGCCTTCTTTTGTATCGCCAAACCACTCTTCCAGTTGAGGATTGCTGCCCTGCCCCACATCCATAGCCAAACCCGTCTGATGTTCCGATGCACCTGCTTGGGCCACGTACATGCTCACATAATCGTAATCCGCCTGCCGAAGCCGGGCTTCGTAAATCCCTTTCTGGGTTTTATAAGACCTGTACCCCGATACCGCAACCAAATCAAGGCCTTTCGCCGTAGCAGCATCAAACATCCGCTCCAGCGCAGCAGCGGCCTCCGTTTGCATTTGCCTTCTCTCGTTTTTCACATTCGAGGCAAAGCGCACATTAACTTCAACCAGACCATCAGGCACATAATCCTTGCTCAATCTAAATCGCTTGTTAACCAACAGCGCAAATGGCCGGCTTTCATCGATCACGGCCGCCTCAAAATTTTCGGTCGGTATAGATGGCATCCAGTTAAGCTTAATCACGAAAACAAGGGCTATTACGGCGCTTATCAAAATAATCGTCCATAAAACGATCAGTCCGCGCCGCCTTACCTTTTTCTTTGCCCGCATATCCTTCACCTTTTGCATTCTTTCAGTTCACAGTTAAAGATTGGACGATACACGTACAAAATTGTTCCTTTGCCCTTAATTCAGTGTTTCTGTCTGGTGCGGTTCCAATTGCTTAGCAATCTTCTGGTACACAGCCACATCCAAAATGCACATAACTTCTGTGCCCTCGTCTGTGTGTTGCTGCTCCAATACCTGGGCGTTTTCATAAAGGGTGGATAACAGTCCGCCCTGAGCGTAAGGGATCAACAGCTTCACCTTGCGCCTTTTTGCGCTAAGCTTGGCCGTCACTTTGCCCAGCAGCGCTTCTAGCCCTTCCCCTTTCGAGGCCGATATCCGAACCGCATCAGGTTCAAAAGGCGCCTGCTCCGCCAGCAAGTCAACCTTGTTCAGCACTTCTATGCGCGGCTTATCCTCCGCCCCCAAATCGGCCAGCACCTGCAAAACTACCTCGCGCCGTTGTTCATAATGTTCCGAAGAGGCATCCGAAACCAGCAGAATCAAATCGGCATACGTAGCCTCTTCCAGTGTGGATTTGAAGGCTTCCACCAGATCATGGGGCAACTTGCGGATAAATCCCACTGTATCCACCAGCAAAATCTGCCCATAATCGGGCAACTGCACTTTCCTGGTCACCGGATCCAGCGTAGCGAAAAGTTTATCCTCCACCAACACATCGGCTCCACTCAGAGCATTGAGCAAGGTAGATTTGCCTGCGTTGGTGTAACCTACCAAGCACACAACGGTTTGGTCTGTTTTGGTGCGCCTAGAGCGCCGAACCTCCCTTTGGCGCACTACCTCGCTGAGTTCGCGTTCCAAATCGGTGATCCGTTTTCGAATCCGGCGCCTATCGCTTTCCAATTTGGTTTCCCCGGGGCCACGCGTTCCAATTCCGCCGCCCAAACGCGAAAGCACCGTGCCCATACCCATGATCCTGGGCAGACGATAGCGCATTTGCGCCAATTCCACCTGCAACTTGCCTTCGCGGGCATTGGCGCGCTGGGCAAATATATCCAATATCAGCGTAGTTCGATCTATCACACGAACGCCGACAGCTTCCTCCAAGTTTCTCATCTGGGCGCCGGTCAGCTCATCATCTACGATCAGCAGCTGGGCATCCTCGGCTTGGCACAACATAGCCAGCTCTTCTGCTTTGCCGCTGCCCACATAGGTAGTACCATCGGGCATTGCACGCCTTTGCAGGGTTTTCACAACCACTTGCGCGCCCGCCGTTTCGGCCAGGCCTTGCAATTCTTCCAGCGATTCATCGCTATCGATCGAAACCAGAACTGCCCTTTCTTTGAATTGGTCGGTGCTTTGTGCCGCAGCCCAACCGCTCACCCTTTGTTCCGCGCGCTCGATTTCGTCCATCCAGACGCTTTGGGGGATTCGGTTCGGTTTCACTGGTCCATGGGTAACAATTTCAGCCCGTTCTCCCACCATTTCCCCTAAAAATCCAGCGCAAATACCCGTAGGCTTGCCATCCAGTACGCCGATGGCGCACATCGCGTCCAGCTTGAGGAGCCGCAACGCCTGCTCGTCCACCACCGATAGATTAGGATCCCCACCCGGATGGGTGTGTATACAACGCACTCCGGCCAATCGGTCAGGATTCCTAAACATGCGTTTGGCAGAAAGGGGAACGTTATTTTGAGAGCCGATCGTAATTTCCAAAATCTCGGAAGATCGAGTCAAATAAAGCATAATCTCCCTGTTAAACTGTTGCGTATATTCACTCATTTGCCCCACCAGTTCTTCGGGCAAAAACTCGGATGCATCCAAATCCCACTCGTACCACTTTTCCATCGCATCCAATGTAGATCTTCGAATTCCATCTATATTCCCGTATATCATGTAGTTCTCCTTTGGTTCTATGCGTTTTTCTCACTCATTAACCGTTAAAACCATTCATCAAGCGCATGAAAATCCCCTCCAGACAACATTATCCGTCAAATATAGAAAGCTACAATGCAAAGTATACTTTATATTATAGCTTTTGTCACCCATTCAAACCATAGTTGTGATAACGCTCACAACACACAAAGCTTTACTCCAAACCGACAGGGAATCGTGTCCAAATTCTAACCTAAAAACTACTGCTCAGAATGCTTTCGCAAAATAATGAAGCACAATTTCATAAGATTATAGTAAATCGAATTTTCACCGGATCCGGAGAGCATTTTGGAAAATCGATCCTTGGTCTCTGTATTCGGTTCATACAATTTTAGTTCATCAATAATTTTGCCTTCTGTCCGCTTACCCACCACTCAAAACAACCAACACCTTTTTTATAGACTAATCTTCTCTCTCCTTGTAACGACCACCTCTTTTTGCTATGCTATCTCTATAGTTTTCAAAATATAAGCACGCACTGTGTCGATACCAATTATCATTTTCAAGGTGGTGATAATCACATGAGCAACAACCCTGTTGATAAGAGAAACAGATTAGATGAAGATGTGTTTACCTATCAAATCACAAAAAATAAGAAAGTTTTTATTCCCTGGCATGGAAAACAAGTCACTATTTCAAGCGGCAAAAAAGCAGAAGCTTTTATCGCTGATATTCCAAATGCCGAAGGCAAAAAAGCGCAATTGATTATGGCTAAGGCAACCGGGCACTTTAAGCACGGCAACGAAAGAAAGATCAAGCACACTTAGATTTTTGCCCACTTTTTTCAGCAACTTATCCCATTTCGATTGTTGTAGCCATGCTTGCGCGCACACCAAACCCCACCCAAATACAAATATTCCCCTTGATGCAGAGGCTGTTTTTCTCTACGCCAGGGGGAAGTTGTCGTACATTTACAAGATGATCTCTTTAGGCCTGGGGGTGCTTATCTCGGTAGTCTTGAATGGCTGCTTGCAAGGCCTCTTCCGCCAACACGGAACAGTGTAGCTTCACCGCAGGCAGTCCGCCCAAGGCTTCTGTAACCATTTTGTTGGTGACCTGAAGCGCTTCGTCTATCGTCTTCCCAATCACCATCTCGGTGGCTTTGCTGGAAGTGGCGATGGCTGCTCCACAGCCAAAAGTCTTAAACTTAACGTCCACAATGCGGTCGTCTTCTACTTTGATAAATATTTTCATGATGTCGCCGCACTTTGCGTTTCCAACAGTGCCTACTCCATCGGCGTTCTCGATTTCTCCAACGTTTCTAGGGTTCGTGAAATGGTCCATAACTTGTTCAGTATACATGCTCAATACCTCCTAAAAGGAACACATTAATTATTGTAAAGCGGCGACATAGCCCTTAGGTTATCCACTACATCCACCAGCGTATCCACTACATAATCTACTTCTTCTTCAGTGTTGCCTTCGCTCAGCGTCAAGCGCAAAGAACCGTGGGCAATCTCGTGGGGCAATCCGATGGCCAGCAACACGTGGGAAGGATCTAACGAACCCGATGTGCAAGCCGATCCCGAAGATCCAGCAACGCCTTTCAAATCCAGGCTAAGCAGCAACGCTTCCCCTTCGATATAGCGGATGGAAACGTTGGCATTTCCGGGCAGGCGTTTGCTTGCATGGCCGTTTAAACGTACCTCGGGGATTCGCTCCAATATTTGGCTAATCAGCCGATCCCGAAGCCTGATTAAACGCGTATTGCGCTCCTCCATATTCTCCATCGCCAGTTCAATGGCCTTGCCCATACCTACGATGGAAGCCACATTCTCAGTTCCCGGGCGCTGATTGCGCTCCTGCGCACCGCCTTGCATCAGCTGCTGCAGCCTCACGCCACTGCGCACATACAGCGCTCCTACGCCTTTAGGCCCATGGAACTTGTGAGCCGACATGGACAGCATGTCTATAGGCATATTCTTTACATCGATCGCTATACTGCCGATGGCTTGAACCGCATCAGTATGAAACAAAATCTTGTGGCCCCTGGCAATTTCGCCAATCTCCTCAATCGGTTGAATGGTGCCGATCTCATTGTTGGCCGTCATAACGGTAATCAGCGTAGTCTTTGGGGTAATTGCATTTTTCAGCGCTTCGATATCCAAAATGCCCTCTTCGTCTACCGGCACATAGGTTACTTCAAAGCCTTCCTTTTCCAGCTGTTGGCAAGTATGCAACACCGCATGGTGTTCAATCGCGCTGGTAATGATGTGATTACCCTTCTTTTTATTGGCATAAGCGGCGCCGCGTATCGCCCAGTTGTCCGCTTCCGTTCCGCTGCCCGTGAAATAAACCTCTTTAGCCTGCGCACCGATAGCAGCCGCAACCTGCCTGCGCGCGTTTTCCAGCGCCTTGCGCGCCTCCCTGCCCCACCAGTTTATGCTAGACGGGTTGCCAAATCCCTCTTGCAAATACGGCATCATCTCTTCCAATACAGGCCGGGAGATTTGGGTCGTTGCTGCGTTATCCATATATACTCTGTTCATGCTTTACCGTCCCTCTGAATCATTGTTAATTCGTAATCATCTATCATATCTTGGAGTGTAATACCGTCCACTAGTTGGTTCATGCCGTCGGACAGCTTGCGCCAAATCGGCCGCGCCGGACACTCTTCTATCTTATCGCATATAACATCGCCGGATTCCAGGCACTGAACCATGCTCAAGTCCCCCTCCAGCGCGCGAAGCATATCTCCAACCGTAATCTGCGCGGGCTCTCGAGCCAGCAAATAACCGCCTTGAGCTCCGCGAACGCTCTTGACCAGATCGCTTTTCCTAAGCGCAGAAATCAGCTGTTCCAAATACGCTTCCGGCATGCCTTGCCGCTGAGCGATCACTTTCAATCGCTGCGGCTCCGACTGGCCATACACCGCCAAATCGTACATGGCGTGAATTCCATATCTGCCACGCGTAGATAATTTCACCGCTTATTCCTCCATTTTAATCCCGATTAAATCACTAGGGTTTACGATGTAATTGTATCACCCTTGACCTTCTTCGTCAATATATATCTTGCCAAATCCCGACCATTTTACTCTATTTTAAGCCATCATAAAAGTAATTTTTTTGTAAAATTAGTTTCAGAGGATATCTGCGCCGATTTGCATAATTATCGCGCCATTTGTTTGCATGCTCTTTTGCCTGCTTGCCCTATACACAAATCTATTTTCACTGTATAATTCTATTATATTTTAATCATTTTTTGTGTTTAAGGAGGAAATATGAACTCACTTAATTTACACCAGCTTTTTAACCTACCCGCAGAATCTATACCATTTTTTCAGCAAGCCTTAGATTCGCGCGATCCGGGTTCGGCATTTGCCCCATTGTATGATTTAATTGATTTGCTTCCCACCCTTCAAACCCAATATCGGGCGCGCTCCATCCCTGACTCGGTGTTTGAAGATACCATGAGCGATGTGGGCATCTGGGTACAAACCCATCACCACGCCACCGGCAGTTGGGGATTTTCAGAAAAAGGATGGTTGGAAAACCACTTCAATTTTAAGATTTTTCGTTTGGGGCGGCTACAATTTATGCCGCTGGAATGCCAAATCCCTGCATTGGTATATACAAATGGGAGCAACTATACCCTCTTAGCGCCCGATGGCGCAAATTACCGCGCAGATGGCCAGGCTCAGGGCACGTGTGGCGTCATTGATCCCAACGGCTTTACCAGCTACATCAATCAAACAAAGGAAGGAATCGAAGGATTTGTCATCGATCATAGGGGCGCCGTTCACTCCTCTCCAACCACCTTGGATCACAACTGGACCTTGGTTTGTGCGCCCAAAACGCCGGTGCTGGATGTTCACATCCCAGAAGGAGAACCGCTGAATATTGACGCATGCTTGTCTTCTTTTGAGTCCGCCATACGCTTTTTCGCAACCCATTTCCCCGAGAAACATTTTGCAGCCTTTTCGGGCGACTCTTGGTTGCTCGGACAGCCGTTGATCGACGCCCTCCCTGCCCACCTGAATTTGCCCAGGTTCCAACAATTATTTTACATCGTTCCCTTACAAGGAGATATGGAACCCACCATTGAGCGGGTATTTGGCCATGGACATAGACCCGCATCCGCCCAGGAAGCGCCTGCAAATACGACCTTGCAGCGCGCCGTTCGAAATCTATGGCTTGAACAAAAAGAATTTTATGGCGCCGGCGGCTTGATTCCTATAAAAGATGGCGTTCCTCAGTATCGAAAGTTAACATAACTCCAGCACTGCGTTCATCTATTCAAAACCTGCTCCGCCTGTACATTTCTATACCAAAATGGTATAGTAAGTTGTTCGAAATTATTTTACAAACGCAGCAAGGAGATGCTTAGAACATATGTTACATTCCGTCCTTCCCCATACATCAAGCCGGACTAAACGCCTGTGTTGTGTCCTGTTGCTGCTTTTTATGGTTTACTTTGTCTGCATCCCCGGCCAAGTTGTCTATGCAGCCAAGGCGACAGAAAAGCCGACCATGGCTCCGGCCAACCCCGACGGCAAAGAGTTTGATCTTGAAAATCCAAGTACCCTCTTGCCCGAACAGCTTTATGCCGAATCGGCTATTTTGATCGATCAGAACAGCGGCAAAGCCTTGTTCGAAAAAGATGCAGATAAAAAAATGTATCCGGCCAGCACCACCAAGATCATGACGCTTTTGCTAGCCATCGAATATGGCCACCTGGACGAAAAGGTGACCATCCCGGAGGCGGCAGCCGAAATCCCCTCCGGCAGCTCCATCGTGCCCATTCAAGTGGGCGAAGAGATGATCTTTCGGGATTTGCTATATGGGTTTATGCTCCGCTCGGGCAACGATGCAGGCAACGCCATCGCGGTTATCGTTGGTGGATCCACCGAAAATTTTGTGCAGATGATGAACAAGCGGGCCCAGGCGCTGGGCTGTGCGGGAACCCACTTTTCCAATGCCCACGGTTATTTTGAGGAAGAACATTACACCACCGCCCGGGATTTATCCATGATCGCCCGCGAAGCCATGAAAAACGAACTTTTCCGCACAATCGTTTCAACGCCCCAGTATACTATGGGGGCTACAAATAAGCGGGATGCCCTGGTTGTTTCCAACAACAACCAATTTGTGTTACACGGTGAATATGCAAAAACTTATTCTTACGAATACAGCACCGGTATCAAAACCGGTTTCACCAACAAATCCGGCCACACCTTCGTGGGCGCCGCCAGCAAAAATGGCGTGGATCTAATTTCTGTGGTGCTGCGCAGCAACGGCAAGCCCGACACCGCGGTCTATTCTCAAGCCAAATGGATCGACTCGCGCAACCTGATGGAATACGGATTTGCGCGCTACAAGCCCTATCCCTTTTCGCAGCTTTATGCACTCCGTCCGGTGGCTGCCACCGTTAAAAATGCGGATCCGGAAGATGAACAGGGCGGTCTGCTCAAGCTGTCTATAGTAGACAACCAACAAACCGAAGCTTTTTCCCAGCTTTCCCTAGAAAGCGAGCTAAACCAAACCGCCGCAGAAATGGCCGCAAACTATTCGGTAGAATACACACACAATTTGGAGGCGCCCATTTCTGCCGGCGAAATTATCGGCAAACTCAATTATACCGATGCAATGGGCAATAGTTTTACAACCTCATTGCTGGCCTCCCGGGATGTGCAAGCTGCCCCGCCCAAACCTGTAGTACAGCAGCTGTTCTCTTCCATTTCCGGCACAGAAGAAACTCAAGGTGTTCCCCAATGGATTTGGAGTACCGCTGCCACTTTTGTAGCTTTTATCGTGTTGTTGATTGTCCTGCGCTATTTCAACCGTAAGCGCAAACGCAGACGCTATCAGCAGCGCATGCGCGAAGAGCAAGCCCGGCGCAGGCAAAACCGAGAACGCAACCGTACCCGGTATTACCAGTAGCTTCATATGCACAATAAAACGCCTTGTCTGTTCCAGAATAGACAAGGCGTTTTATATTTTATAAATTCTATTTTGCGTTCAACTTAATCTGTTGTGTAGCCAGTTCATCGCAACGATTGTTCTCTACGTTGTCGGAATGGCCTTTGACTTTGTGCCAGCTTACCCGGTGTTGCTCGGTTAAAGCCACCAACTCTTTCCACAAGTCTTGATTTTCTACCGGCTTTTTGTCGCTCTTGCGCCAGTTGTTTTTTTTCCAAGATTCGAGCCATCCCTGCTTAAATGCGTTTACGAGATAGGAGCTGTCCGAGTATACCTCTACCGTACAGGCTTCTTTTAGCGCTTCCAATGCTCGAATCGGTGCCAGCAGCTCCATCCTGTTGTTGGTGGTTTCTGGCTCATAGCCAAAAATTTCTTTTCTGTGGTCCTTATGCAAAAGGACGGCCGCCCATCCTCCCGGCCCTGGATTGCCAGAACAAGCACCGTCCGTGTATATCTTTACTTGCTTCACTCTATCCCTCATCCAATGTTATTTTTCCAGCTCAATGGCCTTCGCGATTCCGGCAAGCACGGCATCCATCACCACGCCGCGAAATCCTCTTTGCTCCAAAGAATGCACCCCGGCAATCGTGGTTCCTCCCGGAGAACACACCGCATCCTTCAATTCGCCCGGATGCCTGTCGCCCTCCAGCACCATCTTAGCAGATCCTATCAAGGTTTGAGCCGCCAGCTGATAGCTTGCTTTGCGTGTCAATCCGCTGGCCACCCCGGCATCTGCCATGGCTTCTATAAACATATATGCGTAAGCAGGACCGCTTCCAGATAAGCCGGTTATCGCACCCATCTGAGCTTCCTCAGCCCATATTACTTTTCCAATGGCGCCTAGCGCCCTGTGTGCAAAGTTTTTTTCTTCGTTCGTAAAGGTCGTCGCATTGCTCAGCGCGATCATCCCTTCGCCCACCATCGCCGGCGTATTGGGCATAGCGCGCAGCACCCGCGTGCTCGAATCCAAATTTTCCTGCAGGCCCTCGGTTGTCCAGCCTGCCGCTATAGAAATCACAGCTTTCCCCGCAAATGCTTGTCTGTAATCGTGCAAAACGGCGGCTACCGTATTGGGTTTTACCGCCAACACGATGACCTCCGCCTTCTCTATCAAACAACTGCAAGTGTCTATAGCTTCAATTCCCCATCGGGCCTGAAGATTTTTTGCCTTGGCAGCATCAATATCATAAGCTAACACTTCTTGCGAAGCCACCAAACCCGAAGAAGCAATGCCGCTGATCATGGCGGCAGCCATATTGCCCGCACCTATAAAACCTATTTTCAATTTATCTTACACCAACAATCTATTGCGTCTTTCTATCACGTCTTTGGGACGGCTACGCCCAACATCTCGCGAAATCGCTCCAACGCTCTGCGCTCCGCACGCGAAATCGTCATCTGTGAAACGCCCAAGTTCTGGGCAATCTCGCGTTGGCTCCTATTGTCAAAGAATCTCTGTTGCACTACCTCGCGCTCCATTTCAGGCAAATTGGTGATGATGCGTTCCACAAGGTCGCGGTCCTCTATATCTCCAAAGCCGCGGTCTTCATCGCCCAAAATGGACTGAAGGGTGCCTGTCGTGTCTTCTTCCAATTGGCTGTCCAAGGAGGTTGCGTTGATGGCCGAGCGCGTCTCCACTGCCTCCAGCACATCCTCAGGTGTGACGTGCAGCGCATCCGCCAACTCATAAACCGTGGGCGAGCGCAGCAGTTTTTGTTCCAGATCTTCACGTTTGGTTTCTATCTGGCGAATCAAATCTCCACTGCGCCTGGGCATGCGTATGAGCCTGGACCTATCCCTGAAAAAGTTTTTGACTTCACCGACAACGGTAGGCGTGGCAAAACTCGACAACTTTACCCCTTTGCTGCAATCGTACCGTTCAATTGCTTTAAGGAGAGCCAGCGAGGCAACCTGATACAGATCGTCATACTCTACGCCGCGGCCTGAAAAGCGGCGAGCGACGATGCTGGCTATATAGAGATGCTGTTCCAGAATTTGGTTGCGTAGGTCAATCGAACGAGTTTCGCAGTATTTCTCTAGCAGCTGTTCTTCAACCGTTGCCACTTTCATCACCTCCGGTTGCGCTCATTGCCCCTAACATTCCCCCAACTCTTTCTCAATGGCGATCGACTTTATGCCACTCAGATTGATTTTGATATCTACTTTATCCACCATGGATTCCAAAATACAACGAACAATCCTAACCTCGGAGGACGCCATGGACTGAGTCACTTGGCTCTGTCCATCGCTCCCCTCCACCTGAAGGCGAACGCCGCTTTCGATTTGTTCAAAAGTGAGGTTAATCTTTGCATAAGCACTTTGCTGCATCAAAATGCAATTGCAAGCTTCTTCCGCAGCCATCTTAAAATCCTCTAATGCATCCAAAGTCATTCCCATGTAAGAAACCACCCCCGCCGTCGTCAGGCGCATAATGACCATCGCCGAGCGATCGGCCGGAAGCGTCAGTTGAACCTTTTTAGGGATCTCGGATTCAAAACTCTTTTCAATTATTATGTCTTGAGCGTTAATCATTTTGCCCTCACAACCTCCGCATATTTCAGAAAATGGAAACGCTTTGATACTGGATTTCTCCATTAACATTGTTGTATTTATTATAGATGAAAAAGATAAATTGCACAACTCTGAAATATATCCTTTTCCTGCTTCGCCCTTGCTTGACTGTTTGCACACTACACTCTTCCTCCCCTATTGTTTCCCACTATATTTTAAGCTATAATATTTAAATGTGACTTTATAGCTGCGCGCGGGCTGAAACGTAGGGCAAAACGTTTACCATCTTGCCCTGCGAATTTGCGCATAAAACAAAATTACAGAATTTCCTTTCGCCAGCGGAATAATAAATTGTACCCAATTGTTTATATATACCGTTTGTTGAACAAACAAAACACTTTCTAGCTTATAGGGGGAGAATCCATGTCTTTTCCGGAACTTTTTTTGACTGCATGTGCGCTGGCTATGGATGCCTTTGCCGTATCCATTTGCATAGGCACCTCTATGAGAAAGGCCAAAGCCTCCATAATTCTCAAGCCCGCAGCCTTTTTTGGCATTTTCCAGGCCATCATGCCTATCATCGGTTACTTTGCCGGCAAAACAGTGGCCGACCGCATCGCTTTTATTGATCATTGGATTATTTTTGTGTTGCTGGGCTTTATCGGCAGCAAAATGATCTATGAGGCCATCAAACAGAAAATGCCCGACTCTTGTCCGTTGCTGCCCAGCAATAAGGAATTGTGCATGATGGCCGTCGCCACCAGCATCGACGCTTTGGCGGTAGGGGTAAGCCTTGCCTTTATGGGTGTAAACATTGTATCGTCCACCTTAATTATCGGCATCGTCACTTTCCTGATCTGTGCGTTCGGTATATTGATCGGCAAAAAGGTAGGTATCCGCTTTGAGCGCAACGCTAACATCGCAGGCGGTCTCGTGTTGTGTGCAATCGGTATTAAAATTCTCGTCGAACACCTCATTGCATAATATCAAACTTTATATTTCCTCTATATTTTAAGAAATCAAACCGCAATATTGCGGTTTGATTTCTTATTGCTTTTCCATAGAAAAATTCTCATATGCTGATATACTGGTGATATAAACTTATATACCTTCTTCATTGTGAAGATTGTGAAGCAACCTTTCCGGAAAGGAGCACGCCATGCAATTGCCAAAGTTCCATGTCATCCCACCCTTCGGCTGGATCAACGATCCCAACGGATTGATCTATTACCGCGGTCAGTATCACTTTTTTTATCAGCATTTTCCGTACGCTCCCCGCTGGGGTACCATGCATTGGGGCCATGCCACCAGCCAGGATTTGGTGCATTGGCAACACCACCCCATAGCGCTATACCCCAGCAAAAACGCCGACCGCAACGGATGCTTTTCGGGGAGCGCTGTAGATTTAGGCGACAGTTTGCATATCTATTACGCCGGCATTCATTATGATGCTGAAAATCCCGACGATATTCACGTATCCGTAAACGAACAATTCACCGCCTGCCAAATGCGCCTAATTTCTGCCGACGGTATACGCTTTGACAATGAACACTCCAAGAAAGTAATCATTCCTGCGATCACAGATCCTACCATCGGCAGCTCGACCCACACCCGGGATCCAAAAGTTTGGCAACAGGGCGATCGCCTGCTCATGGTACTGGGTACCACCGTTCCGGCTTACAATTCGGATAAGGGTTCCTTATTAATATACGAAAGCAAGGATAGCGGCAAACATTGGCACCTGCTCAACCGTTACATCAGCCATCAATCTGGATCCATGTGGGAATGCCCTGATCTCTTTCATGCAAACGGTGAATGGATTTTGGCCATTTCTCCTATCGGTCTTTCTTGCGGAACCGGCCACGGTTGCGTATCCGTTTGGACCTGCTGCGACTTCGATTCCCAAACCGGCCAACTATCGGTTCCCGAAGAGCATTTCGGCCTAATTGATGCCGGAGCCGACTTTTATGCGCCTCAAACCACCCTCGACGCCCAAGGCCTAAGGATGATGGCAGGCTGGCTTCGAATGCCCATGCCCTTCAATAACTCCATGCATCGCGGAGCCCTCTCTCTGCCTCGAATCGTTTCCATCGAGAACGGGCAACTATATTCGCGTCCCCATCCCAGCATCCAAGAAAGCTTTAAAAACAGCTTACCCATAGGCCGAGCCACCACCGACCTACCTCTGCGCCTTCGGGCAAACCTAGTTCCCGGCAGCCTGTTAAATATCGGCGGCTACACGATCGAATTTACAGAAAAAAGTATATTGCGTTTCGACAGGTCTAATGTGTTCCCACAAAGCGATTATGATGCCTATCCGCGCATCATCGAACTGCCTATGGCCGATTCTAATGCTACAATAGAAACATATGTGGACGGCGGCATTGTTGAAACCTTCGTCAACGATGGCTTACATGTGGTCAGCCAGGTGTGCTACGGACTTGCCGACAGCATTCATTGTCAACATATAGAAATTCCAACCTTCGAAACCTTATGAAATTGAAATAGCGCAAATTTTCCATACAAAACAAGCCTGCATGGGAATATGTCCCATAACAGGCTTGTTTAAGCTACACATCTTTTTAATCCGTTACACATTTAAGGTACAATGGAAATCCGTTTCAACAGTGCTGCCTCTACTCTGCAACTCCTTGGGCTACCGCATCCACCAAAGCCTCCAGCTCCCCTTGTTGGTTCTCCTTGAGTGCCGATTTGATCACCAGCGGCGCGCCTACTATTTCCATTTCTTTGCACTCTTCCAGCATTTTCTGCATCAGCACAGGAGACTGCGGTGCCCAGCTTCCGTTGCCGATAACCACGACCTTGCGCTTCTGCACGTTTAGCGCCTGCATATCATAGAGCAAATTGTGCATTGCGGCAAACAAACCCATGTTGTATGTGGGCGCTGCCAGCACCAAATGGCTGTAGCGGAATATTTCGCTGATGACGTAAGACACGTTAACCTTTGACAGATCCAAAACCGTAATCTTCTTTACCCCTTTTTGCGCCAGCATATCGGCAAATTTTTGAGCCACACTCGCCGTATGCCCATACATGGATGCGTAAGCAATCACAACACCAGCTTCTTCGGGCTCGTATTTGCTCCAATAATTATACAGGCTCAAAGCACAATCCATGTCTTGCCGTTTCCACAACAAACCATGCAACGGGCAAATCATATCAATTTCGATCGCTTCTAATTTTTTAAGGGCTGCTTGTACTTGGTCTCCGTACTTACCCACAATGTTGGCATAATAACGGCGCATTTCATCAATATATTGCTGCTTATAATTAATCTCGTCTACAAACAAAGCCCCCGGAAGAGCGCCAAAAGCGCCAAAAGCATCCGCAGAAAACAAGGTGCGGGATGTGGTTTCATAGCTAAACATTACCTCAGGCCAGTGCACCATAGGCGCTGCAAAAAAGCGCAATTCCTTTTTGCCCAAGGGAAGCGTGTCCCCTTCTTTGACTTCTACGAAGCGCTCTGTCACATCGAAATCAAAAAATTGAGCCATCATGCGCTTGGTCATAGCAGTTCCCACCAGTTTGAGCTCCGGATAGCGGCCACAAATCTCGCCGACAAAAGCGCCATGGTCTGGTTCCATGTGGTCAATCACCAAATAATCCGGCATCCGATCCTTTAAAACCGCCACCAAGTTTTGTTCGTACTGCTCTTTTACGGAAATATCCACCGTATCCATCAACGCAATCTTCTCATCCAAAATTGCATAGGCGTTGTAGGCCATCCCTCTAGGCAGAGGATATTGGTTTTCAAAAGTTGGCAACTTGCGATCGCTCGCTCCCACATAAAAAATATCAGGCGATATCTCACGAATAGACTGCATCTATATATCCCTCCAAATACATATTTTAACATCATTAAAACCATACTTGTTACCGCAATTTTTGTCAACGGATACTGTGTAATATCGTCTAAAATCCACGCTTGAACGAGTTTTTTCACAAGCTCTTCCGATAGAAAATATGCCTGCAAACTACTCTTTTAGAACTGCGATAAATATGTTGATATTTAAAAACAAGCCCATCTTTCATCCCTCGTAAAAACAGCGATGCCTACGCAGCCCAAGCGCTGCCACATCAAATGCCCTATCCTTCCTTTAAATGTTATCGCTAACAACCGTGCCGGCGCGCGGTCAAGCCTCTATCTATAAACCGAAAACCCGGTATATTTATACAGATTGTGCGTGCTTTTCGTCATACGTTGCCGCAACCTTTGGCTAATAAGGATTCCGGTTTTTTTAACGTGACGCGCCATAATCAGCTGAAATTCATCACCCCGGTTTTCCTTGCTGGGCCAATACACACCGACAGCCGCTTGAATCTTCTTGGCTTCAACGACCGGGGCCGCAATGCCGATTAGCGCACCATTTTCCGTGTAATTGATGGCATATCCCGACCTTCGTATCGATCGAATAGAGGCTTCAAACGCACTCAACGAATCTTGAAATAGATCAATATTCTCGCCTTGAAGCAGATTTTGAAGCTGATCTTCCTGCATATAGGCCATGAATAGCCTTCCTGCTGCAGAATCAAAAAGCTGGCCTACGGTCAGCTTCATATAACGGTAACTATCATGTTGATGCAAAACACTAACAGGCACATATAGTTTGTTCAACAACATCGTGCTCAAACTGGAATTTACTTGAAACTTATCACTCAACTCTCGCATAATCGGTAACGAAACATCCACCAGGTCGTTGCGATAATACCGTCCTCCAGAAGATAAATATGCCATAGAGCCAAGTATATACCCCTCCCTTCTAGATATTTGCTCCAAATAGCCCTCAGAGCACAGCGTGCTGCCAAGTGTGCGCAAGTGGAAGCATTCAGTCCACATTCACCTGCTATAATGCCTAGAGCAATTGGTTTTCGCGTTGCATTAGCTGACATAAACGACAATATTTGAAGCGCTTTTTCTACAGACTTAATCAATATCCTTCTACTCCTATATGAAAATTTTATGGTCCATACCCCAATCAGAGTTCCTCAAGTTGTCTCTGGCAATGACGCCCGCTTGCAGTTCTATGCATATAGATAAAAACCCTGCCATGTTATTGTTCACTCAAGAAATGTACATCATTTTATCATAGGAGAATTTGCTCAAGATATGGCGTATAAATGCCAGAAGAAAAAAATACTGTTATTCGATTGCAGGATGTACCCAATAAAATATGCACACCCAAATTTGTTTTATCTTAACATCGAGCGTTCAAATCCAGCTTCTTATTTCGTCATATGAAATTAGTTGACTTTGTATAACAACTTCATATAATAAAGTTAACAATAAAGGAGGGGAACTACATGGAACTGAAACAGGCACTACTCAATGCATCCAAACAAAACGACATCGATCTAATAGGCTTTGCTTCCAAGGACCGATTCGAAGGCGTTCCCGCACAACTGAATCCTTTTTCGATCTTCCCCGAAGGTGAAACTGTAATCCTCGTCGGAAAACGCATCTGCCGCGGCTCTTTGCGCGGCATTGAGGAGGGTTCCAATTTCTTCGATTATGCGCTGTTCGGCAATAGCTGGTTGGAAGACGAATTTATAGCTATCGCCTGTTACGACATGACCCGCGTACTCGAAAACGAAGGCTGGGAAGCGGTTCCCATCTTCCCCAACCCTCCTGAATCGGGTGCCACCGGCGTATCCGTGGCTGAGGGACGCGCCGAACCCAACGTTACCCCAGACTTTGATTATGCGGACGTTGCGTGCGGGTTGGGCGAAATTTCACGAAGCGGACTGTTCTTTACCCCCAGCTTTGGTTCACGCCAAAGATTCCAAATGATCATCACCGACGCCAAAATCGATCCCGATCCGATTTTGCAGCGCTCCATCTGCGATCAGTGCATGAAATGTGCTGACGCTTGCCCGCTGGGCGCTATTTCCAAAACCGAATTTGACGAAGTCAACATTTGCGGCAAGATCATGCCGGTCGCCAAGATTGATTATAGCCTTTGCAAGCGCTGCGAAAACGGCTGCCTGCTCAACCGCCTGCAGAAAAACGCCAAGCCCGATCGAGTGGCCGCCCTGTGCAACCGCACCTGCATGATCCATTTGGAAGAAGAACAATTGATCGATAACCTGTTCGAAAACAAATTCAGGACATCACCCGCCTGGGCAAAGGATGTGCTGGGCAACAACACCACCATTAAAGAATAGGAGGGATCGTATATGAAACTTACCTCCGAAATGATCAAGCAGCGCGCCAAAGAGATTGGGCTGGATGCCATTGGCATCGGCAACATCGAACGCTACCACGAAGCGCCGCCGCTAATGGATCCCAAAAACTATTTTCCGGGTGCCAAATCTGTCATTGTAACCGCCATGCGCATCCCGCGCGGCAGCTACCGCGGAATAGAAGAAGGCACCCATTGGCACAACTACACCTACTATTCTTATAACCGGCTCAACACCGTCATTCGTCCGCGGCTGACCTACAAGATCGCCTCCTTTATCGAGGACTTCGGCTGGGAAGCTGTACCCTGCTATCCAGGCGTTCCCGAACGCAATCCCATGCGCGAACCCGTTGCCGAAGGCAAACTGCCCAGCGATATCGTCATGCAGATTCGGCTGATGGGCGTAGGCGCAGGCGTTGGCGAAATGGGCCACTCCAAAGTGTTTATGACCCCCGAATTCGGACCCAGGGTACGTTTGGGTTTAATTTTAACCGATGCCGAGCTGGAGCCCGACCCGATCATCGAACCTCGCTCCATCTGCAATATGTGCGGCAAATGCGTTAAAGACTGCCCCGGCAACGCCATTCCCCCAGTAAAAGAAAAGGATAAGCGCATCAAAGTTCACATCGGCGATAAGACCATCGAATGGGGCGATGTACATATGGGGCGATGCACGCTAACCCATCACGGATTCAACAACGAAATCTCACCTTTCCACAAAAAAGCGTTCCCCAATATGGAATACGATGTGCGCAACGCCCACGTGACAGAGGAAGAAGCTTACAGGCTTTGTTATCCGATGGCCACCGCCAAATGGTCCAACACGGTTTGGGAGAACAACGATCCGTCTATTATCAAATTTTACAGCTATGTCATGAATCATGTCGGTTACTTTGCGCTTTGTGGTGCACGCGGCTGCATTCGCGCCTGCATGATCAATTTGGAGAAAAGAGGACGCGTCACCAATCAATTCCACAACCAATTCCAGCGCAAAGATCCTTGGATTTTGGACAACAAAATTGATCCGGAAGAAATGCGCGGTGTCATCAACCCCTTCCGCGAAGACTATTTAGATTCTGTCGACCCCAAACTTCGCAAAAATGAACAGAAAGAGATGCTGTTTAAGGACTAGTTTTTTATGCATTGCCGCCAAAACACCGGCGCATGCCGGTGTTTTGGTTTGTATATGCTTTAAAAAAACAGGAGGGAGGTTGACCGTTCTGAACGCAAACACTTCAAAAAAACTTGTGCAAGCACGAAAACGGGCCATTATTAAAAAGCAGCTCCGATACAACTGGGACGTGTACGCGATGGCCGTTCCAGGCTTGGTATTTCTGGCCATATTTTCATACCTGCCCATGTACGGCATTCTGGTCGCTTTTAAAAACTATAAGGTTATGCATGGTATTTGGGGAAGTCCGTGGGTGGGCTTGCAAAATTTCCAGCGGCTTACTTACTCGCCCGAATTTGTGCGGGCCTTTCGCAACACCATCATTTTAAGCATATCCAAGATGATTCTGGGCATGCCGGTTCCCATCCTGTTTTCGCTGCTGCTAAACGAGGTTCGGCAACCTTTCTAT
>CAYFTL010000036.1:0-278 GCA_964346145.1 uncultured Oscillospiraceae bacterium | reverse complement strand
TACAAGCGTACACTCCAAACCATCGTCTATATTCCCCACTTCATCTCCTGGGTGGTTGTCGCAGGCATATTTATCGACTTGCTTTCGCCCAGCAGTGGCTTAATCAACAGGATCATAGAAGCCTTTGGCGGCGAAGCCATTTATTTCATGACCAGCCCCAGATGGATACGGCCCGTAATCTACTTTACAGACATCTGGAAGGGGTTCGGCTGGGGCACCATTATTAATTTGGCAGCAATCACCGGCGTGGATACACAGTTGTATGAGGCTGCCGCCAT
>CAYFTL010000035.1:0-22532 GCA_964346145.1 uncultured Oscillospiraceae bacterium | reverse complement strand
AACTCGCGACATCCACCTTGGCAAGGTGGCACTCTACCACTGAGCTACTACCGCAAAATGGTGCGGGCGAAGAGACTTGAACTCATACACCTAGTTGGTACCAGATCCTAAATCTGGCGCGTCTGCCATTCCGCCACGCCCGCTTAGACCATACAGGCATTAAAGATTCAATTACTCTTTTGCTACCCGATCGAACAATTAAATAAACATATTATTTGTTCGCAACGGTAGTAATTATAGCGTATTTCCTGTTTGTTGTCAACAAAAATTATAGGTAGTTTTTATTTTTTTCTCAACGGATAGCCCTTACAGTTAATTCACGTACCCTTAACATGGAATTATGGTACAATAAAGTATATGATCTAGAAATTTAAACGCTGAGGCATTTTGTAATGAATATTTATCAACAAAAACTCGTAATCCCTACCGTTATATGTGATATACAAGGACAATTGAAGATTTCGGAGCTTTTGGGCCTTTTTCAGGAGGCAGCCAGCGCTCATGCACGTATACTCGGTTGCGGGGAAGTGTATATGCGCGAACATGACGCTGCGTGGGTATTGACGCGAATGCAGGTAGAGATGCATAGATATCCTAGCATAGGACAAAGCGTGGTGTTACGCACTTGGCCGACGCGCACGAGGAGACAACTTTTTCCGCGGTTTTATTCCTTGGAGGGAGAGGACGGCGAGCTTTTCGCATTGGCTTCTTCCATTTGGGTGGTTTTGGATTTATCCAGCCGAAAAATGGTTTTGCCGGAGGGGATAGCGGAGTTGTTGCCTTCCAATGAAGATATCAATCCACCCATAAGCATGCCGGGTGGCGTCAAACGCTATGTAACAGATAGAAAAACGCATACGGAGTATATGCCGGTATATGCTGATTTTGATGTCAATCGACATGTGAACAATACACGTTACGCCGATTGGATTTGCAACGCGCTCGGCCTTGAGATTATGCAGCAGAGTACAATTGGCAGCCTTAATATGTGTTATCATCATGAGGTTTTGCCGGGTATGCTGGTGAATCTGGAATTGTGCAGTGACGAAAAGGGCTTTGGCGCTATAGTTCAGGCAGAAGGCAAGGTCTGTTTCGACTGCCAGGGAACTTTGGTTGAACGCCAAAACGCAAGGCAACCCGTATAAGACAAAGCGAATACAGCAAATTCAAACGAGTTTTGAGTTTGTTGTTTTTGATAGGAAATGTTAAAGTTGATGTATTAAGGTTGTTGGAGAGGATGGGGGATTGGATGAAAAGGCTGTTGCACCGAATCTATTCGACCGAACATATGGTTGCCGATAACCATATTCAAGGGGAGCTTCCAAGCACAAAAGAAGCGTACTCCGACGTGCTGCGCATAGCGTTGCCTTCTGTTGTGGAAATGGTTGCGGTTTCGCTGATGGCTTCCATTGATACTGCGATGGTAGGAACGATAGGAAAATCAGCTATTGCTGCGGTCGGCTTGACTACCCAGCCTCGAATGTTGATGCTATCTATTTTCTTTGCGCTCAACATTGGGGTCACCGCCATCGTTGCAAGGCGTAAAGGGCAAGAAAAGTATGCAGAAGCCAACCGTACACTGCGCAACGCTCTGGTGATGATTCTCGGCTTGACGGCTGTAATGATGGTGTTAGCCCTTTCTTTTTCAAAACCATTGATACAATTAGTTTCTGGAGAAAAAATACTGCAATCGACAATTGCTCAGGCAGATATTTATTTCCGGATTTTAGCATGGGCATTGCCTTTTAATGCACTGACCATGTGTATAAACGCGGCTCAACGCGGTGTGGGCAATACTCGGACAACCATGTACGTAAATATTGCTTCAAATCTGGTAAATGTTGCCTTTAACTATGTATTAATTAACGGACACTTGGGATTCCCCAAGTTAGGGGTAAAGGGCGCCGCCATCGCAACGGCGATCGGCTTTGGTGTAGGGTTAGTACTTAGTTTGATTTCCATCATGGGGCACAGCAAGAACAATGGATTTTTGCGTTTAAAGCTAACGGACGATTGGCGTTTGCATAAGGAAACAGTAAAAGCGGTCACCAAAGTTGGTGGCAATGCCATGATCGAGCAAGTCGCATTACGAGTTGGTTTTTTAACATATGCAATGATCATTGCGCGACAACTAGGCGAAGACAGCTTTGCGGCCCATCAAGTCTGTCAACAGGTTCTGAATATTACGTTTACATTTGGGGATGGAATAGGGGTGGCTTCAACGTCGCTGGTCGGGCAAAATTTGGGCAGGGAGCGGCCGGATTTGTCTATGATGTATGGAAAAATTGCTCAACGCATAGCCCTTACGGTATCTACAGTATTGTTATTTATTATCATTGTCTTTAGAGCGCCTATAGTAGGATTCTTTATTGATGGTACAAAAGATTTGAATGTTTTTAATCTAGCCGTTCAGGTTATGTTTGTAGTCGCAATATTCCAGCCGTTTCAAACTTCCTCGGTAGTCATATCCGGCTGTTTGCGTGGAGCCGGGGACAATCGGTATGTCGCGTTGGTTATGCTGATTTGTGTGGTTTTGATACGCCCTATTTGTACGTTGCTTGCTATAAATGTATTGCAGATTGGGTTGGTGGGCGCATGGCTGTCGAGCTTGATCGACATGTTTATAAGGCTCGGGCTTGTATATAGGCGTTTTGCCAGCGGAAAATGGTTTGCGCTGAAGGTATAAAAACGGTATCATATAGTTGACAAACGTTTGAATTTGGTTATAATTAATAAATATTGCGATGACGGGGATTATCGGTTTGATTTGTACTTTTAGAGAGCTGCGGCTTGGTGAAACGCAGCAGTGCAACAGACTGGGCCGCCCTACCAGCACTGTGGCTGAATCGTTTAACGTAGTATGTCCAGCGGCTTCCCGCCGTTATCGGGGTTGAGTGAATTCGATTTTATCGGATTAATCAGGGTGGTACCGCGAACGCGCCTTTCGTCCTTGAAGGAGGAAGGCGCTTATTTTATTGCAGAGATTTAGGAGGATTTTTAAAATGAGTGTGAAAACGGCAAAAGAACTGCGTAGCTTGTTTCTGAAATTTTTTGAGGAAAAAGGGCATGCGGTAATCCCCAGCGCGTCGGTGATACCGGAAAACGATCCGACAGTGCTGTTCACAACCGCGGGCATGCATCCGTTGGTGCCTTATCTAATGGGCCAAAAGCATCCGATGGGCGTCCGATTGACCAATGTTCAGAAATGTATTCGCACCGGCGATATAGACGAAGTGGGCGATGCAAGCCATTGCACATTTTTTGAGATGCTGGGCAATTGGTCTTTGGGCGATTACTTCAAAAAAGAAGCGATCAGTTGGAGCTGGGAGTTCTTGACCGATCCCAAATGGCTGGGACTGAACCCCGACCGTTTGGCATTTTCGGTATTCGAAGGGGATGAACACGCTCCACGCGACGAAGAAGCTGCGCAAATTTGGCGCGATTTGGGCGTAAAGGATGAGCGTATTTTTTATCTGCCTGCCGAAAAAAACTGGTGGGGACCGGCTGGCATCACTGGCCCCTGCGGACCGGATACCGAAATGTTTGTCGTTACCGATCAAGAGCCTTGCGGCCCGGATTGTTCGCCCGCTTGCGATTGTGGACGGTACTTGGAAATTTGGAACGATGTCTTTATGCAGTATGACAAGCAGGCCGACGGCAGTTACCTGCCTTTACAGCAGAAGAATGTGGATACCGGTATGGGGCTTGAACGTACTATCTCCGTGTTGACGGGTGCCAAAACGGTATACGAGACCGATTTGTTTAAAGATATCATCGCAAAAATAGGCGAATTGTGCGAGAAAAAATACGAGGAAGACGAAGAAACTACTTGCGCCTTTAGGATTATTGCCGATCACTTGCGCACAGCCACCATCATCATGGGCGATGTGCGCGGCGTAACGCCTTCCAACGTAGATCAAGGCTATGTGCTGCGCCGCCTTATTCGCCGCGCTGTGCGCCACGGCATGTCCATTGGCCTGCCGGAAAACGCTACCGCCGACATTGGTCAGGTAGTTATCAATCAGTATGGCGATGTATACCCCGAACTCAAAGAGCGCGAGGGGCATGTGCTGGAACAGTTCCGCTTGGAAGAGTCTCGCTTTCAGCGCACCCTGAAACAGGGGGTTCGCGAATTTGAAAAATTGGTAGAGCGCCTGGGCGACAGCCAGGTGATCGATGGAGTGTCTGCGTTTAAGTTGTATGATACCTATGGTTTCCCCATTGAGATCACCACAGAGATGGCGGCGGAGCGCGGCCTTTCGGTGGACGTTGAAGGGTTTAACGAGCGGTTCAAGCAGCATCAGGCGGCTTCTCAGGCCGGGGCTGAGCAGCGCTTTAAGGGAGGCTTGGCCGACAACAGTAAAGAGACCACCAAGCTGCACACGGCCACCCATCTGCTGCACGCAGCCCTTCGCAAGGTGCTTGGGGAAGAGGTGGAGCAGCGCGGTTCTAATATTACTGCCGAGCGCTTGCGCTTTGACTTCTCCTTCCCGCGTAAAATGACCAAAGAGGAAATTGCCGAGGTCGAGCGCCTGGTAAATGAAGCGATTCAAGCCAGCGTTCCGGTGACCATCGAAGAAATGACGGTGCAGGAAGCCAAGGAGCAGGGCGCTATCGGCTTGTTTGAAAGCAAATACGATGAGCGCGTGAAGGTGTACACCATGGGCGACTTGTCCAAGGAGATCTGCGGTGGACCGCACGTGGAGAACACTGGAGATTTGAAGTCCTTTAAAATTCAAAAAGAGCAGAGTTCCTCCGCCGGCGTGCGGCGCATCAAAGCTGTCGTGGGCAAATAAAGGAATATATGTACAAAAGAATCCTCCGGTTTGAAACCGGAGGATTCTTTATTAAATGTTTTGTTTAAACAAACAACATAGGGGAAACCAGCAAGCCGCACGGGCGCAAGCGATATTCATAGCTCCAAGCTTTGTCCTTGGTGCGCCAAGCGTTGGGGCCGAACCAGCTCCACATGTCCACACAATTGTGCAGCGCGGTGAAGCTGTTTACCCGGCTGCCAAAAACGGTGATTTGCAGTGTGTGGTTGCCGGGCTCGGCCGGAATCTCCATTTGATAGGGAGCGTAGGCGACCACGCCCAGATCCTTGCCGTCCATGCCTACGCGTACCAAGGCGCCGCGGTATTGAGGCAGATCTACCAGAATTCCGTTTTCCCCTGCGGTAACCGGAACCTCATAGGTGACGTTGCCGCCGTAGAAGGGCAGTCCTTGACGCGTCCAGTCGCCAAAGTAGAGTTGACGCACGGGCTCTACGATATGAGCGGTTCGCCCGGTAACGTTAACGCCAAAGTCGCCCAGCAGATAGCACCATTCAATGCTAACTTCGCGAGTGTAATCGTATTCAATCAGCAATTCGTGCAATCCGGCGTCAAAGTCGGGCAAGGCAATGGTGTCAATGGATTTGTCCACATACCATCCAATGACGTCCATGGGCACAACCTTTCCATCCAGCCATACTTTGGCCGACTCAGCATCTTCCAGCGCTAGTTTGCTGCCGGACACCGGGATGTGGCTGTCGATGACGAATTTTAGTTTGAGGGTATGTTTTCCGTCGCCGTAATCCATGCCAGCGGTTACCCAGGGCTGAGCATATTGATTGTCGCGGCTGGGCCAACCCAGCTGTGCGCGCGCCCAGTCGTCTACGCGGAGAAGCTCTTCGGTGTGGAGGAATTCGCCATCGTCCAGTGCGTATTCAGCCTGATCGAGCAGCAAGCAGTTCTCCTCGGAAAGCTTAACGCTGACCGGATAAGGGGTTTCGATGGGGGTGCGCTCCACGGTTGAGCGTACTTGTTTCGGCTTTGCATCGCTCTTATGTACAAGCTTTACAAGTAAACTATCGTGGGCGTCCAGTACCTGGCGAATGATGGTTTTTCCGTTTTTAACTTCGGAGGGCATTAGGGAGATCTCGCCGGTCATTGCATCCCATTTTTCTACGAGCCATTCGCCGTCAATGCGGAAGGTGTATTCCATAGGGATGGTAAAATCCTTGCATTCGGGATTGTAGGCTTGCGCCACAAACAGCCACTTGGAATCGCCGTCGGTGCGCAGCTGGTGCAGCAAGCCGCTGGAGCGTTGGCCATGAACGTTCAGAATGTCGATGGCGCGAATATCTTCCAGTTGGTTGAGCACATCGCCTTTGGTCATGGGGATGCACACCGATTTGGCGGCCAGCTTCTGTACGCGGTCGGAAGGCTGGGCATCTACCAAGTGGGGGATTTTGCCGGCGAAGATCAGCTTTCCACCTGCGGCTTGGAAGGCTTCCAAACGCTCCACAGTCGTGCTGCGCAGCGTTTCGCAATCGGGAACCAGAATCACGTCATAGTTCATTTTGCCTACGCTGAGCGGAGCCGAAGCGTTGGGACACTGATCGGGCAGCAGCGATTCGCTGATGTAGTTATAGTCGATCAAGCCGAGCAACAGCCATTCGGACATATTTTGGAAAGCGGCGTCCATTTCTTCGCGCACGTCGGCCGTTTGCTCCTTCGGTCCCCAATGCAGCCAATAGCTTTCGACCGGATGGACGACGCCCAAACGAATGTCTGCCGTGCCCCGGGTGAGGGCTGCGTTTACGCGACCGAAATAGTCTTCAATATACTTGTATTCTTTGTGCCAAGGCGCCTGATAGCTGATGGACGCCGGGTAATCGCGCTTAGCTTCGCCGCCCATGGCATACCAGGAAAGGTGCTGCACGCGCACCGTAATGCCAAGCGCAGCTTGCCAGTCGCCTTGCAGTTTGTGCCCACGGAAGTCAAAGTCCCAGTTGGTAACGCCGTATAGTTCGGACAAAACGCCGGGGCAACCGTATTGGTGGGTGGCCGACTGTGCCTGCTTAGCGGTAGTGAACTCTCTTCTGTCGCAGAGCAGGTCGATTCCGGGTAATTGGAAGGAACGGTAGGAGCGCATGGCATCGCCCAGCGCCGCAGTTTGAGATTCCAGCGTGGGTTCTTCCATCATGTGGCCGGTGAGCATGATGTTGTGTTTTTCACACCAGGCGCCGATGGTATCTGCAAAGGCTGAGGCAAAGCGCTCGGCAATGTGGTCGTGGTAATGGTAACGAATAAGCGACACTTGATTATCGGGCAAATCCCAGAAGAGCTCGGGCAGGTGAGCCAGCAGATCTTCGTCGTAGGTTTGCGCAAAGGTATCGCACAGGTCGTCGGTGAAGGGCAAAGTCACGTCTTCTTTGGAGTGAGCGAAGCCCAGTGTGCTCTTGCGCGAAAATTGGGGCTCGTCGGTAAAGATGGCAGGCACGCTCTTGCCAAAACTTTCGCCCATGGCTTCCAGATAGCGCTCGTGGGTGACTTCCACAAAACGCTCGACGGCTTTAGGGTCCAAGGTGTTTAAGTAGGTTTGGTTATTGTACCAAGGGGATTCTCCGGAGGTTTCTAGATATGCATACCACAGATTTTCGCCATTGGGGTTATCCTTATCGACTTGCTTGTAGTTTTTGAGGAATCCTTCGTCGGTCAGTTCAACATCGTACACGGCCAACAGGACGCCATTTTCTTGGCGGGAGCCGTAAGCGCTGCTATCAAAGGAATCATCTCCCTTGCCGCCGCCGTACGGAACGGGCGTAAACAGCAGATGGCGGGATCGGTAGGCCTTATCTTTGGTGACATAGCCGCCAGCGGCGCCGGAGGGCCAACGGTCTTCGTCGTACAGCCAGCAAAGCATGTCGAGTTTCTCGGCTTCGTCGCGGCATGCTTTGGTCAGCTCCATAAACTCGTCGCTCAAGTATTTGGTGGCCATGCCACTGCGCACGTGCATATGAAAACCGCCCAGGCCCATATCTTTAAAAACGTTGATTTGGCGCAATAGTTCGTCCTTTTCCATTTTGCCGTTCCATGCCCAAAAGGGTGTGCCCCGGTATTCACTGGTGGGAGCGCGAAAGAGTTTGGGATTTAGCTGGTTTTCCTTGTTATGGGGATACAACATAATCTTACCTCCTGGTGTAGTTAACTAGGTATGAATTGTTGCCAAAGATTTTGCTTTGGCCTTCATATATCGAACCGGATAACCGGTTGGATTCAGCAAAGGAGTTCGAGTTTTTTGGCAGCCCAAAGCGCGTGGTCGCGCACCAGCGGGCTCGAGTGGCGGGTAAGCTCAATTGTTTTTTCTAAATGCTCGACAGCTTTGATGTTTGCGGCCACCAGCAATGCCTGGGCTTGAATGCGCATAGGCCTTGCGAAATTGCTGCCGATAATGGGCTTAAGCCCCGATGTATCGGCGTTTAGCAATAGCTCAATAGCTATGGCATTCTTAAGCAAATCGGGAACCGGTTGTTTCTTTATAGAAAAGTTCCGGGGACAATGGCGTTGGCAAATGTCACAGCCCAGCACACGGTTACTCATCTGTAGCCGATATTGGTGGGGAACCGGTTCACCGTTTAGCATCATGGCGCGCAGACATTTGCTTGTGTCTACCGAGCCTGTGCCGTCCAACGCGCCGGTAGGGCAGGCAGTGATGCATGCACTGCAGCCGGTGCATTGATCGTCTAAATCAAATACCGAGCGTTCATCAAATGCAGCAAGGGGTTTACCATTTAACGGAGCGTCGGTGAGTAAGGCCTGCAAAGCCATATAGGAGCCCGATTCTTTGTTTGCGACCAGTCCGTTACGACCGTAAGCCCCCAGTCCTATATGGACTGCAGCAGGTTTTAGCCGGATAGAAAACTGGGTTGTAGAGTAAAATCCTTGCTCATTTAAAGATGCCGATAACTGATTGGCTCCCATATAGGCAAGCTGGGAACAGGGATAGTACGCATCTATATATGGCTTATTAATATCGGCTTGAAAAGGGGAGTATGCCATGGCCAGCATGATCAACTTGCCGCGCGCGCTGGGCAGGGCGGATGAGTTAACGATGGAATCGGGAAAATCGCTGAGGTTTGCGATGCGAATTTCATCAAAGCCATATTTGTGCGCTTGGGCAAAAAAATCCTGGATAATTGTAAGCACTCTCCGTTTTTATACAATGCCGATTGTGTTGCATTGCTTGGCAAAGAAGCTTTATGCTGTATGTATTGCCAAAATCAATGTTGTATCTGTAGGTTTTATGTTGAGTCATATGTATTATACAACATATGAATTAAAATGCGAGGGGTAAATCTAATTTTGTGTAAATTTGTTAATGCTATAAATTTTTTAAGAGCCAGTTTCTTAATCTAGGTCGGCGAACATTGACGCATGACAAATAATTGTGTAGTATAAGTATGTTTGCGTAATATCTAATGTACTGTTGACGCGCAGGCAATGAAAATTGGCGCACGATGTGCGCCAGAACAACCTAAGGGGAAGGGAAGCATTAAATATGGCGGAAAATTGTTCCAACAATTGCAACACATGTTCGGCGGACTGTGCCAGCCGCGCAGGTGGACAAGCAAGTTTTTTAGAAGAACTCAACGAATATAGCAGAGTAAAAAAGGTTATCGGTGTGGTGAGCGGCAAGGGAGGCGTGGGAAAATCCCTAGTTACGGCTATGTTGGCTGTGTTAGCCAACCGAAAAGGGTATACCAGCGCTATTTTGGACGCGGACATCACCGGACCTTCGGTACCCAAAATGTTTCAGCTTAACCAAAAAGCGATGGGCAGTGAAATGGGTATTTTGCCGGTGAACACCAAAACCGGAATACAGGTCATGTCCATAAACCTGTTGCTGGATAACGACACCGATCCGGTGGTTTGGCGCGGACCGGTTATCGCGGGAACGGTTAAACAATTTTGGACCGATGTGGTATGGAGCAACGTAGATTATATGTTTGTGGACATGCCTCCAGGAACGGGAGACGTGCCGTTGACGGTATTTCAGTCGATACCGCTGGATGGAATCATCATAGTGGCTTCTCCGCAGGAACTGGTATCTATGATTGTAAAAAAGGCTGTGCATATGGCCGAGATGATGAATATACCGATTTTGGGCATGGTGGAAAATATGAGCTATGTGATGTGCCCTGACTGCGATAAGAAAATTGAAGTTTTTGGCCCGAGCAGAGTCGAAGAAACGGCCAAGGAATACAACATTCCCAATACGGCGCGCTTGCCCATGAATCCCAAATTGGCTGCAGCCTGCGACGCCGGGATGATTGAACTGTTTGATGGCGACTGGCTGGATTCTATGGTGAATGCGGTCATAGCCCAAGAATAGTAGAGCAATTCTCATATAAATAAAAAAGGATATCCAACAGGGTATCCTTTTTTATTTTTTTGTAGCAATGAAAGAGCGAAATTTTCAAATATGATCAATATATGAAAAACACCTTATCCGTTTTTAGCAGATAAGGTGTCAAAAAACCAATTATAATTATTGAGCGTCTACCTTGGCCATGTGTTGAATCAGGTCAACCACTTTGCAGGAATAGCCCCATTCGTTGTCATACCAGGCTACCAGCTTAACAAAGGTGGGGGTCAGCTGGATGCCGGCAGTGGCATCGAAGATAGAAGTGCGGGAATCGGTCGTAAAGTCGCTCGACACAACTGCGTCCTCGGTGTAACCAATGATGCCTTTGTAGCGATCGGACTCGGAAGCTTCCTTCATCACTTTCTTGATCTCATCCATCGTGGTGGGTTTGGCCAGATTAACGGTCAAGTCCACAACAGAAACGTCGATGGTGGGCACACGGAAAGACATGCCGGTCAATTTGCCGTTCAGCTCGGGGATAACTACGCCCACAGCCTTGGCGGCGCCGGTGGAAGAAGGAATGATGTTGCTAGAAGCCGCACGGCCGCCGCGCCAGTCCTTCTTGGAGGGGCCGTCAACGGTCTTCTGGGTGGCGGTGGTGGCGTGTACAGTAGTCATCAAGCCGTCCACAATGCCGAATTTATCGTTAATAACGCTGGCCAAAGGAGCCAAGCAGTTGGTGGTGCACGAAGCGTTAGAAACGATGTTCATATCGCTGGTGTACTTTTCGTTGTTTACGCCCATAACGAACATGGGGGTGGTTTTATCTTTAGCGGGTGCAGTAATGATAACCTTTTTAGCGCCACCCTTGAAGTGCTTGGAAGCGCCCTCTTCGCTGGTGAATACGCCGGTTGCTTCGGCAATGTACTCTGCGCCGGCTTGGCTCCAGGGGATGTTGGCGGGATCGGTTTCAGCAAATACGCTGATTTCGTTGCCGTTTACTACGAGTTTGTCGCCCTTCACCTCTACGGTTCCGTTGAAGCGGCCGTGTACGGAATCATAAGTCAGCATGTACACCATGTATTCCAGATCGATGAAAGGATCGTTGATGGCAACGATTTGAACATTGGGGTTGTCGAACGCGGCACGGGCGACCAAGCGACCGATACGTCCAAAACCGTTAATACCAATTTTTACCATTGTGCTTACCTCCAATTTTGAATTAAAAGTTAAACTCTATCCTTTTCCATTTTAACGCAAATGGCAGGGTTTTACAAGGCAGCTAGAGGCAAAAATTGTTCAATTAAGGTGTTGAACATGTTAAAAAATAAACAAAGTGTTGAATGGCGTAAAATAAGAGAAAAGGCTACCACCTTTTTCTGTCACGAGTGTCAGATAATATCACTGTAATCCATAGGAGGACTTTTTGGTTAATGGGTATTTTATGGAGCGAATGTTGATTAAGAAATGTTGTTATGCAAGAAAATATATAGGAGGCAATGCAATAAAATAGAACAAGGATGCGCTTTGCTGGGGATAAGTAAGGCGATTCAGTGTGGTGGTTGATGCACGCTGCTTATATTCTGAGTTTTTGCTCGAGCGAACACAACAAAGCAGGCACAATAAAACGATTGTGCCTGCTTTCTTCATAGGAGAATTATGCCTTAACTTCTTCTTCTAGTTCTGCGGATTTGTAAATCATGTCCATCAGCTGGGAAGTGATGATGGCATGATCAATGTTGGCCTTGGTTTTAATGCCCTGGGGAGCCTTGATCAAGAAGTCGCGGATTTCGGCATTGTACATGTTTTCGGTAGCAAATTTGTAGCTAGTTTCGGTCAACATGCCATTCTTGGTAGAATAAAGGGTGAAGTTGCCGCCATACTGCAACTTGATGCCCCCTTTATCACCCAGGAACTCGATGAAGGTTGCACTTTCGCCAATGTTTTGAGCCCACGCACCATTCAAGGAAATGGTGGGGCCAGCAGTGCGGATCAATCCGGTTACGAACTCTTCCACATCATAGGTGCCGTTATAATCGGGTGGGCCGGCCCACATGTTTTCAAACACATAGTTTTTCATTTCTTTGCCCAGCACCGAATAGGTGGCAGCCGAAACCGTCTTGGTTTGGGGTTCGCCTATGCAATACATGATCAAATCCAGATAGTGTACGCCCCAGTCGATCAAGGCTCCGCCACCAGCGTTGGCCTTGGTGGTGAAGGGACCGCCCAAGCCGGGGATGGAGCGGTGGGCACGGAAGGAACAATACACATGGTAAATGTTGCCCAGTTCGCCCTGCTCAATCAGTTCGGCCAACTTCACCACGGCCGTGTTGAAGCGATTGCAAACGCCGATGTTGAGTATTTTGCCGTTATCGTCGGCCGCCTTCTGCATTTGAGCGGCAAGCTCAGCATTTACGGCAGCAGGTTTTTCGCATAGCACATTTTTACCGGCGTTTAAAAAATCGATGGCGATGGGGGCGTGCACATCGTTAGGGGTGCAGACAGAAACGCACTCGATTTCGGGATCGTTTAAAATATCTTTATAATTTTCCAGCGCCTGTCCACCGCCGTAGGACGCGCACAAATCCTGGGCGCGTTCGGGAATAATGTCCACAAAGTACTTTACTTCGGCCAGATCGCGGGCGGCCTCATAGGCAGGCAAGTGTGCGGTGCGGGCAATTTGTCCGCAACCGATAATGGCAACCTTAATTTTTTTCATTCGAAAGCTCCTCCTTATTGGTATACAATTAATCTCTTGGCTATTATGGTTATGGTAACATGAAGAAAACGTTTTTTCAATGCAAAATGCGCCGAAGAGGATCCATATTCCATAAGAATTTAGCCGAAGAAGACAAAAGACGTTTGACTAGGTGAAGCCGCTTTTGAAGCCGCTTTTATGGTACGGTAGGTCTTTTGATGAAAAGATATGCAAAGAATGTGTATAGCATGCATCGAATCTCTTGACGCGCCTATCGGAAAAAAGTATACTTCAAAATATGCTCTTAGTCATTTGGAGTGTTATTTTGTGGCGCTTTAGAAGAATCAGGCGCTTGGAGGGAATACCATGGGAATAAAAGTTGCAAAATTTGGCGGATCGTCGTTGGCGGATGCAGATCATTTTAAAATGGTAAAAAACATTGTGATGAGCGATCCGGCGCGTCGCTACGTGGTGCCCAGTGCGCCGGGCAAGCGGAGCGAGGACGACATAAAAATAACCGATCGTTTATATAGATGCCATCATTTGGCCTCCAAAGGGATGCCGATAGACGATGAGTTTGCCCATATAGAACAGCGTTTTTTGGACATTGTGCAAGGTTTGGGTTTGGATTTTGATTTAAAACCTGAACTGCAAGAAACCAAACGCAAAGTTGTAGAGCTGAACAACCCGGATTACACGGCGAGCCGCGGCGAATACTTTTCCGGGCGTATTTTAGCCAAGTTTTTAGGCTGGGATTTCATTGATGCGGCCGAAGTGATCAAGTTTGATCGGCAAGGAGCTTTTGCCAGCGAATGGACCAACGACTTGTTGGCCGAACGTTTAGCAAAACACAATTATGCGGTGATCCCTGGATTTTATGGCAGCTTGGAGAATGGCGAAATTAAAACATTTTCGCGGGGAGGCTCGGATGTATCCGGCGCTATCGTTTCTGGAGCGGCCCGAGCCGACGTATATGAGAATTGGACCGACGTGGCCGGCTTTTTGATGGCGGATCCGCATATCGTCAAAAACCCTAAGTTGATTCAGCAGCTTACTTATAAAGAGTTGCGCGAGCTTTCCTACATGGGCGCAACTGTGTTGCACGAAGATTCGGTATTCCCGGTGCACAAAGCTGGAATTCCTACCAATATTCGAAACACCAACGATCCGGAATTCCCTGGAACTATGATCGTTCCGGATCACCAGGTGCTGGAATACGGTAGCACAATCACCGGTATTGCAGGGCACAAAAACTTTGCGCTTTTAAGCATTGAAAAGGCAATGATGAATAGCGAACTCGGGTTCGGTCGCCGTGTCTTGCAGGTGTTGGAAGAATTCGGGGTCTCCTTTGAACACTTGCCCACCGGGATCGACACCATGTGCGTCATTGTGTCCGATCGGGATTTGCAGCGCCATCAGGATAAGCTCATCGAACGGATTCGCGAAAGGTGCCATCCGGATTCTATAGAGATTACCAATGGGCTTGCGCTGATTGCTACGGTCGGTAAGGGTATGGTACGTGCGCGGGGTACAGCCGCGAAACTGTTTATGGCTTTGGCAGCGGCCGATGTCAACGTGCGCATGATCGACCAGGGGTCCAGCGAGCTAAACATTATTGTGGGTGTGGATGCAGACGAGTTTGAGGATGCGGTCAGGGCGATATACAATGCTTTTATTTAAACATTGCGGCGCGTTGTGAAAATAAGTTAATGGGAGCGGGAGGGGCAAATATGGTTCTTCAAGCGGTGCACACGGTGTTGAGCATTTTTGTGATCATTGGAGTGGGCATGGTTTTGACCCATATCGGTTGGCTCAATAAGAGCAACTCCAAGCTCCTGTCTAACCTGGTGGTAAAGGTGGCACTTCCCGCAACAATCATAAGCAATTTGTTTGGAAAATTCACGCGCGATCAGCTAATGAATAGCGCCGTAGGCATATTGGTTCCGATTGCCTCACTGTTATTGACCTATGTCGTCAGCATTTTGATCGAACGGCTCATCAAGATTCCTCAGGGGCGCCGAGGCGTATTTCGTTGTATGTTTACTTTTTCCAACTCGGTTTTTGTGGGCGTGCCGGTGAGCACGGCCCTTTTTGGCGAAGTGGCCGTGCCGTATGCGCTGCTGTACTATATTGGTAATACTCTTGTTTTTTGGACCGTAGGTATCGCGGGATTGTGCAAAGATGGCCAAGGCGTTCAGACGCTTGCGCCCAAGTCAAAAATCACAGACGGGCTGAAGAGACTTTTGTCCATTCCCTTGGTTTGCTTTGTAGTTTGCTTCATGTTGGTGTTGCTGAATTTTCAGCCGCCACAATTCATCATGGATGCCAGCAAGTATGTAGGAAATATGGTCACACCCTTGTCGCTGATGTACACCGGAATTATCATTATGGACATGGTAAAGGAAGGCAAAATCCGCTGGCAAAAAGGCTATGGAGGAATCTTGCTGGGCAGGTTTGTGGTTGCGCCACTGGTTTTGTTGGGATTGGTGATGGTATTTCCGGGGGAGCCGTTGATGCGGGCGGCACTGCTTATTCAGGCATCGATGCCGGTTATGGCTCAAACGCCTATCGTCGCTGGAAATGTGGGGAGCGACAGCGAATATGGCGCGGGCGGGATTGCCCTCACTACGCTGGCTTCGCTGGTATTCATTCCGTTTTATATGTGGCTAATAGGTTGCCTGGGGTGGTTATAAGTTGGTTTTGCTTTTATAATCTTAATATCTTTTCATACCACAAGCCATCGGATTCATCTTCCAAAGCGTTGGCGTTTGCGCTATGTTTTAAGAGAACAAAGCCATTGTTTATTAAGACCTTTTGTGAGGCGAGGTTGTCGGCACTGCAGCCGGCAACCATTTTTTTTGTTTTGCTATTTGCGCTGATCAAGTGCAACAATTGCTTAAGCGCTTGGGTAGCGTATCCTTTGCCTTGGAACCTTTGACCGATCCTATAGCCTATTTCTGCGGAATCTTCAGCAATAGAGATTTGATTGATTCGCCCCACAAGATTCTCATCTGAATCAAAAATGCAGTACATTTTGTGCAGTTCTGCTTTTTGCTCTTCGAGCAAATTGCACACGACAGCCGAAAAACTGGTTTGATTATAGTAATAATCGGGTCGTGCCAAGCCAATCGAGGTAAAATATTCTCTGTTTTCACATTCAAATTCATACAAAACGTCGATGTGGGCTATGTCTAGCAATTTCAAATAAATTTTGCTCATCTGTATTTCTCCTAAAAAATCATATCAAACTGATCAACGACTCTGTCTTTTGTTTGTTTTTAATCTGTAAGCGAAGGCGGTTAAAGTACGATATTGTTTCTGCTTTTCAGTATAAACTGGGAGGTTTATAAAAACAATAAACTTTTGCCAATAGAAGTTAGCGTTGCTGCGAATCTCTAAAGGGCAAAGGTGGTTTTTATTTTTGGAAGACAAAAAAAGAATATTGACAAAAAAAGATGTGTGTACTATAATTTGGTTAGTCAAAACTAACCGCGAACAATATACAGAAAAAAAGCGAGTTTGGAGGGATTGGTGATACAGGCAAATAAAGTTATGGAACGCCTGTTGGTGCAGCATTGTGCGCCGACCTTGGCGTGCATAAAATCGGGCACACTGTTTTCAGTTCGCTTCGATTCGGTGGAATCCTTGGAAGCACAGCTGGAAATTTACCAGCAAAGCTTGGCCGAGCGGGGCGTGCGCTTGAAGCTATTGCGCAAAGGCGAGCGTTGCGGCTTGGTCTACGTATATCGTGCCCACTTGTTGGAGCGGGATTGGCAGTGTACGCGCTGTAGAGAGTTGCTGCACTCTCTGGGCTATTGTTGTAATTGTCCGTTTGAGGCGGTGGAAACCTTGTGTCGGCGCATTGAAGGCGGCGAAAGCTTTCCCCACGAGATAGGTTTGTTTTTGGGTTACCCTATTGAGGATGTGCTGGGCTTCATCAAAAATGAAGGACGAAATGCTTTGTTGCTAGGTCCGTGGAAGGTCTATCACGATGTGGACCACGCGATGAAAAGGTTTGAGTTGTTTAAGAAGTGTAACCTGGTCTATCAAAAGCTGTATTCGACGGGCTACCGTTTGGAACAGTTGACAATTGCTGCTTAAAAATAAAAAATGTACTTAAAGGAGATTTGTATATGAGTCGCGTTGCAGTGGTTTTTTGGAGTGGAACAGGAAATACGGAAGCTATGGCGGAATTGATCGGCCAGGGTGTACAAGAGGCCGGTGGCAGCTTTGATTTGCTTGCTCCGAGCGAGTTTTCGGTAGACAAGCTGGACGACTACAATGCAATTGCCTTGGGCTGCCCGTCTATGGGCGACGAAGAGCTGGAAGAAGAGGAATTTGAGCCCATGTATCGCAATATATTGCCCAAATTGAGCGGCAAAAGAATGGTTTTATTCGGCTCCTATGGTTGGGGAGATGGCGAATGGATGCGCAATTGGGAAGAAGAAGTGCGAGAATTGGGTGCCGATATGGTGGCAGAAGGATTCATCGTCAATGAAGCGCCTGAAGGCGCAGATGCAGACGCTTGTATTGCATTAGGAAAAAAATTAGCGGCAAACTAACCAGGGAAAAGGAAAAAACGGCGCATACATTGGTGTGCGCCGTTTTTTTTCTTAAGAAGCCCATGTCTCGGTGATCCATGTTCAAGCCTCAATAATCATTATAGGCAGGTAAGCGATAGAGTTTACACGCTCCGGCGTGACAGTGGCTCACTTGTATGGTAAAATAAATCGGTTGATGTTTAATTGATTTTTGTTTAATTTTTGAAAGGCAGTGTGGGTTTTGCACTTAAAAAAATTAGAGATTTACGGCTTTAAATCCTTTGCCGAACGGGTAGAAATCACTTTCGAGCATGGCATTACCGGTATCGTAGGGCCAAACGGAAGTGGAAAATCCAACATATCGGATGCCGTCCGTTGGGTATTGGGGGAACAGAGCGCAAAAACTCTACGCGGCGCCAAAATGGAAGATATAATTTTTAATGGCACCGAAAAGCGGCGCAAACTATCGTATTGCGAGGTTTCGTTGGTGTTTGACAATACAGACAACGCGCTGCCCATCGACTTTGCAGAAGTTGCGGTAACCCGCCGAGTGTACCGCAACGGCGATAGCGAATACCAGCTGAACCGAGCGGCCTGCCGGTTGAAAGATATCATTGATTTGTTCCGGGACACCGGCATCGGCAAGGAGGGCTACTCTTTGATTGGACAGGGCAGGATTGACGAAATTCTGTCCGCCAAATCGGAGGAGAGGCGGCAGGTTTTTGAGGAAGCGGCGGGAATCAACAAATACAAATCCTGCAAAACTGATGCCGAACGCCGCATAGCCAACACAGAGCAGAATTTGTCACGGGTGGAAGACATTATTGCCGAGCTGGAAGGGCGAATAGAACCTTTGCGCGAACAAAGTGAATCGGCTCGCGAGTTTTTGGCTTTGCGCGAAGAATTGAAGGCGCTGGATTTGAATGCTTTTCTGGTGCGCAGCGTGCGTTACGAAGAGCGGATTACCGATATAACTCGAACGGTTACAGAGTTTGCCCAGTCCATTGAGGATATGGAGGCCAAACAAAAAGAGTATGCGCTGCAGCGGGAACAACTGGAAATTGCCTTAAGCGAGCATGAGTTGAACGCTGCGCAAAGCCGGGACCAAGTGCAAGGATTGATTCGCGAGGTAGAGGCGCGCGAGGGCATGGCAGCTGTGCTGCGTGAGCGTATATCTTCAACTCAGCGGGAAAAAGAGCGTGTTGAGCAAGGAATAGCAAATGCGCTACAAGTGGAGTCCCAGCTAAAAGAACAGATAGTGGGGATTGAAACTCAACTGTCTGCAGACATAAAAATCGTAGAAGAAAAAAAACGTGGCCTCAGTGAAAATGAGGCGTTGCTGGTCGGTCTTGAAACTGAGCTGGAAGATAAAGAAGCACAACTGGAACAGGCAAAGGCACGTGTCATTGATTCGATGAATCGCTTGTCCGATGTGCGCAGTGAGCAATCTCGGCTAAACGCTATGGAACAACAATTGGTTGTTCAAATTAAAAAGCTGGAGTTGGAGAGCGGATCAAGCCAGCGAGCGCTTTTAGAGCTGGAAGAGCAAGAACAAAAGGCAGAGCAGCATTTAAAAAAAGAACAAGATCTGCGGGAAGTACTGAACACTCAAGTACAGCAAGTGGATGAGCAGGTTCGCGCTTCCGCCACACATACGCAAGAGCTGGCTCGCCAGATTGAGCAGATGAGCGCCCAGCGTCAGTCAGCTGCTTCCAGACTTCGCGTTTTAGAAGAAATGCGCAGGGATTATGAGGGTTACCAGCATTCGGTAAAGCAGGTGCTCATACAAGCGAAGCGGATGGACAACAGCGGAGTTCACGGAGTGGTCGCCAACCTGATTCGCGTTCCTAAAGAACTGGAGCGCGCCATAGATATGGTGTTGGGCGGCGCCTTGCAAAACGTAGTAGTGGAGGCTGAAGAAGACGCTAAGCGAATGATAGAATATCTGCGTCAAAATCGGCTTGGGCGTGCTACCTTCTTGCCGCTGTCGGCAGTCAGATCCAGAGTGTTAAATCAAAGCGAGCGACAGGTGCTGTCTCTGCCGGGGTGTGTGGGTGTGGCCAGTGAGCTTGTGGAATATGATCCGCGCTATCGCGGCGTTGTGGAAAACCTGCTAGGTCGCACAGTTATAGCCCAGGATTTGCAAGCGGGCATAGCGATTCAGCGCGCCTCGCGGCATTCGCTGCGCTTGGTTACGCTGCAAGGCGATGTAATGCATTCTGGCGGTTCAATGACCGGAGGAAGTTTGCAATCCAGGGTGACCAGCCTGCTTAGCCGTGAGCGGGAAATAGACGAGCACGTGCAGTTGCTTAAACAATTGGAAAAAGACTTGACTGAAAAACGCAATCAAATGGAAGCGTTGGAATCCGAACGCAGCAGAGCTAAGCAAGAACGCAACCGCCTGTACGATCAGCTGCACCAGCAAGAGATCGCCTGCACCCGGGGAGAAGCACATCTGCTAACGGCCCGGCAAAGCTTATTGAGCAAGCAAGAGCAGGCAGAACAGTTGCAAAGCGAATTTCGGCGCATGCAGGATCAATTGGAAGATGTGCGCAACGAGTTGGTTGGTTTGACCGATACGCAAGATGGCGTAGAGCAAAACAGCGCTGAGCACCAAAGCGAGATTTTGCAAATGCAACAAAATTTATCTTCGCTTCGCGAGCGTGTTAATGCCATGCGTGAACAGGTGACAAACGAAAAAATAAGCTTGGCAGCTTACGAACGAGAAGTTATTTCTCATCAGAAGGAGAAGGATAGCCTTGAGCAGCAGGCGGCCAAGGCACACCTGCAAAAGCAGAGCGATGGCTTGGTTCTCAACGAAAATTCAGAGCAGGCTCAAAGAGATATGGAGCAGCTAAAGCTGGACGAAGCCGAAATTGAACGCTTAAAACAGCAGCTCGACCAGGATAGAAGTTTGTTTGGGCAGGTCGAACAGCAGCGCACGCGCGTGCAGCAGCAGATCCGGGAAGTCACTAAGCAACTGGACAATTTGCGCGAAGATATACAATCGATCACCGAGCGTCATCATCGCTCGGAATTGCAGCTCTCCCGGATTCAATCCGAATTTAAACAGCTGCAGGAGCGCATTTGGGAAGACTATGAGCTCACCTATGCTGGCGCCAAAGAGTACAAGGTGGAACCTTTTAACTTAACGGAAGCGGAAAAGCGGATCGCAGCGATTCGCCTGCGCATTAAGCAGATCGGTTCTGTCAACATGAGTGCGGTGGATGAATACAGGGAGGTCAGCGCTCGGTATGAAGACTTGACCAGCCAGCGCAACGATCTGCAGTGCGCTCAGTTGGATCTACAGTCGATTATTGAAGAACTGCACAAGCAGATGGAAGACCAGTTTAGCGAGCAGTTTGCCCTGCTAAACCAGAACTTCCAAGAAACCTTTGTGGCACTTTTTGGAGGCGGCCGTGCCGAGCTAAGGCTGGAAGATCCCAAAGACGCTCTAAACTGCGGCATTGATATCGTTGCTCAGCCGCCAGGCAAAAAGCTGCAAATGCTGTCGTTACTGTCCGGCGGTGAACGCGCGCTGACGGCCATCGCAATTTTGTTTGCGATGTTAAAATTAAAACCGACGCCCTTCTGTTTTTTGGATGAGATAGAGGCGGCGCTGGATGATGCGAACATAGACAACTTTGCCGATTACCTGGTTGAATACAGCAAAAACACTCAGTTTGTAGTCGTTACCCACCGCAAGGGTACCATGGAGCGATGCGATGCGCTGTACGGAATTGCGATGGAGGAAAAGGGCGTATCCAAACTGGTGTCGATTAAATTAGGCGAGCAGAATGGCCTGGCCTCTGCGGATTAGGAAGGGAGAAAGAAGCCGTGTCGGAGAAAAAGCGTAAGGGATTTTTTGCACGAATTCGCGAAGGGTTGAGCAAAACGCGCGAATCGTTTTCGGGGCGCATGGAAGAGTTGGTGGAATCTTATGAAGAATTGGATGAGGACTTTTTCGAAGATTTGACCGATATTTTGATTATGGCGGATGCAGGGGTGAAGACCACCGAGCTTGCGGTGAATCAGCTCAGAGAAAAATGTGAAGAGGAAGGGATAACCAACCCTCAACGAGCCCGGGAAGCGCTTAAAAAGATTCTGGCAGATATTATGCGCTCCGAACCGATGCGGCTAGAGTCGCCCATGGTGCTATTGGTCATCGGTGTGAACGGGGTGGGCAAGACCACATCCATCGGCAAGCTGGCCACCCGCTTTAAAACGGTGGGGAGAAACGTAGTGCTGTGCGCGGCCGACACCTTCCGCGCCGCGGCCACCGAGCAGCTGGCAATCTGGGCGGATAGGGCGGAGGTGCCCATCATCAAACAACATGAAGGGGCCGACCCTGCTGCCGTAGTGTACGACGGCATACAGGCCGCGAAAAGCCGCCATGCAGATATTTTAATTGTGGATACGGCCGGACGCTTGCACAACAAAACCCACTTGATGGAAGAACTCAAGAAAATCGGTCGGGTTATTGAACGGGAATATCCCGAGGCGGTAGCCAAATCGTTGTTGGTGATCGATGCGACGACCGGCCAGAACGGACTGTCCCAAGCGACAACTTTCAAAGATGTGATCGATCTGGATGGAATTATTCTTACCAAGCTGGATGGAACTGCCAAGGGTGGGATCGCCATTGCAATCCGTCATGAAATGGGCTTGCCGGTGCGCTACATAGGCGTAGGCGAACAGCTTGACGATATGCAGCCTTTCGATGCGGATGAGTTTATTGAAGCAATCTTTTAATTCATTCGTAGATGTCATTTTTAGGATTATTTATCAAATAGATAGCCCTAAATGTGCAGGATATTGTATAAAGAGGAGCACTTTCTGTATAGAAAGTGCTCCTCTTTTATTGCGATGCCAGCCGTTGGAAAAAATGTAAGCCACCATACTTGATCAAACATCCATTAATCGATAGCTGGAAAAAGGGAAAGCGGAGGACTCATAAGAAAGCTGCTTTTACAAAAGCTGTTTTTGAAGGAAGTCGACAAAGTATTTTCCGCACCTTTCAACCTCGCCCAATACTCTTTGGATTCCCAAGGAGGTTTTGTACCAATTGTCTTTGGAGATATTTTGCGCGTCGACAGGACACACAAAAAAATCGATGCTAGGAAGGCATAAAGAATAGGTGAGTAGCACTCGCCTGGCATGGT
>CAYFTL010000034.1:0-23266 GCA_964346145.1 uncultured Oscillospiraceae bacterium | reverse complement strand
TGAGGCATAACCGGATCGATACCCTGCTTGTTACGCTGTTCCACGTCTATAGATATCCGGTAGAGCTTTAAAAATTCGTCCAACCTGGGGTCGCCAGAATTAATTTCGCCCTTCAGCATTTCGTCAAAATCGGCGAGTAATACTGCTTCAGCTTCTTCTGCGGCTTCCGTCATTGCGTTTGTTGCGGATGCAGTAGCGGAAATCTCGGCTTTGGCCATCCAATCGGCGTTGATGAAGCTGTAGTAATCATCCTCTGCGCGAGGCACGCCGGCTTCGTTTGCGGGCGCCTCACCGCCTTCGGGTGCAGAATCGGCATCGGATTCGGTCACTTCTGGAGCAGTAGCGGTTTTCTTCGACAGATCTTCCTCGTCGGTTATGTTCTCTGTTGCAGCAACTTCAGTGGTACTCTCCGGTGCGCTTTCTTCGGCAAATACAAATGGAACGTTTGCAGTCACGAGGAGCATCAGCACCAAGAGTGCGGATAAGAATTGTCGTTTGAGTCCTGTTTTCAATACACTTCCCACCTTTGTTAATTTTCTTTGATAATTATAACATAAAATTTAGTTAGCCCAATGTAATTCCGGAAAGCCAAGGATACAATTCTGTTAAATTTGCACAAAATCGCTATTTTGAGTTTGGGGAATTTGAATTTGGTTACCTTATCAAATATAATATTTAATTGAAAATACTTGCATAGAACTTGAATATACCCTGACAGGTTTGGTATAATGAACAAACTTGTTTTTATGTATTTGTATATCAATGTTTTATCCACGAAAGGAGCATCATAAGACATTATGTTGAACGACGATTCTAATCGAGATATGTTCAAGGCCGCGCAAAGTGGCAAAGAGCGGAGTTCCAAGGTACAGCGGTATTGCATGGTCGCCTTGAGTGCCTGGTTGGCTTTGCAGCCGCTCACAATGCCGGCCTTTGCGGAAGATCTCGAAAACAAATCGCCTTCTCAGATTCAATCGGTTCAAACAAATGAAAATATAGCGGTGCAACCGAATACCGACAATCAGGAAACGCAAAGTCCGACCAAGGCACCGGAGCAAACTCAGAAACCTGAAGGGACTCAGAGTCCGGAGCAAACCGAAGAGCCCGCTGAAACGCAAAAGCCGGAGGCAACCGAAAAGCCTAGTGAAACGCAAAAGCCGGAGCAAACCAAGCAACCGGAGCAGACACAAACGCCTGAGGCAACCGTAGTGCCGGATCCAACGCCGACACCGCAGAGCACCTTAAACCCTACGCTGGCACCTACCCAAACTCCATCGGCCGCGCCTACTGCCAAGCCGGAAGCAACCAGCCCAACGCCTACGCACCAACCAGAAGAGAGCGCCGAGGCGCCTACCTTGGAACCTACGGCTGAGCCCAGCCCGCTGCCTACCGCTGCGCCTTCGGCAACGCCGTTGCCCTCAGCTTCGGCCAATCCTTTAGAAACCATGAGCCCTGAAGGTTCCGACGAGGAAAACGGAGTCGACAAGTCCGGTTTAAAAATCGTGGATGTGCGCCCGGGGCGCAGGCTGGATTGGACCGGCGTGGTGCCCTACGGCGAAGGGGGCATGCGTATTCCCCAGTTGTATCAATACAACTATTCCAGGGTCATCTGCTATTACAATGGAACGCCCAGGTCGGTTCGTTCTTCGGGTTGTAACGTTACCTGCGTTTCCATGGTCGTAGCTTATTTGACCGGAAACATGGATCAAACCCCTGTGGAGCTTTTCCAGTGGGCCGTTCGCAATGGCTTGTACCACGGCAACGGATTAGGCCACGGCGCGATGGACCGCGTAGCTGCCCAATACGGCGTACAGAGTCGATGGATCGGCAGGGATGCAAAAACCATTCTGGAAACGTTGGAATCGGGAACGCCCATCATTGCCCATATGGGGCCAGGTCTATTTACCAGCCGCGGACACTACATTGTGCTGCGTGGTGTCACCGAAGATGGAAAGATATTGGTTAACGATCCCAACAGCGAAAAGCGCACCAACATGGCTTTTCCGCTGAGCACCATTCTCCGGGAAGCCAAGACCAATACTCCCTTTATGATTTGCACCAGCGATGTGCAGGTGGGGCCGCCGGCGCCCGTATCCAGCTCGGCAGAATAAGGAATATTTAGCGGCAACGGTTCTGGTTTAAAGAATCGTTGCCGTTTTTTGTGGAGATACTTTCTGGCCGGGCAAACTGTGCTCGTGCAGGGTTTGTTTGTTGACAGGAATCCGGTGCAAATATATCATGGATATATCAATAGAATAGGATATGGAGGTTTTGTTATGGACAGACAGCTCGCGGAAAAGAAAGCGCGCGCTTTGGTTGCACAGATGACGGTGGAGGAGCAGGCCTCCCAGCTGCGCTACGATGCCCCTGCAATTCCCCGTCTGGGCATTCCGGCATACAACTGGTGGAATGAGGCGCTGCACGGTGTGGCTCGGGCGGGCACGGCAACCGTGTTTCCCCAGGCGATAGGCCTCGCCGCCATGTTTGATGAGCCGGCAATGAAGCGCATCGGCGATACGGTTGCCACCGAAGGGCGTGCCAAATACAATATGCAAAGCGCTTTGGGCGATCGGGACATTTACAAGGGACTTACGTTTTGGAGCCCTAACATCAACATATTCCGCGATCCGCGATGGGGACGCGGACACGAGACCTATGGCGAAGATCCTTACTTGACCGCACGGCTGGGCGTGGGCTTTGTGCAAGGCCTGCAGGGCGATGCAGAATACTTGAAATCGGCGGCGTGTGCCAAGCATTTTGCGGTGCACTCTGGTCCGGAGGATGTGCGCCACGAGTTTGACGCCCAGGTGAACGAGAAGGACTTGTGGGAAACGTATTTGCCTGCATTCGAAACCTTGGTAAAAGAGGCCAAGGTGGAGGCTGTCATGGGGGCTTACAACCGGGTCAACGGCGAACCCAGCTGCGGATCCAAGCGCTTACTCAACGATATTTTAAGGGATAAGTGGAACTTTCAAGGGCATGTAGTCAGCGATTGCTGGGCGATTGCAGATTTCCATATGTACCACCATGTAACCGATACCGCACCAGAGAGTGCGGCGCTGGCATTGATCAACGGTTGCGATGTAAACTGCGGCAACACTTACCTGCATTTGTTGCAAGCGCTGCAAGATGGGCTCATTACTCAAGATCAGATTGCCACTTCGGCGATTCGTGCGCTGACCAGCCGATTTATGCTGGGCATTTTGGGCGGCGGATCCGAGTTTGACAATATCCCTTACGAGGTGTGTGATAGCGACGAGTTTGCCGCACAGGCGCTTGAGGCGGCTCAAAAGAGCATGGTGTTGCTCAAGAATGATGGCATATTGCCGCTGGATGAAAACAGGCTGAATACGGTGGCGGTCATCGGGCCAAACGCCGACAGCCACACCGTGCTGGAGGGCAACTATAGCGGCACTTCTTCCAGATATGTGACCTTCCTGGAAGGCATTCGCACTGCCCTTAACGGAAAGGCGCGCGTGCTCTATTCCCAGGGCTGCCATCTTTACAAAGACCGTACCAGCGGCCTGGCCATGGCAGACGACCGGCTGGCCGAGGCTGTGGCCCAGGCCAAGATGGCCGATGTCGCCGTGCTGTGTTTGGGCCTGGACTCCAGCATAGAAGGCGAGCAGGGCGATGTAGGCAACGAGTTTTCATCGGGAGACAAACAAACCCTAGAGTTGCCCGAATCCCAGCGTAAGTTGCTTAAAGCCGTATTGGAAACCGGCACTCCTGTAGTGATAGCGGTGGCTGCAGGTAGCGCGCTTCGGGTAGAGGAAGGCAATGCGGTAATCATGACTTGGTATCCGGGGCAAGCGGGTGGCACAGCCCTCGCCGATACTCTGTTCGGTCGGGTGTCGCCCTCGGGCAAGCTGCCGGTAACCTTCTACTATAGTGTGGATGAGTTGCCTGCCTTCACTGACTATTCGATGAAGGAGCGCACCTACCGCTACTTCACCGGGAAACCGCTATATCCCTTTGGTTTCGGCCTTTCCTACACCCGATTTGAATATAGCGATGCTAACGTTCAAGGCGATGTCGCAACCGTGACGCTTCAAAACACCGGAGCTATCGCGGCCGACGAAGTGGTTCAGGTGTACATTCAGCCGGAGAATGACAAATTTGCTCCACCCAACCCAAGGCTTTGTGGCTTTGAGCGAATCCATCTTAAGGGCGGCGAGGCAAAGACCGTGCGCATCGCGTTGCCGCAAGAGGCCTTTACCGTGGTCAACAACGATGGCGAGCGGGTGGACGCCGGCAAGAGATATACGGTATATGTCGGTGGAAGCCAGCCCGATGGCCGCAGCCAAGAACTGTTGGGTCAAGCGCCGTTGAAAGTAGCTTATACAAGGGAATAAACCTTGAAAAGCCCAATGAAGTAATGCGATGATTTAATTATAACTACATAAAATTAAATATGTCGATGGGCACTTTGTGCACAGCAAAACGGGCTTACAGAGCACCGCTTTACTTGCGCAAAGTGCATTTTTGTGCTAAAATAGTAACATATTATGCGCACAATTTGGGTATTTTGTGCAACGGTTGAGGGGGCTGGGTATGTACGAATCCAAGCTAAAGAATGAACAGACAGATCTGCTGGTGGAGGTTATATTGGCCTTAAAAACACCAGAAGAGTGTTATCGCTTGTTCGATGACCTGTGTACGATACGCGAAGTGCAGGATTTGGCCCAACGCATAGAAGTGGCCCAGATGCTGCGCGACAAGGTGACCTATAACGAAATCGCCAAAAAAACCGGCGTAAGCACGGCCACCATCAGTCGGGTGAACCGTTGCCTTGCTTACGGCTCCGGCGGATACCAGCTAGTGCTGGATAGACTTGAGGAGAAAGATAATGATTAATCTGGATACAATGAACCAGCCCCAACGCGAAGCCATATTAACCACCGAAGGTCCGCTTTTGGTGTTGGCCGGTGCGGGATCGGGCAAAACCCGTGTGTTGACCCACCGGGTAGCCCATTTGCTGGAAAAGGGCGTGCCGGCTTGGTCCATCCTAGCCATTACTTTTACCAACAAGGCTGCAAAGGAAATGAAAAACCGGGTGGAAGCCTTGGCCGGCGAAGAGGTTGCCTCCGAAGTCTGGCTGTCCACTTTCCACGCTTGCTGCGCCAGAATTTTGCGCAGGGATATAGACAAGCTGGGCTATGAGCACAGCTTTACGATTTACGACGACGATGATCAGATGAGTGTAATCCGCCAGTTGCTGAAAGAAATGGATATCAGCGACAAAATGTATCCACCCCGGGAAATCAAAATCGCGATTTCCGATGCAAAAAATAAGCTGCTCACCCCCAACGAATGGCGCAAAGAGAATCAGGCGGATTTTCGCAGCGTCAAGATAGCCGACGTGTTCGAAGCCTATGAAAAGACCCTCAAAAAGAACAATGCGCTGGATTTTGACGACTTGCTGGTAAAAACCATCCAGCTGCTTCTGGATCATCCGCCGGTGCTGGAATACTATCAGCGCAAATTTTCTTATATCATGGTGGATGAGTATCAGGATACCAACCCAGCGCAGTACGACTTGGTGCGCCTGCTCACGGGAGAAAAGCGCAACCTGTGTGTGGTGGGCGATGACGACCAGTCCATCTACGGCTGGCGTGGCGCCGATATATCCATCATACTCAATTTTGAACGAGATTTCCCCGACTGCAAAGTCATTAAGCTGGAACAAAACTATCGCTCTACCGGCAATATATTAAACGCCGCTAACATGGTGATTGATCACAATTTGGGGCGCAAAGGCAAGACCCTTTGGACCGATGCAGGCGATGGGGATAAGATACGGGTATACCGCGCACAGGACGAACGCGATGAGGCGGTATTCGTGTGCGACACCCTAAAATCGCTGAAGAAAAACCGCAAGGGGTTCCATGCCGGCAAAGCGGCGGTGCTCTATCGCATGAATGCCCAGTCCCGCGTTATTGAAGAGGCGCTGGTGCGCGCAGGCATCCCATATCGGGTATATGGCGGCACCAAGTTTTACGACCGCAAAGAAGTCAAGGATTTGATCGCCTATTTGCGTGTGCTGGTCAATCCGGACGACGATATTTCCTTAAGGAGAATCATCAACGAGCCCAAGCGCTCCATCGGCGATACCACGGTGGGCGCGCTGCTGGATTACGCGGCCAAGGAAGATATATCGCTGTACGCAGCGGTGTACAGCGCCGAAGAATTGGAGCTTTCGTCCCGGGCAAAAACCGTGGTCAGCCGCTTTGGCGATTTGCTGATGGAGTTGCAGGAACTGCGCCAGGAACTGCCCGCCGATCAGTTGCTGCGGGCAATGATCGACAAGATCGGCTATGAGGATCAATATACGGCCATCAAGTCCGAAGAAAATCAAAACAGGCTGGACAACATCAAAGAGTTGGAAGGCGCTTTGGCCGAATATGTACAGTTAAACCCGGAGGGTGGTTTGCAAGGCTTTTTGGAGAATGTGGCCTTGGTCACCGATCTGGATTCCATGGAGAGTGAATCCCAGGCGCTTACGCTGATGACTTTGCACAGTGCTAAAGGGCTGGAGTTTCCTGTGGTGTTTTTGGTGGGCGTGGAAGAGGGACTCTTTCCATCCAACCGCTCTTTGCAGGATGAGGATCGTTTGGAAGAGGAGCGCCGGCTGTGCTATGTAGGCATTACTCGGGCCATGCAGTCGCTGTACATCGCCTGCGCCTGCAACAGGGCGGTCTTTGGCATGCGACAAACCAATATGCCTTCCCGCTTTCTGGACGAGATTCCGGAACAATACAAAGAAGAAATCGCGGCCAAAAAGCCGCCGGTGCGTATGCCGATTCCTGAGCGTCCCAAGGTTGCGGTGGACGCTTTCGGCCGTTCGGCGCAGAACAAAACCAAGATGGGTGCTCTGGGTATAGAAGGCTTGAGCAAAGGTTTCCCCGGCTTTGTCTCTTCCGTTGCAAGCGATACCGTGCCTACAGTTCTGTTTGAACTGGGCGATAGGGTCATGCACAGAATGTTTGGGGAGGGCGTGGTTAGCGAGGTTCAAGGCTCCGGCCGCGAAGCGCGATTGGTGATTGAATTCAAAACCGCGGGCAAAAAGAGCTTCCCTGCGGCTACGGCACCGGTGGTCAAAATGGGTTAGGCTCGTGTTTGACTGCCGCCATCGACGGAGGAATTTTTGTGGATAAAACGCAAATGCAGGATTTGGTGGATAGGCTCAACCAAACGGCTTACCAATATTATGTGTTGGATGAGCCCACCATTTCGGACCGTGAATGGGATGCATTGTACGACAAGCTAGTGCGTATGGAGCGTGAAACCGGTATCGTGTTGCCGGATTCGCCCACGCAGCGGGTAGGGGGAGATCCCTTACCCGTTTTTCTGCCCCACAGGCATTTGGCCAACTTGTGGAGCATGGACAAGGCTCAGAATACCCAGGAGCTTAAGGACTGGGAGGCGCGGGCCCAAAGACTGCGCACTCAAGTGGTGGAACAGGGGCAGGCTCTGCCTCCCCTTAAGTTTGTCGTGGAACACAAATTCGACGGGCTCACCATAAACCTGACCTACGACCAAGGAAAATTGGTGCAAGCGGCCACCCGGGGCAACGGCGAAGTGGGAGAAGGCATTTTAGAACAAGTAAAAACCATTCGTTCGATTCCGCTGACCATAGGTTTTAAAGGGCGCATGGAAGTGCAGGGCGAAGGATATATGCGTCTGTCCGTGCTGGAGGCATACAATCGCACCGCCGAGGAGCCCCTCAAAAATACCCGAAATGCAGCGGCCGGCGCGCTGCGAAACTTGGATCCAAAGGTAACTGCACGGCGCAGGCTGGACGCATTTTTTTACAATGTGGGCTATATTGAGGGCAAGGAATTTACCGACCATAAGCAAATGTTGGATTTTTTGGTGGAGAATCGCTTCCCAGTTTGTAACGCCGTGTCCTGGGCCGATAGTATGGATCAGGCCATCGATTTTGTGCATCAGGTGGAAGAAGCCCGGGCCGATTTGGATTATATGATCGATGGTGCGGTCATCAAAGTATGCGATTTTAAGACTCGGCAGGCGCTGGGGTACACCGAGAAGTTCCCGCGCTGGGCGATCGCCTACAAATTTGAAGCCGAAGAGGTGACCACCAAGTTGTTGGGGGTCACCTGGGAATTGGGCCGCACCGGTAAGCTGACTCCGTTGGCCCATTTGGAAGCGGTGGAGCTTGCCGGTGCCACGGTTCGAAGAGCCACCCTGAACAACATTGGCGATATTCAGCGCAAACGCTTAAAGCTCAACGCCCAGGTGTGGGTGCGCCGCTCCAACGAAGTCATCCCCGAAGTCATGGGCAGGGTGGAGGCGTACGCCGCCGATGAACAAGAAATATTGCCGCCTCAAAGCTGTCCGGCTTGCGGCGCAGCAACCCTGCAGCGGGGCGCCCATCTATTCTGCCCAAATCGCGAGGGCTGTAAACCGCAAATCGTGGGCAGGCTGAGCCACTATGCATCGCGGGATGCCATGGATATAGCCACCTTTAGCGAAAAAACGGCAGCGCAGTTGTTTGATGCGCTCAACATTTCCGAGCCCAGCCAGCTATACGATCTGAAAGTGGAAAATTTGGTGGGACTGGAACGCTTTGGCCCTAAAAAGGCCCAGAACCTGGTGGATGCTATCCATCAAAGCAAGCACTGTGCGCTAGATGCGTTTATCTTTGCGCTGGGCATACCCAACGTCGGGCGAAAAACCGCCAGGGATTTGGCGGCTTGCTTCCAGGGTTTGGATGTGCTGCAAAGGGCAACAGCCGAGCAACTGCTTGATGTGGACGAGGTGGGCGAGATTATCGCCCAAAGCGTGCTCGACTTCTTCGCCGATCCCAAAAACGTAGTTCAACTCGAGGCGCTTTCGCGTGCGGGGGTAAAGCCTGTATGGCATGAAGGCAACGGTGGTAACGGTGCCCTCGCAGGACTGAGCGTGGTGGTCACCGGAACGCTGGATTCCATGACGCGCGCCCAGGCTGAGCAGGCTGTGCGGGAGGCGGGAGGCAATGTCACATCTTCGGTGTCCCGCAAAACCGGCATGGTTCTAGCAGGAGCCAGCGCGGGCAGCAAGCTTGCCAAGGCTCAGGCACTAGGCATCCGTGTGATAAGCGAACAGGAGTTTCTTGAAATGCTAAAGGCTGATTGATTTACGCTAGGTAAAATCAATACAAATTTCCTGTGATTTGCTGCGCAGCTTATGGATTAGGCTGCGCAGTTGTGTTATACTGTTCTATATCGTTTTATGCCTTTTTATCGATGAGTTTGGAGGCCGACTATGTTTAGCATGACCGGGTATGGACGCACAATGTTGGAGCGCGATGGGCGCCAGATTACCATAGAGGTAAAATCGGTTAACCATAGGTTCTTGGATTTGTCCTTTCGCATGCCGCGCAGTTTTAGCTTCCTGGAGGAGGCTGCGCGTAAGCTAATTTCGGAGCGCGTGTCCCGGGGGCACCTGGATCTATATGTAAGCTACAAAAACGAGCGCAGCGACCACAAAACAGTGGAAGTAGACGAGGCGCTGCTCGCTGCTTATACCAAGGCGCTGGAGCAGGTTGGCGAAATTACCGGCCTTGTAGACCGCAGATCCCTCATGGATATGGCTAGGCTGAGCGATGTGCTTTGCATCACCGAGCAGGAAGACGACCAGCAGGTGCTTCGCGACTTATTCTTGGAAGCGCTGGGTTTGGCGCTGGATGAGCTGATTGAAATGCGCAAGCGGGAAGGACAGTCGCTCAAGCAGGATATACTGGATAGGCTGTCAAATCTTGAAAAGCTTGGAAAACAAATAGAAGCGCGCTATCCAGATACAGTGCTTGAATATCGGCAAAGGCTTTCTCAGCGCGTGGACGAACTTTTGCAGGATAAGGGCATTGCGCTGGACGAACAGCGCTTGGCCCAGGAAGTGGCGATCATGGCCGAAAAGAGTGCCATCGCTGAAGAAACCGTCAGGTTGGAAAGCCATATTTGCCAAATGCGCAACATTGTGGAGCAAGATCAGGCTGTGGGGCGCAAACTGGATTTTATCGTTCAAGAGCTCAACCGCGAAGTCAATACCATCAGCTCAAAGTCTCAGGATGTGCCCATCACTCAACTGGCAGTGGATGCCAAAGCTGAAATCGAAAAGATACGCGAACAAGTACAAAATATAGAATAGCGCGGGAGGATATGCATGTCGATCACGCTGATCAATGTGGGCTTTGGCAACATCGTTTCGGCCAACCGCGTGGTGGCCATCGTCAGCCCGGAATCCGCGCCCATCAAAAGGATTATTCAAGATGCCAGGGACAAGGGAACTCTGATCGATGTCACCTGTGGCAGACGCACGCGCGCTGTGCTGGTGATGGACAGCGAGCACGTAGTACTCTCGGCGGTGCAGCCCGAAACGGTAGCACACAGGCTAAACGCAAAGGACTCGTTCACTGCGGTTGACAATGAGAGGGAGGAGTAGTCGCATTGGCTAAACAGGGGATTTTAATCATCGTATCGGGCCCGTCCGGCGTGGGCAAGGGCACGATCTGCCAGGAACTGATTGCCCGCAGGCCGGATTTAAAAGTATCCATTTCCTGCACGACCCGCAAGCGCCGTTCTACTGAGGTGGAAGGGCAGCACTATTTCTTTGTGTCCGACGAAGAATTTGACTGCATGATTCGGGAAAATGAACTGCTGGAGCACGCCTATGTGCATGGCCACCGCTACGGAACCCCGCGCGCCTACGTGGTGGAAATGCTGGAAAAAGGGCACGATGTGCTGCTGGAAATCGATGTGCAGGGCAGTATTGCGGCCATGCGCTCCTACCCTGATGCGGTGACGGTGTTCATCGAACCGCCCGACCGCGAACAGCTCAGGAAGCGGCTTATGGGGCGCAATACTGAAAGCGAAGAACAGATTGCCCTGCGGCTGCGCAATGCCGAGTTGGAACTGTTTATGGTCAAGGAGTATCAATATTGTGTAGTAAACGACCAGCTGAGCGTAGCTGTTGACGATATGGAAGCGATTTTGACCGCAGAGCACTGCAAGGTGTCACGGGGTGCCTGCAAGCAAGATATTTATTAATCAAATCGACCCAACCTTGAGGAGGTATTTAATATGATGATCGATCCGCCCATTGGTGAATTGTTAGAAAAAGTAGACTGCCGTTATACGCTGGCTGTGGAAGCGGCCAAGCGCGCTCGCGAAATCATAGGGGGGTCCGAGCCCATGCTTGAGAGCAAGGAAACCAAACCCTTGTCCATCGCGATCGAGGAAATCAACCGGGGTCTTATTACTTACAGCAACCAGAAAAAAGTTATGGTGGAAGAAATTGTGCCTGAAGCTGAAACGGAACCCATTGATAGCTTGATGGAGTCCTTAGAAGTTGATCTGGGCGACGAGTTGTCTAAATAATCAAAAACACTCAGCGGGGCATTGGCAGTTTGCACTGCCGATGCCTTGTGCGTTCTTAAGGAGGGCGTTGGTATGGGAGAACTCAGCGGAAAGTGTGTGCTACTCGGCGTTACGGGGGGCATTGCCGCCTATAAGGCCGCCGAAGTGGCCAGCAGGCTGGTGAAAAAGGGCGTAAAGGTGCGCGCCGTGATGACAAAAAACGCCTGTGAGTTTATTACGCCCCTTACCCTTCAAACCTTGACCGGGCAACCTGTATATACCGACACCTTCGCGCGCTCCTGGGAGATTGAGCATATTGCATTGGCCAAGGAAGCTGATGTTATGCTGATTGCCCCGGCTACTGCCAACATATTGGGGAAAATCGCTTCGGGCATTGCCGACGATCTGCTCTCTACTACAGCGATGGCCATATTTGGCCGTGCGCCCATTTTGGCTGCGCCCGCCATGAATACCCACATGTGGTTTAGCCCGGCCAACCAGCGCAATTTACAAACCTTGAGCGACTGGGGCGTCAAATGGGTGGGCCCGGAGTCGGGCATGCTGGCCTGCGGCGACGTAGATGTGGGGCGCATGTCCCAACCGGCACAGATTGTGGAGGCAGTCTTCAATTTGCTGCTGCCCAAAAAAGATTTTTCCGGCAAGCGCGTGTTGGTGACCGCCGGTCCTACCCGGGAAGCCATCGATCCGGTGCGCTTTTTGTCCAACCATTCTTCCGGGCGCATGGGTTATGCGCTGGCTCAAGCTGCCAGGGATCGAGGCGCCGAAGTTGTGCTGGTCAGCGGGCCGGTCAATCTCCAAGCGCCTGCCCGGGTGGAGGTGGTTCCTGTGGTTTCCACGTTGGATATGCACGATGCGGTCGTATCGCGCGCGCCACAAATGGATGTCATCATTCAAGCGGCTGCTCCTGCCGACTTCAGGCCCCAAGAATACATGGAACACAAAATCAAAAAGGATGGCGAAGGATTGCAACTGGATCTTTCGGCCAATCCGGATATTGCCGTTCGCTTAGGGCAGAACAAACATCAAGGGCAAGTGCTGGTGGTTTTTGCGGCGGAGAGTCAGAATCTTGTCGAAAATGCGCGCAAAAAGCTGCTCAAGAAAAATGCAACCTTCGTGGTGGCCAACGATATTACCCAGGAGGATGCAGGCTTTGGCGCGGACACCAACCGCGTAATTTTGGTAGATGCGCTGCGCGAAGAAGAGCTACCGTTGTTGTCAAAATATGAAACTGCAAACAAAATTCTAGACAAGGTGTTGGAATTTTAACTTCGATAGAAAATTAAAAGGGGGTCGGCAGCTTGTCATATGCTCAAGTCATTGTGGATCTGTCCAGCGATAGCGTGGACAAGCTGTTTACCTATCGGGTGCCGGAAGGCATGGCGCTGCAACCGGGACACAGGGTGCTGGTGCCCTTTGGCCCGCGTAAAATCGAAGGCTACGTGATCGATCTATGCGATGAGGTCACCCTGGATCCCTCCAGGCTGCGCAATGTAGAACGGATGCTTGACCCGGAGCCTGCCATATTGCCTGAACTGATCGAGCTTTCCCTTTGGATGCAGCGCACCTACCACAGCACGCTGGTGGACGCGCTCAGGCTCATGATCCCGGCGCAAATGCGGGGCAATAGGGTGCGTGCCAAGGTTCGGCGCATTGCACGCTTGTCGGTGGACGGTCAAGATTTCCAGCAGGCTCTGGCGCAGCAAAAACGGGCGCCCCAGCGCAAGCGCATTTTAGAAATGTTGACGGCCGGGCCGATGCCCACCGCTGAAATCGGCCAAGAAATATCTGGAGCTTCAGCAATGCTTAGAAGACTGGAGCAAGACGGATTTATAGAAATCATAGAAGAGGAAGTATATCGAACCCCTTTTCGGGATCAAGGGATGCCCATCAGCGCCGATCCGCCGCTAATGCACGATCAAAAAAACGCAATTTCTGAAATTGTTGGCGCGCTGGATCAAAGTGGCGGCAGATTTTTGCTCCACGGGGTAACCGGAAGCGGAAAGACCGAAGTGTATATTCATGTCATCCGCCATGTGCTCGAGCAAGGGCGAACCGCCATCGTGCTGGTGCCGGAGATTGCGCTGACACCCCAAATGGTGGATTGGTTTCGGGCCCGCTTTGGCAAAGATGCCGCCGTGCTTCACTCCCGGCTTTCGGCGGGAGAGCGTTTCGACGAATGGATGCGCATTCGTCGTGGCGATGCAAAGGTAGTCATCGGTGCGCGTTCGGCGGTGTTTGCGCCGCTGGACAATTTGGGCATCGTAATTGTAGATGAAGAGCACGAGCAAACCTACCTGTCGGAACGGCGGCCCCGGTATGATGCCCGGGAAGTGGCCGCAAAGCGCGCCCAGATGAACACAGGCGTGCTGCTGCTGGGCAGCGCGACGCCGTCAATCGCTACCTATATGCGCACTGTGCCCGGCGTACGGCCGGAAAATCGGCTCACGCTGTTGCGCATGCCCGAACGGGTCATGGGGCGGCCTATGCCTGAAGTGCAAATTGTAGATATGCGGGATGAGCTGGCCAAGGGAAACCATTCCATGTTCAGTGGAGTCTTGGTGGAAGAGCTAAACCGCTGTTTGGAATCGGGGCAACAGGCTATTTTGTTTTTGAACCGACGGGGGCATAGTACATTTGTATCTTGCCGCTCTTGCGGGCATGTGGTGCGTTGTGATGCGTGTGATGTGGCTATGACTTATCACCAAAGCGGTGAGCTCATGCGCTGCCATTATTGCGGCAAAGAAGAGAAGCCGCCCAAAGTTTGCCCCGAATGTGGCAGCAAGTTTATACGCTATTTTGGTGCAGGCACTCAAAAGGTACAAACCGAGATCGAGCGGCTGTTTCCAGGTGTGCCCGTGTCTCGAATGGATATGGACACCACATCCACCAAGGACGCCCATCTAAACATTTTAAACGATTTTCGCCAGGGTAAGACCCGCATACTCGTGGGTACCCAAATGATCGCCAAGGGTTTGGATTTTCCCAGCGTCACCCTGGTGGGTGTGATTGCCGCCGATATGTCACTGAATTTGCCCGATTACCGCAGCGTCGAACGCACCTTTCAGCTAATCACCCAGGTGGCCGGCCGCGCCGGCCGCGCCCAATATCTGGGGCGGGTGGTGGTACAAACCTACGATCCAGATCACTACGGAATTCAGCTGGCGGCCATGCAGGATTACACCGCCTTTTACCACAAAGAGGCCGACCGGAGGCGCAGGGGATTGTACCCGCCATACACCGTGCTTGCGCGGCTGTTGGTCAGCTCAAAGGATGCGCAAGCGGCCCAAGCTGTTGCCGAAGGGCTGGAAAAGCAGCTCAATGATTGGCTGAACGGGTCAAATGGTTATATAAAAGATGTAGTGCAAATGCGGGCAATGGAAGCGCCGCTTAAGTTTATTCGCAGCGAACACCGCTGGCAGGTGTTCATCAAAATTTATGCCCGCGGCGATGTGGACGCCATCCTTGAAAAAATGGAGGCTCTGCAGGCACGGCCGGTAGAAGGGGTACGAATAGAGTTGGAAGTTAATCCGGCTAATATGCTGTAACCCCCAAACTAGGGAAGGAGAGAATACAATGGCAACCAGAAAGATATTAGAAATCGGGGATGAAACTTTGCGCAAAGTGGCGCGCCCTGTGACCGATATAGACAAGAGGATACACACCTTGCTGGATGATATGGCCGAAACTATGTATCTGGCCGATGGTGCCGGGCTGGCTGCGCCTCAGGTGGGCGTGCTTCGCCGTGTGGTCGTTATTGATGTGGGGGAAGGCTTGATTGAGTTGATCAATCCGGAAATCATAGAGACAGACGGGGAAATGGTGTGTGTTGAAGGGTGCTTGTCGGTGCCCGGCAGGCGGGGTACGGTGAAGCGGCCGGCCAAGGTAAAGGTAAGGGCGCTCGACCGCCATGGTAAAACCTTTGAAATGGAAGGGACCGGCATGCTGGCCAACGCCTTTTGCCACGAATTGGATCACTTGGACGGCGTTTTGTATGTGGACAAAATGATTGAGGACGTTACCGCCGACTATACGGAGGATCAAGAATAGCATGCGCATTGCGTTTATGGGTACGCCCGATTTTGCCGTGCCCTCTTTGGCGGCCCTGATTCATCACGGTTATGAGGTGGTCGGCGTTTTTTGCCAGCCCGATCGCCCGGTGGGGCGCGGGAAGAAGGTTGCCGTAGGCCCGGTAAAGCATTTGGCCCTTGAGCACGATATTCCGGTGTTTCAGCCTCAGCGCATCAAAAGCGCCGAAGGCGTGGAAATGTTGCGCTCGCTCAAACCAGATTTGGTGGTGACCGCTGCTTTCGGCCAGATTTTATCTCGGGAAGTGTTGGATATACCGGCGATGGGCACGGTCAATGTACACGCATCGCTACTGCCTAAATATCGGGGATCCGCGCCGATTAACTGGTGCATCATTAACGGAGAGAGTTATACCGGCGTGACCACCATGCTTACCGACGAGGGTATCGATACCGGGGATATGCTGCTGGCCGAATCGATTCCGATACAGGAAGACGAAACGGCGGGGCAGTTGACCGAGCGTTTGGCAGAGCTTGGCGCCAGGGTGCTGATCGACACCCTCAAGGCACTGGACACAGGCGATTGTCCGCGCACCAGCCAAGATGCCGGCGCGGCAAGCTATTATCCGATGCTTAAAAAGCAGCACGGACAGATTGATTGGCACCAATCGGCCAAGCAGATTGCAAACTTGGTGCGCGGAGTAAACCCGTGGCCGGGAGCGTACACCCAAATGGGTGGGCATGTTCTGAAAGTTTGGCAAGCCAAGGCGGTTGAGCAGGGCGATTTGCCAGCAGGGAAGCCGGGAGAGGTGCTGATTTCGGGGGCAAAGTCGGGGGTCGTTGTGGCCTGCGGACAGGGGTGCTTGGAACTTATCGAGATTCAGGCGCCCAACTCCAAGCGCATGCAAGCGCGCTCGTATGTGGCGGGCAAGCCCATCGAACGCGGAACAATATTAGGGGGCGGCATAGGCGAATGAGTGATACCCAAAAACCCAATACAAAGGGGCGCAGGACTGCAAATTCAGGTAAGGATCCTGCACAAAAATCGCCAAAATTTGCACAAAAAGGCAAGGACTTTGCAGGCAACAAGCCGTGGAATAAGGATAAATCGGGATACGGCAGTCCGAACAGGCAGAGCGGTTGGAAGAAAAAGCCGATGGACAAGCCCACAGTAGAGGATGCGCGAAGGCTGGCGTTCAATGCGCTCAGCGACGTGGTTCGAAACCAGGCGTATTCAGGCTTGGCCCTCAGCAAGCAGTTGCGCGCCAGCAATTTGTCCCCGGAGGACAAACGGCTGGTTACCAACATATTTTATACGACTCTGGAAAATTTGTTGCGCATCGATTATGTGCTTGGGCAGTTTGTAAAGAGTCCACCCGAGCCGGTGGTTGAGGATATTCTGCGGATTGGGGCGGCCCAGCTTTTGTTTATGGACAAGCTGCCCGATCATGCGGTGGTGGACCAGGCGGTGAAACAGGTCAAGCTGCTCAGCGGTCCTGGATTAACCGGATTTGCCAACGGCACGCTGCGCAGTTTGATTCGGGCTAGGGATGGACAGTCTATTCAAATGCCCGATCGCGCGCTCCATCCGATTCGCTGGTTGTCTATAATGCACTCGGTACCCGAGCCGCTGGTCAAGCGTTTGGTGGATGTGTACGGCGTTGAAGTGGCGCAGAGCATGATGGCTTATAAGCCGGACGAACGAACCGAAGTCATCCGCCCCAACTTTATGCGGATGGAGAACACAGAGTTTGAAAGTTATTTGGATAAGCGGGGCTGGCAATGGGAGCCGTCGGTTGTGCCCGGTTGTTACCGGGTAAAGGCGGCGGGCGACCTGCCCGGCGATCCCGATTTTCGAGCGGGCCTCTTTAGCATTCAGGGGGAGGCTTCGGCCTTGGCGGCCAGCAGCGTTTCGGCGAAACCGGGTGGATATGTGCTGGATGCGTGCGCTGCGCCGGGGGGCAAAGCCTGTTATATTGCAGAGCGGATGAACGGAACCGGACGGGTGTTCGCTTGGGATGTGCATGAGCACAGGGTAGAACTGATTCGAGCGGCAAAAACGCGCTTAGGGCTGGACAACCTGCGCCCGCTTAAGCGGGATGCTTCGGTTGGAGACAGTGATATGAATTCCACAATGGACGCGGTGCTGATCGATGCGCCCTGCTCGGGGCTGGGGGTCATGGTCAACAAGCCCGACATCAAATATAACATAAAGGACGAGGACATTCACCAGCTGATAGCGCTACAAGCAGAAATATTGGAAGCCTGTTGTGCCTACGTGCGCCCGGGTGGCCAGCTGGTGTATTCTACCTGCACCATATTGCCCGAGGAAAACCAGTTGCAAGTGCAAAAGTTTTTGGAAAAGCATCCCGAGTTTTCGCTGGATACATCTACAGATTGGTTGTCCGAAGCCCTTAGGCAGCGTGGAGAAGACGGTATGGTTCAGCTGCAGGCTCATGTCGATCAGATGGAAGGATTTTTCATTGCCCGCATGGTTCGTTCGAAGGAGAACAAATGATCAAACAGATGGTAGATTTGGCATCTATGGATTTTGAAGAGATGCAGATATTTTTGCAGAATTTGGGTCAACCCAAATTCCGGGTTAAACAGTTGTATTCTTGGGTACACAAGGGCGTTGAATTTGAGCAAATGGGCAATTTGCCCGCCGATTTGCGAACGCAGCTCAGCCAGAACGCTGTGGCAAATCCGGTGACCATAGAGCGCGCTTTGGTTTCACAGAGCGACGGCACCACCAAATTTTTGTTTAAAATGCTGGATGGCAATATGGTGGAAGGCGTGCTGATGCGCTACAGTTATGGCAACACGCTGTGCCTATCCACCCAGGTCGGATGCAAAATGGGCTGCGCCTTTTGTGCCAGCACGCTGGAAGGATGTGTGCGCAATTTAACAGCCGGGGAGATGATTGGGCAAATTTTGTGCGCCAACCGCTATTTGCAGTCCTGTGATATGCAAAAGCGGGTGGGCAATTTGGTATTGATGGGCAGCGGTGAGCCGCTGGACAATTACGAAAATGTGCTGAAATTTGTACGGATCGGCGTGGATGAGCGCGGGCTCAACCAATCGATGCGCGGCATTTCGCTAAGTACTTGCGGGCTTGTGCCTGAAATGTACCGGTTGGCCGAAGAAACCCTTCCAATTACGCTGTCCCTTTCGCTGCACGCATCCAACGATGAAGTAAGAAAACGCATTATGCCCATCGCTCACAGGTATTCCCTGGAGGAGACTTTGGACGCATGCCGGAACTATGTGGAAAAGACCGGCAGGCGGGTGATTTTTGAATATGCGCTGATCAAGAATGTGAACACCGACTTGACGTTTGCCGACGAACTTGCCGGTAAATTGCGTGGCTTGCAGTGCCATGTGAATTTGATTCCTTTAAACAGCGTGCCGGAGCGGGACTTGCACGGACCGACCGCTCAGGAGGCACAGGCGTTTTTAGATCGGTTGACGCTGCGCCACATTTCGGCAACCAAGCGCCGAGAGATGGGGAACGATATTCAAGGAGCGTGTGGGCAGCTGCGGCGCTATGCGATACAAAAGGACAACTTGGAGGAAAATGACAAATGAAGGCTTACGCTGCGACTCACACTGGGCTGGTTAGAAAGAGCAATGAAGATGCGTACTACTTGCCTAAAATGGGAGAGCGGTTTGCTATAGTGGCCGATGGATTGGGCGGGCACTTGGCGGGAGAAGTGGCCAGTCGGATGGCCGTCAGCGAGGTGGCGCGCCATATGCGGGAGGCGTCCCAGCCCGATGAGGAAGTCATTCAGAGGGCGGTGCGGGATGCCAACAGCCTGATTTACAAAGCGGCGACCGACAATGTCAGTCAATCGGGCATGGGCACTACCCTTACCGCACTTTGGTTTGACAACCAGGCTGTGCATTTAATCCACGTAGGAGACAGCCGCGCTTATTTGCTGCGTAATCAGGCGTTGATGCAGCTGTCCCGCGACCATTCGCTGGTAGAAGAAATGATGGAAAAGGGAGAGTTGACCCCGGATGAAGCCCGGGTTCACCCTCACCGCCATCTGATTACCCGGGCGCTGGGCATTGGTAAGAAGGTGGAGGCCGATATTATTCGGCTCGATTATCAACCGGAGGATGTGTGGCTTTTGTGCTCGGATGGGCTGAGCAATGCGGTGCGCAATCACGAGATGGCCGAGATTTTGATGGGGCAGGAGCCCTGGCCTTTGAAAATGGACCGACTGATAGAGCTTGCTCTGGAACGGGGAGGAAAAGACAACATCACCGCGGTGGTAGTAGCAGGGGAGGATGAGACATGAGCAGCAGTTTCATCTCGGGCCGCTACAAGCTGATTGAAGTGGTGGGTACGGGTGGTATGTCGGTGGTGTACCGCGCATGGGATACCAAATACGACTGCGAAGTGGCGATCAAGGTGCTTCGGCGTGAGTATATCGAAGATGAGGAGTTTATCCGCCGATTCAACCACGAGGCCCAGGCGGCATCTCAGATGTCCCATCCGAATATTGTAAATATGTACGATGTAGGGCGCGACGGGGATGTGCGCTACATCGTTATGGAATACATTAAGGGAAAAACCTTAAAAGAAATTATACGGGCAGAGGGGAAATTGCCTCCCCAGAAGGCGGTACAGATTGCGCTGCGCATTTTGGCGGCGGTGGACCACGCCCACAAAAACCATATCGTACACAGGGACATTAAGCCGCAAAATATTTTGGTGGATGAAGATGGCGTAATCAAGGTCGCCGATTTTGGCATTGCGCGGCTGACCACATCCAGCACGCTGACGATCAACGACGGTAATGTGCTCGGTTCGGTACACTATTTTTCGCCCGAACAAGCCAATGGAAAAACTGCGGATGAAAAGAGCGACCTGTATTCGGTAGGCGTAGTATTGTACGAAATGCTCACCGGCAGGGTGCCTTTTGACGCCGAATCGCCGGTGATTGTGGCACTAAAACATGTGCGGGAAACCCCGAAAAGCACTCGCCAAATCGACCTGAGCATTAGCCGCGGCTTGGACGAAGTGATCATGAAATCCTTGGAAAAGGATTCGGGACGCCGCTATCAAACGGCTGCGGAGATGGCTCAGGATCTTAAAAAAGCAATTCGCATGCCGGGCGGGGGATTTGTAAAGTATCCGGAGGGCAGAATACCTGCGATGCGTTTTCCGGAAGGAAGAACGGAAGAACGTAAAAAGAAGCTGGGCGCTGTGCTGGGTATTTTATTGGTTATGCTGTTGGCGGTTGCGCTTCTGGCGATGACGGTGGGCAAAGGTTTTGTTCAGGGCTTGATTGAACAGTTTTCTGTGCCCAACTTTGTGATGATGAGCGAGGCCGATGCAAAAACTAAGCTGGAGGAGTACGGGCTTTCTTATAGCGTAGACAGCAGGCACGATGAAACGGTGCCCAAGGGGTTAATTGCCGAGCAGCAGCCCGAGGCGGGCAGCCTTACCTGGCCCGGATCTGGCGTACATATCGTCGTTAGCGAGGGAAAAGGGCAGGTTATGGTGCCTAGGCTCTTGGAGCTGACCCGGGGGGAAGCGATCGTCGAGCTTGAAAAGAGCGAACTTCAGCCCGGGGTAGTGGTGTTTGTGGCCTCTTCGGATGTGGCTGCAGGCACGGTTATAGACCAGGAGCCCAAGCCCAACGAATGGGTGGCGGCTGAATCCGAAGTGAAGCTATTTATAAGCGCCACCAGCGTGCCTGTGCCTGACCTGATCGGGATGCAGCTGCAGGACGCGGGCCAACGGCTAAGAAACCTGGGCCTGGCCCAAGGAACGGTGACCGAGCGCTATGAGCCGGACGCCGAGTCCGGCGCGGTGTTGGAACAGAGCCTGGAGGCCGATTCGGTTGTGCTGTCGGGAACGCCGGTTGCGCTGACGGTGGCTCAGGCCGTGCCAGAAGATTATAGGCAGCAAGCGAAGTTTAAAGTTACAATTGCCGAAGACGATAGCCTGGTGCAGGTGATTATGCGATCGGAGCAGGGCGACGAGCAGCAGGTTTATTCTGAAAGGATAAACGCCGGCAAGCGCACGATCAACTTGGATCTCAATCACCTGGAAGCGGGCACTTGCGATTTGTTGTTGTACGTAAATGAAGAGTTGGTAGAGCAGAAACAGGTTGAGTTTGGGGCAGAGGAGGAGTAGTTTGACAGGAACCATAGTCAAAGGAGTAGGTGGCCTATACACTGTGCGCGACGAAAAGGGCGATGAATACATGCTTCGCGCCCAAAGCAAATTGCGTTACCAGAAGCTTAAACCTATGGTGGGCGATCGAGTGAAATTTGCTCCGGGGCAGGAGGAGACAGAGGGTTGGTTGGAAAAAATTCTTCCGCGCCAAAACAGTTTGCTCAGACCGCCGGTGGCCAACGTACAAATTCTAGTCTGGGTGATGGCGGCCACCACCCCACTGCCTGATTTGTATTTGGCGGACACCATGCTGGTTTGGGCGGCGCAGACCGATATACGGGTGATCATTGCCGTTAACAAATGCGACGATGAAGCATCTTGGGCTGAGGTGCAGGGGATATGTGCCCAATATGCCGGCGCAGGCGTGGAATGTTATTGCGTGAGTGCCAAAACGGGCCGGGGTATTGCAGCACTCAAAGAGGCGTTGAAGGGGACGGTCCATTTGTTTGGCGGTCAGTCGGGCGTGGGCAAATCTTCTTTAATCAATGCATTGTACCACTTGAAAGCGGAGACGGGTTCCATATCGCGCAAGACCGAGCGGGGAAGGCATGTTACGCGCCACATCGAAATGTTTTGGTTAGAAGAGAATACGCGGGTGCTGGACACGCCAGGATTTAACTTGCTGGAAAATGTGTTAATGGATCCGATGGATTTGACCCAGTACTACCCGGAGTTTGTGCGCTACGAGGGTCAATGCAAGTTTTCGCCCTGCAGCCACCTGAGCGAGCCCGATTGCCGGGTGTTGGAAGCTTTGGATGCAGGGGAAATCAATCGCGAGCGGTGGAAACGTTACAAAAACTTGTTTGAAGAAATGAAGGTAAGGTGGGAAAAACGCTATGGTTAAAGTTTCTGCTTCTTTGTTGGCGGCCAACTTTCTATGCTTGGAAAAGGAAATAAACCGGGTATTGCAGGCCGGTGTAGATTATTTGCATTACGATGTGATGGACGGTATGTTTGTGCCCAACATCAGCTTTGGCATGGACATATTAGCTCAAATCCGCAAGGTGACCGATAAGCCGCTGGATGTTCATTTGATGATAGAGCAGCCCGAGCGCTATGTGCAGCGGTTTGTAGAGGCGGGAGCCGATATCGTTACGGTGCACCCTGAGGCCACCAAACACCTGCACAGAACGCTGGGACTGATCCGCGAATGCGGAGCCAAAGCGGGCATAGTGCTCAATCCGGCCACTAGTGTAGACCATGTGCGCTATGTGTTGGACGTGGTGGATATGGTGCTGATTATGACGGTGAATCCCGGCTTTGGCGGCCAAGCTTTAATCCCAGCGACGGTTGACAAAATTGCGGCGGTAAAACAGATATTGGCCGAAGCGGGCAGCACCGTTGAAATTGAGGTGGACGGCGGCGTGAACGTTGAAACTGCTCCCGAATTGATCCGAAACGGCGCCCAAGTGCTGGTAGCTGGATCGGCAGTGTTCGGGGCCACGGACCCGGCGGCTGTGATCCGAGCGTTTAAGAGCGATAAATAATGTTGTTGTAGATTGCACCTTACAGAGCCCATAAGGTAAAAAGCGTTGCCTTGTGGGCTTTTTGCTTTTTGCAAAGGTCTTTAATGAAGGCTGGTAGCTAAAAGATTCCGAGAATCTATAGCGTGACAGCGCAGGGAATCGGTTCTTTAAGCAAAAAGATAGATAACAAAAAAACGCGGCCAA
>CAYFTL010000033.1:8942-23466 GCA_964346145.1 uncultured Oscillospiraceae bacterium | reverse complement strand
ATACCCTTCAGCCTTTTGCCGCATTCTCTGGATTCTTCATACAAATCGCCGACGCTCACATGCAATGTGTCTGCAATTTTCAGCAACAGCAAAAAAGTCGGATTGATCTTGTCGCCTCGTTCCAATTGACAAACATAGCCTTGAGTAATACCTACGGCATCCGCAAGTTCATTTTGAGTCATCTGCATTCTTTTTCTGTGCTCTTTAATTTTCATAAACTCCACCCGACCATTTATTACTATAAGAACTTATTTTAGTTGATTATAGTTCTTTAAGAAATTATTGTCAATGTGTTAATCCATTGTTTGTCTTGTTAAATAGTGTCGTTCGCGTTAAAATATTACTACTAGTTATATATTTTATGGATGGTGAACAATTTTGCTTATAGGAAAGTATCTAAAAGGACTCATGAAACACAAAAAAATAACCCAGCAAAAGCTTGCTGAGTTTACCGGATTGTCTCAATCGTACATAAGCCATTTGTGTACCGATAGAAAGTCTCCATCCCTGGAAACAATCGACAAAATATGTGAAAGCCTGGAGATTACCCCAGGGCAGTTTTTTAATTTTCAAGAATATTCCGGAACCGCCAGCACCCTCTGGACCGTCCCCGAAACATTAAGCGCCGAACAGCGCCGTCTCCTTGAGCAGCTCTTCAGCACATTTATCGTCCCACCGGAAACTTCCGATACTTCTAGTCTGAAGTGAAGGGAATATAGTCCCACAGCGCACGAAAATTACAAATCTGTTATAACGTAAAACTGAAAAGGATAAGAGCAATGCCAAGTATTAGCTAGCTGGAAGGAAACCACAATCATGAAATTTCTTCCTTACAACAAAACCAACCGGTAGTAACGCATTGACTTAATACAATGTGCTGCTACCGGTTCTGCAATTCACTTCAACTTTTAAAGCGTAACGGATTAATTTTGTATGGCTCAAAAGAGTTCAAACCGTCTTCCAAAATATCCATGGTCCGTTTGTAGGAAGCCTCCAGCGATTTCGTGCTCTTTAACCCGTAGATTGCGCTCCAATCCAGGTTTTTATCCAGCGGTAGAATATCGTACACCCTTTTTTTGTCTACCGTTCGGGCCCTGACCCATGTAGGCATGGCTTCTATCTTGCTGACTTGAATGCCCCCATCCGTATCTCGGGAAAATGTAACCGAAAACAAAACGCCGTCCTCGGTATGCCCTGTCTTCAGGCGCATGTTTTTCTTTCGTTGGTTGCTGAGGGCGTTTCCTGTGGAATACAAGCACACAGTATTTTTGCCGCTCACTTCAGACTGCAAATGCTCAATCGGCTGAATAACGTGTGGATGGCCGCCCACAATCACATCCACGCCCAAATCGCACAACTTTTGAGCAATCTTCCTTTGGTTTTTGCTGGGCTTTAATACATACTCGCTCCCCCAATGAAGATACACAACAATTACATCCGATCCTTCGGCGTACATGCGGTCTATATATTTTTCAACTTCTGCATAAAACTTTTCGAGGCGGTCATAACGAAAAGTGTTGATCAATTTGCCCGCTTTTGCACTTAGATATTTCCCGTTTAGATTAACCCGGCTGTTGCCGGCCGAGGTTCTGTATTCGAATGTGTAATTTAAAATGCCGATATTGATCCCGTTCGCTTCTAAAATCAAATAAGACTTCTCTTCCGGAGCCATTCTGGTGCCAGTGTATAGCGTCTGTTTTTCGCTTAAAACCTTCTGAGTGTGCAAAAGGCCATCATACCCATAGTCATAAGCGTGATTGTTGGCGGTCAGCAACACATCATACCCCGAGTTCTTCAGCGCATCTACGACGGTATCCGGCGAATTAAAATATGGAAACCCGCTATACCGCCTGCCGTTTTTTCTGCCCGCCAAGGTCACTTCTAAATTGGCCACTGCTACATCCGCCGCTTTGCAGTAAGGCCTAACATAGTCAAATACCCCGTCAAAATTGTGCGTTTTGCTTTCTTTGTCATAGTTGTGAGTGATAATCGGCGTGTGAAACAACATATCGCCAGTGCTCAACAGCGTCGCCGTAGGCAATGCCGGCTGGGGCGGTTCGTCCTCTATTTCTATATACAGCGGCTGCTTCTCATAACCTTTTGCGACCACCTCCGGCGCATTCGTAGCCGAAATATTTTTATCCTTAAGGATAGGCGCGTTGCACAGCAAAAGGACGTAAGCCGTCGAAGACAGTATCAACGCATATACAACAAACCACATATTGCGCTTGGTCCTATCTTTTTTTACCGCGCGTTTTTTTTGCGTTTTTTTACCCATACACTTCTCTTTTCAAAATAAATTTATCAATATATAAATTAGCAGAGAACCATATAAACGTCAAGCAACCTCAGTTTGCCTTTCCGGTTATTGCCGATGCCTTTGTAAGTCCATGTTTGGCCTCAACTAAATATTCTCATTTGAGCTTTGTATGTTTTTCTTTATACGGGCCCAACCTTTCCGCAAGATCGGCGGCCAATCTCAAGCGCCCCGGGGATTTTTCTCGCACAACGGCGCGGAGAGCATTGCAGGAAAATCTGGTGCAATGCTACATCCTGCCGCCCGTGTTAATCCATATCTTTGTTTATAGCCATATTCCAATGTACGGCATCATCATAGTTTTTTATCTGTTCCTATTATTTCGGTCGGCTCACCAAAAATACAGTCGCACTCAGTGGCGTACTAAGCATAAAGGATCAAGTATGCCCCATGTTGGCCAACAATCAACTCAAGTACCCCTTGAGCATGTTTAGCACTCTTCACGCCATCTTTACCTATCCTTTTTATTATTTCATAAAATCTGCAATGCTGAAATCCTTAAAGGAGTAAGTTGAAATGTATTTTTCAAAGATTATTTCCAAAGGTTCAGCTTCAAGTGTAAAACTGCCGATCGCCTTATATCCAAGCTTTACATAAAAATGCTGCGCGTGTTCATTTTGTGCAGAAGAAGTCATCAGAACATTGTAACCCTTATTTTTCATTTCCTTTTCCCAAAAATACACCAACCGGTTGCCGATCCCCCGGCCCCTATAGGGCTCTAACAAACGCAACATATTCATGAAAGGTGTATTGTCCCAAAATAAACCATACCGCAGCCATCCCACAAAATCATCGCCCTCGTAAACCACATAAATTTGCTTGTCTTGTATCTTTCCTTCAATCGCGCTTGGATCGATCCATTTATCATTTTGGGCCAGTACGGCAAAGTCATTCATCGTTGCAATTCGAATCGTCATACAAATCCCCTATCCTTCCTTAGCATGGCCACAACCTACCCATCCGCAGGCTTTTCAGCATTATACCGCCTTATAATCCTTTAAATATTATACCAAAAACAGAGTCGGTGGAAAATCAGCCAATTCCCAACAACAAAAACGATCAGCTTGCCATCCTCTTGCACATCCAAGAACAATGCCCACTTGAAAGAAACTATCACGAGTGTTCTTCCTGTTTACATAGCTTGCCTCAACAAATTTAAAAACTCGCTTCGCTAGCGTTTTAAACCATTGCCATGCAAGTTAAATTCAGGTAATATAGTCAAAACATTGCACAAAGCGAATCAGGCCAATCGCTGGCAAGGAGGATAAGATATGATCAATAAAAGTGATCGAATCATATTGCGGGAACTGGCAAAAAAATATGCCGAATTGGCGGCCGACGACCGCAACCGGGAGCGGCAAAACCGTATTCGGAACAACAACCGGTTGCAATCGGGACGCCCGATCGTTTGGATCGACGAAATTCCCTGGCACGAGATGGACATCGACGGCCAACTTGCGCTCCACTGTCAAACCGAAGCGGCGCGCGCCATCGAAACCTTCTTTCGCAGAATCCTATATCGCTGGAAGTACATTCAGGTAGACATGGTGGTGGAAGATGCGTTTTACATCACAAAGTCCATGTTCTCCACCGGCATAGGCCTGGAGGTCAAAGACACCATCCTTGCAACCGATACCGCCAATCACATCGTCTCTCATCAATACGAGGATCAACTGGACACTCCCGAAAAAGTGGACGCGCTGCGCCTACCTACTATCACCGCAGATCCCAAAACCGACGCCAAAAATATCGAACAAGCACAGAATCTGTTCGGCGATATTCTGCCGGTCAAGCTTAGAGGACACGGAATTTATCATGCGTCCTGGGATGAAATCAGCCGGTTTCGCGGCGTAGAAAACTGCATGATCGACATGCTGGAACGCCCCCGACTCATACACCAAACCATCAAAAAATTCACAGAAATCGGCCTTTCTAAATATCGTCAAATGGAAACGCTCGGTTTGCTCGATTACAATATCCCAAGTCTTCACTGCACTCCGCCCTACTCCGATGAAATCCCCGCCAAGGATTACGATGGAGGATCGGTTCGTCTCAAGGATGTGTGGTTTCGTGGCATGGCCCAGCTGTTTTCCTCGGCATCCCCCGCAATGCACGAAGAGTTTGATTTGCAATATATGCGCCAGCTGATGGATCTTTGCGCCCTTTCTTATTATGGCTGCTGCGAACCGCTGGACAAAGTGATCCCCTACTTAAAAAAGATCCCCAATATGCGCAAGGTGGGCGTCAGCCCTTGGGCCGATATCCGCTCAAGCGCCGAGCAACTCGGAAAGGATTACGTGTTTGCGCGCAAGCCCAACCCTGCCCATGTCGCCGGCTGGTTCGACAAAGAGGTCGTCGCTCGAGAGACTGCCGAAACCATAGAAGCTTGCCTCGAAAATAATTGTCCCTACGAGTTTGTTTTAAAGGATATCAGCACCGTAGGATTCCGTCCCCAAAATTTAATCAACTGGGCCAAAACTGTCACCGAAACGATAGACCGCTATTACTAAGCCTTGCGCCTTAACGCGAGGTACATGGATGACACCCAAAGAAAATTATTTCAGATCGGTTTATTTTAAAACGCCGGATTATATCCCGGTCACCTTAGCCGTCAACCCCTCCTGCTGGAAATCTTACGACCACTCAGCCATATTCGACCTTTTGGAGAGCCATCCTTTCCTCTTTCCAAACTTTAATCGGCCACCCAAAAATTGGACGCCCTCCTATGTTCCTATCACCCAAGCCGGCACGGATTTTGTGGACGATTTCGGCTGTATTTGGCGAACTGCGCAAAACAGCATGACCGAAACGGTTTGTGTGCACCCTTTATCCGATTGGGATAAGTTTTCCACCTAGACGCCGCCCGATCCCAATCTATACATGGGCATTGGACCCATAAACTGGGAAGATGAACGCCAACCCATCTACAAACAGCGCGAAGATGGCGAACTGGTGCTTCGGGGCCTGCGGCACGGCCACACTTTCCTTCAACTTTCCGACCTGCGCGGCTACACAAACTTGCTATGCGACTTTGAAGATGATGAGCCCAAACTGTGGAGGCTCATCGAAATCGTGGAACAGTTCAACAAAAGTATTATTTAGCGCTACATTGATATCAGCGTAGACATCATGAGCTATGTAGAAGACCTGGGCATTCAACAAGGTCCTATGCTCTCCCCCCGCCCACTTCAAGAAATACATCCAGCCCAGCTATAGGTGGCTGATGCAGCCCGCCCTGGATACAGGCATCCCCATCCACATGTACTCGGTCGGGGATATTCGCGACTTGATGGACGATCTTCTGGAAACCGGAATCAAAGTGATCAACCTGCAGGATTTGGTCAACGGCATCGGCTGGATTAGCTGGCAATTGAAGGGAAAATACTGCATCGAATTGGATATTGATCGCCAGTCGGCAACCGTCTTTGGTAGCCCCGCGCAGGTAACGCACCACATAGAGCATATTGTAAAAACCCTGGGATCGCCGTAAGGGGGACTAAAGCTCATTTATGGCTGGTATCCGGGTCCCCCCCTGTGCAATGTAAAAGCGTTGATGGACGCCCTGGAAAAATATGCTTTTTATTTTAGTTAACCACGACCTATTGCCTCTCAAGAGGCAACCGCTTTCAGCGCCCTTTTTCCGGCAAGTGATCGGCACAACCCTAAAAAGGCATATTACAGGCCAGCTCCTCAAGAGGCACTGAAAAGTTTGCCAATCGCATACTATCACAGGCCGCCGCTAAAAAGCGGCCATTTCTTATCCATTGGAATTTTTGCTACCCGTAAACAGGTCAAGATATTCTTTGAAGATATTTACTCTGCTGCAATATCTTCTTGCAACTAACTTTGGGCGTCTTCCGCCATCGCAGTTCTATTGCGCCCTACCATATCAACATACCTTCCTCTACACCAGAAATGCCTGTTCCCATATTTAGACTTTAGGATTGTGTGCCTGTCGAAAATCATCAGACTGCTCTTTCCCTTGAGAAATCCTACAAACTGCGCAACGCTCAGGCTTGGTGGTATACGCGCCAACATATGTATGTGGTCTAGGCAGGCTGTTGCCTCTACTATCTCTATCTTTTTCTTTACGCACAATTTTCGCAGAATTTCTCTTATGTCCGCTTTTATTTTTCCATATGTTTCTTTCCTTCGGTATTTTGGTGCGAACACTATATGATATTGGCATCGCTACTTGGAATGTGATAAACTTTGCATATCGTTCATACGACAACACTTTCTTTTGCTTTCTCAGTACGGTTGGCAGACCTACACTTATTTTAGCAAAAGGAGGTTCCCTCTCATCTAAATATTTTTTATCCTCACCGGCTTAGCCGGCGAGGATTTCTCCCTAAAGCTTCAATATAAAAAAGCGAACCCTTCGGTTCGCTTTCTCCTTTATTTCTTGCGAGCCTTTGTTTTTGTGAACTCTACATATGCATCGCATATCTCGTCCACATCGCCAAAAGCCTTCTGCTTGCCTTTTTCAATCCACAAAACCTTGTTGCAAAGGCGCCGTATCTGCTCGGTCTGGTGCGCCACATATAATGTAATCGCTCCACCGTTGATGATTTCCAGCATCTTAGACTCGCTCTTTTCGCGGAAAGCCGCATCCCCTACCGCCAACACCTCGTCCAAGATCAATATATCGGGTTCTACCAAACTGGCAATCGAAAACGCCAGCCTGGCCCTCATTCCGGAGGACAGCTTTTTGAACGCCATATCCTGAAAATCTTCGAGTTCGGCAAATTCAATAATATCTGCGTATACATCGTTCATAAATGAACGGGTGTACCCGAGCATAGCCCCACGCAGATAGGTGTTCTCCCGCACGGTCAAGTCGTTGTCAAATCCCGAACCCAATTCAAGCAACGCCGCAATAGTTCCGTCTACTGAAATATCGCCCCGGGTCGGCCGCATAATGCCCGATACCACTTTAAGCAAAGTGGATTTCCCGGCACCGTTGCTGCCGATAATCCCCAGCATATCTCCTTTTTTTAAGGAAAAGCTTATTCCGTCGAGCGCCCAGAATTCCTTGACATCCCGCTGCCCCTTAATTTTCTGAATCACATAGTCCTTAAGCCCTATGTTCTGCAAATCGCCCACCATATATTTTACAGCGATATCTCTAATATCAATATGCACAGCCGCACCTCTTAAACATAATACAAAAATTTGTAATTGTACTTCTTATACATGCCAAATCCTATAAGCAAAGCAATCAGCGCATACAGCATACACAGCACATGCAGACGCAAATCAGGAATCATTCCTCCAATTACCACTTCACGGAAATAAGTAATGTAGCAGTAAACCGGGTTTAAATAAAACAGCTTCTGCCCAAGTTCCGTGTAACTGTTCACCGTATAGAAAATAGCCGATGTGTACATGACCACCATCGTAATGATGCTATAAAGGTGAGACATGTCTTTAAAAAACATGTGCAAAGCCGACAAAATCAGCCCTATGCCGATGTTAAACAGCTGTAAAAGCACAATCGGATAAATCAGCATAAAAAAGTTCCAACCAAAGGCGATGCCATCGAAAGCAGCAAAGATAAAAAAGATTACCAATGTCAAAAGAAAATTGATTGTGGCCGCTACATTCTTCGAAAATAAAAAAAGATATTTAGGCACATTGATCTTGGAAAATATTGCCGAGTTGGAATCCAGCGCAGTCATTCCCTGGGTCGTTGCATCCTTAAAAAAATTAAACACCAGGTTGCCGGCAAACAAATAGGTTATGTAGTTGGGCGTATTCCTGCCGTACAGGTTTTTAAATATCATCCACATTACCAGCAACTGCAAAAGCGGTGACAACATGCTCCAAGTCATACCCAATACCGTGCGCTTATATTTCTTTTTAAAATCTCGCTTTACCAGCTCCGAAAACAAAAAGCCGTGTTGTTTCAATCTCGAAAACATGTCTAAAAAACCTCACATCTGTTTCTACAATCTTATACAGTATAGCCCGATTCTCAATTTTATTCAAGTTATACCTAATGAACATGGATTGTATTTCTCCAACGCCCCGCTTACCAGCTTTACAAGTTAAACTCAAAATTAGGAAGGATGCCGGCTGATTGATTCAGCGCAGCATCCTTCCCGGCTCGTTTTCAAAATATATTATCTGATTTTTACGAACGCCTTCTCTTTGCAATCAGCGCAATAACGATCCCCAGCACGGCGACCCCAAGCACGATCAACATGATTTTTACCGTGTTGCTTTCGCCTGTTTGCGGCACGTCATCATCGTCTTCGTCTTCCTCATCGTCCGGCTCTTCGGTAGGCTCCGTTGTGGGTTTTTCTGTAGTCTCTGGCTCCTCAGTGGACTCTGCAGGCTCTTCTGTGGGCTCCGCTGGCTCTTCTGTGGGCTCCGCTGGCTCCTCGGTAGGCTCTGCAGGCTCCTCGGTAGGCTCTGCTGGCTCTTCTGTGGGCTCTGCTGGCTCTTCTGTGGGTTCCGCAGGCTCTTCTGTGGGCTCTGCTGGCTCCTCGGTGGGCTCTGCTGGCTTTTCAGTAGGCTCCGCTGGCTCTTCTGTAGGCTCCGCTGGCTCTTCTGTGGGCTCCGCTGGTTCTTCTGTGGGCTCCGCTGGCTCTTCTGTGGGCTCCGCTGACTCTTCAGTAGGCTCCGCTGGCTCCTCGGTGGGCTCCGATGATTCCTCAGTAGGCTCTTCTTCTATAGGATCAACCGCTTCCTCCTCCGGAGTAGGCATAGGCACGGCTTCTTCATCAGCAGCAATTATAAATTCAGCAGCAAATACAGAAGTGTTTCCATTCCCATCGGTTTGATGGAAATTCACATAAAACGTGCCCGTTTCCGTAGGAATACCGGTCAAAAGAACCTGGGCGGATACTGAAACTTCATCACCGCTATCCACCGTTACTTGCTCTTCGCTATAGCTAATTTCCGATTCCAGGCCTGCAGGAATGTTTCCTGACAGTTCCACCAAGGATATCCCAGTTTCTGACTCTCCGCTGTTAATATCGAAAGTTTCATTAACTTCATCGCCAACACTGTATTCAAAAGTGTCAAACACCGGGTATTCTGCAGCAAACCCTACCAAGCTTAGCTGTAGCAACAAAATAAGTGCCAACGATAAAATCAGGATTTTGCTTGGCCTTTTTGGGCCAATTTTTTTAGCACCAAAGTATTTCATAGTTGTTTTCCCTCCAATTTTCGTTCGAAATATCATAAATATCTTCACCTTAAATCAGGGTAAAGAACGGTGCCGGCGTTCCTGCATAGCAGGCAGATTCTTTTCCTTCCACGCCATCTTTCGCCATCATCCCCTTCTAACCTTATGATTTACACAAAAAACTCAGACGCCGTCGTCAATGTTTCCGTCGTTACACTTTAAAGACTGCTTCTTCCTGCATTTGGTTCCTTATGGGCGCATAGTCCATCGTTTTGCTGGGGTAATTAAGGGGTATAGATTAAAATATAAAATAGTTGTTTAATCCACCATTAATTTTATGCATCAAAGAAGGAGGAGCAAATCATGAACAAAACAATCGGCATTTTGGTAGGCAGCCTTCGCAAAGGTTCATTTAGCCGCAGCATCGCCAAAGAAATCGCTTCCGAACTTTCGGATACTCACAATATCCTATGGTTGGATATATCAGATCTCCCTTTATACAATCAAGACTTAGACGTGCCAGGAGCTCAACCCTCCAGCTGGATAACTTTTAGAAAAGATGTAAAATCGGCAGATGCCTTTTTGATCGTTACACCCGAATACAACAGGTCGGTCCCTGCCGCCCTAAAAAATGCGCTAGACGTGGCTTCTCGGCCGATGACCGATAGCGCTTGGAACGGAAAGCCGGCGGCGGTGGTCAGCGTCAGTCCTGGCGCGCTGGGCGGATTCGGCGCCAACCACCATCTACGTCAAACCCTTAGCGTGCTCAACATGCCCACCATGCAGCAGCCCGAAGCCTACATAGGCGGCGTCATTCAGCTTTTGGATAAGAATGGCCAGGTCAACAACGAAAAAACCAAGGCATTTCTAAAAAAAATTGCAGATTCATTTATCGAATTTATCAATAGATTTTAACTCCACGCACCAAATAGTTGCCGACCGCCATGAAAGGATATAGCGATTATGAAGATTTTATCAAAAGGCTCCTACAGTTTCCGATTGCCTATCCAGAATCCATTCATTCTCACGGCTCATCACCTGGACCTCTTCCCCGAAGGCAATGGGCGCTTAGGGCCCCGAACGCGCAAAGGTCTGGACAGCGAATGGCGAATGTATTATGGCCAGAACACACCCGGTTTCCCTGTACACCCTCACCGCGGCTTTGAAACCGTCACCATCGTCACCCGTGGAACCGTCGATCATACCGACGGCTTGGGTTCCTCGGGGCGCTACAGCAACGGCGATGTGCAGTGGATGACTGCAGGGGCTGGTTTGCAGCACTGCGAAATGTTCCCGCTTTTAAACACCGATCACTCCAACACCATGGAGCTGTTTCAAATTTGGCTAAATCTGCCCGCAAAATCCAAAATGGTTGAGCCGGCATACAAAATGTTGTGGAGCGAACAAATCCCGACCGTCGTTACCGGGGAGAAAGGGCACCAAGCCTACGTAACCGTGATCGCCGGTAGCTACCAGGGAAAACAACCGCCTTCTCCCGCAAAGGATTCCTGGGCGGTCGATCCCAACAACCATGTATCCATTCAACTCATTGAGCTCGAACCCGGAGCCACCTATTCTTTCCAAGGTGTTTCCGAGACCATGGGGCGCTCCCTATATTGCTACCAGGGCGATGGCATTGATTTACAAGGGGCAATAATGCACGCTGATGAATATGCCTATTTGGACGGAAACGAATCTGGAACCATCCAAAATATTGGCAAAGAAAACGCAAAATTGCTCTTATTGGAGGGCGAACCCATAAACGAACCTGTACAGGCACAAGGCCCCTTTGTAATGAATACTTACGAAGAGATCATTCAAGCTTATAGCGATTACAGAGCGACCGAATTCAGCGGTTGGCCCTTCGATTCGGATGAACCCATCCACGGCGACATGGGGCGCTACGCAAAGCATGCGGACGGAACCGTTGAAACCCCTTAGAAAAAGATCGAAAACAGTTGTTTCCGATCTTTTTTAATTGTATTTGTTTGATTACAATCCATTCCACACTACTGGAACCAATTTTGCGTGAACGATGTAGCGTGCATCACTGGTTTCGTAGGTGCAAGTCACCAGCGTTACAATGCGATCCGCAGCGCTTACCTGCACGTCGCTATTAAATTGCGAGCTTTTCATAATTTTGTTCAAAAACTCGGCAAAATTTTCTTCGCTTCCAAAGTTCGGCTTAATGAATTCTTTATCGCTCTTGGGCACGTCCACAATGTACGCTGAAAATACATCTAACCGGTAGTCCCCTGTCGGTGTATACAGCATCATGTTGGGGTGTGCATCGTAGTATTCCTGATTTTTGTATTCGACAAGAGAAGCAAACATGGTGTTGTTGCGCATATGGTGCCCATAAATAATAGTATTCTGATCCACAAACCCACGGCTGTTGTCTGCGCTAACGAACAAAGCGCCCGACTTGTTCTTGGTTCCGTCAAACATGTGGGTTAAGTAGTAATCGTTGTCGTTGGGATGCACAATCGGGTAGTTGATCACAGTTCCCTTGCTTTCGATCCATCCGGTCACTTGATCATTAATCTTAGCCAAGTCCGAGAAATCCATCATCGAAGTTCGTTCTTCTTGTTGAAACTCAAATTTTGTTTCCGTATATTGCTGCTTTTCATCGCTTACTTTTTTTTCTGTATGTTTGCTCACGGAAGCGTAAGACTCCTGGGCCTGCTTGCGGATTTCAAACTCTTCATACAGCTTGTATCCAGAAACGCCGGCCACCGCCAAACAAATAATCAACAGCAAATTGATTAAAAAATTACTCTTCTTTTTTTTACGCACTTTCTTCTTTGCCATCCTGCAACTCCTGTCTGTTCTTTGTACTGCCCATATATTTGCAGCATGTATTATATTATCAACATTACGCAAAAGATTCAATCGCTTTAGCAAGTTCTATGTTTTAGACTAGAAAATGTGCCTTCCAGTTGCATCCACAACTCTGGCGCCGTAACCGCTTGGTCTGTCCGTTAGAAAAACCTGCTTATTTTCTAATTTTAATGTTTTTAGTGCTATTCATCTCAGGGCTTCTATAGTACACTATAGATATTCAGGCCTTATGTCGAAACGGAGCTGCATTAATGTTTCATATTATTTTAAACCCCAACTCTTTGAAAAAACGTTCCAGCGAGGATTATTCGCTAGCGTTATCAGAACTTAACAGACGCGGAATAGACTATGTCGTTCACAAAACCCAACGGCCCGGCCATGCCAAAGAACTGGCTTCCCAAGCTTTAAAGCAAGCCGCCACCGGAATTGTTTGTGCCGGCGGCGATGGCACTCTGTTCGAAATCGTCAATGGGATGGGCCCAAATACCGGTATTCCCTTGTTTTTGTTGCCAATCGGCACCGGCAACGACTTTCGGCGCGCCATGCGGCTTCCCAAAAAGCCTTTCGATGCTTTTTTTGCGCAACTTGAAAGCCGCCCCTTCCCCCTGGATTTGGGCCAAATGAACGAATACTTCTTTTTGAATGTTGCCGGCCTGGGCTTGGATACCGCCACGCTCATTGCCGCCGAACGGTACAAGTCCAAATTTAAAGGCCAGCTCCCCTATTTGATGGGCGTGCTGAGCGCCGCTCGAAAGTTCCAGCCTGTAGACATAACGGTGCAAACGCAGAATCAATCCAGCAATAGGCCCATAACCTTGCTTTCCATCGCCAACGGTAACTATATCGGCGGCGGAATGCGGGTAGCTCCCCACGCACAAATAAACGATGGTTTGTTCGATATCGTAGCCGTCGAAAAACTCTCTCGCCGGCGTATCTATTCGCTGTTCCCCCTCTTCCCTTCGGGCCGCTTTACCCGTCTTCCGGTTGTGCGCACCTCCCGTTGCAAGCAAATCAAAATATCCAGCAGAAAGGGAACGCCCATTACCATCAATCTGGACGGAGAGCTGATTCAAACGGTCCACGCGGATTTTTCCATACATCCCGGCGCAATACTGATGTGCGCACCGAATCATCAATCAACCAACGGCATGCCATAACGTCCCAGTTGAAATAATCGCAAATGCTGCCTCTTTTTTTTTGCATGATTGTGTACTGTATCAAAACATATGACAAAGCCTTGCAATCAAATCTTGAGTGACAGCTTAAAAATAAATCAACGCGATCATGCTTGATAATAAAGGGTTTAACCTGTGGGCAGATGGTTACGACAAGGCCGTAGGGCTTTCAGATCAAGAAAGCTGTTATCCCTTTGCCGGATACAAAAATATATTAGCCTCAATCTATCAAATCGTGATGAAAAAAACAAACGCCGTCGTTCTGGAGATAGGCTTTGGAATAGCTACACTAACCACAAAGCTATATGAACAGGGCTGCAAAATCTATGGGCAAGATTTCTCAAGCAAAATGATTGAACTGGCCACTGCAAAGATGCCCAACGCACGTCTTTATTTCGGCGATTTTGCTCAAGCCTGGTGGCGCCGCTTTTGCAACACACCTACGACTATATCCTGGCAACCTATTCACTGCATCATCTATCCAACGACGAAAAAAATTTTGTTTATTCATCTGCTCAAAGATGTATTGCGTGATGGCGGACAAATTCTCATCGCTGATGTGGCCTTTGAAACTAGGTTTGATTTGGAGAAATGCCGCGAGGCCGTCGGCGAGGAATGGGACGACGAAGAAGTATATTTCGTGGCCGATGAATTGCAGAGAGATTTTCCAGAACTAAAATTTGTCAAATTCTCCCACTGTGCAGGCATCATCTCCCTAGCTCGGTAATGTTCAACTTACTAAAATAATCCAGCTGATTGTAGATTCAATACCTATAACAATGGCTGGTTCTTGCTTTGCAAGAACCAGCCATTGTTAATCTCTTCCCAACCTTTTGAGATGCCATTTAATTATAAAATTAAACTTCTTCTCCTAGGTTATTTATTGCGATTGCGCTTTACGACCAAAAGAATCACCACGGCAACCACCGCAACGCCAAGGACTATCAACAGAATCGGTAGTACATTACGCTCCCCTGTCGGAGCAATCTCAAGCTCATCCGCTTCCTCGGTCGGTTCCTCCGTAGGTTCCTCTGTGGGCTCCTCCGTAGGTTCCTC
>CAYFTL010000033.1:0-8842 GCA_964346145.1 uncultured Oscillospiraceae bacterium | reverse complement strand
TCCTTCGTTTATCCTTCGTTTAAACTGAAACGTACTTACGTGTATCTACAAAAGCCAAATCCGGCATTCATAGCTTCTCATTTTAAAACATTCTCTTTATTTTTTATAAAACTGGACACCCACCACTTTTCATGATATATAAAAATTAATCGCTCATCTTTCCAATTGAACCGCAAAGGAGACGGATTCAATGACTCACGCAGACATCATCTATCCCGAAGCCCGCCCGATCCCGGTTGTCCGTAGTGTCGATGTGGTAGTTGTCGGCGGTGGCATTGCAGGCATTGCCGCAGCTTTGGCAGCCGCGCGTTCCGCAAAGCGCACCATATTGATTGAAAAACAGAGCATGCTGGGCGGATTGGCCACCTCGGGCCTTGTCACCATCTATTTGCCGCTGTGCGACGGCTACGGGCATCAGGTTATCGGCGGGATCGGCGAAGAACTCCTGCGCCTTGCGGGCAGCCACAATACGGTAACCGTTCCTGAAAACATGAAGTTTCCAAAACCATGGCAACAGCCCGATGGCTCCATTGAGCAGCGCACCGCACAACGCTTTCAACTCCAATTTGAGGCCGCGCCCTACGCAATGGATTTGGGAAAGCTGCTCAGGGAATCCGGGGCGGAAATCTGGTACGATACCCTGCTCACCGACTCCCTTGTAGCCGAAAACCATATTCAAGCCATAATGGTGCACAACAAGAGTGGCAACCTGGCCATACGCGCTCAAGCTTTTGTCGACGCCAGCGGTGACGCCGATCTGTGTGCATTGGCCGGAGAAGAAACCGTTTCATCCGATCAAAACCGCAGGTCCGGCTGGTACTATAGCAGCGACCGAACACAAATCAGGTTGCGTTCTTTGAGCGATCCGCTGTACAAACCGCACCCCAAAGGCAGCCGTTTCTACCGCGGCGACTCTGGAAAAGACGTCAGCCAATACATTCACGACATGCATTCCTTCATTTGTAAAGACGTACAAAAGCGAAACGAAGTTCCTTTAATGATTCCAAATATGGCAGAATTTCGAATGACGCGCCGTTTAAAATCTACGCACGATTTAGCACCCGAGCACGCCGGGCAATATTTTGATGATACCGTCGGCTTAACCGGCGATTGGCGCCGCCCCGCGCCTGTTTACGCTATTCCGCTGCGCAGTCTCCATGGAAGCAAAATAAATAACCTGTTGGCTGCAGGACGCTGCATGGGCGCTACGGGTGATGCTTGGGATGTGCTGCGCGTCATTCCCCCCTGCGCGGTTACCGGCGAAGCCGCGGGCATCGTTGCCTCCGCCATTTGTAACTCCAAATCCATCGATCTCGTCAACTTTGCCCACATCAGGCAGAGTATGGTTGAACGTGATATTATATTGGATCGCAATCTAGTTACAACTTCTCCAAAATAAATATTTTCAATAAAAAACGGGCAGCTACTTTAGCAGCCGCCCGTTTTTTATTCTTCTATGTATTCTCTTTCAAAATAATCCGCAATCCCTTGCACCATACCCTTTACCAGCAGTTGTTGATATTTTGGATCGTTGAGCCGTTCATCCTCCTCAGGATTGCTCATATAGCCCATCTCGACCAAAATGCATGGCACCTCAGACCAATTCAGCCCCGTGTAGGTGTCGTTGGAGAAAATTCCGCTCTCCTTGGCCCCGGTCACCTCCAACATGGCCGGCAAAAGCGCCGCAGCCGCCGCATAACTCTGCTCGCTCTTTGCGCCGGTTTTTCGCACGTACAGCCCTATGCCCTGGGTGTTTTTGTTCTCGCTTCCATTGCAATGGATGCGCAAAACCAAATCGGCACCCCATTCGTTCATCATTTGAGCCCGCTCAATATTTGAAATATCCACATCGTGGCTTTCCCTGCTCATCAGCACTTCTGCGCCCTGGGCCTCAAGTTCGGCTTTAAGCAAATTGGCCACATCAAGGTTGACCACATATTCAGCAACCCGGGTGGATATCCCTTGGGTACCGCTGGAGACCTTGGCCTTTTTCTTTTTGCTGCCGGGCGCAACAGGTTCTTTCTCCTTGTTGCCCTTTTTTTGGTGTCCCGGATCTATACCGATCTTCAGCCCCTTGAGCGGCGGTTCGGCAGTAGGTTCAACCGTGGGCACGCTTGTCGGCGCTATGGTCGCCCGTGGTGCCGAAGTAACCTGCGGCAAATCGACCTCATCGGTTTGGATCGGCTCCTGGCTATCTACAGGGACATCCGTCGGCTCAAGCGGGCTAGCCTCCAGCGTCATCGAGGCGATCGCCTGGGTCGCCGCCGGCAAATCATGAGCTGCCTTGAATAGATGGTTGTTCCAAATATATATGCCCAAGCCAACCAGCAACAAAACCAAAACAGAAATGGTAATCCATTTTAAGTTTTTTCTTCTTCTCGCGTTTCTACGATGACTCATCGACACACTTCGTCCTCCTCATAAAAAAACCTGCCGAAGCAGGAATGCTCTCTCTGTAATGTGACGAAAAGAGCGGCCAAAAGGTTCTATTCTTTTAAAAGCCCCCACGCTTATTTTTTCATAACCACGTCGCTAAGCGAACTCCAGGCCATGCGTCGGTTTTGCTCGGCTATGGCCTGCAAAATTTCTTGCATGCGCTCCAGGTCGTACAGCTCAATCGATCCGTAGGGCGCGTTCAACAGGGTTTCTATGGCGTAGCGGTACACCTCGAGTTTAGACAGGATTTTGGGCAAATCTTCGGCATCATCCTGGGGATGCGCCAAAAATTCAGCAATCTCATCGGTAAGGTTGCTACCCAAAAGCAAAATCAGACCGCCAATCTCATCCGGGTGCTGGGCATAAAACAGACCCTGTTCAATTCCTTCACGCACAATTTCATTAAAGAGCGGAAGCGATCGTTCGTAACTGATTTGTTTGACTTTCTCGCGCAAAAGCACGCTACCCGATTGATAAGAAGCGCGAATCAGGAGCCCAATGTAGTCCATGCTGTCGTTTTGCCAAAGGCCGTTCTTGTCAAACATTGCGTTTAGCTTATCCACAGCATTGCCTTCACAAGCTTTTACAGCTTCTTCAGCGGCCATATAGCTGGCCTCGCACTTTTGGTCTACAATTTCTTCCAAAAGCGCCAATTTGGATTCAAAGTGGTGATAAAATCCGCCTTTAGACAATTTAAGCTCGTCCAGTATATCCTGAACCGAGGTTTGTTCATATCCCTTGGCATAGAATAATTTTTCAGCCGTTTCCAAAATCGTCAACCGCCGACGATCCCCTTTGCGCATGGAAAATACTCCCCTTTGAATGCTAATTTTTCTACAGACTCTGGTCTGTCATAATTGTATATGTTTGAGAAAAAATTGTCAAGCACAACCGACTTATTTTGTCCTCAATCCCATTAAACATAGTGAATAAAAAACAACCAAAATGCTTGGCTGTTTTTGTTTCTAGCGGGCTATTGTTTGAGCACTATTTGTTGTTATGATTTCGCATTGCAAGAATATGCTCTCGAAACTTGGCAAAACTTTCTTCGCTGAGCACGTGCTCTATCCGGCAGGCATCATCCGCCGCAACTTCGGCAGAAACGCCGAGCCCTTGCAAAAACTCGGTGAGCAACGTGTGTTTTTCATACACCTGTTCAGCCAATTTGCGCCCCTCATCGGTCAGGTGGATTCCACCACCCTCATCCACAGTAATCAGTTCCTCGGCGCGCAGGTTGGACATTGCCACGCTGACGCTCGGTTTGGAAAACTCCATATAATTTGCGATGTCAATCGATCGCACGAACGGGTCGCGCTTGGACAAAATCAAAATGGTTTCCAAATAGTTTTCTTTAGATTCTTGCACCTTCAATGGATCCACCTCTTTTGTGCAGTTGGTTAGTTATGAATAATTATATTATACCACGCCTTTTAAAATAATCAAATTGATTCTGTCAAGGGTAATCACAAAATCAACTCAGCGCCCAATTTGTAAGCAAAAGCGAGCTTGACAGTTGCCCTGTGCGCTTGTATAATTATATTATAAGTACAAAAGCAAGCGATGAAGGAAAGAGTAGCACTCAACCATGTGCCAAAGCGAACCGGGACAGTGAAAGCCGGTGCAATGTGGTGGTGTGAACATGGCTCCTGAGCTTTTTGTGGCGAACGCAGTTTGCGCAAACTGCAAACGATTAACCTCGTTACCGGTTCGACCGATGTCAGTCGGTTCTGAGTCTGTATTGTGTCGTAGTACAATACGGAGAAGCAGGGTGGTACCGCGTATATCCACGCCCCTCGCATTTTTGCGAAGGGCGTTTTTTTATTGCATCTTCTAAAAACATATGATAACCACATAGGGAGGAATACCAATATGGAAAACAAAAAAAACTTTTACATTACAACCCCCATCTATTACCCCAGCGGCAATATGCACATCGGACATACCTACACCACAGTAGCTGCCGATACCATTGCACGCTACAAAAAACTGACCGGCTATGACACTTATTTTTTGACCGGAACCGATGAGCACGGCCAAAAAATCGAGCGCAGCGCCCAAGCTGCAGGTGTATCTCCTCAAGCATTCGTAGATGAAATCGTGGCCAACACCAAAGAGCTGTGGAAGCTGATGAACATTGAGTACGACGATTTTCTACGGACCACCGACGAGCGCCACACCAAAGTTGTGCAAAAAATATTTCAGCAATTGTACGATCAGGGAGATATCTACAAAGGCGAATACGAAGGCATGTATTGCACCCCGTGCGAGTCCTTTTGGACTGTCAGTCAGCTGGTGGATGGCAAGTGTCCGGATTGCGGACGCGCCGTGGAGCCCACCAAGGAAGAAAGCTATTTTCTGCGGCTGAGCAAATACGGTGGCTGGTTGATTGAATATATCAAAGAACATCCGGACTTTATTCAGCCGGCATCTCGCGCAACCGAAATGCTCAACAACTTTCTGATCCCCGGCCTGCAGGATTTGTCGGTGTCCCGAACTTCATTTAAGTGGGGCGTGCCCGTTCCCTTCGATCCTGATCACGTAGTTTATGTATGGATCGACGCGTTGTCCAACTACATCACCGCGCTGGGATATGGCTCTGAAGACGATTCGCTGTACCAGAAATTTTGGCCGGCCGACGTACATCTAGTGGGCAAGGAAATCGTCCGCTTCCATACTATCTATTGGCCCATACTGCTCCATATGTTGGGACTGCCCCTCCCCAAGAAAGTCTTTGCCAACGGTTGGCTGGTTTTCGATAACGACAAGATGAGCAAATCCAAAGGCAATGTAGTCTATCCCCAGCCCATCGTCGAACGCTACGGCAGCGATGCGCTGCGCTATTATTTGATGCGCGAAATCCCCTTCGGCTCCGACGGCAACTACACCAACGAAGCCATGCTCACCCGGTTGAATTCGGATCTGGCCAACGATTTGGGCAACCTGGTCAGCCGCACGGTAGCCATGATTGAAAAATATTTCGACGGCATCGTTCCCCAGCCCGATCAACCCACCGAGCACGACCAAGCTTTAATCGCGCGCTTTGAAGGTTTGCCTGTGCGGGTTGAGGAGGAAATGAACGCGCTGCGCATCCCGACCGCGCTTTCAGAAATCTGGAAGCTGGTGGGCGATTGCAACCGCTACATCGACTTGACCCAGCCCTGGATCCTGGGCCGCTCGGAAGAAGGCACGCCCATCCTAAAGACCGTATTGTACAACTTGGCCGAATGCGTGCGCGCCATCGGCGTGTACATCGCACCATTTTTGCCTCAAACGCCGGATAAACTGTTTAAACAGCTTGGTGTAAGCGATCCCGCTCTCAAAACTTGGCAGAGCGTGCAGCGTTTTGGCGGACTGCTCGCCGGTACCAAAGTGGAAAAAGGCGCCGCGCTCTTCCCCCGCTTAGATATCAAAAAAGAGTTGGAGGAATTGGACGGAGCGCTAAAAAACAGCCAACAAACTCAGGCGGTCTCTCAAGCACCAGCTCCGAAAAAGGAGGAGGCAGTAGCTGAACCAGATGAAACCGGCGCAAACACCATTACTATTGACGACTTCGCCAAGGTGCAGCTACTAACCGCCAAAGTAATTGCTTGTGAGCGCGTACCCAAAACCGACAAGCTGCTCAAGGAAACCCTGGAGGTAGGCGGCGAGACTCGAACGGTGGTCAGCGGCATCGCCGAGTTCTATGCTCCGGAAGAGATGGTTGGTAAAACCGTGGTGTTGGTAGCCAACCTCAAACCCCGGAAAATGCGCGGCATCGAATCCCACGGCATGCTGCTTTGCGCCGAGGACAGCCAAGGCAATTTAAAACTGGTTACCATAGATGGGGACTTGCCGTCGGGCAGCCAAATCGGTTAAAATGTAATTATGCTTTTCGCCAAACCGGTGCCAAAGTGCACCGGTTTGCTGATATAGTGCGTCAATTTAGCAAATTTGTGCGTTCAAACTGCGCTAATGTGCGCCATCACCACAAACCTATTCGGAGGAACCGACATGTTTTTTGATACCCACGCCCATTTAGACGACCCCAAGCTTTTAAGCGACCATGCGCAAATTATGGAGAACATGGCGCAGGCTGGCGTTACCCATTGCGTGCTGGTGGGTGACGGCGCCGGCGATCCGATGGGCAGCTATGAACTGGCCCAACAACACAAACATTTTTACTGGGCAGCCGGGGTTCACCCCCACACTGCCGACGACTATTCCAGCCTGCACGAAGTGCGTCTGCGCCAATGGATGGCCATGCCCAAAGCGGTAGCGCTCGGTGAAATCGGCTTGGATTATCACTATGATTTTTCCGACCGTCAAACCCAGCGCGACGTGTTCGATGCCCAACTTGCGTTGGCATACGAACTGGGCAAACCGGTCATCATGCACGTACGAGAAGCCCACGGCGATGCCATCAATATTCTAACCGCGCGTTCCAATTCTGGAAAGTTGCCTGCCGGCATCATGCACTGCTACACGGGCAGCTGGGAAAGCGCCAAGCAGTATTTAAAAATGGGATTTTACATTTCCATCGCCGGTACAGTCACTTTTAAAAACGCGCCCAAAGTGTGGCAGGTGGCAGAAAACGTGCCGGAGGACAGGTTACTCATCGAAACTGATTGTCCGTATATGGCGCCCGTGCCCATGCGGGGTAAACGAAACGAACCCAGCTTTGTGCGCTACACAGCTCAGCGCATTGCCGAGTTGCGCGGCGTGCCACTGGAGCAAATCGCTAAAGCCGCCATGCAAAACGGGCTGCGCGCCTTCAACATTGAATCCACATCACAGGAGGAATCGTTATGAGTCGCTTAGGCACCACCATCCGCGAAGCAAGAATCAAAGCCAAAATGCCGGCCAAAGCGCTGGGCAAAAAAGTCGGCGTATCGGAATCTGTGATCAACGATATCGAAAGCGGCCGCCGCATCGTGTCCGACGATTTGGCCAGCCGAATGCTTAAGATGCTGGGAGTCAGCAACCCGGTCTCCACCGAGCTCGAAGTGGCGGCCGAACCAAAGGTTGTAACCCGGCCTGCCCCCGCGCCGTACGTTCAACCCATAAATTCTGCCAAAGAAAAGGCCAGCGGGGCCCCCAGCGACGCCTGGCTCGATGCACTGGGCGGCGTAGTCAAGCGCGTACCCATCATGGAAATGAATGGGATAGTCATTGAGCACAAGGTTTTGCCGGTTACCGGAGGAAAAATCGAAGGCGGCAATCCCGACAAGGTTTTGTATTATCGCATGCCCGACGACTCCATGCGCGGTTTTAGAATTTATGCCGGCGACCTGTTGTTTACAGTGCCCCAAACCAACGCTGTGGACGACTCCATCATGGTGTTAGAATATAAAGGTAAGCGCATCGTGCGCAAGGTACGCAAACAGCAAAGCGGCAAGCTGATGCTTCAGCATTACGACCGCGAGTTTGCCGATGAAGTGGTCTCCCCAAATGAAATCACCATAATCGGCCGCTGCCTGCGGTTAGAAAGGACTTTATAGTTCTTCTTGTTGGCGCGCAATTACTTACTAACATATTTGCTGCACAGAACGGATGGGAGGGCTCAAACAAAGTGAGAGAACAGCTGCAAGCCGTGGCGCTTTCCTATGACAAAGCCATTGATCTGGGCAGAAAAGGGATTGACCTATATAAAAACTTGCCCGAGTATATTACCAGCGATCCCGACTACCTCGCCTATGAGGCAGCAGTGTTCGATGCCAGGGACAGCGGAAGCAGCGACGACAAAGAAATTATCGCCTTTTTATCGCCCCAAGCCGGCATGCATTTTGTGGATCTGGGCTGTTGCTTAAATTTGATGTTCCGCGGATACGATCGGTGGCCTTCAACCTATCACGGCGTGGACATTAGCCCGAAGACCATCCAGCTGCTGCGAGAATTCGTCGCAAAGAAAAATCTGTCCATCGGTTCCTTACACTGCTGCAGCGTGCACAATACCCCTTTCGAGCCGAATGCTTTTGATATTGCAGCATGTATTGGCGTGCTGGAGTATTTTGAAAGGGCGTTTGTAGAAGTTGTCATCGCCGAAGCCCATCGGATCATCAAACCCGGCGGCAAGTTTGTGCTGGATATTCCCAATGTGGGCAATCCCGCCTGCCGAATTATGATGCTCATCGAAGAATACATGGGCAGACCCGATAAATTCAATATGCCGGTTCAGGAGTTTGACTACATACTGCAAAACCATTTTGAGATAAATCGAATGGCAATGCGCGGGTCAAAATCCATGATTCGCTATTTTTTAAAATGTAAATAGCCGTTTGATCCGTTTCCTGCGCCGCATTCAACAAAACAAACAGCCGCCGTTTTTTTGCTATTGAATAGTAAAAACGGCGGCTTTCATAGTATTTAATTTCCATGAATTGATCCGATAAACCCAACGAAAATCAATTTATGGCAGATTATGTCCTTA
>CAYFTL010000032.1:16239-23567 GCA_964346145.1 uncultured Oscillospiraceae bacterium | reverse complement strand
ATCGATGTGAACGATGTGCTCTACCAACTGAGCCAACAGACCAAAGTCGGTTTCCGGGTTCCCCTTTGCGGTGATCCGTCACATTCGGATCGGGGGAGGGTGCATTTGATGAATCCTACCACATGGTACTACCAACTGAGCCAAAGCACCAAAATCAATATTAATGTTCAATGTATATTATTAGGATAGACTATACAGCTGAAATTCGCTTTGATTATACAATCAGCTTTTCGGCAAATCGAAAAACTCGTGCATGTAGAATCAATGAGAACAAAAATATATTACCACAGCTTTTGTATTAGTTCAAGTGAATTCTAAAATTTTTTGATTATTATCGTTTGAATGGAGTGAAACGTGCCGATATAATCAAAGAATACGAACAAAGCACAAAGTTTTAAGTGGCGCTGGATGGCATCCAAGAAAAAAATATGCCCCAATCGCTTTTTGAGCTGTTCTTGATAGATAAATGATTCAAAAATTAAATGCTGTAGGACATATCATGAAATATTATTGTGAGCCCTGAACGTTAAAGCACGTCCATTGTCACCGCTGTCACGAAGAAAACTTCATTATTTTACATAAATATGCTATAATTATTGATTGTGTTAAAGCGTTTACAGCACTTTTGGGTTTTGATTTGATAGATGAATGTTGTGGAGGTTATCATGACCAACAGTTACAAGGCCAGCGATATACAGGTTTTAGAAGGGTTGGATGCCGTGCGCATGCGTCCAGGCATGTATATAGGCTCTACCGGTTCCCGTGGTTTGCATCACCTGGTGTGGGAAATTGTGGATAATGCGATCGACGAAGCCTCCAATGGTTTTGCCGACGAAATAACCGTTACTTTAAAAAAAGATGGCAGCGTAGAGGTTACCGATAATGGGCGTGGCATTCCGGTGGATGTGCACCCTCAATTGGGCGTATCTGCCGTGGAAGTGGTGTACACCCAACTGCACGCTGGCGGCAAGTTCAACAACAAAAATTATAATTACTCGGGCGGCTTGCACGGCGTGGGCGCATCCGTGGTAAATGCGTTATCCAAATGGATGACGGTAGACGTTTATTTGGATTTCACCCATTATCATCAGGAGTTTCGATCGGAATATGATGCGAAAGCGGGCAAGGTGGTCTCCGGGCGTCCGGTGGCCCCGCTGGCAAAAATAGGGAACACTCGCAAACGAGGAACCAAAGTTTGTTTTTTGCCTGACCCCGATGTATTTGAAACCACCGAGTATAATGGGCAAACTATTTTCAGGCGCATGCGTGAATTGGCCTACTTAAATGCGGGCGTTAAGTTTATTTTTGTGGATGAACGAGTGCAAGAAGCCGATAAGCGCCGCAAAGAATATCAATTCAATGGCGGCTTACGAGATTTTGTGAAGTATTTAAATAACGATAAAAATGCAATCGGCGATCCGATCACATTTGAAGGCAGCAAAGATGGAATAATGGTTCGCGTGGCTATACAGTATACCGATGGGTATACGGAAAATCTTTTTTCCTTTGTCAACAACATTCCCACATCGGAAGGCGGCACCCACGAAACCGGATTTAAAACGGCAGTAACCAAAGCTTTTAACGATTACGCGCGCAAGGTTGGTGCACTAAAGGAAAAGGATAATAACTTGGCGGGGGAAGATTATCGCGAGGGTATGACTGCAGTAATCGCTGTCGGGGTAAAACAGCCACAGTTCGAAGGGCAAACCAAAGGACGTTTGGGAAATACTGAAGTGCGCCCTGCCGTAGAAGCTGTGGTGCTTGAACAACTTTCTATTTATTTGGATGACCTAAAAAATCAATCGGCTGCTCAGCAAATCGTGGAAAAGGCGGTAAAAGCGGCCAAGGTTCGGGAAGCAGCGCGCAAGGCGAGGGAAGTGGCGCGCCAGAAAAGCCAGCTGGAAGCAGCTCCGCTTGTGGGCAAGCTATCCAGCTCTACCGGGCGGGATCCGGTAAAAAATGAACTGTTTATCGTAGAAGGGGATTCGGCCGGCGGCAGCGCGAAGCAAGGGCGGGACAGAAGGTTTCAGGCCATATTGCCGCTGCGCGGTAAACCCTTGAATGTAGAAAAAAAACGCTTGGATCAGGTTTTGGCCAATGAGGAGTTTCGTTCTATAATCACTGCGCTGGGCACTGGAATCGGCGAAGATTTTAACCTTAAAAGCCTTAAGTACCATAAGGTCATCATCCTTTCCGATGCCGACCAGGACGGAGCACACATCCGAGCCATTTTGCTTACCTTCTTTTATCGCTATATGCGCGAATTGGTAGTAGAAGGGCATGTATACATTGGTATGCCTCCGCTATACCGTGCATCAAAAAACGGAAAAAACATATATTGCTATGACGACAAAGAGCTGGCGGAGGCGACAAAAAAACTGGGACGCGGGTATTCGATCCAGCGCTACAAAGGGCTTGGAGAAATGAATCCGGATCAGTTGTGGGAAACGACCATGTCTCCCCAGAATCGAAAGTTGATGCAAGTTACTATTGAGGATGCAACGGCAGCAGAAGAAATTGTAACTGTATTGATGGGGGATAAAGTGGAGCCTCGCAAAGAATACATCAGCAATCATGCAAACTTTAATCGCGAAGACAAGTTTATTGAACAAGTGACAACGGAAGGAGGAGCGCAATATGGCATCTAGAAAGAAACAAGCGCCGGTACCTGTGCAGCAAGAAGTTGTGGTACAGTCGTCCATGGAAGAAGTTATGCACAACTCCATGATGCCCTACTCGGAATATGTTATTTTAGAGCGCGCTCTTCCTCAAGTTGAAGATGGGCTCAAGCCTGTACAGCGGCGCATACTCTACGCGATGCACGAGTTGGGTATTACTCCGGACAAGCCTCACCGCAAATGTGCCCGCATTGTGGGCGATTGCCTGGGAAAATATCATCCCCATGGGGATACTTCGGTATATGATGCGTTGGCGCGTATGGCGCAACCCTTCGTGATGCGTGGCATGTTGGTGGATGGACATGGAAACTTTGGTTCTATAGACGGCGACAGCCCGGCTGCTATGCGTTACACCGAAGCACGTATGACCGATTTAGCCATGGAGCTTTTGCGCGACCTGGAAAAAGACACGGTCAACTTTCATTTAAACTTTGACGACACACAAAAAGAACCAGACGTGTTGCCCGGTCGTTACCCGAACCTACTGGTAAACGGTGCCGCTGGAATTGCGGTGGGCTTGGCTACCAGCATTCCTCCCCACAATTTGGCAGAGACGATCGATGGGGTTGTGGCCCAAATCGACAATCCGGAAATAACTACTCAAGAATTGATGCAATATATTCCTGCGCCTGATTTTCCCACCGGTGGCGTGCTACTTGCGGACAGCGAGTTGGAGCAAGCGTACGAGACCGGCAGGGGAAAGTTACTGCTACGCGCCAAAATTGAAATTGAAAAAGGCATAGCCGGCCGTAAGCTTATTGTAATCCATGAAGTGCCTTATCAGGTAAACAAAGCCACGTTGCTGGAAAAGATCTTGCGTCTGAGCGAAGAGCGCAAGGGCATATTAAGCGCCATACACGATATTCGAGATGAGTCGGACCGAACCGGTATGCGCGCGGTCATAGAACTTAAAAGAGACGCCGACGTGGAGAGTGTACTAAACTACTTATATAAATATTCGGATTTACAGACCACGTTCGGTGTCAATATGGTAGCCATTGCCGATGGCAAGCCAGTACAAATGGGGCTTAAAACCATCATCACACATTACATAAGACATCAGAAAGAAGTGGTGGTGCGCCGTACCCGATTTGATTTAAACCAAGCAAAAAACAGGGCGCATGTGCTCGAAGGCCTGATCATTGCGGTAGACAACCTAGACGAAGTGATTCGGTTGATTCGCGCAAGCAAAAATCCTAAAGAGGCCAAGCAGGCATTGATGCAAGCGTTTAAGCTGACCGATATTCAGGCGCAGGCCGTGTTGGATATGCGTCTGCAGCGGTTGACCAACCTGGAAGTGCTTACTCTTCGGGATGAATTCAAAAAAGTCACCACATTAATTGAGCGCTTGACCGCCATTTTAAAGAGCGAGAAAAAACTATATGGCGTAATCAAAAAAGAGTTGCTTGAAATACGTGAGCAATACCGGGATGATCGCCGGACTCAACTGAGCGATAAGGTTGTAGGAAAAATTGTGATTGAACCGATCAAAGCGGAAGCCGAAGATGCTGTAGTCATGTTGACCGACAAAGGCTTCTTAAAACGCATGACGCCCCGCGCTTTTGACAAATGGGTGGAAGATATGGAACAACCGCCACGGTGGGCACAAAAGGCAAAAACAGACTGGAGACTGTTGCTGTTTACCAACATAGGCAATTGCTATTCCTTAACTGTGGATCAATTGCCGGATAGCCGTCCGAAAGAACGGGGGGTTGCGTTGTCCGGAATATTGCCAGGGCTGAAAAAGAATGAAAATCTGGTCGGCATGTTGTGCATAAGCTCGGAGGATGAAAGTGGCTCGCTACTCTTCGTGACCAAAAACGGCATGGTTAAGCGTTCCAAGCTTAGCGAATACATTGTGCGGCGAACGAAAATTGCAGGCATTTCCATCAAGAAAGGTGATGAGTTGACCAGCGTGCAGCGTATTGATCAGGATCAATCCAATTTGTTGTTAATCACCCAAAAGGGTATGGCTATCCATTTTGCGCTGGAGGAAGTACCCGAAACCGGCCGAAATACGGCTGGTGTTAAAGGCATGGCGATATCAGCAGGGGATTCGGTTTTTGTGGCCATTCAAAATAACATGGAAGGCGAACTGTTGTTGATGAGCGAAACCGGTTATGCCAAGCGCTGTCTGCTGGTCGACTTTGACTTGCAAGCGCGCAACGGCAAAGGGCAAAAGAGTTTTTATTTCCAGAAAAACGGAGTAAATGGTAGCAGGATTGCCGGAGCGCTTCTGGTCAAAGATCCGTATGATTTTGAAGTGGTCATGACCGATGGAGAACACTTTGTTTACAATACCAACGCTATAAAAATCGAATTAAAATCGGGCAAAGGCACCCCCGGTGTGGTTGCGGTTATGGGTAACACGGTAGAAGCAATATACAGAAAATGAGCCAGATTGTTTATTGAATGCAAAGCTGGCCGTCAAAAGCTGGATGATGATAAAAGATATTTCTTTGTTTTTTGAGCCTGTCCGGCAAGTCACTCTGAGTCTAAATCAACGCCCTAGTCTACCATTTTTATAGCAAAAGGGTGGCGTAAACCCCTTTTTATAGCCCTGTTTCTAAGAAAATGGATGGCAAAACGACAATTCTCATGTTTATTTTTGGAATATAAAAACGGATGGAAGATGGTTGTGCTCTTTGCGACTTTTATATGCTCAAGTATAAAAACATAGGCCCAAACAGAACAAAGCATGGTATACTATATCCGGTACAGAAAATCAGGTAGACCAACCCTGTAGATATCATTTGTTTTAAGGGAGCGATTGTTTTATGGTTAAACGTCTACTCGTCATGGCGCGTAAGCATTGGGGAACCTTATTAATCGCTGTATTCGGCCTCGTTGGTGCTTCGGCGCTCAACCTGGTCACCCCGGGAATCATACAACAGCTTACCCGAGCGCTTCAAATTCCCGAGACCATGACGACTCGGACGTTGATATCCTTTGTGATTATTCTTGTGGCCGCCTATTTGCTGCGCGCAGTATGCCGGTTTATCAGCATGTCGATCAGCCATTTGGCTGCATGGCGTTTCGTGGCTGATTTAACCTTTAATATTTACGATAAGCTGCAGGCCTTGTCCCTCAGGTATTATCAGGACAAACAAACCGGCCAAATTATGAGCCGCATGGTCAACGATACACGACAAATTGAAGTGCTGGTGGCCCATGCTCTGCCAGATCTGGCTTCCAGCGTGTTGGTTATTATTGGGGTGACTATCATGCTGTTCACGGTTAATGTACAGCTTGCGCTGCTCACGCTGATTCCGGTACCAATCATCATCGTGGTAAGCACGCTGTTTTCCAAAAAAGTAGCACCCTTATTCAGAATCAACCAGGAAGTGCTGGGCGACTTAAACGGCGCTTTGCAGGACAACCTGTCAGGCATGAAGGAAATCCAAGCCTTTGGGCAGGAAGATTACGAGCGCAAGCGCATGGATTATTATCGAAAGCTTTATGCCGATGTCAATATCCGTGCAAATTTTGCTAACGGCATTTTTCATCCGAGCGTAGAATTTTTAACCGGGCTTGGCACCGTGGTGGTAGTAGGGTTTGGTGGATATCTGGGCATGCTAGGCAAGATGGACATCGCCGATGTGGTGGCCTTCGTCATGTACTTGAACCTGTTTTATCAACCGCTGACCACCTTGGCCAGATTGGTGGAAGATGTGCAGACGGCTTATGCCGGAGCTGTTCGGGTGTTTGATATTCTGGATGCCGAATCTGAAATTCAGGAAAGCGAAAATGCAATCGATTTGCCTATCGGCAAGGGCAAGATTGAATTTGAAAATGTGACATTTCATTACAACGAAAATGAACCTGTGCTCAGCGATATCAACTTTACCGTTGAGCCCGGACAAATGTTGGCTTTGGTCGGCCCCACCGGTGTGGGAAAGACGACCATCGTGTCTTTGCTGGAGCGGTTCTATGACCCGGTTCGCGGGGAAATTCGGATTGACGATACCGACATTAAAGATGTGACTTTGCTTTCTTTGCGCAACCAAATGTCGCTGGTTCTTCAAGATGTGTTCTTGTTTAACGGCACGGTGGCCGACAATATCGCCTACGGCGCTCACCATTCCACCCGCGAGCAGATAGAAGAGGCCGCGCGGATTGCACATGCCTACGAATTTATCTGCGCAATGCCCAACGGGTTTGATACCGTGGTCGGCGAACGCGGTGTGCGGCTGTCCGGCGGGCAGAAGCAGCGAATCGCCATAGCTCGAGCGGTGCTGCGTGAAGCTCCCATTTTGATTTTGGACGAGGCAACGTCGGCTGTGGACACCGAAACCGAAGCCGAAATTCAGGCGGCAATAGAGCAGATCGCAGGCAAGCGCACTATGATCGTTATCGCCCATAGGCTCTCTACCGTGATCAAAGCCGATCAGATTCTGGTGTTGGATGAAGGCAGGGTAGTGCAGCGCGGAACGCATGCCGAGTTAATTGCTCAGGAAGGGCTATACCGGTCGTTGTGCCGAGTTCAATGGAAGGATGCCGAAAGGCAAGCTCAATATTTAGGGTAATCAATCCCTTGGGAAAGCGCAACGTTATAGCAGCGTGCCCACGGAGGGAAACAATAAAAATATAGAGGTGTACAAAAAAGATAGTGATGGATATAAACTATTAAAAAAGCTTGATAAAATAATA
>CAYFTL010000032.1:0-16229 GCA_964346145.1 uncultured Oscillospiraceae bacterium | reverse complement strand
TGTTTTCTATGTATATTGGAGTTATGGTAGATTTGTGCCCCGAGGTAGAAGAAAAGTTTGCGCAAGTCGAGCAGTATGGCCTTTCCAGCTGTCAGCTGTGCAATTGGAAGATGGATTTATACACAGATGAGATGGTAGAGCGCGTAAAGGATGCACTCAACAAGCATCAGATTAAAATCAGTTCGCTTTGGGCGGGCTGGAGCGGCCCTAAGGTATGGAATTTTGTGGAAGGCCCGTTGACGCTGGGGCTTTTGCCCCTTGCTTATCAGGCCCGGCGGGTGGAGGACTTAAAGCGCGGCAGCGATTTTGCCGAGAAACTGGGGATCAATCAGATCATCACCCACGCAGGCTTCATCCCGGAAAACCCGCATGATCCGCTGTATGCTCCCATGATTTGTGCGCTGAAAGATGTGTCCAAGTATATGTTGGACAAAGGTCAGAAGCTGTTGTTTGAAACTGGACAGGAGACTCCGACCACTTTGATCCGCGCCTTTGATGATATCGGAACCGGCAATCTGGGCATCAACCTAGACCCGGCAAATCTGGTGATGTATGGCAAGGCCAACCCGGTGGACGCCATTGGCCTCATCGGAGAATATGTGATGGACGTGCACGGCAAGGACGGCGTATATCCCACCTGTGGGCGCGAACTTGGCAATGAAACGGCGCTGGGAGAAGGCGCGGTGGACTATCCTGCGCTGATTGCAGCGCTGAAGAAATGCGGCTATAATGGCCCGATCACCATTGAGCGCGAAATTAGCGGCGAACAACAGGTCAAAGATATTTTAATGGCCAAAGAATATCTGGAAAAGCTTATTTAACTTTCGGTTACAACTGTTGCGTTGCTCAATCAAAATAGTCGATTGAATTTTCAATCGACTATTTTTTTATCGTGTGGTAAAATTTAAGTGTTGAAAGCATTGAGCTTTTTTATACGGACTGACCGAAATCTTCTTGTTTCTCCAATTTAACCGATCGCCTTCTATGCACAATGGGAATGAGTTGGCAGTGCTTTGACTTTACAGAATGATAGCGCTGCCGACGCAGAGGGGAGGATTTTGCTTTGATTAAAAAAATAGAAAAATTGCTAATCGCCACGCCTACCAATAATGTGCACGCATCCACACTTGCTCGAATTGGAAACGACAGTCTGCTAGCTTGGTTTGGTGGCACGCAAGAAGGCCATGAAGATGTGGATATATATATGAGTCGCATATTTGAAGGCGGTGGCTACAGCAAACCGGTTATGGTCGCTGGCGAAGCACACCTACCCCATTGGAATCCGGTATTGTATGCAAAAGAAAATCGCGTGGATTTGTTTTACAAAGTGGGGCACGAAATTCCGATCTGGCATACGCGACACGCTGTTTCGTTGGATGGCGCCAACACGTTCACAACGCCTCGCGCGCTGGTTGCAGGGGATGTTGGCGGCCGTGGACCAGTGCGCAACAAACCCATTCGGCTCAAGAGCGGCCGCGTGCTTGCACCGGCTTCGGTGGAAACGGAAAGCGCATGGGACGCCTTTGTCGATATCACCACAGAAGAGTTTTCTGAATTTACGCGCAGCGCAAATGTTCCTCTTTGGAGGGGCGATGAAAAGATGCCTTGTTGCGAAGGCAGCCCTGCGCCGTTTCATATGCAAGGAAAGGGTGTAATACAGCCTACCCTTTGGCAGAGCGAAGATGGAAGCGTACACATGTTACTGCGCTCTACCGAGGGGTATGTTTTGCGCAGCGATTCCTTGGACGAAGGGGAAAGTTGGTGTCCGGCCTATTCTGCCGGGCTGCCCAACAACAACAGTGGCATAGATTTGGTTCGAATGGAGAATGGGTTGCTGGCGCTGGTGCTCAATCCGGTACAGGGGAATTGGGCGGCGCGCACACCGCTATCGCTGTATGTGTCTCAAGATGATGGAAACTCGTTTGCGTTGCTCATGCATTTTGAAATCACCCTGGGCGAATACTCCTACCCTGCCATAGTGACCGAAGGAAACAGGTTGTTTGTAAGTTACACATGGAAGCGGACGCACATTGCCTATTGGCAAATAGAACTGGAATGATCACCGTGTTTCTCCTACGGTAAATTCAATCATATTCAACAAATCAACTACGGCCGCTCTAACAAAGAGCGGCCGTAGTTGATTTACAATTTAAAGATAAAAATTAGCGTTGCTCAAACTTGGATAAAGCTTCCCTGTAGAACTGCAGGTGCGCCGGCATCGTCTCATACGGTTTTAGACCATAAGGGCAGCGCGTTGCGCAAACGCCGCAATGAATGCAGTCCTCGATTTTCTCCATGCCTTCTTGCCATTCGGGCGTAAACCATTGGGCGGCGGGGGAGCGGGTGAGCAACTGGGTCATTCTATTGGCGTTGTGAATGGGTATGCCCACCGGACAGGGTAGGCAGTAGCCGCAACTACGGCAAAAAGAACCTACCAATTGGTTTCGATCGCGCTCAATCTTTTCTAGAATTTCATCATCAATTTGGGGCGGATTTTGAGACAGGGCGATAATCTGCTGTAATTCGCTTGGCCGCTGAATGCCCCAAATGGGCACCACGTTTTCAAACTGGTGTATATAGCTGAAGGCGGTCTGGGCATCGGTAATCAAACCGCCGGACAGTGCCTTCATGGCAATAAAGCCCACATTTTTTTCGCGGCACAGCTCAACCAGCTCCAAATCGCGTCGGGAAGCCAGATGGTTAAAGGGATATTGCAGCGTAGCATACAGTCCCGATTCTACAGCCTCAAAAGCAAGGTCAATAGAATGCTGGGTGATGCCGATATGGCGGATTTTCCCCTGACGCTGGGCCAGCAGTGCAGCATCGTACAGTCCGTCTGCCGCTCCAGGTTTGGGCACAAAGGGAGGATTATGAAACTGGTAGACGTCGATGCACTCTACGCCCAGGGCGTTCACGCTGGTTTCCAAATCCCGCCAAAATCCATCGGCGTTCTGGGCTCCCGTCTTGGTGGCGATGGTCAAACTTGTCCACCGGCCTTTAAATGCAGTGCCTAACTTGGCTTCGCTGTCGGTGTAGGCTCGCGCAGTATCAAAGTATGTAATGCCTGCCGAATGTGCTGCGCGCACCAAATCAACAGCATCAGCATGGCTGAGGCGCTGAATCGGCAGTGCGCCAAATCCGGTGCGGGTTATTGAAAGTCCCGTACGGCCCAGTTGAATAAATTGCATAAAATCCTCCCGTTTCTATGCTCAAAACAAGTTATATTTTAAGCGTGAGTACCTGTTTGGGCGATAGCGTGGTTACACCCTGCGCCGATTCGCCCGTAATGCAGTTTGTGGATTCGGGCAGCGTTACGAGGCGCGAAGAATCGGCAAAGTTCATCACGAATACAAAGCGTTCGCCTAACTTTTCCCTGGAAGAGGCCAGCACGCCTTCAGGCAAATTGGTGAGGACAGGTGCAATGCCTGCTTGTTTTATCAGTGCAGTGTAGAGCTGCTGCAGGAAGGGCACTTGGGTTCTGGCTGCCAAATACCAGCAGCTGCCTTTGCCCACCTTGTTGCGAGTGAGCGCCGGACGACCTGCATAAAAATCTTTGCCATATACGGCTTGCACGTCGGCGGTTTCGGCGTGCAGAAGATCCAGCAGGAATCCGCACTTATAATTGCCTGTGATGCCCAGTTCGTTGTCCTGATTCATTTGAATGGTGTTGCTTTCTCCGGGGTAGAGGGCGTCGATTTCTTCGGCCCATACGCCGGCCAGCTTGCGCAATGGGCCTGGGAAGCCGGTGCGGAAACACAAATCGTTTTCGTCTACAATGCCGGACCAGTACGTCATCAATAACGTGCCGCCGTTCTCCACAAAACGCTTAAATTTTTCGGCCACGCCTGGCTTGATTAAATACAGCATGGGCGCTACGATCAGTTTGTAAGCCGAGAAATCTTTGCCTTGATCTATGATATCCACATCCAGCCCGATTTTGCGCAGGGCGCTGTAATGCTCCATGACGGTCTCTTCATATTGCTTATCGCGGCGCGGGCCTTTGGCATCGTTCACTGCCCAGCGGTTTTCCCAGTCGAAAATCAAGGCGGTTTGGGCCGGTGTCTTGCTGCCCGCAACCGGAGCGATCTTTAGCAGGTGTTGACCGAGCTCTGCCACATCCCTAAATACGCGGGTGTTTTCATGCCCTACGTGATCGACAACGGCCCCGTGGAATTTTTCGCAAGAACCTAGGCTTTTGCGCCACTGGAAGTATTCCACGCTGTCCGCGCCGTGGGCAACCGCCTGCATGCTGCTGAGCAAGTGAACCCCGGGCCGCTTCAGCTTGCCCACTTCTTGCCAGTTGGTGTGGGAAGGGGTGGATTCGAGCAACAACCAGGGCTTTCCCAGCACCGAGCGCGTGCAGTCATACGAAAATCCTGCGCGCAGCGCAATGTCCAAATCGTCTCCCGATCCCCACAGCGGGTAGGAGTCGAAGCTGGCCACGTCCATGACCTCTTCAAACTTAAAATAATCCAAACCTTCGATCAAGCCCATGCCGTGGAAGTTGGTGGTCACCGGCATATCGGGGCAAATGCGGCGGATGGGTTCAATCTCGGCGCGCATAAAATCTACAGTTCTAGCGGTTACAAAACGCATCCAGTCCAGATTCAATCCGTGCACATTGGTTTCGCCCACCGGTGTGGGGGAATGGACTTGCTCCCAATCGGTTATGGTTTTGGCCCAGAATCCGCTCCACCAGGCTTGGTTTAATGCATCGAGGGTTTTATATTTGTTTTTGACAAACTTGCGGAACTCGGCTTGGCACAAGTCGCAGTGGCACTCACCGTGATATTCGTTGGAAATGTGCCAACCTACCATGGCTGGATGGTTGCCGTAGCGCTCGGCCAGTGCCGTATTAATCTTGCGGGTAAACTCCCGATAAATGGGGGATGTAAAGCAATGATTGTGGCGCTCGCCGTGTAAAAACCGCTGGCCGGTATCGGATACACGGAGCACCTCCGGATATTTCTGCGACATCCAGTGAGGGCGCGCGCCGGTTGGCGTAGCCAGCATGATTGATACGCCATTTTTGTGCAACTTATCAAACACTTCGTCAAGCCAATCAAAGTCGTATTTTCCTTCTTCGGGCTCCAATGCGGCCCAGGCAAAAATGCCCACAGATACCAAGTTGACCCCGGCTAGCGTCATCAGGCGCACGTCTTCATCCAAAGTGCCAGGAATATGCCTCCACTGATCCGGGTTGTAGTCCCCGCCATGCCCTATAAAGGGCAAATTCCACTCTGCCATACTTAAATGCCTCCTATATGCTTTTGCGATGGGCAATCCGCCCCATATTGATATGTCTATAATATTAAAAACTTTACACAAAGTCAATCTGAAGCATTCGGAGCGAGTGGCAACTTTTATATTTTAGGGTATTGACAAACTTTTGAGGGGGAGATATAATAAACAAAATATACAAACGCATTGATGGAGATAAGCGTTGTGCAATGGGTTATTCAGAGAACCGGTGGTTGGTGAGAACCGGCTGGCTGTTGCAACAAACGTATCCCTCCTGAGCGGACTGCTGAATATGAGTAAGCAGCTACGGGGCGCGTCGTTATTCGCGGAGAACTTGTTGGAGTTCTGTAAAGATGTTTTGGCATATCGCCTGACAAATTGAGTGGTACCGCGTGGTTGAAATCCCGCCTCAATCCTGTAAAAGGGTTGAGGCTTTTTTGTATTAAATCACAATCAAAGGAGATGTTTGTATGTCTGATCAAATTAAAATGGTGGCCCAACGAATTAGAGAGCTCAGAGAAATTTCAGAAATGACTCCGGAGCAGGTGGCTCAAAAGGCAAGGGTGCCGTTGGAGGACTATCTTGCTTACGAGTCCGGAACCCGCGATTTTTCCTTCAGCCATTTGTACAACATCGCCGATACGCTGGATGTGGATATTTCCGACTTGTTGACCGGGGAAAGCCCCAGGCTGCAAGGCTATATCCTGATCCGAGCCGGCAAAGGCCTAGCGTTTGAACGCAGAAAAGCCTACCAATATGAGCACTTGGCGCACAACTTTAAGGATAAGAAAGCAGAGCCGTTCATCGTTACCGTTCAGCAGGACACCGATTTTACGACCAAGAAAACGGCGCACAGTCACGAAGGACAGGAGTTTGATTATGTGCTAGAAGGGCATATGAAGATCGTGCTGAACGAGAACGAAGTGTATTTAGGGCCGGGAGATTCGCTGTATTACGACTCTTCCATACCCCACGCGATGTATGCGCTGGACGGAGACGTACGTTTTATCGCTGTAGTCATCAAATAAATAGTTTGCGGAGGAATGTGCAATGGCTTTGTACGAACGATATTTGAATCAGGTTAAATTCGGATCCTACGAGGATTTTTTGAAAAATTATCAGGTGAACGTGCCCGATCACTTCAACTTTGCTTATGATGTGCTGGATGAAATGGCGGTTGCGGAGCCCGACCGGCTGGCGCTTAAATGGGTGCACCCGGATGGGCGCGAGCGCAGCTTAACGTTTGCGGACATCAAACGGGAATCCGACCGCTGCGCAAACATGCTCAAAGATTTGGGCATTGCCAAGGGTGACGCGGTTATGTTGGTGCTCAAGCGTCACTACGAGTTTTGGTTTACAATAATGGCGCTGCACAAATTGGGTGCAACCGCTGTGCCGGCTACCTCTTTGTTGACCACCAAAGACATCGTATATCGCTGCCAGGCGGCTGACATCAAAATGATCATCGCTACGGCGCACGATGATTTTGCGAAGAATTGCGACGAGGCATTGCCGGAATGCCCCACGGTAAAACACAGGCTGTTGGTCCAGGGACAAGGCCGCGAAGGCTGGATCAACTACGACGAACAAATGCAAAAGAGCAGCGCCGACTTTGTGCGCCCGCAAGGGGATCAGGCCATCGAAAACAACGATGCAATGCTGTTATATTTCACCTCGGGAACCACGGGTATGCCCAAAATGGTGGTGCACGATTATGCTTACCCTCTCGGCCATATTTTGACTGCGGTATACTGGTTGAATTGCCAGGACGGCGGGCTGCATCTAACGGTGTCTGAAACCGGCTGGGCCAAATCGGTATGGGGCAAACTGTACGGTCAGTGGCTGGCTGGGAGCGCGATCTTTGTATACGATTACGATAAGTTTGTGCCGGCTGAGCTGCTATCTATTATCGCAAAGCACAAGATAACCACTTTTTGTGCGCCGCCGACCATCTATCGCTTCTTTGTGCATGAAGACGTAGCGGCTTATGATTTGTCCAGTCTACAACACTGCAGCATAGCCGGAGAACCCCTCAACCCTGAGGTTTATAACAAGTGGTTGGAGAAAACTGGCTTGCGGTTGATGGAGGCCTTTGGTCAAACCGAACTCACGGTGATACTGGGCACATTCCCTTGGATGAAAGTTTGCCCGGGTTCCATGGGCAAACCTTCGCCCCAGTTCGATGTAGACTTGGTGGATGAAAACGGCGAAAGCTGCCCTCCAGGCGTGGTGGGGGAAATAGTGGTCCGCACCGACAAGGGCAAGCCGCTGGGCATGTTTAAGGGCTACTATCGGGATGATGAACGCACACAGATGGTTTGGAAGGATGGGCTATACCACACGCTGGATATGGCTTGGCGCGATGAATGGGGATATTATTGGTACGTCAGCCGTGCTGACGACGTTATCAAATCTTCCGGTTACAGGATCGGGCCTTTTGAGGTGGAGTCTGTGCTGATGGAGCACCCGGCGGTGTTGGAAACCGCCATAACCCCTGCACCGGATCCCGTGCGTGGCCAGGTAGTCAGAGCGACCATCGTGTTGGCAAAGGGATACGAGCCTTCTGACGCGTTAAAAAAAGAAATACAGAACTTTGTCAAGAAAAATACCGCGCCGTATAAGTATCCGCGTATTGTGGAATTTGTGGAAAAATTGCCCAAAACCATTTCTGGAAAAATCCGCCGGGTGGAGCTTCGGGAGAGCTGATTTCAACGAATATGTGCAATGATTTGACGTGGCGCATCTTTGGCAGTAGAATAGAAAAAGAAAATTTTTACTGTATGTATTGAAAAGGAGTTCTTTCGATGAAGAAGATTCGCGCGTTGGCTGTGATATTATTCTTGTTTGCGTTTGTACTTTTCCTTACGGGATGCTCTGGCGGCGGAAAAGGTGCCCAGGCTACTTTGGCCCCGACTGAAGAGCCTTGGGTGCCTTCCGGTGAGCCTACCTTTGCTCCGGCTACGCCCAGCCCCGAGCCCACGCCAACACCTGCGCCTACTAAGGCGCCTATTGCTGATTATGCCTACAAGTTTAATGAAAACAGAGACCTTAAAGTACAGTTCATTTATCCTAGCGAGTGGATTAAGGAAGAAAGCGAAACCACAATCAGCTTTCTGGAGCCTGTAGCCGAAGGGCAGGTTGGAGCGCGGGTGGCGGTGTCTACCAACGAGCGAAACAAAGCACCCGGTGCATCCGCCATGAAAAAGCAGATGAAAAACATGATGGAATCCTTAGAAGGCAGTTATGACAGCATGAAGACCGAGGTCGTAAAGCAAAACACAAGAATCCTTAGAACCAAAGGATATTCCCAGTTTTATGATGCTGAAAAGGATGGGGTGCAGTTGCGTGGCCATGTGGTGATGGCCTATAACAAAAACACCAAACGCATTTTTATGGTACATTTCGTGGCACCCAGCGCTCAAATAGATCAATACAATGTGGTAAAGGATAATATTTTCTACTCGGTTAAAGCCTTAAAAGATTAATAAAAAATGATCCTGAATACATCAGGATCATTTTTTTATTTTATTCTTTTCGTTAAAGGAGAAATTGTTTACAGAAATATGGGGTTGGTCCAGGCACGGCGGCCTTGTTCATCCACCATGGTGGCGCGCACATATTTGAACGTAAAGGGATCGGGCAACTTCATTTCGGCGCGGGTCACCAATCCGTCTTCGTTTTTGGTCATATGATGGGGGTGGAGTCCGCAGCAGATGTTGATGAATTTGCACGGGGAGCATTCTACGACGGCTACACCATTATCAACATAAAAATCGTATATTTCAGGGCCGCAGGAGGAATAGAAAGCACCGTTTTTTAGAGCGGCAAGGATTGCATTTAAGTTGTTCTTTGCATTCACTCTTACCCAACCAACGCAGTGCTGAGACATAGCGTGGCCATCGTCGGTGGCGACGCCCCAAATTTTTTGCCCTTGCATGAGCAGCTCATCCCAATAGGCGGCGTTGGTGTCCATTTCGTTTTCCATGGCGCATCCGCTGTTCCAAATCTCCATCGCAAAGTTGCCTTTGATTTGATCAAACTCGCGCGCTGGGGTAGAGCTCCACTCCGGGTGACAATAAATTGTCATGTTGTTGTTTGCGTGGAGCATATCCAGAACCGGTTGATGATCAAACTGATCCTTCACGGTGCCCGAATCGAATACTTGGTCTTGTTCAAATCCATTCCCATCTTCCCGGCTAGGGCCTATGGAAACATGGTGGAAACAATGCACACCGCCGCCCACCAAATTGCGATCCATTTCCATGCCGGGCACGATGGTTATCTCCACGTCGGGTGCATAGTTTTTATAATTATAAATTCGGTGATCGGTGATTGCCAGGAAGTTGTACCCGTTTTGCGCGTGCAAGCGAATGACCTCCTCGGGCGTTCCGCGTCCATCCGAACGGGTTGTGTGGCAGTGCAAGCCTCCCTTAAGCATAGAAGAAGGGGACGATTCAAAGGCGGGTTGACGAATCATGGGCAATACCTCCTCAGTTGATGCTGGTTGTATTAAGAATCGGTTATAGTGTAGCACTTTGCACTGTCGGGTGCAATGGTTAAAAACAATATATAGTGTTGCATGTATCTTGCTGTCAATCCTGCTGGTAAGGTTGACTTTCGGTGGTTTTCTGCCTACAATATTTGGGTGTTGCCGAAGCGAACGCTATCATTACATAGCGTTCCGTTTGGTTGCGGCGTTATTCTAAAACAGATTTGGCATTATGAGAATAACTGTTTCTTTCTTTGAAAGGTTTTAAAAGTGGGTGGAGGGGTAAGATGGATCAGAAACGCATTGCGGACCCCCACAAGGCCAGAGCTTTGTTTGTGTTGTGCTGGGCGGTATATTTTTGTTCTTACTTGGCTCGACAGAACTATTCTTCGGTTATGTCTGAAATGATTTCGCTTAATGTGCTCAGCAAAAGCCAGGCTGGGGGCATCAGCACGTCTTATTTTATTTTCTATGCCGGTGGACAGCTGATCAATGGTTTGTTGGGCGATCGATTCTCGCCAAAGGGCATGGTGCTGATTGGCCTTCTGGGTTCGTCGATTAGCAGCTTTCTGTTTGGCTTAGAGTTACCATTTGAAGTGCTGGTGATTTTGCGGGCGGTCACCGGATATTTTTCATCAATGTTGTGGGCGCCGCTATTGCGCTATTTTGCCATGATGCTGGAACGGAAACGCATGATCAAAGCATCGGTGCATATGAATTCGGCGGTAGCGCTGGGTACCTTGAGTGCCTATTTAATGTCGGCCGCGGTCATATACTTGTGGGGATGGCAGGTGGCATTTTTTCTTCCCGCGGTATTGTTGTGCATTATGGCGGGGATTTGGGTAGTAGGCTACAAAAAGCTTTGGAATTTCCGGGAAGAACATGGTATTTTGTCGGAAGAGGCAACAAAGGGTTTTGAACTGGGAGGCCGTCCGTCCAAGCTTTCCTTTATGGCTTTGATTCTTATCCCCGGGATATTGTTGATGATCTACCCAGTAATCGTGAATGGCGTATTAAAGGATGGAGTGACCGCCTGGGTACCCACTTACATCACCGAAGTGTTTTCAAAGCCGGCTGAATTGGCGGCGTTGGTTTCAACGATTTTACCGATTGCAAACTTGAGTGGAGGAATAGCTGCGCAAGCGGTTTATTTCAAACTTAAAAATAACGAAATGAGAAGCGCGGCTGTATTTTTCGCGATAAGCTGTGTTAGCCTAATGTTGCTGTATTTATTGGGGCACGTCAATTTGCTGCTGTCCCTTTTGTTGTTTGCCATTATTACCTCTTCTATGTTGGCTGCCAACACAATTTTCATTAGCATATTTCCGGCGCGGTTTGAACCCTGTGGGCGTTCGGCAACCATGACAGGCTTGCTCAATTCGATTGCCTACACCGGTTCGGCGGCTGCATCCTCCGCCATAGGCTATTTATCCGATTTTTACGGTTGGGGAGCTACGGTGCTCAGTTGGTTATGTATAACGGTGTTAGCGTTTCTCATATGTTTGCTGGCAGGCAAGGTGCGCACTTATCCGCAGAATAAGTTACTTGAAAAGATTTCCATATCTGGCGGCAATGATTTGCGTTAAATCCCTTTAAACATTTGTGTTTGTGCAGGAAACTGCTCGCATGGTGGATAAGTAAGAGATATCAAATGTCGCTATGGATAGCAATAAGGAAGAAAAGGATTTAGATAAAAAATGATACAGGCTGTAAACGTAACACTGCAATTTGGCAAGCGGGTCTTGTTTGAAAATGTGAACATTCAGTTCACGCCCGGCAACTGCTACGGAATCATCGGAGCAAACGGTGCGGGGAAATCCCAATTTTTGAAAATATTGGCCGGCGAATTGCAACCCAACAAGGGCGAAGTGATCGTTACACCGGGTGAACGCATCGCGGTGCTCAAGCAGGATCACTTTGCGTACGATCAATATCCGGTGATGGATACGGTGCTCATGGGCCACAAACGCTTATATGATATTATGCAACAGAAGGATGCATTATATCAAAAAGAAGACTTTAGTGATGAAGACGGCATCAAGGCCGCCGAGCTGGAAGGCGAATTTGCAGAGCTGGACGGCTGGGAGGCTGAAGCCAACGCCGCTTCCATGCTGAGCCATTTGGGTATTTCCGAATCTCAGCACTGTCGCATGATGAGCGAGCTGGAAGCCAACGACAAGGTTAAGGTGCTGCTGGCCCAGGCCCTATTTGGCAATCCCGATATACTGCTGCTGGACGAGCCTACAAACCACTTGGACGCGGCTTCGATTGCTTGGTTGCAACGCTTTTTGGGCGATTTTGAAAACACCGTTATCGTAGTTTCTCATGACCGCCATTTTTTGAATGAGGTGTGTACCTACGTTGCCGATATAGACTATAGGAAAATTATGTTGTATGCGGGCAACTACGACTTCTGGTACGAGTCCAGCCAGCTGGCCCTACGCCAACAGCGCGAAGAAAATAAGCGCAACGAGGCAAAGGTAAAGGAGCTGCAAGAGTTTATTCAGCGGTTTAGCGCGAACGCGTCTAAATCCAAACAGGCCACCAGTCGTAAAAAATTGCTGGAGAAGATTGTAATCGAAGACATTAAGCCCAGTTCCCGGAAATATCCGTTTATAGAATTTAAGCCTGCCCGGGAAGCGGGGAATGATTTATTGGACATCGAAGGCATCAGCAAAACCATTGATGGCGTGAAGGTATTGGACAATTTTTCCATGCATATAGAAAAAGGCGATAAAATTGCCTTTATTGGCGAGGAAAACGTAGCCAAGACCACGCTCATGCAAATCTTAATGGGTGAAATGGAGCCCGATGAAGGCAGTTTCCGCTGGGGCGTCACCATAACCCCTGCCTACTTTCCCAAGGACAACAACAGCTATTTTGAAGACATAGATTTAAACCTTGTAGACTGGCTGCGCCAATATTCCGAAGAAAAGGACGAGACCTTTGTGCGCGGATTTTTGGGTCGGATGCTCTTTACCGGCGAAGAATCCCAAAAGATGGCCAAGGTCTTGTCGGGAGGCGAGCGGGTGCGCTGTATGCTTTCACGCATGATGTTATCGGGCGCTAATTTCCTCTTGCTGGACGAACCCACAAACCACTTGGATTTGGAATCTATCACCTCTTTAAATAATGGATTAATTTCCTACACCGGAACACTGATGCTGATTTCCCAAGACAGGCAGCTGGTGGACACGGTCGCTAACAGGATTGTGGATATACAGCCCGGTGGCGTGGTTGTGGATAAACGGATGACCTACACAGAATATTTAGAGAGTATTGGCCAGGAATAGGCTACAAGAACAAATAAGCGAACGATGTGTGAAAATATGGGAGCATATCCCTAGATATATTTTCAGCATTATTCGCTTATTTTTTGTGGTATATACGAATCTTTATAGCGGTTCTCTGTCACATCGTCTACTAGAAAATCTATTTAAGCTCTTCCAAGTTGCCGGAAATGCAAAAATCATCAGCTGTGAAGGGCGCAGCGGTGAGCGTGTTGCGTTGGAATTTTACGGTTTACCTATGTGTATGCGGATTTATCTCGCCTATTCTTTGTGTACAAAATGTATCAATTGTGTTAATATGTGAGTTGCTGAACGAAACGGAAGGGATGGAGCATATGGCGTTGTTACCGGAGAAAAATCAAATGCCAGCCGATTCAAGCTTAGATTCGCTTGCCTTGTATGGCGTGGGAATCCAAAAAGAATTTGCGGCATTTATTGGCAATATCTACGCACTTGCATCGGATAAAAACCATTTGGAGCTGGTGGAGAAAATTGTAAACGCAGTAGATGAAATCAATTATCTGGTGGCGCCCAAATCTCACAACCCTCTAAAAAATATTTTTTTATTGCGCATAGAAAAAGAGCAAGACATGCAAGATAAAAACGATCAACTACAGACAAAGTTTCGGGAGATTGCCGCGCTGCTCAATGATTCGCGCATAAACCTAATGGCCGATGTTGGCCTGTTTGATGAATTGAATAACCTGTGCAGAGAATCGATTCGGCATATGGGTGAATTTATACAGCTATATGAACAGCGGATTTTAGACACAGAGCGCCAAATTCCGGTGGGGGATTTATATATTTCGAGCGGCAATGTGTTGAGCAACTTACCGCATTTTCAAAGGAAGTTGCGCGATTTTCAGACATCCCGAGCAATCATGCGGCAGACGCTAGCGAAAATTGAACTCCTGCAGCGCAACAACCGCGCCCTGTGTGAGCAGATGGATGTGCTCCTATCCAACACCATACCGTTGTGGAGCCTGGGGGCTTCCATATCCAGCAATATAAGTCAGCAAAAAAAATTGATGAAACAGCAGCACGCCATCAACGAAATTGTGGGGGAAGAGCTGCAAGGTTTTTTGGGCGCTGGGGATAAGGGCTTACGTAGCGCGTCGCTTGATACTCAGCAGATTCAGGATTTTGTGCATCATATAGATGAAATGCTGGCGCCTCTCCGGCAGGCGAGTAAAGAGGGGATTCATGGGCAAAATCAAGCGATTTTAGAAGAACTTGACGAAGCGGCTCACCATATGGGTGTTGAATAACTGTGCAAGGGAGAATGGAGAGATGAAACCGATGCCGGATGTTCAAAAAATCCGCGATTTAAAGTTGATTTACTTATACGAAGTGCCATATGCGCAGCATGCAAAATCCTACTACGGAATGAAGGTTGTTTATGGAAACAACGAGGTTATGCAGCTGACTCACAGAGATCCAAGATTCATGGATTTTTTAGCCCGCGTGTTCGACATATATCAGTTGGAGAGTCGACAGGAGCGCTATATTACTGTGGTGGGGGAACATACCCAAAAATTTCTTGCAGACATGCGCTATGTAAAAGGCAGCACTCTGATCAATATGCCCAACAAAGTGGGCAACATAACCGAAAAATATCCGTTGGATGATGCCTTTGAAAGCCAAATTCTTTGGCCGTTCCTCTCTTGGTTCCTGCATCGATTAATGCCGCTGTTGGACGGCAAAGCAAACCATCATAAATACAGAATGCAAAACGGTTATAAAGCGCGCAAGAGTTTGGTATTTGACCTGGATGGGGCCGATCAATACATTCCGCTCAAAATTGTGCAGGAGAGCCAAAACCGTTATGAGATATCTCTGCTGTACTCCTCTTCGGATTACTATAATATCAAAATGCATCTGCAGTTAAGTGCGGACGGCGTACAGATCCTTTTTTCGGTTGATGAAACTGCAATTCATGGGGTGCTGGAATTTGGCTTGCACTACCCCAATGGCGGGCTATCGCTCCTGGAAGGGATGAAGGTTTACGACGGAGAACGCTCGCTAAGCGGATGCATGGATACTTTGTCGCTGAAGGATGCAGACGAAAAAGAGTGTGAGCTGGTAAACGGTTACCTTTTGTTAGCCGATGTGGCATTTGACGGGGCACAAACCAGAACATATAAGATCTCGGAAGGCATTTATTTTGTGGATGACCTGTTGCTGGACGAAAAAGGCGAAGAAGATATCGCAACCGATATCAATGCGTTGATCGTAGCCACAGAAGAAACCGTTGCGATTAAGTATACAGTAAAAAAATACACCTACCGTCAGGCGGATGCGCTCAAGCAAATACTGGACTTTGCCGATGTAGATATTGTTTTTCAGCTGATTTGTACCCCCACGGAAGATTCCGATTATATCGTTTGCCAAAAGAAGTACAACGATTCGGCTTATGCCAACCCTGAGTATCGAAAAAACCTTGCAAATCAATATGCAGATACGGTATTTTTGGTTCCGGAGGGCTATAACTTGTGCAGCGGGACGGTTGAGCTTAATGAAATTGAAAATCCGGTGGGATACCGCAAAAGAAAATATAGATTTGTTTAAAAGAGAGGAAACGGATATATGCGAACTGGTAGGAATGATTTGCGCCGCTTTCGAAACCTTGCCGACCTTCGTGCAGAAAACGATGATATAAAGTCGGCCCTACAAAAAATAGAAGCAAACCTGGAAAGCAATCCTTTTCCAGGCATGGATCTGTTGTTGTTTGTTTTGGAGAAATTACTGATTCCGAATATAGCAGCCAACAGATTTATTGAGCAGTACAATATTTGCTTTAGGGCAATTGAGCTGTTTTTGCGGGAAAGCAATGTGGGGGAAGAGCGCATCGTCACGCTGTTCAAAGAATCCTTCAATATTTTAAACGATAATATGAATTGCTTTCGAAAGAATCCCATTCCTGAAGTATATCCGTGTTTTAGTGTGATTGATGGGATCTATCCGCTATTTAAAAATAAGAACTTGTTTTTGGAAGTGCTGGGCTATATTTGCAGGCTACAAACCATTGACGTCGCAATTATGCTGATCGACTTTATGCACAGATCCCGCCAATATCACATAGAAGAGCGCACGTTTGCTTCGTCTGTGTATACGCTGTCGAATTTGGTGGCGACGCAATCAAATATGAAAACGGTGGAGAAAACCATCCACAATCACTTGCTGGAAGTGCGCAAGATTTTTGGCATATA
>CAYFTL010000031.1:0-23575 GCA_964346145.1 uncultured Oscillospiraceae bacterium | reverse complement strand
TCTATCAAAGAATAAGCACAACAGGGAAAGTGTGCGGAGCCTAACAATTCAGCAAAACAAACAAATCGCCTAACTTTATTGTTAGGCGATTTGTTTTTCTTCTTGAGGAAACTCTAGCGTAAGGCCTAATAAACCTCGATTTTTAGATCGTCTACCTTACCTCGGGCCGCGGTAATCAATATCCGGATCGCGCCTCCCTTAAGCGGTTTACCGCCCAGCGCACATATCCGTTTGTTGCCCACGGTGGTGCCCTCGTACCAGGTTTGCCATTGGCCGAACTCGTCCTTGGCCTGCAACAAAAACTGTTCAATCCGCTGGCCGCGGAGTGCCAAATTTTCCGATAGTGATACGTATTGGATGATGGGGTTAGATGGCAGATCCAGTTCGAATGTGCACTGGGTTTCTCCCTGCGGAACGCTGATGCGCCGTGGACAACTGTGCTCGGCCAAATTGTGTCCGAATTGACTGCGCAGCATCTGGCCTAGCTCTTTTAGGCGGGCCACATCCCGGTCATCGAATTTTCCGCTGGGCATGGGGGGAATATTCAAGTGGAAGCAGGCGTTGCCGCCCACCGAAGAGACGTAGGTGTCGAACAGCCGCTGCAGCGAGTGGGGATTTTCTTCCGGGTGGTAAAACCAGCCCGGACGTATGGACATATCCACCTCGGCACCGCAGAAACACAATCCTTTGGAGTATAAAATGTTCGCAAGATTGCCAATGGCATCTTGCGTGTTATACATATAGCTCAAATCGCCCAACATCGGTCCCGGGCCGGTTTGAACTTCTGCAAAGTGACACAGTTCGCTGGGCACCACAGCCCATTCAGCGTGGCGCGCGCTGCCGCTCTCGTTGCCGATCCAGCGCACATCGGGCCCAGCATCGTTGAATATGAAAGCTTGGGACTGGTATTTTCGTATCAAATCGATGTAGCCCTTAAAGTCATACTCCTGCTTGCGGCCGTTGGGCCCTTCGCCGCATGCACCGTCAAACCATACATAAAAGATATCGCCGTATTGGGTGAGCAATTCGGTCAGCTGTGCCTTATAAAAGTCGTTGTAGGCATCGGTACCGTACAGCCGGCAGTTGCGATCCCAGGGCGATAGGTAGAAGCCGAACTTAATGCCACCCCGCCTGCAGGCCTCGGCAGCTTCGCGTACGATATCGCCTTGGCCATTTTGAAAAGGGCTGCTGACCATGGAATGTCTGGTGGTCTTGGTCTGCCATAGGCAAAACCCGTCGTGGTGCTTGGCGGTAAGCACCAGCCCCTTCATGCCTGCGGATTTGATGGCCTTCACCCACTGGTCGCAGTCCAACTCTGTTGGGTTAAAGATGGCGGGATCCTCATCGCCCAGTCCCCATTCCAATCCAGTGTAGGTGTTGGGGCTGAAGTGCACAAAGGCATAAAATAGGGTATTGTACCATTCCAGCTGGCGGCTGGACGGGCGCACACCTGCAGCTTGCTCCATAAACATATCAAAATGACTCATAACAACTCTGCCTTTCCCACATATTTGGTATCTGTTCATCCATTTCCCGATGAAATACAAATATCCTGCCAAAAGGAGCATATTTATAGGTGAAGAATTTTTATATGCGTTAAAAAACGTCCCCGGCATTTGTGCCGGAGACGTTTTTTATCTTTAAAAATGATTAGTGCTCTTTTTTCCACAAACCGTGCAGATTGCAGTAAGCGTATACAGCTACAGGCTCATCATCTACGATGGTGAATGTGGCGCGAGGTGCTTCGCCCGGATTCAGGGCTTTGCGTTGTCCGCCCTTTTTGGTCTGCAGGTAAATCCATTCGATGTAGTGCTCTTCGAGCATCGGGTGCTCCACTTCGCCGACGGTTACTTCAACGGTGTTGTCGCCCAAGGGTTTCACTGCAGGAACGTGTTTCTCGACCGCTGCGTCAGTGGTGTTCGCGGTCAATAGCTCCATCTCCTGGCCACAGCAAACCAAAGAGCCGCCGCCTTCGTGAATCAGCCCAACCATGTTTCCGCACACATTACATTTGAAAAACTTCATAATAATATTCCTCCCTTTATTTTTCGGCCCGCGTTTTCATCGCGGGTAGATACCATAAAAAACTCTTTTTCAACAAAACGTAAATTTAATCCATCATCAAATATTTTTGGAACATTAACATAATACACCGAAAAGAGATTTGTGAAACAATTTTAAGGGCACTTTTTAAAAGTATGCGCGAATTTTCAATTGTGAAAACAAATTAGTAAGCTTGTAACAAAGTCATGATTTATTGATAAAATTATCGAAAGAGGATTAAAATGCGGTATAATAATTATAGGTATACTTACCGCGTTGTTTTGCAGTTAGCTTGCGATAGGGGAGCGAGGTGTTTTCGGTGGCCAATATTTTGGATTATGTAGAATGGCGGGGCGATTTGACTTTTGCGCAATCACCTTTTTGTGAGGTGGATGGGCTCATATTGGCTCAACTCGCGTACATGCCTTACGATGGCATCGTTTCGGAAGATTTTTCCGAGCGCACAATATTGTCTGAAGCGGCAGAACTCATCGACCAAAAGAACCTGCCGCCCAGCGCATTCACCACCGCACAGGACATAGATTTGCTGCGGTTGTGCGGCCAAAGTGTCCGATTTGGTCAACTGATATTGCGCAGCTATTGGAATCATTTGGACCCGGATGCCGCAAAACAGTTTTCCGCAACTACCTTCGAGTTGGATTCAGACAACGTTTATGTAGCTTTCCGGGGAACCGACGATACCTTGGCCGGTTGGAAAGAAGATTTTCGAATGTTGTATAGGACGATCCCGGCTCAGCTGGAATCGGTGGACTATCTTCGAAACATTGGAGCGGCGACTCCAAAAACGATAAAAGTGGGTGGACATTCGAAGGGTGGCAATCTGGCGATTTTTTCGGCGGCCGGCGTCTCTGCTGAAATCCAGGGCAGGCTGTCGGACATTTATTCCTTCGATGGGCCGGGCTTCAGCACCGAATTTTTGCAAGGGGATGGCTATTTGGCCATCAGCGACAAGATACGGTCGTATGTACCCCAGTCTTCGGTGGTCGGCTTGATGCTTGAAAACAATGAAAAGCGAACCATCGTGTCCAGCACCGAAGTGAGCGGTATTAGCCAACATATTCCCTATACTTGGAAGCTTAAAGGCACCCGTTTTAAGCGGGAGGATAGCATTACCCCTTACAGCAAGTTTATCGATAAAACGTTAAAATCCTGGGTGGAAAAAATGGACGCCGAGCAAAAAGAGAGCTTTTTTGACATACTTTTTGAAAATTTGGAGAAGGCGCAGGTCAGCCGTTTTTCAGAGCTGTCGGAGAGCTGGCATTCAAACATCATGACGATCGTCAAATCCTTTTTCGGAATGGAAAAAGCAAAAGGCAAGGTGGTCAGCAGCACGTTGAGTGCGCTGGCTGCGTCGGCTAAGGAGAATATTTCAACGATTTTGTCGGGGAAAGAGGAACAGCACGCCAAGGAGGATCAAAGCCTAGAAGAACAAAGCGATGGGCCGAAGGGGCAGGGAGAGCCTCTAAAGGGCGAATGATTCGGGGCAGGGTAGCGTTGCCGTTGTGATTTTTTTAAATTATTCAGCCGACAGTGTAAACTCGTGTTGTATTCTTAAAAATCAACATATAAAAATAGGATGCTGCATTTTGCAGCATCCTATTTTAAACAAACGGGTCTAATCGTCTCGGCTGCCCGAAATCAGCAACAACCGAATCAAGTTCAAGAGCGCCGAAACGGCGGAAGCCACATACGTCATAGCGGCTGCGGAAAGCACTTTTTGGGCGCCGGGCAGCTCTTCTTGGGTTAGATAGCCGCCCGATTCCAATAACAGCATGGCGCGCTTGCTGGCATTGAATTCCACCGGCAAGGTAATCAGACTGAAGATTACGGCCAAAGAAAACAACAAAATGCCGATGTTTACCAAGGGGGACCAGCTGAAAACCAGCCCCAACACAAACAGGGGTATGGCCAAAGAGGAGCCGATGTTGACGACCGGTACCGAGATGTTGCGAAGGATCAAAGGGGCGTATCCATCGCGTTCCTGCAACACATGGCCGGCTTCGTGGGCGGCCACGCCCAGCGCGGCGATCGATGTGGAGTTGCCCACGCTGTCCGACAGTCTGAGCGCTTTGGCCCGCGGGTCGTAGTGATCCGACAGGGATCCACGGGTTTGTTCCACAGTAACGTCGGTGATGCCCTCGGCCGCCAAAACGGTTTCGGCCATCTGGGTCGCGCTGATGCCGCTTTGTGCACGCACTTTGGAATATTTGTTGAAATTATTTTTGACCCGCATTTGGGCCCAAAGGGCTAAGATGATGCCCGGAATCAAGATGATCATGGTCCAATCATAATAAAAAAATGGCATGGTTAACCTCCATAATCGTAGCGCTTGCTATAAATAAAACGTTGTTCTTTATATATTTTACAGTGTTTGCAAAAGAACTTCAATAAGCTGTGCACAAACTTGCGATTTGTCATGGTTTGTTTAAACGGGCGTCACAATTTACAGGATTTTTTCAGTTAACTTTGATGGACTGGATTATGGTTTTTAAGCTGTGCTATACTAACTATAGTTTATAATTTTGGAGGCTTTCCCATGTTTACGCATTTGCATTTGCATACTGAATATAGCCTGCTGGATGGCGCCTGCCGTATTGAGCCCCTTTTGGACAAGGTAGAGCAGTTGGGGATGGATAGCTGCGCGATCACCGACCACGGGGTAATGTACGGTGTGGTGGATTTTTATCGCGCGGCAAAGGCTCGTGGGATTCATCCGGTAATCGGCTGCGAAGTGTACGTTTGCAACGACATGCGGGACAAACAATCTCGGGAATATAGCCATCTGATCTTGTTGTGTGAAAATCAAGTGGGGTATCAAAACCTCATCCAAATGGTGAGTCAGTCGTATGTGGAAGGGTTTTACTACAAACCCAGGATTGATTATGATTTGCTGGCAAAACATGCGCAGGGATTAATCGGCTTGTCGGCCTGTCTTTCGGGGGATTTGCCAAAAATGCTGCTGGACGGGCGGGAGAACGATGCCCGGAAAATGGCCCAGCGCTACTTGGAAATATTCGGCGAAGGCAATTTTTATGTAGAGATTCAGGATCACGCTTTGCCCGACGAAAAACGCGTGTTGCCGCGGCTGATTAAATTGGCGCGGGAAATGAATATTCCGCTGGCGGCTACCAACGATGTGCATTATTTGAGCAGGGAAGACGCCTACGTTCAAGAGGTTCAGATCTGCATCAACACTGGAAAAACTCTGGACGATCCAGACCGGATGCAAATGGAAACCCAGGAGCTGTATTTAAAGAGCGAAGAGGAGATGCGAGTGCTTTTTGGCAATATACCGGAAGCGCTGGAAAATACCCACAAAATTGCGATGCGTTGCAAAGTGGATTTTGACTTTTCCTCCATTCATTTGCCCAAATATAGGCTGCCCGAAGGCCAAAATCCCGCACAAACCTTGCGAGATTTGTGCTACAAAGGTCTATATGAACGCTATGGACAGACCTGCCCACAGGCGCAGGAGCGGTTGGAATACGAACTGAACACCATCGAATCGATGGGGTATGTAGATTACTTTTTAATCGTGTGGGATTTTATAAAATATGCCCGGGATAACGGCATTTTGGTGGGGCCAGGGCGCGGCAGCGGCGCGGGCTCTATCGTGGCGTATTCGCTGGGGATCACTTCGATTGACCCGCTCAAATACAATCTGGTTTTCGAGCGTTTCTTAAACCCGGAGCGGATATCCATGCCGGATTTGGACATAGACTTTGACTACGAACGCCGCGGCGAAGTCATCGACTACGTGGCCCGTAAATACGGGCATGACCACGTGGCTCAGATCATTACCTTTGGAACCATGGCGGCCCGTGGAGCGATCCGCGACGTGGGCAGGGTGATGGGCATCAGCTATCAGGAAGTGGACCAAGTGGCCAAGATGGTGCCTTTTGAGCTGAACATGACGCTGGAAAAGGCGCTTAAGCAGAGCGCTGAGCTGCGACGCAGCTATGAAGAAAACGAAACCATCAAAACGCTGATCGATACCGCCCGGGCGCTGGAAGGCATGCCCAGGCATGCATCGACCCATGCGGCAGGGGTGCTGATTACCGACGAACCGGTTGCGCACTATGTGCCCCTTCAGACCAACGATGATGTGATTACCACCCAGTTTCCGATGGGCACGCTGGAATCCTTGGGCTTATTAAAGATGGATTTTTTGGGTTTGCGCACGCTGACCGTGATCAGCGATACGCTGGCCATGGTTCGGGAGGGGGACGGCCCTCAAATAACACCGGAAGAAATTCCGCTGGACGATCCCAAGGTGTACGCGATGATTTCAGATGGGGACACCGACGGCGTTTTTCAGCTGGAAGGCAGTGGCATGCGCAACTTCCTGACCAATATGCGCCCTGAAAACTTTGAGGATATTATTGCGGCGGTTTCGCTTTACAGGCCCGGGCCTATGGAATCCATTCCCCGGTATGTGGCGGGCAAGCACGATCCCTCCAGTGTGAAATATTTGGATCCATCACTGGAACCGATACTGAACGTTACCTACGGATGCATGGTGTACCAAGAACAGGTTATGCAGATTGTGCGGGATATGGCTGGCTACTCCATGGGGCGTAGCGATTTGGTGCGGCGTGCAATGTCCAAAAAAAAGCACGACGTTATGCAAAAAGAAAAAGAAAACTTTGTGCATGGTTTGATAGAAGATGGCGAAATTGTGGTGCCTGGCGCTGTGCGCAACGGCGTGCCGGAACAGGCGGCGTACCAGATTTTTGATGAAATGACCTCCTTTGCCAGCTATGCATTCAACAAATCTCACGCGGCGGCCTACGGTGTGGTGGCTGTACAAACTGCATACCTTAAGCTTTACTATCCGGTAGAGTTTATGGCGGCGCTGATGAACTCTTTTACCGGAAACACCGACAAAGTGGCCTATTACATTCAGTATTGCCGGAAAAAGGGGATTGATGTGCTCAACCCCGACGTGAACCTGAGCCAGCACAAATTTTCGGTAGACCGCACCGGCGACAAGCCGGCGATCCGTTTTGGTTTGAGTGCGGTGAAAAATGTGGGTGGCAACGCGGTGGATGCCATTACCGCTGAAGTGGAAGCGGGCGGTCCTTTCCGAGATTTATATGATTTCTGTGCGCGGATTAGCACCGATGCGGTTAACAAGCGGGCGGTGGAATGACTGATTAAAGCAGGCGCTTTTGATGGATTGGAGGGGAACCGAGCCCAGAAGCTAGCCGTATATGAGCGGGCGTTGGACGGCGCCGCAAAAACCCGGAAATCCAGAGTGGAAGGGCAGATGTCCTTGTTTGGAGAGGAGAGCCAGGTGGAGGTGCCACCGCCTCCGTTGCCCCAGATTGAAGATTTCAACACGCGGGTGAAGCTGGGGATGGAAAAGGAAATGACCGGCGTGTATATTACCGGGCATCCGCTGGACGAATTTATGGAAGAGTTGCAGAGGCTAGATATAAGCAGCCAATGGGTGAACAGCTTGGGGGAAGATCGTCCCAACCACGGCATTGCATTTGATGGACTGAGCGTGCAAATGGGCGGCATGATTGCTGAAAAGCGAACGCGGGTGACCCGCAATGGAGGTATGATGGCCTTTGTGATGCTGGAAGACCTATATGGAAGCATTGAAGCGCTGGTGTTCCCCAGGGTATACGAGAAATGGTCTACCCAGTTGACCGAAGAGGCCTTGGTGGTGCTCAGTGGGCGGTTGTCTATCCGGGAAGACGAGCCGCCTAAACTGCTTTTAGAGTCTGTCGCGCCGCTGGTAAAGGGATTTATTCCCAATAGGAAATTGAACAACGGCGGGGGGCGCCCTTCTAACGGTTATTTTGCGGACAGGAGCGATGAGCCATTGGTTGCAGTCGAAACCAATGACAAATTACCGACGAAAAAGTTATACCTAAAGCTGCGGGATGAAAGCCAGCGCGCTCAAATCATGGAAATTCTTGTGAAGACGCCTGGGCGCATTCCGGTAACGCTGTACATCGAAGAGGAACAAAAGGCATACCTGGTGCCGGCTAACGCGTATGTCAATGATCATTTTGATAAAATTGGTTTGCTGCGTGCGCTAGGGGAAGGCCGGGTTGTGCTCAAAGAAGTGCCACCCAAACCCTGACGGTGTAGCGGTATGGGAGGATGAAGTGAAAAAGCTTAAGCGAAAGCCCAGGAGATGGTTGCGCTGGATTGGAATGCTGCTGCTGTTGCTTGTGGCGATTGAGGGATTTATGGTATGGAGAGTATATAAGGCGGCCAGTCAGCAATGGCAGCCTGAACCGGCGGATGCAATCATCGTGCTGGGCGCGTTGGTCTATAAGACCGGCGAGCCAGCGCCCCAGCTTGCCGCACGAATCGAAAAGGCACGGGCCTTGTACGAGGAAGGGCTTGCCGATCATATCATCGTATGTGGGACTCAGGGCAGTGATGAACCGGCTACCGAAGCCAGCGTTATGGCGAGGAAATTAAAAGAAACGGGCGTGCCGGATAGCGCGATAGTGGAAGAGGACCAATCTTACAACACCATGCAGAACCTGCAGAATGCGAAAAAAATCATGGAGCAGCGGGGATTTGAAAAGGCGATTGTAGTGACCTCCGATTATCACGTTACTCGTGCGTTATGGATGTGCGATACCATCGGCATACCGGCCACCGGCGCTGGAGCGTATACCCAACGTACGTTGGGATTTGTGCAATCGATTTTCCGAGAAAGCCTAAGCTGGATACATTACCATTTGCGATTGAAACATACGGGAGGATAAAAATGCCGGAACACTTGTCGATTACTGTGCGCAACGCAATGTTTCAAAGGTTTGAAACGCTGAAGCGGAACAGAGAAAAGCGTCACAGACAGAAGCTGGCTTTTGTGGAAGGGGTACACCCGTTTGAGCAGGCGATTTTACACGGCTGGGAATTTGAGGCGATCGGCTTTGCGGCGGGCAAAAGGCTGTCGGGCTGGGCTGAGGACATGCTGAAAAAAGCCAAAGTCTATCGCACATACGCTATGGATCCTAAGCTGTATGCAGAAATCAGCGAACGGGATCAGCCTTGTGAACTGGTGGGGCTGGTGCGTATGCGCGAGGATGGGCTGGAACGCATGGCGATGCACAAAGCAGAAGGGGAGCCGTTGTATGTGATATTTGACCGTCCACAGGGGCCGGGCAATTTGGGCACGGTAATTCGATTGGCCGATGCTTTCGGTGCGGCGGGGATTCTTACGACAGGACATAGCGCGGATTTTTATGATCCGCTGTGCATTCGCGCCAGCATAGGCACCTGTTTTGCCAGGCCCTTTGCGGCGATGGAATCGGTGGTGAAAGCCATTGAATGGATACATAGCCTTTCGCCGCGCCCGCAGATTGTAGGCACTAGTGCCCGAGGAAACGGGACACTGCAAAACGTGGACTTGACGGGACCGACCATCATGTTGATGGGCAACGAAACCTTTGGCCTGTCTAAAGCCTGGAAAGAGGTTTGTGATGTGCTGGTCAAGATACCAATTTATGGTTCGGCATCTTCTTTGAATGTGGGCTGCGCAGCTTCGATTTGTTTGTATGAAGTTGCCCGCCAACGGGGCATGGAAGAAAGCTGAGGACGATTCTATCAACAGGAGGGGAAAGTCTGCCCAATGTTTGACGAGTTGGATAGAAAAATGATGATGTTGGCTATTGAGCAGGCGAATCGAGCCTTTGAGGCGGGAGAAATTCCGGTAGGGGCGGTTGTGGCCCGAGGCGGTGAGGTCGCCGCTCAAGGATATAATATGCGCGAGCGTACCGGTGATCCGACCGCCCATGCTGAGATTGTGGCCATGCGCAAGGCGGGAGAGCGATTAAACGATTGGCGGCTTTCGGACTGCACTTTGTATGTAACGCTGGAGCCTTGTGCCATGTGTGCGGGGGCGGTAAGCCAGACTAGGCTGAAACGGGTGGTGTTTGGGGCCTATGATATTAAAGCAGGCTGTTGCGCCAGTGTGTATCGAATTCCCGAAGATCCTGCATTGCCAGGGTTTACGCCTTGCGATGGAGGGTTGTTGGAGCGCGAATGTGCTCGGTTGCTTGGCGAATTCTTTGGCAGAAACACAAAAGCGGAAAGTCAGGGTTAAATAGAAAATACCAACAAAACAAAATGGACACGCCTTAAGATAAAAGGCGTGCCCATTTTAGTATGTAGAACTTGTTTTTGAGGGGTTAGCCGACTACGATATTGGCCAACCGACCGGGGATGTAGATCAGCTTGCGCACAGTTTTGCCGTTTAGCAATTGTTGAACTTGAGCGCTTTGGGTGAAATAGTTTTCGGCCTCTTCCGGAGCCAGGCTGGACGGAACCATCATGCGTCCACGCACCTTGCCGTTTAGCTGGATGGCGATTTCCACTTGGTCCTTGACCAAGGCCGCCGGATCAAATTCGGGCCAGGGGGAATAGGCAAGCTCGTCGCCCAGTGCATGGAGCTGGTTCAGCTCTTCCGTAATGTGGGGAGCCGCCGGATTCAGCAGCTGCAGCAATATCCGCAGTTCACCGCGGCTTACGCGTCCTTTGGTGGTCAGGGCGTTCACCAGCGACATCATCGCGGCAATGGCAGTATTGAACTTCATGCGCTCATAGTCTTCGGTAACCTTCTTGATGCAGGAATGCACTTCGAATTGCATATCCTGAGTGATGCCCTCCTCGTCGGTGAGCAGATCGCTCAGCCGCCAAACCCGGTCCAAGAAGCGCCGGCAACCGTGGGCACCGTCGGTGGACCAGGGGATCGCTTGATCGAAGGCGCCCATAAACATTTCGTACACCCGGAAGGCATCGGCGCCAATTTCGGCAACCACATCATCGGGGTTGATTACGTTGCCGCGGGATTTAGACATTTTTTCACCGTTGTTGCCCAAAATCATGCCATGGGCAGTGCGTTTGGCGTAGGGTTCGGGAGTAGGCACTATGCCGATATCGTACAGAAACTTGTGCCAGAATCGAGAATATAGCAGGTGTAGCGTGGTGTGTTCCATTCCGCCGTTGTACCAGTCCACCGGCATCCAGCGCTCCATGGCTTCAGGGGAGGCCAGCGCGCTGTCGTTGTGGGGATCCAGGTAGCGCAGATAGTACCAGCTGGAGCCTGCCCATTGGGGCATGGTATCGGTTTCCCGTTGAGCCGGACCGCCGCATTTGGGGCAAGTGGTATTTACCCAGTCGGTGGCGTTGGCCAGTGGCGACTCGCCGTTTTCACCAGGCATAAAGTTGTCGACTTCGGGCAGCACTACAGGCAGCTGCTCTTCAGGGATCGGCACCCAACCGCAGCAATCACAGTGCCCCACCGGGATGGATTCTCCCCAGTAGCGCTGGCGGGAAAACACCCAGTCCCTCAGCTTGTAGTTGACCTTCTTATGGGCCAAGCCTTTTTCTTCCAGCCACTGGGTGATGTGTTTTTGGGCATCGGTTACGCTCAGTCCATTCAAAAAGCCGGAATTTACCATGGTGCCCTGCTCGATATCGGTGAAGGCAGCCTCGGCAACGTTGCCGCCGGCCACCACTTCCACGATGTTCAGGCCGAATTTTTTGGCGAATTCCCAGTCGCGTTGATCGTGGCCGGGCACCGCCATGATGGCACCGGTGCCATAGCCCATCAATACATAATCGGATACCCATACCGGAATTTTGTTGCCGGTGACCGGATTGATGGCCATTACGCCTTCGATAGGCACGCCGGTTTTGTCTTTGTTGATTTCGGTGCGTTCAAAGTCGCTTTTGCGGGCCGAAATTTCTTGGTATTCTAAAATTTGATCGTAATTGGTAATTTTATCTTTCAGAGATTTAATTACCGGATGCTCGGGAGAGATAACCATGTAGGTGGCGCCGAACAGCGTATCGGGGCGGGTGGTAAAAACTTGCAGCTCGTGGTCGTTTGCGTCCAAGCGGAAGATCACTTCGGCACCTTCCGAGCGGCCTATCCAGTTGCGTTGCTGGGTTTTAACGGTTTCGATGAAGTCGACATCGTTCAGGCCGTTCAGCAGCTTCTCGGCGTATTCGGTGATGCGCAGCATCCACTGGCTCTTAACCCGGCGCACTACCTCGCCGCCACAACGCTCGCACACCCCGGCGACGACTTCTTCGTTGGCCAGGCCTACCCGGCAGCTGGAGCACCAGTTGACCGGCATTTCAGCTTTGTAGGCCAGGTTGTGCTTAAACAGCTGCAAAAAGATCCACTGGGTCCATTTGTAATAAGCGGGATCGGTGGTACTTATCTCCCGGGAATAGTCGAAGGAAAAGCCCAAGCGTTGCAGCTGGCGCCGGAAGTTATTAATATTGCGCTCGGTGATGATGGCCGGGTGGATATTATTTTTGATGGCAAAGTTTTCGGTGGGCAATCCAAAAGCATCCCAGCCCATGGGGAACAGCACATCGTAGCCGTCCATACGCCGTTTGCGGGCCAGTATGTCCATGGCGGTGTAAGGGCGGGGATGGCCGACGTGCAGGCCTTCTGCAGAGGGATAGGGAAACTCCACCAACGGATAGAACTTAGGCATGCTTGGATCATTTTTGGCGTTAAGTATGCCGCTGTCTAGCCAATATTTTTGCCATTTGGTTTCTAAGATTTCCGGATTGTAAGCGGGAAATTCTTTCATGATCAACACTCCTTTATGAAAATAAAAAACCCTGCGTCTCTATTGTAAAAGAGACGCAAGGCGTTGCCTTTCGTGGTACCACTCTTGTTGGGCGATGGAAGTTTCCACAACCCCACTCAAGGCCGGTAACGGCGGCGGCCGCCCGCGGATTAGGCGGGTAACTCGGGGGCGAGTTGGGCGTTTTGGCGCATCGGCTTTTCAGCAACCGCCGATTCTCTGTGCCGCCAACAGGCGCTTAATACTCCCCGTCATAGTCAACATATGAAAATAGTATACCCCTGTTTGGGCACGCTGTCAAGGATTTTGACACCTTGCGCACGCAGGTTTGAGGGGGGTATAATATTAATTAAAGAAAGCGCAAAAATAGGCTATACGCAGGTAGGGTGCAGGGGAATGTGGTCGATTGTTCGGGGGCGCGTTAGAGCGAGTGGACTCCGTGGCGACCGGTCCCGGAGCGTGTCTTGCTTGCTGAGATATGAACAAAGGGGAAGAACTTACGATGGATATTACGATAGCTGAAATGCTGGATTTTCAACGCCGGCTTTATGAAAAATACCGGGGCAAATGGAGTCCGCGCACGCCGGATCAAGGTAAGGTGCTATTGCTGTGGGGTGTTGGCGAACTTGGAGAAGTATACGATGTAATCAAAAAGCGGGGTAGCGATGCGATTTTGAACAATCTGGAGATTCGCCGCCATTTTATCGAAGAAATTTGTGATGTATTCATGTATCTTTGCGATGTAATGCTATGTTTTTCGATAGAAAGTCCGGAATTTTCCGGCGTATACATACAAAAATGCATACACAACATGAGCCGCACTTTTGATTATGGCTCATCCTCTAAAGGCGGTAGAATCCAACAACGGAAGCAGGAGGAAGATGATGCTGCGTCTGTAGGGTTAATCGAGGATTTTAGCGATTTAGCCATATCTCAAATGCTAAAGCTTCAACAGCAGCTTTACGAGCGCCATAAGGATGTATGGCGCGAGCGCATTCCCCAAAATTATGGGCCCCAGCTGCTGGGCGCGATCAGCGAAATTGGCGAGGTGATTGATGTCATAAAAAAACGGGGCGAGGATGAAATCATGAACCGGACTGAGATCCGCCACCACTTTATCGAAGAGATGGGGGACGTGTGCATGTATTTGATGAATGTGCTATTGTGTTACAGGATTGCTGCGGCGGAGTTTGCCGAGGTCTACACGGCCAAAGCAGATTACAACTTGAAGCGGGATTACAAAAAGGGTGCCAATAAGATTTTGGAGCAGGCAAAGGAAGGGATGGGGCATTGATAAAGCGGATTCATACGCCGGTGGACAAGGCCGAAATTGCCAACTTGCGGGCAGGGGATAAGGTGTTGTTATCGGGCGTTGTTTATACAGCCCGGGATGCGGCCCACAAGCGCATAATGGAATTGCTGGATCAAGATCGGCAGCTGCCCGTTGATTTGGCGGGTGCAGCCATTTATTACGCAGGGCCTTGTCCGGCACCTCCAGGACGGCCGATCGGCTCGGCAGGCCCCACTACCAGCGGACGCATGGACAGCTATACGCCTCGGTTGTTGCGCAAAGGCCTAGCGGTCATGATTGGAAAAGGGCAGCGATCGGGCGAAGTCATAGAGGTTATGAAACAAGCGGGTGCGGTGTATTTGGCGGCAACCGGAGGCGCCGGGGCGTTGATTGCCCAACGTGTGCAGTCGGCCAAAGTAGTGGCCTTTGAGGATTTGGGCACCGAAGCCATTCGAGAGCTCGTGGTAGAAGATTTTCCGCTGATTGTGGCGATAGATGCCCAAGGCAACGATTTGTATAAGCTGGGGCCAAAGCAATTTGCCAGAACTGAATAAATCAAAACACCCCTTTCTGAGCGCAACACGCTTTGGAAAGGGGTGTTTTCCGATAAGAATGAGATGGCTTTAAGTGGTGGCACACTGAACGTGCAGAATCTGGCTGCGCTTGCGCGTCAGTGGCAAAAAGTTGAAAAAGCGAAAAGCGAAAGATTGGCGTTTTTTCAGCAAATTTCCAGTGCTCCACGATTCTACCAGCCGAAGTTTTTTGGCCAATTGCTCAATATCTTTTGCGTTGTCCAATCCCCACAAAAAGGTATTGCTTATCCCTTTGCCTTCAAAGAACGAGTGGACGACATCAAAAAATATGTGGGCGCCGGCAAACTGAGCGGAAATCTGGTTAAGGATCTGAGCTACATCCTGCCGGGGGAAATACATGAGCAGGCCTTCTAAGATGATGATCACGCTTTGCCCTAGCGCGACAGGGATGTCGCTTATCCAGGAAAAATCCATCACAGATTTGGCGATGGAGTGCACGCGGTCGTTTGGTGCAAAAAAGCGTTGGCGCAGTTGGATAACTTCGGGCAGGTCCAGATCGTACCAGTGGAGCTTGCCGTTGTCCAACCGATCAAACCGGGTGTCAAGCCCGGCACCTAGATTAATGACGATGCTGTCCGGATGTTGTTGCAGCAATTTGCCCACGGATTCGTCGATGGTTTTTGTACGCGCTAAGATACCGTGGGTGCTCATGTTGCCGCCGTCTATAATGGTACCCTCGGTATTGATCTGGGCCAATATTTCTACCGATCGGTCATCTCTTATAGCGGGGGAGGGTGCGCCGGTTTCCTTAGCTCTTGCAGCCAGAGGGATCAGCAGCGTTTTGGAAACGGCAGGCAGGGAGGACAGTTTGATCGTTTGCATGAAAGCCTCCTTTCGGTTGTGTAGAGCGAAAAAAGTGCGCTACATGATTTTGCGGGCGATGCGGGTAATGATTCCAAAGGGGAAGGTTTCCATGTGTTTGGCGACTTCGCTGAGTTTTTCGGGTATCGGGATTTGTTGTGGGCAGAGGGGTACGCACTTGCGGCAATTTATACATTTGGAGGCGTTGCCGGGGCGCTGGCCCATGGCGCCGGTGGCTTGAATGTACTTAAACTTGTTTGCCTTGAGGGTGGTAAACTGTTCGTTGTACAACGCAAAGCATGTGGGGATGTCTACGCCGACGGGGCACGGGACACAATAGCCGCAACCAGTGCAGCCCACTTTTACGCTCTGATGAATGATGGCGCGCACATCCTCAAACATTTTAAGCTCGGTTTCGCTCAAAGGTTGGTGGGCGAGGGAGTTTGCTGTGGCCACATTTTCTGACAGTTGTTGCATTGTGCTCATCCCGGAGAGGAGTACGGTGATCTGAGCATGGTTCCACACCCAGCGCAAGGCCCATTCCACCGGTGTTTTTCCTGTCTGATGAAAGATGGAGGCAGCCTTTGTGGGCAGCTGATCTGCCAAACGCCCACCCCGCAGCGGTTCCATACAAATAACCGGGAGGCCTTTTGCGGCGGCAGCCATCAAACCTTTTTTGCCGGCTTGAGTGTTTTCGTCTAAATAATTGTATTGAATTTGGCAGAATTGCCAGGGATAGGCATCCAATATTTTCAGGAACTCTTGCACATTACCGTGGAAGGAAAAACCGATTTGATTGATTTCGCCGCTTTGTTGCTTGCGCTCAATCCATTCCTCTATGCCCAAGCTGCATAGGCGTTCCCAGCTGGCCAGATCTTGCAGCATATGAATCAAATAATAATCTATGCGATCGGTTCGCAGACGCTTTAATTGGGTTTGAAATATTTTTTCGATATCGTTTGAATTGCGGACCAAATAAGGGGGAAGCTTGGTGGCGATGTACACCCGCTCGCGCATATTCTCCTCTTCCAATACCTTTCCGACAAAGGATTCACTCTGGCCTTTGTGGTAGATGTAGGCGGTGTCCAGATAGTTTATCCCTTGATTGATGGCGCTTAGCAGCAACTCCTTGGCCGGCTTTTCGTCGATCATTCCAGCGCGGGTAGGGAAGCGCATGCAGCCAAAGCCCAGAATGGACAATTTGCTCCCGTTTATCGGGTTTGTCTTGGTGATCATTACAGACTCCTCCTAGAGCCAAATAGGGGGTTGCTTTCAACCACAAATTTGGAGAATATAATTTATTGTGGCAGTTCGATTAATTCTGCCCAATAAAATTGGAATCGAATAGAATTTATGTTATTATAGAACAGATCAAATTGCAAAGTCAAAACCTGTTGGAAAGGATGGCGTTATGGCTTGTTTTGTGCAGGCTGCGCCAACCGCGCGAAAGGAACGCTGGTTTTGTCCGAAGGAGGATACATAAAAATGTCCGGTTTTTTTAACAACTTTTATTACGGAAAAGCAGGTAAGGCCGACTATACGCCCGACCAATTGCCCAAGAATCGGGTACAACTGTTTTTCTCGATGTTGCGCATTCGATTTACCGGCATTATTGGCATGAGCCTACTGTACACTCTGTTTTGTCTGCCGGCAATCGTTTGGACGCTGATTAACCTATCGGCAATTACTTTGAGTCTTCAAAATGATAGCGGTGTTGTGCAAGAAGGGCTATCTGCGCTGAACGCGGCGATGGGCTATCTGCATATGTATTTGCTGGTGATCATCCCTTTGCTGGGATTGTGCGGCGTGGGCGCAACCGGTCAAATGTACGTGCTGCGCAATTGGGCGCGGGATCAGCACTCCTTTGTGATGAGCGATTTTAAAGATTCAATCAAAGGAAACTGGAAACAAGGCCTGGTTATCGGATTGCTCAACGGTCTGTCGCTCTACATTGTATATGTAGCTTATGTTTTTTATGGAGGAATGAGCGCGCAGAATTTGTTTTTTGTAGTTCCCCAGATGTTTGTGGTGGTCGCCGGAGCGGTATGGTGGATGATGAACATGGTTATTTTCCCGATGATGGTGACCTATCAGATGAAGCTGCGCCACTTGATTCGTAACGCTCTGATTATGGCGGTGGGCAGATTGCCGTTTTCCCTGCTGTTCTGGGTGGGCTCTTTGATTATTCCTGTAGCGGTATCTTTGTTGATTGCGCCGGAAATCACGATCTTGATTTATGCGGTTATCGGATTTGGCTTGACCGGCTTTATATATGCTTCTTACGCCAACAGTTGCTTTGACAAATTCTTGAATCCGCGGATTCAAGGGGCTGAGGTCAACCGTGGGTTGCGCGACCCGATTTATGATGAGTGGGACAAGGAAGAAGATGAGGAAGAAAAGGGGCAATAATCGCTTGCTATGCGCGAAATATGTTTATATAAAGTAAAAACGGTTTATTAATAAACAGAGTTGATGGACATGGGCGGCGAAGCGATGGCTTGTCGTCCATGTTTGCGTAAGAGAGGTTTTTTATGGCACAGTACGAGAGTTTTGCCCAGGTATACGATCTGTTGATGGATGATTTTGATTATGATGCCTGGTGTGAGCACTACTTAAAACTGATAGCGCGAAAGGGCGTTGTGCTACGAAGCTTATGCGATTGCGCATGCGGAACAGGATCTCTTGCCATACGGTTTGCTCAGACGGTTAATGTGGTGACCGGTTTGGATTTGTCTTTAGAGATGCTGGAGATTGCTGCGGCCAAGGCGCGGCGTGCGGGCAAGCGCATAAACTTTGTGCAGCAAGATATGCGCCGTTTGGCGCTACATCGGCCAGTGGATGCGCTGGTATGCGGGTGCGATGGGGTGAACTACCTGACCGATCCCGACGCGGTTCAAAGCTTTTTTGCGGCTGCGTTTCAAGGGCTTGTGCCGGGCGGGGCGTTGGCGTTTGATATATCTACGCCCTACAAGCTTTTGGAGCAAATAGGGGATAACTTTTTTGCCGAGGAACGGGAGGACGTGGCCTACATTTGGCAAAACTTTTCGGAGAGAGACTGCGCCAAGGTCACCATGGACATAAGTTTTTTTGTGCGCCAGCAGGCAGATGTGTATAGGCGCTTTGGCGAAACCCACGTGCAGCGGGCACATACGCCTGAGGAGATTACAACCTGGCTTCAAAGTGCGGGTTTTGTGGATGTGGACGCCTTTGGCGAATGGCGCATGGATGCGCCCAAAGACAAAGATAGCCGGATTCATTTTGTGGCCACACGGCCTTAAAAAATTGTTGGAGGAAAAGAATGAACACACATAACATATTAAACAGCGATGGTTTGCTGCATATTTCACTTTTAGAAGGGCAAGCGCGCGCGCTTTTGATCGACAGCACCAATCTGGTGGAAAAAGCCAGGGCTACCCACGGACTTTCCAAAACGGCTGCCGCGGCACTGGGCAGAACGTTGACCATCGGAGCGATTATGGGCAGTATGCTTAAGAACGAAAAAGACAACCTGACCGCCACCATAAAAGGCGGCGGCCCCCTTGGCGCAGTGGTCGTGGTAGCGCGATCGGATGGATCGGTAAAAGGGTATGTTGACCATCCTGAAGTGGAACTGCCCCGACACAGCGACAAAAAGCTTGACGTGGGTGCAGCGGTAGGAAAAAACGGTAAGCTGACCGTGGTTAAAGACTTGGGCATGCGCGAACCCTATGTAGGCCAAAGCAATTTGGTTTCGGGAGAAATTGCAGAAGATTTTGCGATGTATTTTACCGCTTCGGAACAAACGCCTTCGTTGGTGTCACTTGGGGTGATGCTCAATGATAAGGTGACGGCTGCCGGCGGTTTGTTGATACAACCCATGCCCGGCTGTTCTGAGGTTGCCCTTTCTTCTTTGGAGATGAGCGCGCCCATGTTTGCCGGAATCAGCAGCACGATAGCTGAATACGGGCTGAAGGATTCAGTCTTTCAGTTGCTCGGGCACTTACAACCCGAAGTGCTGGAACAAAGGCAACCGGTATACAACTGCGATTGTAGCCGGGAGCGCATGGAGCAGGTGCTTATGTCGTTGGGAGAAGCGGAACTGCGGGATATGATTGCCGAGCAGCATGGGGCCGAGATCAATTGCCATTTTTGTAATAGAAGGTATAATTTCAATGAGGCGCAGCTGGAAGCGCTGATTAACGAAGGAAAGGCCAAGGCTTAAAACAATATTTTGGTGTAGATTGTGCGTTGATGGGCGGTGCTTGCAAAAGGCAATACGTTGAAACGGAGGTGGAGGCTGTGAATGTGATTGGAAAAGAGAAGATACTTCCGTTTATTGCCGATGCAAAGTTTATTTGTGAGCGCGCGATTGCAAAGCGCGCAGCGGGGGATATGCTGGACTGTTTGGATTTGTTCCGACTGGCCTTAGAGCGGGAGCCCGATAATTTGCACTTACAAATGGAGTTGGCTGAAACGTATGCACAGATGGGATGCTTTAACGAATCTTCCCGATTGTTGCGGCGTGTTATGGCAGCTTCGAATCATCCGGTAGAAAGCCTGTACAAATTAGGGGTGAATTTGACAAAGACCGATCAGCACAAAGCAGCTTTGGATGCTTTTAAAATGTATATAAGACATCCCAAGAGCAGTTCTAGGTTGACTGGGAAATCAAAAATGCACATCCATTTGTTGGAAGCCTTATCCAATCAAGCGGACGATAGAGGGAAACGCCGGAAAGCTCTGGAGATCAAGCGCACGCAAAGGTTGTTTGACGCAGGGCGCTACGAGGCAGCTTTGGAAAAATATCAGGATGCTGTTAGAGCGTGGCCCGAAGCTGGGTGGGCGCGTGTACAGGCGGCATGGTGTTTGCACAAGCTGGGCAGGACAGAAGAAGCCGAGGCCCATGTTTTGGCCTTGGCGGTATTTCCGAATTTATTGATAGGGGAAATATGTTCGCTGGCCAAACTATGCGACGAGCAACAGGAAAGAGCTTTGTTATCCGAGCTGTTATCGGCTGCCAGAATGCTGGCGGAGCGTTCGGAGGAACACAAGCTCATTATTAAAACGCTGCTGGAAGTGCGCCAATATACGACTGCGCTGCAGCTGTGCTTGCAAACTTTGGAGCGAACGCCGTATGATGCACAGCTGTTGCACATGTATGCGATTGCCTTGCTAAACACGGGGGGCGGTGAGGCTGAGGCGATGCGCTGTTGGGCGCGGATTAGGCGGATGTACCCGACTGATAGCGTTGCCGGCTATTATCAGCGTGCCACTCAGGACGGCAAAATCAAGTTGCCTGTAGAGTATAGCGTGCAGGTGCCCGAATCGGAAGCTATGCTTCGGCTGCGCTATTTGTTAGGGCTTACGTTCTTGAGCCGCGCTGCGCTTAAGGAATTATGGGACAGCAATCCTTTGGCTTCGACGGTACTGGCCTGGGGCTTGTCGGCGCCCGAATCGGATGTGCAGCGCGCAGTATTGATGATCGTTGCGAACATTCGGGAATCAGAAGCTGAATGGCTGTTGTACGATATGCTTTCCAACGACGCAGTTTCCGACGGGTTAAAAAAACAAGCGCTGCTTGTTTTGGCAAAACTAGGGTGCATGGATCGTTTTTGTATGATACGATTGGGACGGCTAAAATTTACAGACAGCAAAGAAGTTCTTTCGGACAAATTTGCCGCAAAAGTTATACGGATTTTGCGCAGGCGCATGGCCAAAACATTTGACGGGCTGCCAGACGCCATACTGTGGACTTTTGAGCAATGCAAACTTGCGTGTGGAAAAAGGATAAGCAAAACAAGGCCTGAAAACTGGGCTGCCGCGCTATACGTTTTGATGCAATCGTGGGAAGGGAAGCGGATTTCCGTGGAGCACACAGCAAGAATGTTTGGCGTTCGAAAACGGCGCATGCTGTTGTGTGCGCGCTATTTAGACCAAGCACAGACTGAAAATGGTGATGAAGGAGAAAAGCAATGAAGTGTATAGATTTTGACAAACAGTTTATGGCATATACCGAACGCTGGATGGCAGAAAACATGTCTAAATATGAGAATGTGGACGCCATGGAAGCAGAAATGCCCGAAGTATATATGCGTTGGCTCAACCAACCGGCGAGCTGGCTGGATGGGGCAACGCCCGGGGAATATTTTGTCCAGTTCGACGATGCGGATGCGCTTGTGGAGTGGACGCTGAATTACGAACGGCAAGGCATTGATGTGCCAGATATGCTGCTAGAGAGGATCGTTGACCTTGGGGAAGTTTCGATCGCCCCGCTCATGAAATTATCGGCGGATAAGGAGCGCAGCACACAAAGCAGAATGATGGCGCTTAACATGTTGCGCGAGTTGGACAGCGATGCGCCGCTGAATCTTGCTATAGAATTGATATTGGAACACGGAAGGGAAAACGAGCTTGCGGATGTGGCGGCAGAACTGCTAAGCGGCATTGGACATGAAGCGGTGGAACCGATTCTGAGCAAGATGGAAGAGGCTTCGGAAGATGCTCAGATAACTTTTTTAGACGTGTTATGCAACTTTCCCGGGGATGAACGCATCTATACTTATACAGTGAATATGTTTTTGCGGCGCGACGACCTGCGCGGTTTGTTGGCCAGCTATTTGAGCAAGCTGGGAGATGAGCGGGCGGTAGAGCCGCTGAAAAAAGTGTTAAAGCTAAGCGATCTTAAGTATTTAGATTATATTGAAGTGCGCAATGCAATAGAAGCGCTTGGCGGAGAAGTGGAGGAGGAGCGCGAGTTTTCGGGGGATACCGATTACGAATGGCTCAAAAGTGTGGAGTGATTTTTGAAATTTATGGATAATGATAAAAAAAATAATGGAGAGGCAAAAAGGATAACGTTAGAGGATGTGCGCCGCAACGAAGAGCTGCGCACCATGATTGATGCAGGCAACGATTATTTGCGGCAAATGGGCTATACGGAGCATGGACCGCGCCACGTCGGTTATGTGTGCCGGGTAGCCGGTGATATTTTGCAAGCGCTGGATTACCCAGAACGCATGGTGGAATTGGCTGCGATTACCGGTTGGGTACACGACGTAGGCAACGCCATCCACCGCAAAGAGCATGGCACCAAGGGGGCGTTGTTGCTGTTCCCGATTTTGCGGGATATGGGCATGCCGACCGATGAGATATTAACGATTTTAACCGCTGTGAGCAATCACGAAGAGGATCATGGCCGCATTTCCAGCCCTGTATCGGCGGCGTTGGTGTTGGCGGATAAGTCGGACGCCCACAAAAGCCGGGTGCGCTATGGCCAGGCCAATATGGACGATATTCACGATCGCGTGAACTTGTCTATTCAGCGCAACAGGATCCAGGTGGATAAGGCAAATAAGCTGATCGTACACGAACTTGAAATGGACGACAGTTCGTCGGTGATGGAGTATTTGCAAATTTACATGTCCCGCGTGACGATGTGTGAAGAAGCAGCCGCCTACCTGGGCTGCAGTTTTGACCTGATGGTTAATGGACGTTCGGTGAACAACCGGGGTCGCTAGAAGGAGGGAATTGCTTATGTTTTGCACCCAATGTGGGAAACCCAATCCGGATGATGCGCGCTTTTGCGCTTATTGTGGAAAGAAGATGGCAAGGCTGGATGCAACAACAGAAGCGGAACAACCGCTCTCCTTTGAGGAGAAGACAGCGGCAGCTCCTGAGGCGGCAAAGAGGGAATCGGAAGAAGTTGTGAAAGGAAGTCCTTCGGTGGTGGAGGATGAAGAGCAACTGGATGCCGATGAAAGCGAACCCAAAACATCTTTTTGGAGTCGGCGGATGCGCAACGCTATGCGTTTGCAAGAGCTTGAGCAAATGGAACAAGGGGAAGCTTCGAAAAATTCGGATCGCGATTCCGATGAGGATTTGGAGGATCAAGGCGCGGTGGAAACCGATCCGCCGCCCGCCTTTGTGAAACCCGTTAGGCCGGCGCGCAACACGCTGCAACCGCTGGTGGACAACCCTGCACAACCCATGCGTGGACACCGCCGCGTAGAGGTGGAGGAGGACCTGGAGCAACTGGATATTGGTGTGAAACCCGAAGGCCTTAGACATCGCCCTGCTAAAGCGCCTGCAAAGGAATTCGAGCAGGAAGAACGGGAAATTCCTAAGCGGCCTTTGCTTTCTGCGATCAAGCACAGGAGGGCAAACGCTAAAAAGGCAGTTGATGACGATTGGCCCGACAATTCGCTGTGGGCCGACGACGATGACGATTATGACGACGGCTACGATGATGACTATGATGATTATGACGA
>CAYFTL010000030.1:347-24442 GCA_964346145.1 uncultured Oscillospiraceae bacterium | reverse complement strand
ATTTTGACTTGCATCTTTTCGTATTTTAGCGTATCTTTGCGTGCTTTTGCGTACATTTCAGAATTTTCTAAAAAAGAAAAAACCCCTGCAAACACTATGTTTACAGGGGTTTTTCGATGGTCGAGGTGACAGGATTTGAACCTGCGACCTTTTGGTCCCGAACCAAACACGCTACCAAACTGCGCTACACCTCGATATATGGAGCCAATGAAGGGACTTGAACCCTTGACCTACGGTTTACGAAACCGTTGCTCTGCCAGCTGAGCTACATTGGCTTATCCACCATATGCCAACATTGATATATTGTATCACAAGTTGCCATTGCTCGTCCAGACTCAAAACGTATTTAATAATTTTTTAATGTTTTGAGCAAACGCTGCCGCCCTTACTTAAATTTTCACACAATCAACGGTACCCGTGTTTTACGGTCTATGTTCTCAGGCGTCCTGTAATATTATAAACGAACCCCCACAAAAATGGCAAGCCCTTTTCAAGAAAAGTCAACTCGCATCAATCCGCTTTATTTTCCCCCTGTATTAATCTTTTCAAAGACATCTTCTATATTACGTGTGCATCACTTCCGCTAAAGTTACATAGAAATATGTTTACAACCACCTCTCAATGCATTTCTTCATATTTACTATCTTCTCCACTTGGCTTGTCCAATGCGCTACTGAAGAGCTCAATGGCATATGGCTTCATCCATATTATCAAATATCCAAGTTAAAAACGTTTCTACATGTGTATATTGTCTATTTTCTGAGTAAAATGCTGTCTTGGGGATTTTCTCATAAATTGCATTCCCCTTTCTAATCATTTTCTAATTGTTTTGTTAGCGTTCTCACCGACAAGTCCTCTTCAAATGAGCTATACTGATATCACAAACAAACAAGGAGGAACAAAACAATGACTAAAAATTATACTCTTGAAGACGTGGAATTGCTGCGCACCAAGGCCAACATCAACTACGAGGAGGCAGTTGCCCTCTTGGACAAATACAACGGCAGCGTCGCCGACGCACTGGTCGAACTGGAACGCAAAGGGCGAATCGCCGGTTCCAACTACAAGAAGGCCAATCCAAACGATGGCAGCTTCAAAAAGTTTTTTAGATCCTTGCTGCGAACCCGTGTATTGATCCGCCGCAAAGATCAAACCATCATAAACTTGTCGGTTCTCTACCTGGCTATCGCACTAATAGTCGCTTTCCATCTGGCTATCGCTTCTGCCATCGCCGCTCTGTTGTTGGGATCCAAGATCTCCATCGTCAAAAACAGCCGTATGTATGATGATGAGAACTTTGAAAACTGGGTGGATAACTTCAAAAGCTCGGTGAGCAATGTGGTTACCCAAGAGGAAGAAGAAGTGTACAACCGTCCGAGCAATCCCAAACCTCAACCCGAACCCAAGCCCAGCAACCGCACCTACACCGCCAACACCAACAACTACGAAACCAAGCTGGACGAAACCGACGAAGACGGCTATAATAAATTCACTATCGAATAATAATTAAAATGGGTAATGGCTTAATACCATCGTCACAAGCGGCGATGGTATTAAGGTTTTTATAAACACGCGAAGAGGACAAAGATGCAAAAAATATTGATCGTAGAAGACGAAAAAAAACTGGCACGTTATTTAGAGCTAGAATTGAACCACGAAGGTTACCAGATAAAGGTTGCAAACGATGGCCGCGAAGCGCTCAATCAACATGAACAATGGCAACCCGATCTAATCGTGCTGGATTTGATGTTGCCTCAACTAAGCGGAATCGAGGTTTGCCGACGCATACGCCAAAGCGATGGCCTTCCCATCATCATGTTGACCGCCAAGGATGATATTTCGGACAAAGTCATGGGACTAGATATGGGCGCCGACGATTATATGACCAAACCCTTCGCGATCGAGGAGCTGTTGGCCCGAATTCGTGTGGCACTAAAACGCAAAAATTCTTCTGATACCTCCAAGGAGACTTCTCCATGGATAGAAGCCGGGCCACTAAAACTAAATTCCAACAGCCGCAGCGTTCAATTTGGCGAAGAACTCATTCGGCTTACTAAAAAAGAATTCGACCTGCTGGAATACCTCTTGCAACGCCAAAACATAGCCCTTTCCAGAGAAGATTTGCTGAGTAATGTTTGGGGATACGAATTTATGGGCGATACCAACGTGGTGGATGTGTACATTCGCTACCTCCGCTTAAAAATCGACGATCTATACAACGTAAAACTGATTCACACCATACGCGGTGTGGGGTACTTGCTGCGATATGAAGAAGGTTAAAATACCAAAAGAGAAAAAAACAAAGGATACAAAGCCAAAGACGCGCCGATCAGGAACGCAATGGTTAAACGCCGTTAGCGATTATTTCGATCAGCTGCGCCTTCGCTTTCGCTTATCCCTAAGCCTACGCATTTCACTGAATTATGCGTGGCTTTTGTTGCGTTCTTTGTTTGGGCATTTGTTTTTCTTCTCATTACTTTTCTTGGGGCTATGCGCAATCCCCTACGTGCAAAACACCTTAAAAACCTATGATCAACTGCCCGCAATTGTAGCAGGAGATCAGACGTTTTACCAGCAAGAGGATATTTGGACATGCGTATACGACTCCGCAGGAAAGTGGATAGCCGGAACACCCGAAAATTTGCTACCTATACGGTCCACCGGATTGGTCTACCTGGAAAACAGCAACCAATTGTTTGTGAGTCTACCCATTTCTGCAACCGACTCAGAAGTGCTAAATCCGTACACGATTTTTCAGGTCTATGACGTCACCAAACCGGTCATGTTTTGGCTGGCGGTGCTCGGCATATTGACGATCCTAGAACTGCTGCGGGCAATAACCTTGGTGCAGCGCAGCCGCATCTCCAGCAAACGCCTTTTGCAGCCATTAAACCAAATCGCCGAAATTGCCCAGACCCTGTCGGTCAACAATTTAAGTGCGCGCATAAATATCAGCGGCACCCAAAACGAATTGAAGGATCTGGCCATCGTTATCAACGATATGCTCTCGCGCATAGAGGTGTCCTACAACAGCCAAAGGCAATTTGTGTCCGATGCGTCACACGAATTGCGCACCCCCATCGCGGTTATACAGGGCTACGCCCGCATGCTCAATCGTTGGGGCAAAGACGACCCTGAAATTCGCGACGAGTCCATTGAAGCCATTCTCAGCGAAAGCGTCGGGATGCAGGGGCTGGTGGAAAGCTTGTTGTTTTTGGCCCGCCATGACAAGCTCACGCTAAAAATGGAGCTTTCGACTTTCGACGCCAGCGAGCTGCTCAACGAGCTATTCAGGGATACGCAGCTGATTATTCAGGAACGAACCATCCTCTTGGAAGAGAGCGAAAGCTGTCTTTTGTTGGGCGATCGAAATGCACTCAAGCAAGCCTTGCGGATTTTTATCGATAACGCCATCAAATACACCCAACCCGGCGGCCAAATTCATTTAAGCGGAAAAAAAGTGGAAAACAGTTACCATTTCACTGTTCGGGATAACGGCATCGGCATGACCGGCGAAGACTTATCCAAAGCCTTCGAGCGTTTTTATCGCGCCGACTCGGCCCGCAGCAATCAAATTCAAGGGCACGGGCTTGGCCTTTCCATCGCCCGAATTATCGCCCTGGGTCACCGCGGCAAGATCGAAGTTCTTTCCAAGCCAGGAGTGGGCTCCAGTTTTATACTCATTTTGCCGCTCTAAACAAATCAGGGAACCCATTTGACCGCCCCTTCGTCTGATTTAAGAAAGCTTCGGTTCTCTTGTTTTCTGATTATCTGTCTGATACAATAATGCTGATTGTGTTATTTCGACAGATGATAGGTTAATGATAAATTTGCAGAGGGGTTTATAGATGAACAATATAACGATTTCCAATGCACAGGAGCGCGAAGAGCGCATCAAATTAGGGCAAGGCTTAGGATGGAGCATTGCTGCGTTTCTTTTGTGTTGGCTTCCTTTTTTAAACATTATTTTCAGCGCGGTCGGTTTTGTGCGAACTTCTACACGAATTACAATACAGCACAAAAAGCGCAGAATCATCTATACCTGTGTGAGTCTGTTGGTGCTCGTCTTGTGCGTAGCCGTTTTTGTGGGCCAAATTTATGTATATGTACGACGCCCTACAATCTTGACCGATTTGAAAAATCTTTCCTGGAACGTACTTTCAGGCACCATGACCTCGGACGATGCCAAAAATGAATTGATCGGCATGGTCAACGGCAGCGCTGCCCCCTCCGATACCGGCGACGGCACCTCCTACCCCGAAGGGTATGTACCCGAAGAAGGTCAGGATTATAGCGGCATGGAAAACCCAGGGCTGGGCATACCCGTTGAAGGGGATGCGTTCATAGAAGGGGATATGCCCATAGAAGGCGATGCAAACGTTCCCGACGAAGGCCAGGAATTGCCTACGGAAGGCGACTCCGTGGATGAATCCACAGAGTCCGAAGGTTTCGCGGTGCCGGTCGGATAAACCCAAACATAAAAACAAAAACATCCATCATTTCTGATCGGATGTTTTTTGTTTCAATAATTCAGCGGCCGTTAGCCCAGCATTCGACCTACCACTTTTTTTAGGCTATCGATCAGCAGTTTGCCAACAATGCCGTTCACAAGTCCCGTAACCGCACCAAATAATATTAAAGCCGGCAGGTATCCGCCCAGCTGCAACGTGCGCACCACCAGCCCGGCTACGATTAGCTGCCCCATATTGTGCACGATTCCGCCGACTATGCTCACGCTGTACACGTTCAGTTTTAGGCACATTTTGGCTAACCACATGGCAAAAAACGAGCAAAGGCCTCCGCTTAACGCATACAATATGCTGGAACCACTCCCAAACAGCAACCCAGCCAACAGTATCCTGGCCACGCTAATGCTTAGTGCAAACTTTGCCCCAAATAGGTAAAGCGCTACCAAAACCACCAAGTTCGCCAAGCCCAATTTGACTCCGGGGACGGGGATCGGCATGGGAATCATGGCCTCTATCGCCGATAGCGCCAGCGCCAGTGCCACCATAGCCGAAGCCAGCGCAATTTTTTGCGCAGGCCGCGTTGTCCTGTTTGAGTTTTTCATTAGCTCACCGCATCGAGCGCTTCTACCGCGCCCCCTTCTAACTCTATCGAAACTTTGTTGGGCAAACACACAATGCTCTGACCCGACCGATGTTTTTTGCCTTGGTTGATGCAAACTTTGTCCGGGCAGCTGCCCTCCTCCATAAATGCCTTGCCCGATTCAATCACCACCAGATTATGCTTTTCCCCTTGGTCGATCGCATATTGCGCATTGTTGTCCAAGGGCAATCTTTTTACAACCTGACCATCTACTCGCACTACGGCCACCCGGGCCTCAGGCTTAACCATCACAAAAACCACATAGGTTGCGGCTATCGCCACAACAATCCCCAAGATTAGCAACAAATCTCTTTTTTTCATATTTCTCCCGCTTCCCCTGTAAAACAAGTTCATTTTACTAGAATCATTCTAAAAATTCAATGCAACGCCATTCAATTTGTGTTAAAATAGGCAATATGGCTGTTTCACGCTTTATGATTGTTATCATTACAGTCACCAGCCCGAACTTGAACGAAACAGCCGCAACTCCCTTCAAACTTTGTACGTCTTATGCACAGAATACATAATTTCAAAAACAGATAAACGAAAGTAGTGGTAAATTTGTACGAAGAACCCAGAAGAGCAAAACGCAGACCGGTACGCAGGCGGCGCGGTTGCTGCCTATTTGGCCTGATCAAAATCGTGATTGCGTTTGCTTTGATATTGGTGGTTGGGCTTGTAGCCTTCAACAGCATCAGCGGCTTGGGCAGCTTCTTTGGTGGTGGGAACTTTGCCACCAGCTCTACGCCTGGCGGCTGGACCAATGTTTTATTATTGGGCGCCGATAGCCGAAGCCAAGATCAAAACGGCCGAACCGACAGCATCATGATCGCTTCCATCAACAACTGGGATGGCAGGATAAAACTCACCTCCATCATGCGGGACACTATGGTGCCCATCGAAGGGCATGGCACAAACAAGATCAATGCCGCCCACGCCTATGGCGGCCCTGAACTGGCTGTGCGCACCGTTAACCAGGCTTTCGGATTAGACATTACCAAATACGCGGTCATTGATTTTTACGGCTTTCCCAGCCTGGTGGATGCGTTGGGCGGCGTCAATATCGACATCACCCAAGAAGAAATGAAACAAATTAACCGCTATGCCGGCGATGCCAGCCGCGAGGTGGCCAACGCTCAATATAGCGAACTCACCAATTATGGGGAAAACACCCACCTAAATGGTTCCCAAGCGTTGGCATACTCGCGCATACGCAAAATCGATTCCGACTACAAGCGCGCAGAGCGCCAGCGCACGGTGCTTGAAGCGCTGCTCAAAAAAGCGCGAAAAACGCGCAATCCACTTACTTTAGTTCAGTTTGGCAGAACCGCCCTTCAGTATTGCGACACCAACCTAAACATTGTGGACATCGGCCGCTTGGGAGCAGTGGTAATGCTTAACGGCAGCATGGAACAAAACCGCATCCCGTTTGACGGCACCTACGACAGCGGAAACAAAGACGGCATCTGGAGCATTCGCCCCAACCTTGACGAAAACAAGCGTTTGCTACGCGAATACATTTATAACTAATGTTTATCTACACACCAAGCCAAGCCGCTTTGCTTATTTCGTTAAGCGAAGCGGTTTCATTTTTCTATTCAATATTTTTATTTCATCAATTTCTTAAGAAGCTTCAGTTTGTTTTTAAACGGCGGATAACGCACCGGCAGATCCAGCCAGTTGGCCTTCTTCAGCACCGACTTTTTATGAGAAAATGTGTTAAAGCTATGTTGGCCATGATAGCTGCCCATGCCGCTCTGCCCCACACCGCCAAAGGGTAGATTGGAGTTGGCCAGGTGCACTATGGTATCGTTCACGCAACCTCCACCGAAGGGCACCCTGCTAAGGACTTGATCAATTTGCGCCTTGTTCCTGGAAAACATATAGCATGCCAACGGTTTGGCGCGTTTATTGATTTGGTCAATGGCATCATCCACATCGGTAAATTCCAAAATCGGCAAAATCGGACCAAATATTTCATCCTGCATAATGCGAGAATCCCAATTCACATCAACCAACACGGTCGGTTCAATCTTCAGCCGTTCCGCCGATGCCTGTCCGCCGTATATAATTTTGTCTGCATCAATCAGCTCTACCAGGCGGTCGTAGTGTTTGCGATTGACGATCTTAGGATACGCATCGTTTGCAATCGGATTTTTTCCATAAAACTGCTCGACCGTTTCGCCCATACAGCGTATCAACTGTTGTTTTATGCCCCTGTGAGCCAGCACATAGTCGGGCGCCACACAGGTTTGGCCTGCGTTTAAAAACTTTCCCCAGACGATACGCCTGGCGGCAACGGAAATATCGGCCGTCGAATCAACGAGGCACGGGCTCTTTCCACCCAGTTCAAGGGTGACGGGCGTTAAGTGGGCCGCAGCGGATTCCATAACCAGTTTGCCCACCGCCACGCTCCCCGTAAAAAAGATGTAGTCAAACCTTTGATTAAGCAGTTCTTGGTTTTGCTGTCTGCCGCCCAGCACGGTGGACACATACTCCGCATCAAAGCAAGCGGCGAGCAACTCGCGCACGACTGTTGCCGTATTGGCTGCATAGGCCGACGGCTTGACTATGCAGGTGTTGCCGGCAGCTATCGCACCCACCAGCGGTGCAATTGCAAGCTGAAAGGGATAGTTCCATGGCGACATGATCAACACATTTCCATAAGGCTCATACAAGATTTTGCTGGAGGACGGAAAGTGCATGAGCGGTGTAGACACGCGCTGCGCTTTTGCCCAGCGAGGTAAGCGCCTTATCGTGCTCCTTATCTCTTCCAGCGCAAAGCCAATCTCGGTCGCATAGGATTCAAATGCGGCCTTGCCCAAATCCTGTTTGAGCGCATCCATAATCTGGGCTTCCCGATTGACAATCTCGGCTTGTAAGGTGCGCAGCGCATTCAACCGGAAAGCGATCGGGCGAGTGGTGCCCGCGTCCCAAAACTGTTTCTGTTTTTGCAGCAGCAATCGTATATCATTCATTTTTTACCCACCCTTTAAAAAGCATGTTACTCATCTACAAAATTGCCTCGCCGCTCGGCAAATCCGTGCCAAGCCGCGAGGCAATCGCTTCTGTATTAATTACGCTCCTAAAATTTCTGCCTTTCTCTCCAGCAGCTCGTTGGAAAGCAGCATTGCTTCGGTCGCTTCCAGGCCCAACCGCTCCACCGTCTGTCCGAACCGCTCCCCTGCTTTTCCTTCAGACTTATACAGCAGCAACGCTTTTTCGATGATGTCCATCAGTTCATCCCGGGTAACAAAGTGCATCATGGGCGTGCCAATACGGATTTTTTTGCCCCAACGTCCACCCAAATATACCCGATATTGCGTTTCGTAGGACTCTACCGCACCAAACGGACAATTCTTTGTGCAAATTCCGCAGCTGTTGCATTCGTCGGTCGTCCAAATCTTCTCGTCATCCCTCTGGAATGATTGGATCGGACATTTTTGTTCAGGGGCACAGACCTTACAGTGCCTGCATTTCTCTTGATTCAGCTTGGGCACACGCTGCCCCACTATGCCCAGATCGTTCAAATCGGGCTTTGCGCAGCTATTCGGGCAGCCGCCACAGGCGATCTTGAATTTGTGGGGCAACACCACATCCCGGTAGCCTTCATAAAAACGCTCATGAATTTCATCCGCCAGCCCTTGGGTGTCGTATAACCCATAAACACACGTGGTGCCCTTGCAAGCCACAACCGGCCTTACTTTTGCGCCGGTTCCTCCGGTTGCCAATCCACCTTCGGCGAGCATCTCTTGAAAAGCCGGAATGTCTTCATACTTGATACCGGGCAATTCCAGGCACAAACGCACCGTAAAAGCAACCGTTCCATTGCCGTACTTTTGGGCGGCCTCGCTTACCAGCTTGGACTGTTCTGCGCTGATAATCCCATTGCGCGTTACGATGCGCCCAGAAAATGTGTCCTGTCCCCGATTATGTAAAAAGCCCATCCCCTTCACCCGTTTGATGTCCGCTACACTAATCGCCATTTCGTCCCTTCCCCTTTCTATAAGGCAGCATATTGTTTTATATGCCGTCACCCTTTATCTTACAAACCCTTTGTTTTATAGGTTTTTCATTTCATTGTAGAGCATAAATCCACCGGCAACGTTAAAGCATGTGAAGCCCAAGTTTTCTAAAAATCTGTAGGCATTGTAGCTGGTATGCCCAGTGGTACAGTGGATATAAATCGGCTCGTCTTTGCTCCAGTTTTCCGATGCCTTTCGCAAATCCTTCAGCGGAAAATTATCAAAACCCGGAATGTGTCCATTGTCATACATGGCCTTGGCGCGCACATCGATAAAGCGGCCTTTGCCTGCCTGCACCACCGCATCAATCTCGTTCCAATGGATTTGTTTGACCAGGCCGGAACGCACATTTTCCACCAGATATCCACACATGTTAACGGGATCCTTAGCCGAACCGTAGGGCGGCGCATAGCACAGCTCTAGCTCCGCCAGATCCTCTCCGGTCATCCCCGCACGGATGGCGGTGGCCAGCACATCGCACCGCTTGTCGGTCCCCTCTTTGCCAAATACTTGGGCACCCAGAATGCGCCCAGTGGCCGATTTAAAGATCAGCTTGATGAGCACATTGGACGCACCCGGATAGTAAGTGGCATGGTTGGGTTTGCGCAAAAATACCTTGTCGCAATCTATGCCCATCTGCTTGGCTTTTTCTTCGCTTATTCCGGTGGTTGCGCAAGTGTAATCAAATACCTTAAGCACCGATGAGCCTTGGGTGCCCTTATAGCGCGAATTTCTGCCCACAATGTTGTCTGCAGCAATCCGTCCCTGCTTGTTGGCGGGACCGGCCAACGGAATGAAGGCGGGCTGCTTGGTTACAAAATCGGTTACCAGCACGGCATCACCCACGGCGTATATATTTTCATCGGAGGTGCGCATGGAGTCGTCGGTGAGGATGGCCCCCCGGTCGTTCATCTTCAAGCCACTATCTTTAAGCCAATCGGTGTCGGGCCGAACGCCAATGCACAAAAATACCATATCCGCTTCGATGGCTTCGCCATCCAGCTGAACAGACAATCCTTCTCCGGCCTGTTTAATGCCCCGGACTCCACTGTTTAATTTAAGGGTAACGCCGTGGGCCTTCAGCTGAATCTGTACCGACTGAGCAATTTCCGCATCCAGCGGAGGAATTACATGGCTGGCCATATCCACCAGGGTAACCTTAAGCCCCTGGTTAACCAGATTTTCCGCCAATTCCACGCCGATGTAGCCGGCGCCGCACACCACCACACTCTTGGGCGCATGGTTTTCTAGATAGGAACGGATCTGCACCGCGTCGGGCACGTCCCGCAAAGTATATACCCGCTCCAATTTGCTGCCTTCAAAGGGAGGCACTATCGGCTTGGCGCCCGGCGACAATACCAGTTTGTCGTATGTTTCGGCATAGGTCTCGCCGGTTTTCATGTTCCGCAGCCAAATTTGTTTGCTCTTTGCATCCAGTGCATAAGCTTCGGTTTCCGTTCGGATATCCAAATTAAAATCATCGCGCAAGGCCTGAGTCGGCTGCACAATCAAATCAGCCTGCTCCTTTATCTCATTGCCTATATAGTAAGGCAAACCACAATTGGCGTAGGATGTGTATCGGCCCCGCTCGACCAACACAATTTCCATATCCTCGCTCAAGCGCCTGAGGCGCGCAGCTGCTGATGCGCCACCTGCCACTCCACCAACGATCAAGGTTTTCATACTTATACCTCCTTCAAATAAATATAGATATACTGAATTTTTCGAAATTTCTTTGTACATATCCAGTATAGACCTCTGCAAAAGCAGTGTCAAACACATCGCTACAAGCATTTGTGCTTGACACCGGCAAAAAGTTTCTTGACAGTTTTCAATGTATAGCTATAATGAAGAATATAGTTTTATTAAACCGTTGATGGGGAAAAGTACTGCACATGTTCTTGAACAAGCGAATCGGTGGCGGTGGAAGGCCGATGCATCCATGTGTACGAATGGCCCCCTGAGGGTGTGACCGAAAGCATTGCAAGTAGGTTACGACGCGCATTCCGGCGTTATCGGCAGAGAGAAATGTTTCTCTCTACTAAGTGGGCGCTTTGGCGCCAATTAGGGTGGTACCGCATGCATTTGTCCCTAGCCAGGGGCGAATGTTTTTTTATTTTATAATTTAACTTAAGGAGTGTCGATATGAGTACAGAGAACAACCAAGCCAAACAAAAAACTTTGTTTAGCGGCGTTCAGCCCAGTGGAACCATGACCTTGGGCAATTATCTGGGAGCGCTGCGCAATTTTAAGTTGCTGGAAGATGAATACAATTGCCTGTTTAGCATTGTGGATTTGCACGCAATCACCGTGCGCCAGGATCCTACCCTGCTGCGCAAGCGCTGCAAGGAATTGTTGGGCGTATTTCTCGCCATCGGTTTGAATCCCGAACACAGCTTAATCTATTTTCAATCCCACGTGCCCCAACATTGTGAGCTGTCCTGGATATTAAACTGCTACACCTATATGGGGGAGCTGTCTCGGATGACACAGTTTAAGGACAAGTCGGCCAAAAATGAAAGTAATATCAACGCCGGGTTGTTCACCTATCCCGTGTTGATGGCCTCCGACATATTGCTGTATCAAACCGACATCGTACCGGTCGGCGACGACCAGCGTCAGCATCTGGAAATCAGCCGCGACATCGCTATCCGTTTCAACAACATATATGGCGATGTGTTTACCATACCCGAAGGCTATACCCCTAAGGCCGGTGCACGCATCATGTCGCTGCAGGAACCCAATCGAAAAATGTCCAAATCCGACCCCGAAGACACCTATGTGGCCATTTTAGACGACCCCAATATCATTCGCAAAAAGTTGCGCCGCGCGGTGACCGACAGCGAGAATTCGGTGCGCTATGACCCCAAAGAAAAACCCGGCGTATCCAACTTGATGGATATATTGTCCTCCATCACCGGACAGAGCATGGCAGAAATCGAGAGTATTTATGGCTCCAAGGGCTATGGCGTGTTCAAGGATGCCGTGGCCGATGCGGTAATCGAAGAATTGCGCCCGTTCCAGGAGTGTTACGCTAAAATCAGCACTGATAAAGCCTATCTGAACTCGGTAATGAGTCAAAGCAGCGAACGCGCTTCGCGCCTGGCTCAGCGGACACTGGACAAGGTGCACCGCAAGGTAGGCATGGCACCCCAAAAGTTCTAAACTCTACAACCGTTAGGGGGCAGCTATGGACAAAAAGCTTCTGGTCGGCGTCGACGGCGGCGGCACTTATACGCGGATCGCGATAACCGACCTGCAAGGAAAGTTGCTGACCTATCTGGAAAAACCGGGCAGTGCAAACATTTACAAGGATAGCGGTGCCAAAACAAATGTACAAAACGCCATAAGGGATGCCCTGCAAGCATCCGGCTACGGCGCCGAGCATGTCGCCTGCATCGTTTCGGGCATTGCCGGATATGATGCCGAAGAGGACTTAGCCTGGGTGCAAGAGCTCACCCAAGTCCGCGGCCTTGACTGCATCCACCACCATTTAAACGATGCGTTCATCGCCACACTGGGCGCATTTGTAAATCAACCCGGCATTATCGTCGTTGCGGGTACGGGTTGCATCATCTTCGGGTTGACGGAAGACGGTCAACAGATTCGAAACTATGACTTTGGCCACTATGTTCCCGCCCATGCCAGGGGGCTGGTTTATGATGCCGTTTGCCGCATCATCGCTGACGAAACTGATGCTTCCGATGCAGAGTTGCTAACCCAAGTTCTTGCCTATTTTCAGGCAAAGGACATTGCCACTTTGGCGCATCTGGGCGCAGAATCCTTTCGGATGGACGATCAAAAGCGCAACAAGTTTTTCGCAGAATTTGCTCCGGCGTTGACTGTCCAGGCCTCGTCAGGCAGCAACTTGGCTCAAAGGGTATGCACCGATATTGCAAACAACCTAATCACCGGCATAAGAATGCTGGGCGCCTGTTTTGCTTCCGATTGGGTTTCCGTGGCGCTTGTGGGCGGCGTCGTCAACAGTCTCTACATGCATCAGCTTATTTCAAGTGCATTGAGCCGACCTGCCAACAGAGAATATGCGCTGCGCTCCCCTGCCTTGCCCGCAGTGCTGGGCGCAATCACAAAGGCTATGGAACTAAAAGGTATACCGATCAGCGATGATATCCTGGACAGTCTGCGCTGCAGTGCCAAGAAAATCAGGGCGTATTCCAAAGCACAATCGTTATTATAAAAAACAGCGCCGCACTTCTGCATTTTGAAGTGGGGCGCTGTTTTAAAATTCTCTATAAGCCTTCTTTGTCGTACCGGGGTTCTACAAAGCTCTTGTTGTAGTCGTTGCCGCCGGGGAAATTGGCGCTCTTGAGTACGCCCGGCATCTTGCCACGTGCCAGCAGCTCTTCCACCACAACCGTGGTCACGCTCCACATGATAAACGCTGCGGAAAGACCGGAGGCCGCGCACAACCGCGCTTCCAAGCCTTCCACTTCCAGCATGGCTTCGGCTGCCGGCGCATTGTTGTCAATGGTAATGTCGGCCAACTCATACAGCTTTTGACCGCTAGAATGAGGGCTTTCCACCGACGTCGCATAGCTCATGGACGTGATTGCAATCAGCTTCAATCCCATTTTTTTAGCTTCGTACGCCAGATCCACAATGTTAAACGTGCGGCCCGATACCGATCCTAGAATCAGCACATCGCCCGGGCGAGCGCCCGATGCCTTCAACGCATAGGCGGCCAAACCCTCCATCGAAGTATCCAAATCCGAACGATCGCGCTCGCGCACAGGGTTTTCAACGTTCAGGTTGTAACGGAAGCGCTTGTACAAAATCAAGCCTCCGCCGCGGTAAATCAATTCGGAGTCAATGATGTGCCCCGAATCGCAAATGTGTACACAGGCGCCATTGTCCACCGCTTCTGCAATCAGCTTGCCCGCCGCAATGATGTTTTCGCGTTCGTTGGTTTTCACCTTAGTATAAAGATCGTCAATAGCTCCCCAATATCTGTCCAGCAGCATGATTATTTTCCTCCCTTTTTGTGCCCCATATAATAAATGTTATCGCGGTACTTTTCTAACATCACCTTGTTGTGTTCGTCCCCGCCTTCAACATTTGCAGAAACAAATACAGGAGGTGTCTGACCGGCCTCGGCAATCAGCGCAACCGCCTGGGTCATCATGGCGTTCAGCATGGCCGCGCCCACCGCCGTGGAGGTGGGACCAACCTTTTCTACTACGCCGTCAATGTTGAGCGACGCATCGCCCATGCAACCGCAATTGTCCAGCACCAGATCAGCCACATCGTGCAGGCTCTTGCTCGACGGATGGCGCGAAGCCTGCGCCTGCGCCGTTTGCAAGCTGGTCAGCGCAATGACGTATGCGCCCTTCTCTTTGCAGCGCATTGCAAAATCCACGGTCACGGTGTTGCGACCGGACACCGAGTGGATGATCACCACATCTCCGCTGCCGATCGGCTGATTGTCCACTATAATCCGCCCATAATCGGCCATACGCTCAATTTGACTAGTCATAGTAGCGGGATCCACATCCAAGTTGAGCCCGGGAGCGCGCACCGGATTGATGGTGGCCATGCCGCCCGTCCGGTAATACATTTCCAGCGCGAGCAATCCAGCGTGGCTACAGCCAAACGCAAAAATATCCCGCCCTGCCAGAGTGGCTTCGCAGAGCTTGCGCGCACCGGTGTGCAATGCGTCAAATTGAGTTTGCCGCACATCCTGCAACACGCGTTCAATATTGTCAAAATATGCCCCTATTGCGTCCATCTTACATCCTCCCAAGATTTGTATTGATCGATAACGCCATCCATAGAATCTCCTTAAATAAGTATGCCCGAATCAAAGCAAAAGAGCAACCCTGCAAACAAATATAATTGCACATTTTTTGAACACCATCCCAAGATTAGAAATACATTTTATGATAACAAAGAACTTCCTAATCTCTTAAACAAACAATTTGCCCGACAGCCTATTTTGGGCGAATAGCTGCCGGGCAAACGATGCTTTATGTGTTGAAATTAAAAATCATGCGTTATTTGCTTGCCTTCCATTCATCAATCTGTTTCTGAACCTCGGCAATAATCGTGTCAATTCCATTTGCCGTGAGCTTAGCGTTCATGTCGTCTACTGCCGCATCCACTGCTGCTTCGTCTTCCAGCTGACCCTTGCGCAGCAGATCGCGATATTCCATAACCACGTTGGTGCATGCTGCGATTTCGTTGGACACCGGCTCTACATTGAACACAAAACCCATGTGAGAAGGTTTAATAGACTTTTCGTTGTATTCATTCATCTTGGTCAACATGATGCCGTCCGGTCCGGTCAGGCTTTCGGGCGCTTCTACGATGGTCAGATTGCCGACGGGAGCCGCGTACCAATAAAAGTAGCCGTAGTCTTCCCGGGCGCCGCCATTGCGTTCGCTGCCTTCAAACACCATCTTGCCTTCCGCGTCGCGTACATAGTGCTGGCCTTCTACGCCAAAGCGCATCATGGTTGCGTAAGAGCTATCGGTGTTGATCAGTTCCAGGAACATCATCGCGCGTTCGGGGTTTGCGCAGTTGGCCGATATCGCCGAGCCTGCGCTAAAGTAGTTGTTGGTATCGGTCCACACGTATTCAGGCTCTATCATCTTGGTTACAAAAGCGTCTCCATACAGATGCTCCTGCATGTAGGTATAGCCCCAGCCCACCCACGAAAACATGGAGCCATCATAATTGTTTTCATCCTTGCCTTCGTAGTCGTAGGCAAAAATATTTTTTTCTACCATACGCTGGCGCGATTTACAGAATTCGCGGTATTCGGGCGTCGAATACAGGTTAAACACTGTTTCGGTATCGTAGCCTTCGATATCCATAATGCCCTCAATATTGCACACAGCCATAAAGCTGTCGTTCAAAAAGGACTCTACCGCAAAGTTGTAAGGCATTTCCAATTCTGCACCGGAAGAAAGATGTGTGCCGGCGTATTCAGGAAACATTTCGTTGCGTTTTTCCAGCACCTCGTTTAAAAACGCTTCGTTATCGCGCCAGTTGGTGTGCTTTATCTGGCTCATGTCCAGCCCCAGCGCGTCCGCCATGGTTGCGTTATATACCATGGATATGATGTAACAGTTATCTTTCAAAGAGGGAATACCATAGATGTGACCATTAATGGTCATACAATCCCAAATCTCTTGATCAAACAAAGCTTTGGTTCCGGGCCCATACTGATCAAGGAGGTCTTCCAGCGGATAGAACGCACCGCGATTAGATTGAACGACATAGTCGAGCTTGGACTGGCTTCCAAATCCAACGATACCCACGTCCTGGCCCGACGAAATCATGGTGGTCATTTTTTCTTCCCACTCCGGAGCAGTCCAGAAGTGTAGGTTTACGTTTGCATTAAGGTCTTTGAGCAGTTTTTCATTCAGTGCGTCGTTGACCATCTGGTTATCCTGCATCGGCGTCAAACCCAGATACCAATCAAACGTTACAAAAGGCAGGTCGCTTGGCGGTTGGTCGGCAGCTTCGTCGGCCGCTTCCTCAGCGTTGACAAGGGCGCAGGAAGGAAGCAGCAGCGCAAGCACGAGTAAGAACATTAACCATCTTTTCCGTTTCATCATGATCCTCCTTTACAGTCGTGTATGTTTTTAAGGGGCCGTTTATCTTACAGCTCAAAAAGAGCATATAAAATCATTCTTTTATGCTGCCTACGGTCAAGCCCTGTACAAAATAGCGCTGGAAGAAAGGATACGCAAATAAAATGGGCAGCACCACAATGATTGTACAAGACATTCGTAGATTCTGATCGGGTAGCGAACGAAGCATGGCGATTCCATCTGGAGTTCCACCGATGGCCGCATTCTTTTTCAAGAAATCGATATTGTTTTGTAGCTTTGTCAGCAGAGTTTGCAGCGGAACCAACTTAGGATTGTTGATATAGAGCATTCCGGTGAACCAGTCGTTCCACTTGCCCACCAAGGTAAACAACGCCACGGTGGCAAGCCCTGCCTTAAACAGGGGCAATACGATTCGGAAAAATATGGTGAAATGCCCCGCGCCATCGATCTTGGCGGCGTCATAAAGCGTATCCGGCACGGTGGTTCGAAGGAAGGTACGCAGGATAATCACGTTAAATACATTCACCAAAGAAGGAAGGATAAATATCCAAATACTGTCGTTTATGTGCAAGTACCTGGTGTTTAAGATGTATGAGGGCACTAAGCCTCCGCTAAACAGCATCGTAAAAAATAATATCCATGTAAAAAAGCGACTAAACTTGAAACTTCGCTGGGCAATCACGTAAGAATACATGGCCATAATCGCAAGGCTTAACGCAGTTCCAATAAGGGTAAAAGCGATGGTAACAATGTAAGAATCCCTAATCTGATCCCCCATCTTCATCAGATATTTGTAGCCATCCAACGACCATTCAGAAGGGAAGAAAGAATAACCGTTGCTGGCGATGCTGATTTCGCTGCTAAGCGATACGATGACAACCAACAGCATGGGAACGACCATTATAAAAGCGATGATGAGCAAAATGATCGTGAATGCTGCATTCCAGCCGCCGGATAACAGCATGAGCTTGCTGATGGCGCTCTGCTTTTCAGTTTTTGTGGATCTGTCCATGTTTGCCCTCCTTCCTATTGCATGCCGATTAGAACATCGCGCTTTCGGGGTCAATCTTGTTAACCACCCAGTTGACGATAATCACCATGACAAAGCCTACGACCGACTGATAAAGACCGGCCGCTGTGGACATGCCTACGTTTTGTAGCGTGGTCAAGCCCCGGTAGATGTAGGTGTCGATTACGTCTGCCACCGGATAAAGCAAGCCGGTGTCGCGCGTTACCACATAAAACAGGCCAAAATCGCCACGAAAAATGTTGGACATGGCCAGAATGATGGATATGCCCATCATAAAACGCAAATGGGGCAAAGTGATGTATCGCGCTTGCTGAAACTTGCTTGCACCGTCCAGCATGGCAGCTTCATAATAATCGCTAGAAATTCCAGAAATTACCGCCAGATACAGCACCGATTGGTAACCTACATTTTTCCACGCATTTATGCCTACGATCAGGCCTGGCCAAAGGGAAACTTTGTGATACCAGTTGGTCTTACCCGACTGACCCAGAGCCCTCATAACCGAATTTATAAATCCGCTCTCACGATCTAAAAAACCGTATACAACAATGCTTACAACCGCCCAAGATAAAAAATAGGGCAACATATAAAAGGTCTGCATTACCTTTGCACCCTTGCGCGACCGGATCAAGCTGAGCAACATGGCAAAAATTATCGCCAAAAAATTGTTGACCAATATAAAGACCAAATTGTACAACACCGTGTTGCGCGTGATCACAAACGCATCGGTTGTTGAAAATAAAAATTGAAAGTTTTTAAACCCCACAAAGGGACTGCCGAACACCCCTTTGGATATATTTAAATTTTGAAAGGCCATAACCAGCCCAAACATCGGCGCATAGCAAAAAATCAAAAGGAATACGACAGTCGGCGCCGCCATAATGAATAGCGGCATATCCTCCCGCCTAAACAGCTTACCCTTGTTCTTTTTTGCCAAGCCTGCATCCAGTCTTCGCATGGAACACAGCTCCTTTCAATCCCTATGGTCAAAATCCCTAAAGTTTCCACACTATTCTTCTCCATGTGGTAACCTGATTTTAGCACTCTATTATTTCTGTGTCAACACATTTTTAACTCAATCCTCATTCGCAATAGCTACATCCTGTCTTTATTTCATCTCCGCTTTTAGAATAGACTTAAGATTCCTTGACCAACCCCATTCCTCTCACCCGCTTAATATGCACACGCCAAAGCCTTCCGTGCAAAAATAAAACGAACACAGCAAAACTGTGTTCGTTTTACGCCTTTTAACCTTGGCGCCGAACGACTTTTTGAGCCCGCCAATTATGATAGCGGCATGTCAGGGTATCTATATTGGGAACTGCCTGAAAGCATTAACTGTTTAATCTGCTCTTTAGAATAGCCCAGCATTTTGCCCGCCAGCACAATTCCGCCGGCAACCCCTTCAAAGAGCGGCCACTCTATGGAAAGCTGCGGGTAGATTTCATGAACAGCCTTTTTGTAGCTATCAAACATCAACCGACTTCCCTTCCAGGCACCTCCACAAACCGAGGAGGGCAACGCAAGAGCATTTGGATTCACTGCGAGCGCCCGCCCAATGAGTGATATCATTTGTTTGGCCAACACGAACCCGGCGTCACAAATAATTTCCCGCGCTTTCACATCACCCGCACCGGCAGCTTTGCTCACCCGCGGCGCAAAGGAAGCCAACACCGCGCGCGGCGAAGGATTCTGATAAACTTTGGGCACCAAAGTATTCATCCAACGGCTTTCATCGTCGTCCTCCAGCCATTCCTTGAGCTCGCCGAGCAGCGCAGTTTCTTCTCCCCAGCCTTCCCTGTAACGAATCGCCGCTTGCAACCCCGCCTGGCCTATATGCGTTCCGCTGCCTTCGTCGCCCAGCAGCATTCCCCAGCCGCCGATGGCCATCGCGTGTTTTCCGTCCTCATAAAACACGTCCGATCCAGTGCCGGCCAGCGCAACAAAGCCGGCATCTCCGCAGAAGCCAGCCAACATGCCCATAAGCCCTTCAGACAGCACTGTAGAAGGAATCTCTCCGATTCCCAGCTGCATCTCCAAGGCTTCTACAACCACATGGGCAGGCCCGGGCATGGACAAATAGCAATGTTCAATCACGCCATCCGGCGGAAGCCCTTTGAGCAAATCCTCCATACATTGATGCGCGTTTTTGCGAATGTTTTCCATCGACAAAAAGTTGGGATTGATTCCCCCGGCTTGCGCCGAGTGGACCACGCGCAAATCTTCATCTATCAATATAGCCAAGAGCTTGGTTCCACCACCGTCACAACTGATCCAATACCGCACAGCCTCTCCTCCAAAACGTTATATTTGTGTCTATATAAAATACATTTATAGAGTAATAATCTGATGGCCAACCTTGTTTTTTCTAAAGTTGGGCATCTGCATTGTGCGTCCCCGGTTCATCACAGAAAGCTCGGACAACAAACCGACCGCAGTCCACTCACAAGCCTGGTACACGTCAATATCCGGAGTGGTGCCCGACCGAATCGCGTTGACAAAGTCTTCCACCAGGAAAAAGTCTCCACCGCCGTGCCCTGCGCCTTTCTGGCTGTCCGTAGCGTTTTTATAGCGATCAGGCATGTACTCGGATAATTCTGCAAGATCTCGCCACTTGGCCTCGTCCGCCGATTCGCCAAACTCCTCCAGCCAAACCAGATTTTTCCGCCCGCCTTCCCGGGCGCTTTCAAAGGCTCCCCGCGTACCCTGTAGCTGATAGCCGGTCATGTTGTGTGGGCGGGGCGAAACGCAATCGACGCGAATTTTTATCAGCTTGCCACTTTTCAGCTGACACAAAGTCAATGTGGTATCATCCTGGCGCAACGAAAAATGGTGACCCGCAGAATAACAACTGATGGACTCTATGGCATCGCCTTCAAACCATTGCATGACCGGCCCTATGGAATGGGTGGGATAAAATGCGCCACGCTTGCCCAACTGCCAATACTTGCGCCACGAATCTTTTCCATCCGGATACTTGAGTAACCCACGCACATTGTGCAAATATTCCCCTTCGCCGTAATAAACATCGCCAAACACGCCCCGGCGCACCATTTCGCGAATCTGCTGGCAAAAAGGCATATAGCAATAGTTTTCTGCAAACATATACGTCTTTTCGCTGGCTTCTACCGCTTCCACCAACCACCACAGTTCGTCCATCGTGACGCCCGCGGTAACCTCGCTGAGCACGTGCTTGCCCGCCTCCAGCGCCGCTATCGCCTGGGGCACGTGGCACTGCATCGGCGTAGCGATGACCACCGCGTCAATATCAGCAGCCAGCATATCTTCAAACACTCGATAGGTATGGCCGATGTTGTGTTTGACACTCTGCTCTTTTAGCAAATCTTCGTTTAAATCGCACAGCGCGCTCACTTCTACGTTATCGAAAGCGTTAAATCCCATCAATGTAGATAACCCGCGTGCTCCAACGATTCCCACCTTCAACATGAAATCCCTCCATTCTCTTAGAATATACAAACCATTCTCAAATCAATGACTTATAGGATTGTACCACGCTTCACTAGCATTTAACATCTTTTTTAAGAAAATTCCAGCAATAAATTCATACAAAATTGTCGCCGTCAAGGTCAATAGCAAAAAGCCGCCTTCGGCATATTATGGGTCGAAAACGGCTTAAGGATAGGTGATCATGGTTTGCCCAAAATGCTTGATAGCTTTTACAGGCGTTTGATTTTAGGATGCAGTGTCGGACCAGGTTTTCGCGTTGTCGCATGCTTCTCCCTACCGGCATCGCGATCACCGTATGTTGGTTCAAATTCACTTTTATTCAGCTATATTCCTCATTCTTGACTTAAAAGTTCCGCTTGCGCTTTGTCATGGAACAAGGCATAATCTGCTTCAAAGGCGCAAACGGCATCGGCAACCAAAGGCGAGGCGAGCGCGCTGCGCAACAGCGCCGGTTGTAGCGTTAGGGCGTGGGCACCACAGAGCAATGCATCGTTCGCCTGACCCATGTTTTTAAAGCTTGCAGCCATTATTTTTCCGGCGTAGCCGTCACGATCTATGACATTTCTCAAGCCTTCGATTGTTTTTCGAAAGTCGATTTGATTGTTTTCCATGCGGTTGCAATAGGGCGCAACATAATCCGCTCCACACGCCACGGCCAATGCGCCTTGAGCAAAGGAATACACCGCCGTTGCCGTTACCTTGATGCCCATAGCTTTCAGCGCCTTAATCGCTTTAATCCCCTGGTCGGTCACAGGAACTTTGATGTAAGTAGCGCTACCCAGCAAACGAACGATCGCTTTAGCTTCCTCCACCATCTCTGGTGTTTGGCGAGAAACGAGCTGCACGTGCAGCGACCGATCGCCGCACAGATCTCGCAGGTGCACATAGTGATCTTTTAGATTGATCTTGCCTTCGGCTTTTAATATGCTGGGGTTTGTGGTAACCCCTACAATAGGATAATATTCTAACCCGCGGCGCAGTTCTTCCAGATTTGCCGAGTCCAACATATATTCCATTGACTGAATCCCTCCTTAAAGCAATCGCTAAGCGGTAGCTACGTCAAACAGTTTAGCACATTCTGATCGAAACCGACCATATTCCCACCAAATTTTCGGCGGAAATATGGTCAGGCAATGCCGGAAACCGGGCAAGTTTTAACTTTTTGCAAGATGTACAATAGAAGTGGATATGCACACATTTTCGCACATTCGTTTACAAAACCGCCAAAAACTTCACCGCGGACGCACAAACGACGCGACGCCAATGTATTTTTTGTGTCAACGAATTTCCTTGAGCACTTTCACGGTCTCGTCCACAAGCTGCTGGCCACCCTCGGGCGATACCTGGTTGCAATACATGCTGGCGTTGTAGCCGCGCCCTTCAAAACCGCGTTGTGTGCACAGATAGCTTCCACCATCATTCCCGGGTTGAGCGGCCAGTTGCACCACAAAGGTTTGTTGGAAGGGACTGCGCGCCTGAATCCGATGCATGAAGTCCATGTACAGTTCAAAGCGATTGCTAGCGAAAGCCACATTCCCCACGCCGATAACATGAAGCTCCATGGGCAAGGTGGGTTCGGTCTGCGTGCTCTGGTAGCGGTCGATAATATTTTTGTAGCGGTTGCGCAGGCTGACAAGGGTAGAATTTTCAACCAAGCGCTGCTGCGGATCGCCATCGGTTTTAAAATCCTTGGCCATCTCTTGAGCGTAACCTGCCTTGGCCGCTTGATATTCATCATCTGTGATCAGCCGCTTGGACAGGTTTACCGTTTCCACCACGTGAGTAATCTTCCCATCAGTAAATTTTTCCTTGCCGGCCCAATCCAGAACCTCATCGAAAGCGACACCGATGCGTTCGGCGATGTCTTTGCGGGCAGCGCGCTCGGTTTCTTCGTTTTCATACTTTAGGCGGAAACGGCGATCCTGCGCTTGTTTGTAGTGAAGAACGCGAGGTGCCAAATCTCCGGCCGCGCCGCATTGGGGCAAAATAAAGATTTCTCCATGCTTTGCGCGGATAGTCTGGCGCACATCGTGCCAATAGTCGGCCGACAGCACCCACTCATGTTCCGAATTCTGGGACGGACACGGTACGTTGATAATTGCCCCGGTGAGCTGCTCCGCTTCATTATAAGTATATAGAAGATTGATAAAGTGATCGGCCCCTGCTTCGTAGTGAGAGAAGTTGTCGTCGCTGGTGTCTCCGTACATTACCGCTGTGCCGTTTACCCCGTGGGTAGAGTTGTTGATTGCCCCTGGACGCTTAGATACGTCGTCGAAATAGCAAACACGGCGGCTGTGCCCGACCACAGCATATCCGTAACCGTAGGCGTACGATCCGCCGGCCCGCTTGTTCCAAGCCTCGTTGACTGCATCGGCACACTGATCGGTCAGAAATTCCCTATAGTCGTCGGAGGAGGCTACTTCCATGCCGTAGTCAAAAAGATGTTTATCCACATAATGACTCGGGCCTGCGTGAGTGTGGGTGGCATTCATCAAAATTTTCATGCCGGGGATTTGGGGATTGATGCGGGCAAGTTTTTCCCGAACAATGTCCAGCACTCGTGAGCGCACCACCACCAAATCGCAGGAGAGGAAGATCGCCTGATCGTTGCCGTCGTCCATGACCAACGCGCTTACCGTTACAGGATCCAGCACGCCTTGCCAGCTATTGGATTCTACTGTGGATTTCACGGCTAGAGCACCATAGGTTTGGGCCGGCAACAGGCAACAGGTGTGGGTACCCCAAATGCTGTTATTTTCGGTAACCCAGGGGTTAACCACATCCAACATACCGTGAGCAGGTTCCCATCCCATAGCTTTGGCCAGCTGGTTTGCACCACCGACAAAGATCTCGTCGAAGGCCGCCGGGTCGTCATCCCTATACATC